>NZ_LMKI01000002.1:0-171232 GCF_001421425.1 Pseudomonas sp. Leaf15
GTTCGGCAATTTCCCGCAAGCGCATTACAGCGGAGGGCTTTGGTGGGTCAGTGACAGATGAATTGACTGACCCACCGCATTCGCGAGCAAGCCCGCTCCCACAGTTGACCGCATGCGGTTTTGAACATGAGGTCGGCTGCGGATTTGCATGCGCTGAAGAGCTGTTTTTCTGTGGGAGCCAGCTCCCACACAAGCCTGTTTCCACATTACTTATTGCGTCAGGCTGGAGGTGCTCTGGCCGACCGCCAAGCCGGCGCGAATCGCGGCCAGCGCCGCCTTGTAATACGACCGACCTTCAGGCGACTCCGCAAACGTAGCGAATTCCTCCAGCTCCGGGTCGGATAAATCTCGGTAGACGTACAGCAGCGTGTTGTTCAGGTCATTGCCGATCTGCTGCATCAGCCGCTCACGTTGGCCGTTCAACATGCCTTGCGCCTGACCGCCGCCCAACAGGCCGGGAATCATCTGGCTCAAGCTGTCGGCCGCCACGCCGGCAATCGCCAGGCTGACTTCCGCACCGGCTTCACGGGCCGGCAGCGCCTGGGCCAGGTGGCCGATGATCAGGCTACGGGTGGCGTCGGCTTCAATGTGCGGCAGGCCCTTGGCATTTTTCGCCAGTTGGTCGCGGCGTGTGGCCAGCAGTTCGGCGGCGACGATTTTGCGGCCCAATGGCGACTGGAAAAACGCCAGGGCCGGTTTCGGGTCCATCAGGTTTTTGCGCAATTGCGCCTCGGCCCGCTGATCCATGGCCTGGGCGGCGAAGCGTTTATTGCTGTTGTCCACCAGCGCCTGGTACACCGCCGGCGGCAGGCTATTGCGGTAGCGTTGCTGGGCGGCACTGAGGGCGTCATTGAAATGCGCACGTTGTTCGGCCCAGCCGGCGACCTTGTACAACTGGTCGTGGCCGTCTGCCCAAGCGGGCAAAACGCAGAACATCAGCAAGGAAAAAAACAAACGACGCATAGGGACTCCTGTCAGTCGGCCACTATTGTCCGTGTCGGGCGTAGGATTTGTCGAGAAATCCTATCAGTCACCTGACTAAAGTGTGTTCAGACGCTCGGCGGCTCTGTCGGATTCATAGGCGTATGGATACTATGCGCGCCATGCAAATATCCCTCGAACACCCGCTGCTGCAACGCATCGTCGACGACCTGGCCGAAAAAGGTTGGTCGCAGCAGAACGGCTTCCTGCCCCAGGCTCTGACCCTGGAGTTGGCGGCTGAGTGCCGTAAACGTGCGGCTGAGGGTGAATTGGCTCCGGCGGCTGTAGGACGCGGACCCGCGCAGGAGATACGCGAGGGCATTCGGGGTGACCATATCCAGTGGCTGGAGGAGGGCGACGCTGCCGTATGCGAGACCTACATGAGCGTGATGGACAACCTGCGCCTGGCCATGAACCGCAGCCTGTTCCTGGGCCTGGAAGATTTCGAAAGCCACTTCGCGATGTACCCGCCAGGGGCGTTTTACCTCAAGCACCTGGACCGTTTTCGCGACGATGACCGGCGCATGGTCTCGGCGGTGGTCTATTTGAATGACGCCTGGTTGCCTGAGCATGGCGGCCAGTTGCGCATGTACCTCAAGGGCGGCGTGGAATACGATGTGGTGCCCACCGGCGGTAGCCTGGTGGTGTTCCTGTCGGGGGAGGTGCCCCACGAAGTCCTGCCCGCCACGCGTGAACGCCTGTCCCTGACCGGCTGGTTTCGCCGACGCGGTAACGAGCCGTTTTAAACATGGAAAAGATTCTGATCAGCCGCTGCCTGCTCGGGCACAAGGTGCGCTACGACGGTGGCGCCAGCGGCCCCTTCGATCAATTGGCGGCCTGGCAGGCCGAAGGCCGGGTGGTTGCGATCTGCCCGGAAGTGTCAGGCGGTTTACCGACCCCGCGGCCTCCCGCTGAGATCCCCGGCGGGCAGGGTATAGATGTGTGGGAAGGGCGTGCGCAAGTGCTGACGGCCGAGGGCGAAGACTTCAGCGCCGCTTTCCTCGACGGCGCCCGCCAGGCGCTGGCGTTGGCGCAGCGGCATAACATCCGCATCGCGATTCTCAAGGCCAATAGCCCGTCCTGCGGCAACCTGCTGACCTATGACGGCACCTTCAGCGGTGTAAAGGTCAGCGGCGAAGGCGTGACGGCGGCGCTGCTCAAGCGCCATGGCGTGCGGGTGTTCAGTGAGCTGGAGTTGCCTGAGGCGGCAATTGCCCTGGCACAACTTTGAGGTTCAACCCAGATCAAATGTGGGAGCTGGCTTGCCTGCGATAGCGGTGTCGACTGGCATGCCGCCATCGCAGGCAAGCCAGCTCCCACATCGACTGTGTTTCACTCAGGTGCAAACCACTTCTGCGTCAGCGCCTTCAAGCGGCCATCGGCCTTCACCCGCTGCAATGCATTGTCCAGGCTGCTTTTGAAGGCCGGGTTGCCCTTTTGGAATGGAATGGCCAGCTCAGGTGTTTGCTTATAGGCCTGACTGAAATCGAACCGATCCTGCAGCGCGGCAGTCATAGCGATATGGTTGATGGCCACGTCGAACTTGCCGCTTTCGACGCCCGGCAACAGGTCGGCGTCATCGACGGTGATGAACGAGGGGCGAACCTCCATTTCCTTGGCTAATTGTTCACCCAGCTCCACTTCAAAACCGGTTAGCTTGTCACCGTCCTTGAAGTTGTAAGGCGGGGTGTTGGCCTCCAGGGCAATGCGCAGTTCGCCGCGATCAAACACGTCATCGATCAGTTCGGCGTGAGCCAGTGGGCTCAACAGGGGCAGTAAAAGTACAAGGCCAGGCACAAAGCGCATGGTCGCTCCTAAAGAATTTGTGCGTGCGAGGCGCCATTGAGCATCGCTTGCTATGGTGTTGAGTGCCTTGGACAGCAATTTGTCGCGAAGTTGTCATAACCCTACAGATTTCACCGTAAAACTGGAGAAGCGAATGAAAGCCCTTTTGTCCCGTGCAACCCTGGCCAGCCTCTTGCTGGGTGCTTCGATGTTGGCTACAGCTGCCGACGGTATCCCGCGCAGCGCGCCACCGGAAGGCGCCAAAGTCTTTATCGTGTCGCCCAAAGACGGCGCCACTGTCGATAAAACCTTCACTGTGAAGTTCGGCATGGAAGGCCTGAAACTGGCGCCAGCGACCAGCCAGGACCCAGGCACCGGCCACCACCACCTGCTGATCGACCAGAAAGAGCTGCCGGACGCCAGCGTGCCGATCCCGGCCACCGACACCGTGATCCACTACGGCAAGGCCCAGACCGAAACCGAGCTGACCCTCACCCCAGGCAAGCACACCTTGCAACTGGTAGCCGGCGACAAACTGCACATGCAGTTCAACCCGACTGTAGCCTCCAAAGTCATCACGGTTAACGTCAAGTAAGATTTGTTCAGACAAAAAAAGGGAGCCCCGAAAGGCTCCCTTTTTTGTGCAGCGTTCAAAGCGTTAGAACAACACGCGGCTACGAATAGTGCCGTTGATGTGCTGCAGCTTCTCTTGCGCCAGGTCCGAGTACTCGGCGTCGACGTCGATCACCACGTAGCCAACCTTCTCGTTGGTCTGCAGGAACTGACCGGAGATGTTGATGCCGTTTTCCGCGAAGACCTTGTTGATCTCCATCATCACCCCAGGAATGTTCTGGTGGATGTGCAGCAGACGGTGCTTGCCAGGGTGAGCCGGCAGCGCCACTTCGGGGAAGTTGACCGAAGACACCGAGGTACCGTTGTCGCTGTACTTGACCAGCTTTTCCGATACTTCCAGGCCGATGTTGGCTTGGGCTTCAGCGGTGGAGCCGCCGATGTGCGGCGTCAGGATCACGTTGTCCAGGCCACGCAGCGGGCTTTCGAAGATGTCGTCGTTAGAGCGTGGCTCTACCGGGAACACGTCGATAGCGGCGCCGATCAGGTGCTTGTCCTTGATCGCGTCGGCCAGGGCGTCCAACTCAACCACAGTGCCGCGTGCCGCGTTGATCAGGATGCCGCCCTTTTTGATGGCGCGGATTTCCTTCTCGCCGATCATCCACTGGGTCTCAGCGGTTTCCGGTACGTGCAGGGTCACGATGTCGGACATGCCCAGCAGCTCGGTCAGGCTCGACACTTGCGTGGCGTTGCCCAATGGCAGCTTGGTCAGGGTGTCGTAGAAGAACACCTGCATCCCTAAGCCTTCAGCCAGCACCGACAGCTGCGTGCCGATCGAACCGTAACCGACGATACCCAGCTTTTTGCCACGGATTTCGAAGGAGTTCGCCGCGCTTTTGATCCAGCCGCCACGGTGGCAGGAAGCGTTTTTCTCAGGAATGCCGCGCAGCAACAGGATCGCCTCGGCCAATACCAGCTCCGCAACGGAACGGGTGTTGGAGTACGGTGCGTTGAACACCGCAATGCCGCGCTCGCGCGCAGCGTTTAGGTCGACCTGGTTGGTGCCGATGCAGAAACAGCCGACGGCCACGAGTTTCTTGGCGTGGTCGAAGATCTCTTCGGTCAGCTGAGTGCGGGAGCGAATGCCGATAAAGTGCGCGTCGGCGATCTTTTCCTTTAACTGGGCTTCCGGCAGAGAACTGGTGATGTACTCAATGCTGGAGTACCCAGCGGCTTTCAGTACGTCGACAGCCGATGGGTGGACGCCTTCCAGAAGAAGGAACTTGATCTTGCTCTTATCGAGAGAAGTCTTGCTCATCTGCGTAAACCTGTATCCCGGAGAAAAATGGCAGGGAATCGAGCAGTTAGTGCCTTGAATCAGTGCACAAGAGCTGACCCGGACGGCAGGAAAGCCGTCACCGCAGAAACGCCCTTGGGCTCTGTCCTGCGGGGGCGGTATGCTAGCATACGTGCCCCGCTAAACACCCATTCCTGCGACGTGAAGCGTTCTCAGGATGACCATGAATTGTTCGAGAGTTCCGTCGATGACCCATCCTGCCCTGATTGATGAGCTAAAGACCCTGGTTGAGCCCGGCAAAGTGCTGACCGATGCAGACTCCCTGGAGGCTTACGGCAAGGATTGGACCAAGCACTTCGCCCCTGCGCCGACCGCTATCGTGTTCCCCAAGACCATCGAGCAGGTGCAGGCCATCGTCCGTTGGGCCAATGAACACAAGGTGGCGCTGGTGCCATCGGGCGGGCGTACCGGCCTGTCGGCCGCTGCGGTGGCGGCCAATGGTGAAGTGGTCGTCTCGTTCGACTACATGAACCAGATCCTCGACGTGAACCTCACCGACCGCACCGCCGTGTGCCAGCCGGGCGTGGTCACCAAGCAACTGCAGAACGTCGCCGAAGAAAAAGGCCTGTACTACCCGGTGGACTTCGCTTCGTCGGGTTCGAGCCAGATTGGCGGCAACATCGGCACCAATGCCGGCGGGATCAAGGTGATTCGCTACGGCATGACCCGCAACTGGGTGGCCGGCATGAAAGTGGTCACCGGCAAGGGTGACGTGCTGGAACTGAACCGCGACCTGATCAAGAACGCCACCGGCTACGACATGCGCCAGCTGTTTATAGGCGCCGAAGGTACGTTGGGCTTTGTGGTCGAAGCCACCATGCGCCTTGACCGTGCGCCGAAAAACCTCACCGCCATGGTGCTCGGCACCACCGATTTCGACTCGATCATGCCGGTATTGCACGCGTTCCAGAGCAAACTGGACCTGACTGCCTTTGAATTCTTCTCCGACAAAGCCCTGGCCAAGGTCATGGGCCGTGGCGACGTGCCGGCGCCGTTTGAAACCGAGTGCCCGTTCTACGCGCTGCTGGAATTCGAAGCCACCACCGAAGAAGTCGCCAACCACGCCCTGGAAACCTTCGAGCACTGCGTAGAGCAGGGCTGGGTGCTGGACGGCGTGATGAGCCAGAGCGAAACCCAGCTGCACAACCTGTGGAAACTGCGCGAGTACATCTCCGAGACCATTTCCCACTGGACGCCGTACAAGAACGACATTTCGGTCACTGTCTCGAAAGTGCCAGCGTTCTTGAAAGAAATTGATGCGATCGTCGGCGAACACTATCCGGACTTCGAAATCGTCTGGTTCGGCCACATCGGTGACGGCAACCTGCACCTGAACATCCTCAAGCCGGAAAACCTGAGCAAGGACGAGTTCTTCGCCAAGTGCGCCACCGTCAACAAGTGGGTGTTCGAGACCGTCCAGAAGTACAACGGCTCGATCTCCGCCGAACACGGCGTGGGCATGACCAAGCGCGATTACCTGACTTACAGCCGTTCCCCGGTTGAAATCGAATACATGAAAGCAGTGAAAGCGGTGTTCGACCCGAACGGGATCATGAACCCTGGCAAGATCTTCGCTGTTTAACCGCCCTGAAGGAGTCGTTTCATGAGCTACCAGCACAAGTATGTCGACGGCACCAACATCCACTTTCCCCTGGGCAAAGTGGTGTGCATCGGGCGTAACTACGCCGAACACGCCAAGGAACTGGACAACCCGGTGCCGACCGAGCCGTTGCTGTTCATCAAGCCGGGCAGTTGCGTGGTTGCGCTGGAAGGCGGTTTCGCCATTCCGACCGAACGCGGTTCGGTGCACTACGAAGCGGAAATCGCGGTGCTGATCGGCAAACCGTTGTCGACCAAGCCCAGCCGTGAAGAAGTGCTGGACGCCATTTCCGGCTTTGCCCCGGCGCTGGATTTGACCCTGCGCGACAAGCAGGCGGAGCTGAAAGCCAAGGGTTTGCCGTGGGAAATTGCCAAGTCCTTCGATGGCGCCGCCGTGATTGCCCCCTTTGTGGTCAGCAGCACCTTTGCCGACGTGACCGATATCGGCATTCGCCTGACCATCAATGGCGAAGTGCGCCAGGACGGCAACAGCTCGCAGATGCTCAACCCGATTGTCCCGATGATCCAGCACATGGCCGGCTGCTTCTCGCTGCAGGCGGGTGATGTGATCCTCACTGGCACCCCGGCGGGTGTAGGTCCGTTGAATGTGGGCGATGAGTTGGTGCTGGAATTGGGTGGCGGTAGCCGCTTCGAAAGCGTCGTTCGCTAACAGATCGTTCCCACGCTCTGCGTGGGAATGCAGCCCTGGACGCTCTGCGTCTGCTCTTGAGGTCGTGACGCGGCGCGTCACGAGAGGCATTCCCACGCGGAGCGTGGGAACGATCATTTGACAGCTGTGGTTTTGCATTTTTTTCACACGCCATCCGGATAATCCCAGTCTCCTGCGCGCGGGCTTGTTGATCCTGTGCTATCACCTAAAGCTGACTCTGCGGAAAAGCGCTCAATGGCCGTGTCCCTGCCTACCCTCACTTCCAAGCCCCGTTCGCGTTTTGCCCTGCGTTGGTATTCCTGGCTGTTTCTGGTCGGGGCCATTGTTTACGGCATTGCCTGGGCGATGCACTGGGACGACCGTGGGGTGCTGTGGCTCGCTGAGCGCTTCGAAACCCCGGCCGAACGCCAGGCCAGCGTCTGGCTGCCGGATTACCATGCGGTGATCGATGGCAAATTGCTGCCGGGCATGGAAAAGGATGAGGCTTCGGACCTGTCCTACAACCCGCAGACCAAAACCCTGTTTTCCGTGATGGGCAAAAACCCTTTCCTGGTTGAGCTGAACCTGCAAGGCGACGTGCTGCGCAAGATGCCGCTCAACGGCTGGAGCAACCCGGAAGGCGTGACAGTGATGGAAAACGGCCTGATGGCCATTGTCGACGAGCGCATGCACACCCTGAGCGTGGTGAACGTCGACGCCAGCACTCAGCAACTGAACTATGCCGACTTCAAGCACTATGACCTGGGCCCCTCCAAGGACCAGAACAAGGCATTTGAAGGCGTGACCTGGGATAAGCGCAACCAGCAGATCGTGCTCGGCGAAGAGCGCCCACCGGCGCTGTTCACCTGGAAAAGCGATGGCGCCACGCTGACCGGCGATAAGCAGAAGATCGCCAGCACCGAGCTGGACATGCGCAACCTCTCGGCCCTGGCCGTCGACCCGCGCACCGGGCATTTGCTGGTGTTGTCGGCCGATTCCCACCTGCTGCTTGAGCTGGACGAGCACGGCGAGCAAGTCAGCTTCATGACCCTGCTCGGCGGCTTCAATGGCCTGAAAAACACCATCCCGCGTGCCGAAGGCGTGACCATGGACGAAGCCGGCACCTTGTACATGGTCAGTGAGCCGAACCTGTTCTATCGTTTCGAGAAGCAGAAATAGCCGACGATTACGTCGGATACTTCGCTATCAGCGGCATTCGCCAGACAGTCGACTGCGTTTAAGTTTAAATTCAGACGGGCGTGATACTTATTCGCCACTTTTTGACTTTGAGCTTGCCTGATGCGTCGACTCGCCCGCCCCAAACCCGCGTTTTTTATCCTGTTGCTGCTCGCCCTGGTGATTGCCGGGGCGGTCGCGCAGAACTTTCGCTTGTTCGAGCGGGCCTGGTTCAACCTTCAAAACTGGCGTCATCCTGCCGATGAGCGCTCCATTGGCTTGAATGATTACCGGGTCAGCCTGGAAGCCAAGGTCATCGAAGGGCTCGACGATGATGTCTCGGCCCTCACGTACGACCCGATACGCAAAAGCCTGTTTACGGTGACCAACAAAAACGCCGAGCTGATCGAGCTGTCGCTGGATGGCAGGATCCTGCGGCGGATCCCGTTGGTGGGCTTTGGCGATGCCGAGGCGGTTGAGTTCATCAGTGACAACATTTATGTGATCAGCGATGAAGCCCAGCAGCGGCTGATCAAGGTGCACGTGAATGACGACACCCAATTTCTCGACGCCGCCGATGCGGAGCAGATGACCCTGGGCGTACACCTTGGCGGCAATAAGGGTTTCGAGGGGCTGGCTTACGACTCGGTGGGCAAGCGCCTGTTCGTGGCCAAGGAGCGCGACCCGATGCTGATTTACGAGGTGCACGGGTTTCCCCATTTCAAACCGGAAAAAACCTACTCGGTGCATGTGATCAACAACCCCAAGCGCGATGCCGGGTTGTTTGTGCGTGATCTGTCGAGCCTGCAATACGACGAGCGCAGCGGGCATTTGCTGGCGCTGTCGGATG
The DNA here is from genome assembly GCF_001421425.1 of Pseudomonas sp. Leaf15. Classification (NCBI taxonomy): domain Bacteria; kingdom Pseudomonadati; phylum Pseudomonadota; class Gammaproteobacteria; order Pseudomonadales; family Pseudomonadaceae; genus Pseudomonas; species Pseudomonas sp. Leaf15. Next base: position 8,968 of record NZ_LMKI01000002.1, read on the forward strand.
AGTCGTTCCTGGTGTTGGAGCTGGACATCGATGGTCGCCCGTTAAGCAGTCTTTCCCTGCTCAACGGGCGCCATGGCCTGAAAAAACGTGTGCCTCAGGCTGAGGGGATCGCCATGGATGACGAGGGCTCGCTGTACCTGGTCAGCGAGCCGAACCTGTTTTACGTGTTCAAAAAGCCCTGATCAAAACATCCATTGCACGCCCAGGGAGTAGCCGGTCTGGCTGCCCTCGGCATGCCCAAGGCGGCTGTTGACCTCGGCGTAAACACCCAACTGCGGGGTAATCGCCAACTGGCTGCCGACTTGTGCGCGGCCGAAGCTCTTGTCCACGGAACCCAGCTTGGCGGTGCGTGCCTGGCCATCGGCGCTGGCAGTCAATTGCAGGTCATCGAGGCGCCCGTCAGCCAGTTCCTTGACCCAGGCGACGTCGCCGTAAGGCAGCAGGCTCAAGCCATAGGGCAGCGCGACGGCACCGCGCACGCGCCAGCCGAGGCTGGCTTCCAGGGAATCGAAAGACTGTTCTTCGTACTCCAGTGCCGTGCGCAGGTTCTGTTTCTCGTGGAACTTGTCGATGCGCGAATGGCTGTAATCCAGCCCGGCGAACGGCCCGCTCTTGATCGCGCCGAAGTCGAAGTCATAACCGCCGAGTACGCGCGCGCCCAGGGACAGCGCGTCGGTATTGCCGCTCAGTTGCTGATTGAGCAGCACCGGACCGCCATTGGCCTGGATCAGCAGGTTGCGCTTGGCCTCAAAGCGCGTATGGCCGACGCTCAAGTCGCCCGCCAACCAGCTTGGCCCGCCATCGTTGAGCAAGGCATAGACCGCGGCCTGCCAGGTGTCGCTGTCGAGTTTGCCGCGTTGCTCGAGCTTGTCACGACCATTGAGGTAGCTGAGGCTGGCGCCGATGTTCAGGCTTGAGGTGAGCTGATAGTCGCCCAAGGCGTGCACGCCCAGGCGTCGGGCATCGCGGTTGAGCGGGCTGTCGAAGCCGCTGTCCGGGGTGTATTCGCCGTCCATGCCGATTTCGCCGTCGAAGCTTCCGACCTCACGGCTGGCCGCTTGCAAGGTCAACCAACGGCGATCATGCAGGCGCACCATGGCCTGATGCTGGCGTTGCAGGTTGTCCTGCATGTTGCGCGCAACGGCGCCACCCGAGGCGGTCGAGGCCAGCAGGTCGGCGTTGGTCAGCTCCAACACCAGGCGGCTAAGCAGGCGCGAATAGTCGCGCAGGCGCTGGTCGATGCGTGCCTGGCCGAAGGCATTGGTCAGCACGGTTTTGTTGTCTTCTGCCGGGTCGTGCCAGGTGGAGCCGCCGGGGATTTTCGGGTTGTTGGTCTGGGTGTAGCCGTCCAGATCGCCCAGCTCCCAGTTGGTGGCTTCGATGTACAAAATCGGGATCTTCAGCGGTTCGAACGGCTCGCCATCACTGCAGCAGCCCGTGCCCTTGGGGTATTGCGGGTCCAGGCCGGGGTTGGTGAACAACGGGATGTTCAATTCCCTGGCGATCTGGAAGGTGTGTTCGCGCAGCGATGCCAGCGCGGGGTTGGCGGTGCTGTTCTGGCCGGCGTGGGCGTACATCATGTCGCCGGTGATCAGGCTGTCGAGGTTGATCATCGCCAGCATGTTCGCGCGCTGGCTGGCGCTGAGTGAATCGACAAAGGCCTTGGAGCCGCGCAGGCCTTCTTCTTCGGCGCCGAAGGCGACCACTTGCAGGCCGTTTTCCAGCTGCAAACCGCCAAGGTTCTTCGCCACTTCGGTCAGCACGCTGGCGCCGGAGCCGTTGTCGTCCAGGCCTTGTAAGGTCGGGCGGCCGAAGTAGGTGTCAAAGTGCGCGCCGATCACCACGTATTGCGGTTTAGTGCCGGCAGCATAGGCCACCACGTTTTGCGAGGCCCGGGTGCCGTTGTTCCAGGTGAAGTTCTGGCGACTGAGGTTGTAGGCCGAACCCATCTGGCTTTGCATCCAATCCGCCGCGCCGGCGAAATTGGCCGTGCCGCGATACCGGCCGGGGTAATCGTTGATCAGCTTTTCCAGGGTGGTATTGGCGTGCTGGCCGTAATCATAGGCCTGGGTTTGCGCCGACAGCAGGCTGCCGACCACGCTGATCGCGAGGGCTAGGGGCTTTATCACAAGGTCTTCCTTGAGGTGATTGAGGTTTTCCAGCCCAGACCCTTTGCACAATGCGCGCCTCATTCCCTGGGCGAGCGCGAAGTGGCGCATTGTTAAACGCGTGGGTCGCCTGACTGTAATTTGTAACGGATTTGATACCAATAAAGGCGTGGGATGCCGTGACGTGGCGCACGGTTTTGGCGAGGGGTGCTGCGAAAAGTAGCGGTTTTGTTACATTGAGTCCGAGTCGAGCACAAATCAAAATGTGGGAGCGGGCTTGCTCGCGAATGCGGTGTGTCAGCCAACTGATCTGGCACTGATACACCGCATTCGCGAGCAAGCCCGCTCCCACACAAGCCCTGTCTTCACAGGAAATTAGCGCTGAGCTTTAGGCTTTAAGGGTTTTCACGCCTTCAGAAGTGCCCAACAGCAACACATCCGCCGGGCGCGCCGCGAACAGGCCATTGGTCACCACGCCAACGATCGCATTGATCTGCGTCTCCAGCTCCACCGGGTTGGTGATCTGCATGTTGAACACATCAATGATGATATTGCCGTTGTCGGTCAACACGCCTTCGCGGTACACCGGGTCGCCGCCCAGTTTCACCAGCTCGCGGGCCACGTGGCTGCGGGCCATCGGGATCACTTCCACCGGCAGCGGGAAGGCGCCGAGCACCGGCACCAGCTTGCTGGCGTCGGCGATGCAGATAAAGGTCTTGGCCACGGCCGCAACAATCTTCTCGCGGGTCAGGGCTGCGCCGCCGCCCTTGATCAGGTTCAGGTGCTCATCGCTTTCATCGGCGCCGTCGACGTAGAACTCCAGGTCGCTCACGGTATTGAGCTCGTACACTGGAATGCCATGGCCTTTGAGGCGCGCGGCGGTGGCTTCGGAGCTGGCCACGGCGCCGTCGAATGCGCCCTTGTGCTGGGCCAGCGCGTCGATAAAGCAGTTGGCGGTGGAGCCGGTGCCGACACCGACGATGCTTTTATCGTCGAGTTTAGGAAGGATTAAATCGACAGCGGCTTGGGCCACTGCCTGTTTGAGTTGATCCTGGGTCATGCGGGCTCCGGAACGGGCGGGGAGTTATCGAGGGCGGCGAGTATAACCCAACAAAACCTCGGGATTCGTGTGGTCGCCCGGCCAAAAGCCGGGTTAGACTCCTTGGCCCTGCCCAACTCGCCCAGTGATTCCCGCCGATGCTTGAACAGTACGTCAAAAAGATCCTTACCTCGCGCGTTTACGACGTTGCCGTAGAAACCCCCTTGCAGACCGCTCGCCAGCTCTCCGAGCGGCTGGGCAACAAGGTCTGGCTCAAGCGTGAAGACTTGCAGCCGGTGTTCTCGTTCAAGATTCGCGGTGCCTACAACAAACTCACGCAACTGAGTGCTGAAGAACGCGCGCGCGGTGTGGTCACCGCCTCGGCGGGCAACCACGCCCAGGGCCTGGCTCTGGCGGCCAAGGTGCTGGGGGTGAAAGCCACCATCGTGATGCCCAAGACCACCCCGGAAATCAAGGTTGAAGGCGTGCGCTCGCGTGGCGGCAAAGTGGTGCTGCACGGTGATTCCTTCCCGGAAGCCCTGGCCTACTCGCTCAAACTGGTCGACGAAAAAGGCTACGTCTACATTCACCCCTACGATGATCCGCACACCATTGCCGGGCAGGGCACCGTGGCGATGGAGATTCTGCGCCAGCACCCTGGGCCTCTGGACGCGATTTTTGTACCCGTGGGCGGCGGCGGCCTGATCGCCGGGATTGCGGCGTATGTGAAATACCTGCGCCCGGAAATCAAGATCATCGGCGTCGAGCCGGACGACTCCAACTGCCTGCAAGCCGCCATGGCCGCAGGCGAGCGCGTAGTGCTACCGACCGTCGGCATCTTTGCCGACGGTGTGGCGGTAGCGCAGATCGGCCAGCACACCTTTGATATCTGCAAAGACTATGTAGACGAAGTGATCACCGTCAGCACCGACGAAATCTGCGCGGCCATCAAGGACATCTACGACGACACCCGCTCCATCACCGAGCCTGCGGGCGCGCTGGGCGTAGCGGGTATCAAGAAATACGTGGAAACCCGTGGTGTGACCGGGCAGACCCTGGTGGCCATCGACTCCGGCGCCAACGTCAACTTCGACCGCCTGCGCCATGTGGCCGAGCGCGCCGAGTTGGGTGAAGGCCGCGAAGCCATCATCGCCGTGACCATCCCCGAGCAGCCGGGCAGCTTCAAGGCGTTCTGCGAGGCCGTGGGCAAGCGCCAGATCACCGAATTCAACTACCGCTACCACTCCGGCCGCGAGGCGCACATTTTCGTGGGTGTGCAGACTCATCCGGAAAACGACCCGCGCAGCGCGTTGATCGCCAGCCTCACCAGTCAGGGTTTCCCGGTGCTGGACCTGACCGAAAACGAGCTGGCCAAGTTGCACATTCGCCATATGGTGGGCGGGCATGCGGCCAAAGTCAGTGACGAGCTGGTGTTTCGCTTCGAATTCCCCGAGCGTCCCGGCGCACTGTTCAACTTTCTTAACAAATTAGGCGGGCGCTGGAACATCTCGATGTTCCACTATCGCAACCACGGCGCGGCTGACGGCCGTGTGGTTGCAGGCCTGCAAGTGCCGGCGGACGAGCGCCACCTGGTGCCGGCCGCGTTGGCTGAAATCGGCTACCCGTATTGGGATGAGAGCGAAAACCCGGCTTACCAGCTGTTCCTCGGTTGAGCGACTACGCTGACTGGGCGGCCTTTAAGGAATCAAGACCATGGAAACGCTGACCACCCTCAAGGTTATTCACATCACCGCCACCGTGTTGCTGTTGCTCAGCGGCCTCGGGCTGGCGGTACTGGCCTGGCGCAAACGCAGCGCCGGCCCGACGGTTACCGTGCAGCGCCCCTGGGCGTTCGTGTGGTTGCTGATGGGGGTTTGCGTGGTCAGCATGCCGTTCACTGGCTGGTGGCTGGTGCATCTGCTCGGCTGGCCGCTGGGGCAAACCTGGATTTTGGGTTCCAGCATTCTCTACACCGTGGCCGCACTGGCGTGGTTCTGGCTGGTGGCGCGGCTTAATCGCCTGCGTAAGGGCGAGGGCGGTAGTCTGAATTTCACCCTGGTGCTGGCGGTGGTCAGCCTGGTGGGGTTTGTGGCGATTGCCGGGTTGATGGGTGCCAAGCCGGTTTAACGGGATGAATATTCTGCTTGTCGGCGCCACCGGCTTTGTCGGTGGCCACTTGCTGCGCGCCCTGCAGCAGGCTGGGCACAGTGTGATCGCGACGTGTCGCAAGCCTGTCAGTCAGGGCTGGCCAGGGGTGCAATGGCAGGCGCTGGATTTGGGCCGGTTGGCTGCCGACCCAGGTTGCTGGGTGTTTCCTGAGTCGGTCGATTTAGTCATCAATGCGGCGGGGTTGCTGAGCGTGGATGCGGCCGAGCTGAGCCGCGTCCAGGATCAGGGCGCCCGCGCGCTGTTTGATCTGGCCGCCCGTCACGGTGTGCGAGTGTTGCAGATCTCTGCCCTCGGCGCCTCAGCGCAATCGGATGTGCCATTTCTGGCCAGCAAAGGCGCTGCTGACGACTATCTGCTGAGCCTTGGCGTACCCGCCGTGGTGCTGCGGCCTTCGCTGGTGGTGGGCGAGGGGGGCGCCAGCAGCGCCTGGTTGGCGGGGCTGTCGCCCTGGCCGCTGATTCCATTGCTGGACCTCAACGCTCAACTGCAGCCGGTGCATATCGACGACCTGGTCGGCGCGGTGCTGGCCGTGTTGCGCCAGTGGCCTGCCGAATCATTGGTACTGCCGGTGGTGGGGCCCGCGCCGATGCGGCTCGCTCAAGTCATTGATCACCTGCGCGTCGCTCAAGGCTGGCGCGCAGGCCGATACCTGCAAGCGCCATTGCTGGGTTTGGGCGGCTGGCTGGGTGATCGCCTGGGCTGGCGCGCCTTGAACTCACAAAGCATTGCCCTGGCTCAGCGGGATAACGTCGCCGACCCCGAGGTGCTGGCGTCGGTCTGCGGCTACACCGCCGCGCCGTTAGCCTCACGCCTGCAAGGCTGGCCCACGGCGGCCCAAAGCAGCCAGCGCACCATTCGCCCGCTGATGCTGGCGGTATTGGTGCTGATCTGGCTGGGTACGGCGGCGGTCTGCGTTGGGCCGGGTTACGCCTGGGGTCTACGCATCATGGCCGAGGCCGGTGTGCAGGGCACTTGGGCGACAGTGGCCGTGATCGCCGGGGCGGTGTGTGATGGCCTGCTGGGCCTGGGGTTGTTGGTTGCGCGCTGGCGCAGGTCGGCGCTGATCCTGCAATTACTGTTGATGGGCGGCTATACCGTGATTATCAGCATAGTCCTGCCCCATTACTGGTTTGATCCTTACGCGGCAGTCGCCAAAAATCTGGTACTCATGGTGGCGGCCCTTTGGCTCCTCTGGACTGAACCTTTTTCGACCGAGCCCCGCCGATGAACGCTTACCTGCTGTTGAAAACCCTGCATATCCTGTCCTCGACCATCCTGTTTGGCCTGGGTGCGGGCTCGGCGTATTACGCCTTGCGCGCCTGGCGCAGCGGCAAGGTGGAAGTGATCGCGGTCACCTTCAAACACTTGGTGTTCGCGGATTGGGCATTTACCACGACCACGGCGGTTTTTCAGCCGTTGAGTGGCATCGGCTTGATGTACTTGGCGGGCTGGTCGATGCAGCAGAGCTGGTTGCAGTGGACGTTCGCGTTGTATGTGCTGGCGGGTGTCTGCTGGCTGCCGGTGGTGTGGCTGCAGATTCGTGTGCACAAGATGGCGGAGCAGGCGCTGCGCGATGGCACGGCGATGCCGATCAAGGCCGCGACCTATATGCGCTGGTGGTTTGGCCTGGGCTGGCCGGCGTTTCTGGCGTTTCTGGTGATTTTCTATTTGATGGTGGCCAAGCCGATGTAGGGCTTGGTACCGAGGTGACTTCATCGCAGGCAAGCCAGCTCCCACATTTGACCGAGTTCCAACATGAGAATGTGGTCAACATGTGGGAGCTGGCTTGCCTGCGATGGCGTCATCAGCCGCGCAGGGTAATCACCGGCCAGCCACGCTTCTCGGCTTCAGCGCGCAAATTCGGGTCCGGATCCACCGCCACCGCATGCGTCACCTGTTCCAGCAACGGCAAATCATTCATCGAATCGCTATAGAAGTAGCTGTCTTCCAGGCTGTACCCGGTCTCTTCCAGCCAACGATTCAAGCGCGTCACTTTGCCTTCGCGGAAGCACGGGATATCCGTGCTGCGCCCGGTATACCGGCCATTTTCCATCTCGCACTCGGTGGCGATCAGGGTTTCAACCCCCAGCAACTCGGCAATCGGCGCGGTCACGAAGCGGTTGGTGGCGGTGATGATTACCAGTTTGTCACCGGCAGCGCGGTGCTTGGCCAGCAGCTCGGCGGCGAGCGGCAGCATCAGTGGGGTGATGCAGTCGCGCATGAAGTCGCGGTGCCATTCGTCCAGTTGGGCCATCTCGGTGCGGCCGAGGATTTCCAGGCTGAAGTTCAGGTAGGCGGCGTTGTCGAGTTTGCCGGCCAGGTAATCCTGGTAGAACTCGTCGTTGCGGGCTTTGTAGGCCACCGGGTCAAGAATCCCCCGCTCACACAGGTAATCGCCCCACGCGTGATCGCTGTCACCGCCGAGAAGCGTGTTGTCCAAGTCGAATAAAGCCAGGCGCATTGCAGTTACTCGCTGAAAAGTCTGTAAAAAGGCGTCCAGAATACGGTCTTTTCACAAGAGTGCACATAAGGTAAGAAGCCTCGTTGCCGCTGGAACAACCTTTGTGGAACAATGCGGCGACATGCGTTTGCGAGGTTGTTGCCGTGATCGACCCCGATGGTTTCCGTCCTAATGTCGGGATTATTCTTACGAATGATGCCGGACAGGTGCTATGGGCTCGCCGAATCAACCAAGATGCCTGGCAGTTTCCTCAAGGTGGAATCAACCCCGACGAAACCCCTGAAGACGCCTTGTACCGTGAGTTGAATGAAGAAGTCGGCCTTGAGCGCGAAGATGTGCAAATTCTGGCCTGTACCCGTGGCTGGTTGCGCTATCGTTTGCCGCAACGCCTGGTGCGTACCCACAGCCAACCGCTGTGCATCGGCCAGAAGCAGAAATGGTTTCTTTTGCGCCTGATCTCCAACGAGCAGCGGGTGCGGATGGATTTGACCGGTAAACCGGAGTTCGATGGCTGGCGTTGGGTCAGCTATTGGTACCCGTTGGGCCAGGTGGTGACATTCAAGCGCGAGGTTTATCGTCGCGCTCTCAAAGAGCTTGCCCCGCGCCTTTTAGCGCGCGACTGACGACGGAGTTCGACCCCGAGCCATGCTCAATACGCTGCGCAAGATCGTCCAGGAAGTTAACTCCGCCAAGGATCTCAAGGCGGCGTTGGGGATTATTGTGTTGCGCGTCAAGGAAGCCATGGGCAGCCAGGTCTGCTCGGTTTACCTGCTGGACCCAGAGACCAATCGTTTTGTGCTGATGGCCACCGAGGGCTTGAACAAGCGCTCCATCGGCAAGGTCAGCATGGCGCCCAATGAAGGTCTGGTTGGCCTGGTGGGGACGCGTGAAGAACCCCTGAACCTTGAAAACGCGGCCGATCACCCGCGTTATCGCTACTTTGCCGAAACCGGTGAAGAGCGCTACGCCTCGTTCCTCGGCGCGCCGATTATTCACCACCGCCGCGTTGTCGGCGTGTTGGTCATCCAGCAAAAAGAGCGTCGCCAGTTCGACGAAGGTGAAGAAGCCTTCCTCGTGACCATGAGCGCGCAGCTTGCCGGGGTTATTGCCCACGCCGAGGCGACCGGTTCGATCCGTGGCCTGGGCCGTCAGGGCAAGGGCATCCAGGAAGCCAAGTTTGTCGGCGTGCCAGGTTCGCCGGGCGCTGCGGTCGGTACGGCGGTGGTCATGCTGCCACCTGCCGACCTCGATGTGGTGCCGGACAAGACGGTCCACGACATCGACGCCGAAATCAAACTGTTCAAGACCGCCCTGGAAGGCGTGCGCGCCGACATGCGCAACCTGTCGACCAAGCTGGCCACGCAACTGCGCCCCGAAGAGCGCGCGCTGTTCGACGTGTACCAGATGATGCTCGACGACGCGTCCCTGGGCAACGAAGTCAAAACCGTGATCAAGACCGGCCAGTGGGCACAGGGCGCGCTGCGCCAGGTGGTCACCGATCACGTCAACCGTTTCGAACTGATGGACGACGCCTACCTGCGTGAGCGCGCCTCGGATGTGCGCGACCTCGGCCGCCGTCTGCTGGCCTACCTGCAGGAAGACCGCACCACCAACCTGGTCTACCCCGACAACACCATCCTGATCAGCGAAGAACTGACCGCCACCATGCTCGGTGAAGTGCCGGAAGGCAAACTGGTGGGTTTGGTGTCGGTACTGGGTTCGGGTAACTCCCACGTCGCGATCCTGGCTCGGGCCATGGGTATTCCGACGGTGATGGGCCTGGTGGACCTGCCGTATTCCAAGGTCGACGGCATCGACATGATCGTCGACGGCCATCGTGGTGAAGTCTTTACCAACCCCAGCGAGCTGCTGCGCAAGCAATACGCCGAGGTGGTGGAAGAAGAGAAACAACTGGCGCTGGGCCTCGACTCGCTGCGCGAGCTGCCGTGCGTAACCCTCGATGGCCACCGCGTGCCGCTGCTGGTCAACACCGGCTTGCTGGCCGATGTGGCCCGGGCGCAACAGCGCGGCGCTGAAGGCGTGGGGCTGTACCGCACCGAAGTGCCGTTCATGATCAACCAACGGTTCCCGAGCGAGAAGGAGCAGCTGGCGATTTATCGCGAGCAATTGTCCGCCTTCCACCCGTTGCCGGTGACGATGCGCAGCCTGGACATCGGCGGCGACAAGTCACTGTCGTATTTCCCGATCAAGGAAGACAACCCCTTCCTTGGCTGGCGCGGTATTCGTGTAACCCTCGACCATCCTGAAATTTTCCTCGTCCAGACCCGCGCCATGCTCAAGGCCAGCGAAGGTCTGAACAACCTGCGCATCCTGCTGCCGATGATCTCCGGCACGCACGAGCTGGAAGAGGCGCTGCATCTTATCCACCGCGCCTGGGGCGAAGTACGCGACGAAGGCGCCGACGTACCGATGCCGCCGATTGGCGTGATGATCGAAATTCCGGCGGCGGTGTACCAGGCCAAAGAACTGGCGCGGCAGGTGGACTTCCTGTCGGTCGGCTCCAATGACTTGACCCAGTACCTGCTGGCCGTGGACCGCAACAACCCACGGGTGGCCGACCTCTACGATTACCTGCACCCGGCGGTGCTGCAAGCCTTGCAACATGTGGTGCGTGACGCCCATGCCGAAGGCAAGCCGGTGAGTATCTGCGGCGAAATGGCCGGCGACCCGGCGGCAGCGGTGCTGTTGATGGCGATGGGCTTTGACAGCTTGTCGATGAACGCCACCAACTTGCCGAAGGTGAAGTGGATGCTGCGCCAGGTTGAACTGAGCATGGCCAAGGACTTGCTGGCGGAGTTGATGACCATCGACAACCCGCAAGTGATCCACAGCTCACTGCAGCTGGCGCTGAAGAACCTGGGGCTGACGCGGATGATCAATCCGGCATCTGCAAAAACCCTCTAGACCGCTATCGCAGGCAAGCCAGCTCCCACATTTGACTGTGTTCACAGTTCAAAATGTGGGAGCTGGCTTGCCTGCGATGACGGCAGCCCAAGCGCCATCAAATGTTCAGTTCGACCTCTCCCAGTCGTCCACCCAGTGGCCCAAAACTACGCTCCACCATCTGCCGCGACCCATCGGCATTCACAATCAGCGCCGTACTCGCCCGCGTCCCATAACTGGGGCTGGCGATAAACACGCTGGAGAGCAGGCTTTCGGTCGCCAAGCCCACGCCAGTGTCCGGCAAGTCGGCAAACGGCGCAGTCTGCGGGTCGCTCAAAATATCCAGCAAGGCCTGCGGCTGCGGGTTCTCCAGCAGCTCACTCAACGCCGCCCTGGCCTTGAGCAATTTGGGCCATGGCGTATTCAGCCCGGCATTCGACAGCCCATAAACCCCAGCCTCCAGCCGCGTAGGCTCGGTCTCATTGGCGTTGTAATGCCACAACTCATCCCGGGTGCCTACCAGCAGGTTAAAGCCGGAATATTCAATCGAACGGCCATTAACATCGGCCAGATATTCGTCAATTGGCAGCGATCCACTGAGAAAGCGCGCCACCAACTCCCCGCGGGACTTTCGCGCAGGTGGTTGGTGCGGGTCACGAATATTGGTCAGCGCAGCAAAACGACCGTCGGTGTTTACGCCAAGCCAGGTGCCACCGGCTTCCTGGTCGCGACCGGCGTAGACGTGCGGCGCATCCGGCCACTGAGCCAGCGGCAGGCTGGGGCGGGCGTAGAACTCATCGCGGTTGGCCGCGACGATCAGCGGCTGGGCGTGGCCCGGCCGCCAGGCGAAAACAATCAGGCACATAGGCGTTCCCTTTGTGTTTTGCTCACTCTACCCATACAACGGATGGCTATCCATCGTATCGAAGTTGGGCCGAGCGCCTTCCATCCGTTAACATGCCGGGCTATTGGGCGCGTGCTGACTTTTAATTTTGAAACGGCGGCTTAATTTGAAATTGCGGCTGTAACGCAGGCTTAATCCCACACCGGCATGGTCCGGTGCGCCATGACTAATGATTTAACGAGGAGTCGCAATGCTGCCTTACCCGCAGATCAACCCGGTGGCCGTGGCCATCGGTCCGCTGCAAATCCATTGGTACGGGTTGATGTACCTGATCGGCATCGGCGGTGCCTGGCTGCTGGCTTCCCGGCGCCTGAACCGTTTTGACCCGACCTGGACCAAGGAGAAGCTCTCCGACATGGTGTTCTGGATGTCGATGGGCGTCATCGTCGGCGGACGCCTCGGGTATGTGTTGTTCTACGATCTTCCGGCCTATATCGCCAACCCGACACTGATTTTCGAGGTGTGGAAAGGCGGCATGGCGTTCCACGGCGGCTTTGTCGGCGTGATGATCGCTGCGTGGTGGTTCGGCCGCCGCAACGGCAAGTCGTTCTTCCAACTGATGGACTTCGTCGCACCGTTCGTGCCGATCGGCCTGGGTGCCGGGCGCATCGGTAACTTCATCAATGCCGAGTTGTGGGGCAAGCCGACCGACGTGCCGTGGGCCATGGTGTTTCCACCCTTCAGCGACCCGGCCCAACTGCCGCGCCATCCGTCGCAGCTCTACCAGTTCGCCCTGGAAGGTGTGGCGCTGTTCCTGATTCTTTACATCTTCTCGCGCAAGCCACGCCCAACCATGGCGGTTTCCGGCATGTTTGCGTTGTTCTACGGGATCTTCCGCTTCATCGTCGAGTTCGTCCGCGTGCCGGATGCACAGCTGGGCTACCTGGCGTGGGGTTGGCTGACCATGGGTCAGATCCTCAGCATGCCGATGATCCTGGCGGGCCTTGGCCTGCTGTGGTGGGCGTACAATCGCCCGCAAGGCATCAAGAACGCCGCGCTTTAAATTCGAATGCCGAGGCTTTTGCGAGCCTCGGCTTCTTTGATACGGGTAAAAACATGAAGCAATATCTCGAACTACTGAACGACGTCGTGACCAATGGATTGACCAAGGGCGATCGCACCGGCACCGGCACCAAAGCCGTGTTTGCTCGTCAGTATCGGCATAACTTGGCCGACGGCTTCCCGCTGCTGACCACCAAGAAGCTTCATTTCAAAAGCATCGCCAACGAATTGATCTGGATGTTGAGTGGTAATACCAACATCAAGTGGCTGAACGAAAACGGCGTGAAAATCTGGGACGAATGGGCCACCGAAGACGGCGACCTTGGCCCGGTGTACGGCGAGCAGTGGACCGCCTGGCCCACCAAGGACGGCGGCACCATCAACCAGATCGACTACATGGTCGACACGTTGAAGAACAACCCCAACAGCCGTCGCATCCTGTTCCACGGCTGGAACGTCGAATACCTGCCGGACGAAACCAAGAGCCCGCAGGAAAACGCGCGCAACGGCAAGCAAGCCCTGCCGCCGTGCCACCTGCTGTACCAGGCGTTTGTGCATGACGGCCATCTGTCGATGCAGTTGTACATCCGCAGCTCCGATGTATTCCTCGGCCTGCCGTACAACACCGCCGCGCTGGCGTTGCTGACCCATATGCTGGCCCAGCAATGCGACCTGATCCCGCACGAGATCATCGTCACCACTGGCGACACCCACGCCTATAGCAACCATATGGAACAGATCCGCACCCAGTTGGCGCGCACGCCGAAGAAGCTGCCGGAACTGGTAATCAAGCGTAAGCCGGCGTCGATTTACGACTACAAGTTCGAAGATTTCGAGATTGTGGGCTACGACGCCGATCCGAGCATCAAGGCTGACGTCGCCATCTAAAGCCTGTCTCGGTTAAAAATGTGGCAACTGGCTTATGTGGGAGCTGGCTTGCCTGCGATAGCGGAGTGTCAGGCGATACAAATGCCTCTGATCCACCGCTATCGCAGGCAAGCCAGCTCCCACAGTTGTTCTGTGTGCACCTTAATGCCCGTGGCTTCTGCCCACATGTGAAGGCTCCGCCTCGCTGGCCGCCACACTGCCGCTGACTTCCAGCCGCTGCAAAATCCCGCACTGGTCCAGATCAGGCCCACCGCCGCAGCGTTGGCGCAGGTCGAGCAATTGCACCTGCAGCGCCAACAGCCCATCGATCCGCGCTTTTACATGGTGGATATGCTCGTCGATCAACGCATTCACACTCTCGCACTGGTCCTGAGGGCTGTCGCGCAGCCCCAGCAGGCTGCGGATTTCTTCAAGTGTCATGTCCAGGCTGCGGCAGTTGCGGATAAAGATCAGCCGCTCGGTGTGCGCCTGGGTGTACACACGATAATTGGCATCGGTGCGGGCCGGGGGCGGCAGCAGGCCTTCTTTCTCGTAATAACGGATGGTTTCTACCTGACAATCGGTCAGTTTGGCCAATTCGCCGATCTTCATCGCAGCAATCTCCAAATGGTTGCTTGACCCTATAGTGGCTACAGGGTCTTTACTTGGCAACAGGCACCTCTACGGACGCGACAGAATGAGCGATTCCATCCACACCCCGAAAAAACATGATCACCCGCACGACCATGCTCATGATCATAGCCATGACCACAGCCACGACCACGGCGCCAAGCTGACGCCGGTCAAACAGCATGAGCATGGCGGTCCTGGCGATTCCTGCTGTTCCAGCAAGGCAGCGCCTGCAGTGGTTACGCTGAGCGAAGCGCCGACAGCCGGCTCGCGCCTGAGCACTTTCCGCATCGAAGCCATGGATTGCCCCACCGAACAGACGCTGATCCAGAACAAACTGGGCAAGCTCGCCGGTGTGCAGCAGCTGGAATTCAACCTGATCAATCGCATCCTCGGCGTCACCCATGACCTGCCGAGCACTGCGCCGATCATCGCGGCGATCAAATCCATCGGCATGCAGGCCGACCCTATCGAAGAGGGCACACCTGCTGCCGCGCCGCCTGCCAAGAAGCATTGGTGGCCGTTGGCGGTGTCCGGCGTAGGCGCGTTGGGCGCCGAAGTGCTGCATTTCACCGGCGTGGCGCCGACCTGGGTGATTGCCCTGGTGGCACTGGTATCGATCCTCAGCGGCGGCCTCACCACCTATAAAAAGGGCTGGATCGCCCTGAAAAACCTCAACCTGAACATCAACGCGCTGATGAGCATCGCGGTGACTGGCGCGATCCTGATCGGCCAGTGGCCGGAAGCGGCCATGGTGATGTTCCTGTTCACGGTGGCCGAGCTGATCGAAGCCAAGTCCCTGGACCGTGCGCGTAATGCCATCAGCGGCTTGATGCAAATGACGCCGGAACAGGCCACGGTGCAGCAGGCCGACGGCTCATGGCTTGAACAGGAAGTAAAAAGCATTGAATTGGGCGCCATCGTGCGGGTAAAACCCGGCGAGCGCATCGGCCTGGACGGTGAAGTCACCGCCGGCCAATCCACCATTGATCAGGCGCCGATCACCGGCGAAAGCCTGCCGATTGAAAAAACCGTGGGCGATAAGGTCTTCGCCGGCACCATCAACCAGGCCGGTTCCCTTGAGTACAAGGTCACCGCAGCCGCCAACAACTCCACCCTGGCGCGAATCATCCACGCGGTGGAACAGGCCCAGGGCGCACGGGCGCCGACCCAGCGCTTTGTCGACAGCTTCTCGAAGGTCTACACCCCGGCAGTCTTCCTGTTTGCCCTGGGTGTGGCGATTATCCCGCCGCTGTTCATGGCCGGTGTGTGGTTCGACTGGATCTACCGTGCCCTCGTATTGCTGGTGGTCGCTTGCCCTTGTGCCTTGGTGATTTCCACCCCGGTGACCATCGTCAGCGGCCTGGCGGCAGCGGCACGCAAAGGCATCCTGATCAAGGGCGGCGTGTACCTGGAAGGTGGTTACAAGCTCGACTACCTGGCCCTCGACAAGACCGGCACTATCACCCACGGCAAACCGGTGCAAACCGATTACCTGGCACTGTTCCCCAACGTCGAAGACAGCGCGCCCGCCCTGGCGGCCAGCTTGGCCGGGCGCTCCGACCACCCGGTGTCGCTGGCTATCGCCAAGGCAGCTGTGGATAAAAACCTGCCAAGCCACGTTGTGGATAACTTCGAGGCGCTGCCAGGTCGCGGTGTGCGTGGCGACATCAACGGCGAAACCTACCACCTGGGCAACCACCGTCTGGTGGAGGACCTGGGCCTGTGCTCGCCGGCGCTGGAAGAAAAGCTGTTCGCCCTGGAAAAACAAGGCAAGTCCGTGGTGCTGCTGCTCGACAAGTCCGGCCCGTTGGCGCTGTTCGCCGTGGCCGACACGGTAAAAGACAGCAGCCGCGAAGCCATCCAGCAACTGCACGAACTGGGCATCAAGACCCTGATGCTCACCGGCGACAACACCCACACCGCCCAGGCGATTGCGGCGCAGGTTGGCATCGATCAGGCCCAGGGCGACCTGCTGCCCACCGACAAACTGCAAGCGATCGAAACCCTCTACGGCCAAGGCCGCCGGGTGGGCATGGTCGGCGACGGCATCAACGACGCTCCGGCCCTGGCCCGCGCCGAAATCGGCTTTGCCATGGCTGCAGCCGGCACCGACACGGCAATCGAGACCGCCGACGTGGCGTTGATGGACGATGACCTGCGCAAGATTCCGGCATTCATTCGTCTGTCGCGGCAAACGTCGAGTATCCTCAAGCAGAACATCGCCCTGGCATTGGTGATCAAGGCGATCTTCCTGGCAGTTACTTTCCTGGGCATGGCGACCATGTGGATGGCGGTGTTCGCGGACATGGGCGTGAGCCTGCTGGTGGTGTTCAATGGTCTGCGCCTGTTGCGCAAATAGACGATGAGAGGGCGGTGTGCTGAGTGCTGAGTTAAAGGCGTTTTTTATGGTCGCCCGCCTGGGCAGCATTACCCAGGCGGCGAAAAAACTCGGCTTGAGCCAGCCCACCGTCACCACCCAGATTCGCAACCTCGAAAGCCAATACGGTGTTGAGCTGTTCTACCGCGGCGGGCGCCGCCTCACCGTCAGCGACGACGGCGCGCGCTTGCTGCCGATGGTCAAGGTGCTGTTGCAGCAGGAAGCCGATATCGAGTTTTTCCTGCGCAATACTGGCCAGGTCCAGGGCGCCTTGAGGATTGCCGCCACGGCGCCGTATTACATCCTCGATCTGGTCAAAGCCTTTCGCGAACGCCTGCCCCATGTGGACGTCTCGGTGGAAATCGGCAATTCCCAACAGGTGCTCGAAGCACTGGACGATTACCGCGTCGATGTCGCGGCCTCCTCGCAGCTGCTCGAAGACCCACGCCTGATCCGCCGCGTGCTGGGCACCGACCCGCTGGTGCTGGCGGTGCATCGCAATCATCCCCTGGCCAAGCTAGAACATGTGCCGCTGAGCGCGCTGGCCGGGCATACCTTACTGATGCGCGAAGCCGGTTCCACCACGCGGCGGTTGACTGAAGAGATGTTGCAGGGCGCCGGCGTGAGTTACGGGCCGTTGCTGGAAATCGGCAGCCGTGAGTCGATTCGCGAGGCGGTGCTGCGCAATATCGGTATCAGCATCATTGCCCGCCAGGAAGTGCCCCATGATCCGCAATTGCGGGTGCTGACCATCGAGAATGCACCGCAGATTCCCGAGTATTTGTACTGCCTCAAAGAGCGCAAAGGCGCGCGGTTGCCGGCGGCGTTTCTGGGGTTGGCGCAAGAAATGTCGCCACTCTGATCGTTCCCACGCTCCGCGTGGGAATGCCGCCCTGGACGCTCCGCGTCTGCGCTTGATCGGGTTACACCAAAATCCACCAATACCACTATCACTGCCTTTTGCCTTTCTGCCACAAGAGGGACGCATTGCCCGCCTAGCATGGCCTTCATCAGTTTGATGAGGTGCCTTGCATGAACACAGCCCTGACCCAACCCGGCGCGCCAATGAAGGTGCGTGGTATCCAGAAACGCTTCGGCGCCTTCACCGCGCTGGACAACGTGTCCCTGGAAGTCGCTGCCGGCGAGCTGGTGTGCCTGCTAGGCCCGTCCGGTTGCGGCAAGACCACCTTGCTGCGCTGCATCGCCGGCCTGGAGCGCCAGGACAGCGGTGAGCTTTACCTGGGCAACCGTGATGTGTCCCTGCTGCCGCCGCAGGCGCGGGACTACGGCATTCTGTTCCAGTCCTACGCGCTGTTTCCCAACCTGACCGTCGAAGCGAACATCGGCTACGGCCTCACCGGCAGTGGCCGCGACGAAGTACGCAAGCGTGTCGGGCAGATGCTTGAACTGGTCGGCCTGGTCGGCAGCGAAAAAAAGTACCCCGGCCAACTCTCCGGCGGCCAGCAACAGCGCGTGGCCCTGGCCCGTGCCCTGGCGCCGGCGCCGTCATTGCTGCTGCTGGACGAACCCATGTCGGCCCTCGACGCCCGTGTGCGTGAGCATCTGTGCACCGAGCTGCGTCAACTGCAACGGCGCCTGGGCATCACCACGCTGATGGTCACCCACAACCAGGACGAGGCCATGCTGATGGCCGACCGCATCGCCGTGATGAACAACGGCAAGGTCGAGCAGTACGCCACGCCCCAGGAAATCTACGACCGCCCGGCCACGCCGTTTGTGGCGGAGTTTGTCGGCCAGGGCAACTGGCTGCCGTTCAGCCGCAGCAGCGACAGCCATGCCCAGGTCGGCGGCCTGCACATGCGCCTGGATGACAGCGCCAGCAAGGCCAAGTCCGGCCGCTTGTTCTGCCGCCCGGAAGCCATCAGCGTCAACCCGCTGGTGCATGAAGAAAACCTGTTTCCGGCCAAGGTCCGCGAGATCACCTTCCTCGGCAACCGTTGCCGCATGAGCTTTGAGCTGGAGCAATTGCCCGGCCACCCGCTGTTGGCCGAACTGGCCCCCGAAGCCATGCCGCGCCTGGGCGCGCAGGATATCTGGGTGGCTTTGCCGCCGCGCAGCCTGCAGGTGTTTGCCTGAGATGGCTGCCGATATGAGTCTGCCGATACCCGACCACGTGGCTCGCCAGGTTTCCCGCGCTGAGCTTGGCGACCGCATTTTTGTGGTCGGCGGCAAACTGCTTTGGTTACTCCTGCTGGGCATTGCGGTGTTGTTGCCGTTGCTGGCGATTTTCTGGCGCGGCTTCAGCAGCGAAGCTGGGCAGGGCGGCGGCCTGGTCGCGGCGCGGGAGCTGGTAACCAGCGAAAACTTCCATTGGCTGTTGGGCAATAGCCTGAAAGTGTCCCTCAGCGTGGCGGCTATTGTCGTACCGCTGGCCTACCTGTTTGCCTACGCACTGCAACGCACACTGATCCCCGGCAAGCCGATCTGGCGCGGCCTGTCACTGCTGCCATTGATGGCCCCGTCGATGTTGCCGGGTATTGCGCTGGTCTATCTGTTCGGCAACCAGGGGATGTTGCGTGGTTTGCTCTCGGACAATATCTACGGCTTTTGGGGCATTGTGCTGGGCGAAGTCATCTACACCTTCCCACATGCCCTGATGATTCTGCTGTCGGCGCTGTCCCTGGCGGATGCGCGCCTGTTTGATGCCGCATCGAGCATGGGCGCAAGCTCCGCCCGGGCGTTTCGCAGCATTACCTGGCCGGCCACGCGTCAGGCGGTATTCGCGGCGTTTTGCCTGGTGTTCACCCTGACCATCACCGACTTCGGCGTGCCCGTGGTGGTGGGTGGCGATTATCAGGTGTTGGCGCTGGAAGCCTATAAGGCGGTGGTTGGCCAGCAACAGTTCGGTCGCGGCGCCTTGATCGGCATGGTGTTGCTGTTGCCGGCGCTGTTCAGCTTTGCTGTGGATGCCTGGCTGCGCCGCCGGCATGGTGACGCCATGAGCGGCCGCGCCCAGGTGTTCCAGCCGGCGCCATCGCGCTTACGAGATGGCTGCTACCTGGCGATTGTGTTGTTGATCTGCGCCGTGTTACTGCTGGTGTTCGGCATGGCGGTGTACTCCTCGCTGGTGAAGTTCTGGCCGTACAACCTGTCTTTATCGCTTAATCACTACCAATTTGAAGACACGGCCGGCGGCGGCTGGCTGGCCTATCGCAACAGCCTGACCATGGCCCTGTGCACAGCGCTGATCGGCAGTGTGCTGATCTTCACCGGCGCCTATCTGATGGAAAAGACCAAGGGCCAGAAAGGCCTGAACCTGGCGCTGCGCATGCTCAGCTTTGTGCCGATGGCTGTGCCGGGCTTGGTGCTGGGCCTGGGTTACGTGTTCTTCTTCAACCTCAACGGCAACCCGCTGCATGTGTTCTACGGCACCATGACGTTGCTGGTGGTGTGCACCATTGCGCACTACCTTACCACCGCGCAAATGACCGCAACCACCGCGCTGCGCCAGTTGGATGCCGAGTTCGAAGCCGCTGCGCTGTCCCTCAAGGCGCCGCTGTACCGCCACTATCTGCGTGTCACCGTGCCGATCTGCCTGCCCGCGTTGCTGGACATTGTGCGCTACCTGTTTGTGTCGGCGATGACCACCGTGTCCGCCGCGATCTTCCTCTACAGCCCCGACACCATCCTCGCCGCCGTCGCCGTGCTGAACATGGACGACGCCGGCAATGTGGGCGGCGCTGCGGCCATGTCGACCCTGATCCTGTTCACGTCGGCCGGCGTCTCGCTGCTGCTGGCGTGGGCCTCACGTGGCGCCTTGCGCCGCTCCCAAGCCTGGCGCCAAACCGCGCCCGGCCAATAAAAATCCCTGAAGGAGGTGCTCCATGTTCAAGCCCTTGGCCCTGGCCGCTGCTCTGCTCAGCGCATTCAGCCTGAATGCCTTTGCCGCCAAAACCGAGTTGACGGTGTACACGGCCCTCGAAGCCGAGCAGTTGAAGACCTACAAACAGGCCTTCGAAAAAGCCAACCCGGATATCGACATCAAGTGGGTACGTGACTCCACCGGCATCATCACCGCCAAGCTGCTGGCCGAAAAAGCCCGCCCGCAGGCGGATGTGGTGTGGGGGCTGGCCGCGTCCAGCCTGGCGATCCTCGACCAGCAAGGCATGCTGGATAACTATGCGCCCAAGGACTTGGACAAGATCGGCAAAAACTACCGCGACGCCGCCAACCCGCCGGCCTGGGTCGGCATGGACGTGTGGGCTGCGACCATCTGCTTCAACACCGTCGAAGCCGAGAAACAGGGCCTGACCAAGCCGGTGAGCTGGCAAGACCTGACCAAGCCTGAGTACAAGGGCAAGATCGTGATGCCTAACCCGGCGTCGTCCGGCACCGGCTTCCTGGATGTGAGCGCCTGGCTGCAGACCTTCGGCGAGAAGCAGGGCTGGCAGTACATGGACGACCTGCACCAGAACATCGGCCAGTACGTTCACTCCGGTTCCAAGCCTTGCAAACTGGCGGCTTCCGGGGAGTTCCCGATCGGTATTTCGTTTGAATACCCGGCCGTGCAGCTCAAACGCCAAGGCGCGCCGCTGGACATTATCCTGCCCAAGGAAGGCCTGGGCTGGGACATCGAAGCGACTGCCGTGATCAAGGGCACCAGCCACGCCGATGCGGCGAAGAAACTGGCCGACTTCTCCGCCAGCCCCGCGGCGATGGAGCTGTACAAAGACAACTTCGCCGTTCTCGCCCAGCCGGGTATCGCCAAGCCGCAGACCGAATTGCCGGCTGACTACGAGCAGCGTCTGATCAAGAACGACTTCGCCTGGGCCTCGAAAAACCGCGACAGCATCCTGACCGAATGGCGCAAGCGTTATGACGGCAAGTCCGAGAAGCAGTAACTGATGATGATCGTTCCCACGCTCCGCGTGGGAATGCCGCCCTGGACGCTCCGCGTCCGCTCTTGGAAGTCGTGACGCAAAGCGTCACTGGATGCATTCCCACGCAGAGCGTGGGAACGAGAGGAATATCTTCATGACACAACACAGCGACCTGCTGATCATCGGCGCCGGCATCCTCGGCCTGTCCCACGCCTACGCCGCCGCCAAACGCGGCCTCAAGGTCAAGGTCTTCGAGCGCAGCGCCACACCGCTGGGCGCCTCCGTGCGCAACTTCGGCCAGGCACTGGTCACCGGCCAACCCCCTGGGCCGATGCTCGATCTGTCGCTGGAAAGCCGCGATATCTGGGCGCACTGGGCACAGGTGGCCGGTATCCAGCTCAAGCGCAACGGCTCGTACCTGTTCGCCCGCACCGAAGCCGAAGAGCATCTGCTGGAAGCCTTCTGCGCCGGCCGGGCGCAGGAGCACGGCTACAACGTCGAGCTGCTGCAAGGCGCGGCGCTGAAAGACCTGTATGGCGGCCAGTTCCGCCATCACCGCGCGGCGCTGCATGGCAAGGATGATCAGCAACTGTATTCGCGCGAGGCGATCCCGGCGCTGATCAATTATCTGGCCCAGGAACTGAACGTGCAGTTTTACTTCTCCACCCTGGTGCGTGATGTTGAGCCTGGCCAAGTGCACACCACCGCAGGCAGTTTTCGCGGCGAGCAGGTGGTCGTGTGCTCCGGCCATGACTACCAGACCTTGCTGGCGGAACCCATGGCCGAACTCAACCCGAGCATCTGCCGCCTGCAAATGCTGCGGGCCCGGCCTGCGCTCAACCTGAACCTTCAACACGCATTGCTCACGGGCCTTAGTTGCCTGCATTACGGCGCGTTTGCCGACTTGCCGGAAGCAGCGCCAGTGCAGGCGCAGATCCTGCGCGAAGCGCCGCATTTGCAAGCGCACGGCATTCACTTGTTGATCAGCCCGACGCCCCATGGCGAGCTGATCATCGGCGACTCCCATGACTACGGCAGCGATGCATCACCGTTCAATGCCGAGCAAGTCGATGACTGGCTGATCGAGCTGGCGGAGCAGACGCTGGGCTGCAAAATCCAGGTGGTCGAACGCTGGCAGGGTGTTTATGGCTCACGCGGCCCGGCACCGTTTTCCTTCCTGCGTGCGGCGCCGGGCGTGAGCGCGGCGTTGATGCACTCCGGCGTGGGCATGAGCGTGGGACCGGCGATGGCCGAGCGAAATATCACAGCATTGTGGGGAAGCGCATGAAGAACCCGGAACAGGCCATCGCCGACATCTTCGGCTTGTACGAACAGCACGGCGCGGCCGACTACATCGGCGAGCCGGTGTCGCAGATCGAGCACATGTCCCAGGCCGCGCAGTTGGCCATGGCCGAAGGCTTCGACGATGAGGTGGTACTGGCCGCGTTTTTCCACGACATCGGGCATCTCTGCGGGCAGGGCGGTGAGAACATGGGCGGCTATGGCGTGGTCAGCCACGAGCGCCTGGGTGCGGATTATCTGCGCCGCGCAGGCTTCAGTGAACGCATGGCCAAGCTGGTGGAGTATCACGTGCAAGCCAAGCGCTACCTGACGTTCAGCCAGCCGGTCTACTACGCACGCTTGAGTGAAGCCAGCCGCCGCACTCTGGGTTATCAGGGCGGCGTGATGACGGCAGAAGAGGCGCGGGCCTTTGAGCAAGACCCGTTGTGCCACGTCAGCCTGCGCATGCGCCACTGGGATGAGCAGGCCAAGCAAATACACGTGCCGGTGCTCGACCTTGAAGTGCTCAAGGTCAAGGCGCGGCAGTTGCTGGCGGCTTAGGTTTCGTCCAGGCGCTGGGCAAGGGCTTCAACCTGTTCCTGGCGCTCGGCCTGGCTGAGTTTGGCATGAGGGTTGAGCGACGACCATTGCGGGTGGGCACGGGCTTTGTGCAGCGCCTCCGGCAACTTGCCTTCGCGCCAGGTTTTGTCCTGCGGCGTGTCGACTTTGATGCTGTGCATCGCCGCATGGCCGCGCAGGTTCAGAGCCTTGAGCAGTTGGCGTTGGCGCAGGGCAAGCAGGCGTAAAACGCTGTCGTCGACGGTCAGTTCGCGCTGGCCTTTGATCTTGCCCAGCAGGCGGCTGCCGTAGCTGCGTGCAGTTTGCAGCGCACCACCGGCAATCGCACCGGCGAGAGCCGCCGCGCCCAGGGTCAGGCCGCCGACCAATAGGTCCACACCCGCCCCGGCGGCGGCACCTGCGGCGATCCCGCCGCCGACGCGCACGCCAAGTTGCTTGAGGGTTTCCGGGTTGAACAAATCATCGCCCCAGCGCCCGTCCAGCAGCGGCAAGTCGCTGGCGGCGGCGTCCTGCGGGCGGAAGCCGAACAGGTTGAGCAACGCCTCCACACACTTTTGCTCGCGCTGGCGCACAGCCTTGCGCAAGTCGCTGATGGCTTGCTGCTCATCTTCGGTGATCACACTGCGCCGGCACGCGGCGCAGTCGATCAACAACTCGGCGATCAAGCGTGCGGCGCTTTGCTGACGGGCCTGGCGTTGGGCTTGCTGATCGAGGATCAGGCGTTCCAATTGCGGCCGTGAGTTTTCCAGCAGCAGGGCCAGGCTTTCATACAAGCGGCGCTCGCCGTCTTCCGGCGGCGCCACGCTGTCGAAGCGCACCAGCGCATGCAGGCCGAGGCGGGCCAGGGCTTCGCGCCAGTCCGGCTCGCGGTGGTCGCTGCTGCTGACGAAGTTGAGCACCGGCAGCAATGGTTTACCGCAACTGGCCAGCACTTGCAGTTCGTCGCGGTACTTGGCCAGCACCGGTTCGCGGGCGTCGATCACGTACAAACCGGCGTCCGAGGCCAGCAGTTGGCGCAGTACTTTGGCTTCCTGTTCGAAACGCTGGCGGGCTTCGCTGCCTTCCAGGAACCGCGCCAGGCGAGCCGGGCCATCGAGGCGCTCGCCGGGGCGGTCCAGGCGTTCGAGGTAATCGAGCAACGCGATGGCATCTTCCAGGCCGGGCGTGTCGTACAGCTCCAGCAAGGCTTCGCCGTCTACCGACAAGCGCGCGCCTTCGACATGCCGCGTGGTGCTGGGGCGATGGGAGACTTCGCCAAAGCCCACATCACGGGTCAGCGTGCGCAGCAGCGAGGTTTTGCCGACATTGGTGTGGCCGACCACGGCGAGCTTCAGTGGTTTAGTCATGACCGGTCTCCAGCCAGTTCAGCGGCGCACAGTCGGCGAAAGGCAGCTCCAGCTGTTGCAACGCGGCGTGCCAGTCGCCCAGGCGCTCGGCGTCCAGCGCCTGCCCGGGTGGCGCTTGCAACAGCCATACGCGGCTGGCGGTGGCGCTGCGGGCCAGCTCGGCGATCAGCGCCAGGCTGCCACGATCCGGCGAGCGACGCGGGTCACAGGCGATGGCCAGGCGGGCGGGCGGGAAGCGCGTGAGTTGTTCCAGCAGTTTGTTGCGCGATTCACGACTGTCGAGGATGCCGGCGTTTTTGATGCTGCTCGGCAGCTTGGGCGGCCAGGGGTGCTGATCGTCGAGTTCGATGGCCACCAGCAGGGCGCCGTCGCTTTCCAGTTCGCTGATGCCGCCGGTGACGTGATGCAGCTGTTCAGGCGCGGCGTCATTCACGCCGAGTCGCTCGCTGCTCGGCATCAGGCGTTCGCGCAGTTGGCTGTAGCCAGGCAGGTTGAGGTCCAGGCGCAACGCAGCGCGCCCGCGTTTCCAGCGCCACAGGCACAGCAACGCGAGGAGCAATCGGGGCAGCAGGCCGTACACCAGCAGCACGCCGACCAGCCACGCGGCCCAGGCCTGGCGGGCGCTTTCGATATTCAAGGCGGAGTCGCCGCTGGCGCGGATCATCTCCACCGTCGGCACATTAAAGCCCAGCAAGGCGGGCAAGCTGCCGAGGGCTTGGGTCACGGCAACAAAGGTATCGGCGCCGAGGATGGTGGTTTCCCACACAAAACCGTAGCGCCGCGTGGCCAGCAGTGTCAGCAGAATCACCAGGGCGCTGAGCAATGCCAGCAGCCACAGGCTGTTGACCAGCACTCCCACTGCCCAACGGTTGAGTTTCTGGCGCTGCAACAACAACAGCAGCGCGGGGGCTAATTGTGCGGCCTTGGCATCGCGGGCAAGTTTTTCGCTGAGCCACAACCACAGCCGCCCGAGGCTGGCGCTGTGTTCACCGGCAAACAGCAAGCCCAAGGCCCAACTGATTAACAGGATCAGGTTCAAGCCGAGCAGGCTGCCCAGGGCCCAGAACACATTCACCGGCGTCAGGCCATTACCCAAGGCGGCAAAGGCCAGACCGGCACCACTGATCACGGCGACTACCGCCAGCAGCACCAACGCCAAACGCGCGCCTTGCAGCCAGCGGGTGAGGGCGGCAGTCAGCCCATCGCGCTCGGCCAGGTGCAGGGCGCGCTGTTGGATGCGCGTGGGCAAATCGCCACCGGCCGTGCGGGCCAAGCGGTTGGCTTCCAGGTCTTCCAAGGGGCCTGCGTGTTCTTCGCGCAGGCGCACGGTTTCGGTCAGCCAAAGTGTATGCAGCGGGTTCAGAGCAGTCACGCGCCGTCCTGTTGAGCAAGTGAGCTTGGAGCATAACCGCAGAGTCGCGGCTCTGGTATTCTCGTCGGCATGAAAAAAACTCTCCCTTTAAGCCTGATCGCAGCCCTCGGTGAAAACCGCGTGATCGGCGTCGACAACAGCATGCCCTGGCATTTGCCGGGGGATTTCAAATATTTCAAGGCCACCACGCTCGGCAAGCCGATCATCATGGGGCGCAAGACCTGGGATTCCCTGGGCCGACCGTTGCCGGGGCGCCTGAACATTGTGGTCAGCCGTCAGACCGGCTTGGCGCTGGAAGGTGCGGAAGTTTTTCCGTCACTGGACGCGGCGGTTGAGCGCGCTGAAGCCTGGGCGCTGGAACGGGGCGTGGATGAGCTGATGCTGATCGGCGGTGCGCAGTTGTATGCGCAAGGGCTGGAGCAGGCGGATCGCCTGTATTTGACGCGGGTGGCGTTGAGCCCGGAAGGCGATGCGTGGTTTCCGGAGTTTGACTTGAACCAGTGGAAGCTGGTTTCAAACCTGGAGAATCCAGCTGAAGGTGATAAGCCGGCGTACAGCTTCGAAGTCTGGGAAAAAGCTTAAAAGCATCGCAGGCAAGCCAGCTCCCACACTTGAATCGGTTTCCTCAGGAGAACTCGGTCAACTGTGGGAGCTGGCTTGCCTGCGATAGCGGTCTATCAGACCTGCGCTAATTCCGCATGCTCATCAGCATCCAGCAGCGCTTTATCCGTCTGCCCCATGATCTGGCTGGTAATCGCTCCGGCGGTCATCGAACCATTCACGTTCAACGCCGTGCGGCCCATGTCGATCAGCGGCTCCACGGAAATCAGCAGCGCCACCAGTGACACCGGCAAGCCCATCGCCGGCAGCACGATCAGCGCGGCGAAGGTTGCACCGCCGCCCACGCCTGCCACGCCGGCCGAACTCAAGGTCACAATCGCCACCAATGTTGCGATCCACAGTGGGTCCAGCGGGTTGATGCCGACGGTCGGTGCAACCATCACCGCCAGCATGGCCGGATAGAGACCGGCGCAACCGTTCTGGCCGATGGTGGCGCCAAACGAGGCGGCAAACCCGGCGATGGATTGCGGAATGCCCAGGCGACGGGTCTGCGCTTCAATGCTCAGCGGAATGGCGGCTGCGCTGGAGCGGCTGGTGAACGCAAATGTCAGCACCGGCCACACCTTGCGGAAGAACCGCAGCGGGTTGATCCCGGCCAGCGACAGCAGCAGGCCGTGCACCACAAACATCAGGCCCAGTGCCAGGTACGAGACCACCACAAAGCTGCCGAGCTTGATGATGTCTTGCAGGTTGGAGCCGGCGACTACCTTGGTCATCAGCGCCAATACGCCGTAGGGCGTCAGCTTCATCACCAGGCGCACCAGGCGCATGACCCAGGCTTGCAGGGTGTCGATGGCGTTGAGCACTTTCTGGCCCTTTTCCACGTCATCCTTGAGCAGTTGCAGCGCGGCAACCCCCAGGAATGCAGCGAAAATCACCACGCTGATGATCGACGTCGGCTTGGCGCGCGCCAGGTCGGCAAACGGGTTGGCCGGCACGAACGACAGCAGCAACTGCGGGATATTCAGGTCGGCCACCTTGCCCGCGTAATCACTCTGGATCACTTGCAGGCGTGCCATTTCCTGGGTGCCGGCCACCAAGCCTTCGGCGGTGAGGCCGAACAGGTTGGTCAGGCCGATACCGATCAGCGCCGCAATCGCGGTGGTGAACAGCAGCGTGCCGATGGTCAGGAAGCTGATCTTGCCCAGGGACGAAGCGTTGTGCAGGCGCGCCACGGCACTGAGGATCGAGGCGAATACCAGCGGGATCACGATCATTTGCAGCAGTTGCACGTAGCCATTGCCGACCAGATCAAACCAACTGATCGAGGCTTTGAGCACGGGGTTGCCGTCGCCGTAAATGGTGTGCAACACCGTGCCGAACACCACGCCCAATACGAGGGCAAACAGCACCTTCTTGGCGAGGCTCCAGTTAGTGCGACGGGTTTGTGCCAGGCCCAGCAACAGGGCCACGAACACCAGTAAGTTGAGAATCAGGGGCAGATTCATTGAAGCTCCGTTGAGAAGGCAGCCAATCGCGCGAGCCTGCGATTGCGAACCGGGAAGCCTAACAGTTTGAAATATATTGATTTAATACCAATATGGAATGGTCACTGTCGTTTTTGGAATAAGCATTTGGCGCTCAGGCACATGCCCTTGGCGTTATCACGACGCAAGCGGTCGTGCTCGGGCGATAACTGTCATACAGATTTGTTAGCGTCGATGTCTTTCACTCAGGGATAAAACGCTTATGAAGCTCGCGCCAAAACTACTTGCCGCTGCCTTCTGCCTCGGCCTCGTCGGCCAGGCATTTGCCGCCACCGAGTTGAAACACTGGCCGGCGCCCGCCGCCGAGCAACTGAACAAGATGATCGCCGCGAATGCCAACAAGGGTAACTTCGCGGTGTTCGACATGGACAACACCAGTTACCGCTACGACCTCGAAGAGTCCTTGCTGCCCTACATGGAAAACAAGGGCCTGATCACCCGCGAGAGCATGGACCCGTCCCTGAAGCTGATGCCATTCAAGGACACCGCCGACCACAAGGAAAGCCTGTTCAGCTACTACTATCGCCTCTGCGAAGTCGACGACATGGTTTGCTACCCGTGGGTTGCGCAGATTTTCTCGGGCTTCACCCTCAAGGAACTCAAGGTCCAGGTGGACGAGCTGATGGCTTCCGGCAAGCCGGTGCCGGTCACCTACTTTGAAGGTGACGTGGTGAAGAAATCCGAGGTGCAGCCGCCGAAAGTCTTCACCGGCCAGGCCGAGCTGTACAACAAGCTGATGGAAAACGGCATCGAAGTGTATGTGATGACCGCCGCGTCCGAGGAATTGGTGCGGATGGTCGCCGTCGATCCGAAGTACGGCTACAACGTCAAACCCGAGAACGTGATTGGCGTGAGCACCTTGCTCAAAGACCGCAAGACTGGCGAGCTGACCACGGCGCGTAAGCAGATCACTGCGGGCAAATATGACGAGAAAGCCAACCTTGGCCTCGAACTCACCCCGTACCTGTGGACGCCGGCAACCTGGATGGCCGGTAAACACGCGGCAATCCTGACCTACATCGACGAGTGGAAAAAGCCGGTGATCGTCGGCGGTGACACACCGACCAGCGACGGCTACATGCTGTTCCACGATGTGGACGTGGCCAAGGGCGGTGTTCACTTGTGGATCAACCGCAAGGACAAATACATGACCCAGCTCAACGGCATGATGGCCAAGCATGCAGCGGCCCAGGCCAAGGAAGGGCTGCCGGTGACGGCGGATAAAAACTGGGTGATCGTGAAACCTGACGAGATTCAGTAATACCGAGGCGCCTGCTTCGCGAGCAAGCCCGCTCCCACATTCGACCGCATGCTCATGTTGGAACTCGGTCAAGTGTGGGAGCGGGCTTGCTCGCGAAAGCAGTGTGCCAGGCCATACATGAGTCGGCTGGCCCACCGCCATCGCAGGCAAGCCAGCCCCCACAGTAGATCTCTGTTGTCTGGGGGACTTTCTTCAGGCAAAAAAATGCCCCGCACGTGGCGGGGCATATTTTATGGGCGGGGCTTACAGGCCGTCGAGCATCGCCTTGTTACGTACAGCACCCTTGTCGGCACTGGTGGCCAGCAGGGCATAGGCTTTCAGCGCGGTGGTGACTTTGCGCGGACGCTTCTCCACCGGCTTCCAGCCTTTCTTGTCCTGCTCGACGCGGCGTGCAGCCAGCTCTTCGTCGCTGATCAACAGGTTGATCGAGCGGTTCGGAATGTCGATCAGCACCTTGTCGCCATCCTGTACCAGGCCAATCGCACCACCGGCAGCAGCTTCCGGCGAGGCGTGGCCGATGGACAGCCCCGAAGTACCCCCGGAGAAACGGCCGTCGGTGAGCAGGGCGCAGGCTTTGCCCAGGCCCTTGGACTTCAGGTAGGACGTCGGGTAGAGCATCTCCTGCATACCCGGGCCGCCTTTCGGGCCTTCATAGCGGATGATCACGATGTCGCCTTCTTTCACTTCGTCGGCGAGGATGCCGCGCACCGAGCTGTCCTGGCTTTCGTAGATCTTGGCGCGGCCTTCGAACACGTGGATGGATTCATCCACACCGGCGGTTTTCACCACGCAGCCGTCGAGGGCGATGTTGCCGTACAGCACGGCCAGGCCGCCTTCTTGCGAGTAGGCGTGCTCGACACTGCGGATGCAGCCGTTTTCACGGTCGTCGTCCAGAGTTTCCCAGCGGGTCGACTGGCTGAACGCGGTTTGCGTTGGGATGCCCGCCGGGCCGGCCTTGAAGAAGTGATGCACCGCTTCGTCGTCAGTCTGGGTGATGTCCCACTTGGCGATGCCTTCGGCCAGGGATTTGCTGTGCACGGTCGGCAGGTCGGTGTGCAACAGACCGCCACGGGCGAGCGAGCCGAGGATCGAAAAGATCCCGCCGGCGCGGTGCACGTCTTCCATGTGGTACTTCTGGATGTTCGGCGCGACTTTGCACAGTTGCGGCACGTGGCGGGACAGGCGGTCGATGTCGCGCAGGTCGAAATCGATCTCGGCTTCTTGCGCCGCGGCCAGCAAGTGCAGGATGGTGTTGGTGGAACCGCCCATGGCGATGTCCAGGGTCATGGCGTTTTCGAACGCCTTGAAGTTGGCGATATTGCGCGGCAGCACCGACTCATCGTTCTCGGTGTAGTAACGCTTGCACAGCTCGACGATGGTGCGGCCAGCCTGCAGGAACAGCTGTTCGCGGTCACTGTGGGTGGCGAGCGTGGAGCCGTTGCCCGGCAAGGCCAGGCCCAGGGCTTCCACCAGGCAGTTCATCGAGTTGGCGGTGAACATGCCGGAGCACGAACCGCAGGTCGGGCAGGCGCTGCGCTCGTATTCCGCGACCTTCTCGTCAGAAGCGCTGGAATCGGCGGCGATGACCATGGCGTCGACCAGGTCGAGGCCGTGGGACGCGAGCTTGGTCTTGCCGGCTTCCATCGGGCCGCCGGAGACGAAGATCACCGGGATGTTCAGGCGCAGGGCGGCCATCAACATGCCAGGGGTGATCTTGTCGCAGTTGGAAATGCACACGATGGCGTCGGCGCAGTGGGCGTTGACCATGTATTCCACGGAGTCGGCGATGATCTCGCGGCTCGGCAGGGAATACAGCATGCCGTCATGGCCCATGGCGATGCCGTCATCCACGGCGATGGTGTTGAATTCTTTG
This sequence comes from Pseudomonas sp. Leaf15, assembly GCF_001421425.1. Lineage (NCBI taxonomy): Bacteria > Pseudomonadati > Pseudomonadota > Gammaproteobacteria > Pseudomonadales > Pseudomonadaceae > Pseudomonas > Pseudomonas sp. Leaf15. Next base: position 40,093 of record NZ_LMKI01000002.1, read on the forward strand.
GCGACGCCACCGGCGCGTTCGATTTCGCGGGCGACCAGCTGGCCCAGGTCCTTGAGGTGGACGTGGCCCGGTACGAACTGGGTAAACGAGTTGGCAATCGCGATGATCGGCTTCTTGAAGTCGTCATCTTTCATCCCCGTGGCACGCCACAGTGCGCGCGCGCCGGCCATGTTGCGGCCGTGGGTGGATGTTTTCGAGCGGTAATCTGGCATGGAGCACTCCGGGCGGCTAATCAGGTAACTACTAATCAGGTACTACTGGGGAGTGAGCTTCTATTGACGTCTGGAACACTCAGAAATAGCCGTGTGTCCGGAAGTTGCCGCTCACGTCGCGGGATCGCCGCACGTGTGGGCCTTGAGCTCATAAACCCGCCGGGGGATGACTGGCGATGAATAGGCCGATTCTACACCGCTGGCGGCTGGAGGGAATGACCGAAACCGTGAAGATAGCGGCTACAGGACGTGTGGGCGGTGTTTGGCCCAGCCGTTCAACCCCAGGCCGAGCGTGCTCAACAGCAAAAAGCAGAGCCCGAGGGTGGTGCTCAGGTTGTGCGTCAAGGTACTGACCAAGGCACTGATCAGGCCGCCGGCAATGAAGATCACCACCGTCGTGGCCGAAGCGGCTGCACCGGCCGATTGGGGGAAGAGGTTCATGGCCCTGGAGTTTGAGATCGGCCGGGTGATGGTGGTGCCGGCCGTACAGATCAGCATGGGAATCAAAATGGTCCAGACGGATGTACCGTTGCCATTGTCCAGAAACAACATGACCACGCCGGATATCGCAATTAACCCCAAGCCCATCGCGATTTGGGTGTTGGCCAGCATCCGTCTGTTCAACCAGCCTGCAGCCAGCCCGCCGAATACATAAGCCGCGCCATACAGCAGCAAGACCAGCGAATACTGATAAGGCGACAGCCCTAGCTGATCCATGAAAATGATGGGAGAGATTACGATAAATGAAAAATGGCACGCGAAGGTGATGCCGGAAATCGTGGCGTAACTGACGAAATGGCGGTCTGAAAATATCTTCGCGTAACCTCTGAGAATGTTGTGATTCGTTGCGCGAGCCACAGGCTGGGTGTCGCTGAGCAGCCGATAGGTCATAAACATGAGCAATAAGGCGAAGGCGGTAAATACATAAAAACTGGTCTGCCAGCCCCCGTGCAATTGCAGCCATGCGCCCACCAACGGCGAGATCGAAATGAAAATGCCGCCAGCGGTCACAATGGCGATCCGCAGCCGTTCCTGCTCCTTGCCGACAAACAAATCCTGAACCAGCGCCTGGGACAGTACAAAGCCGCCGCACCCAATGGCTTGAATGACGCGAAAGAGCAGGAACTGCGAATAGTCATTGGCGGCTATGCAGCCGACGGCGCCGCCAATTGCCACGGTCATGCTGCCCAGTAGCAGTTTCTTGCGGCCTATCCTGTCGGATAACGGCCCTATCCACAGTAATGAGCAAGAAAAGCCAATCGCGAACAGGCTGACGGATCGAGCGATATCCACCGTTGTGGTTTGAAAGTGCTCGGCAAGTGCGGGAAAGGAAGGGAGAACGACATCGAGGGGAAATACGCCCAGCAGCGTCATGATCATCAGCAAAGCGACGAGAAACGGCTTTTGTACAGGCTTGGCGGCAGTGGGCATGTGCGTGGACTCTATTCCTTGAGAGGGTCGAGGATCGAGTCTGCAGCGAGTAAAGTCAAAGCAAGAGAGGGGATGAAAGTTCCTGAATTCCTGTAGGAGCCTGCTGGCTCCTACAGTCATCTTCAGCATCAGCTATTGGGCAACAACCGGCACGTAATGCTCTTGATATAACGCGTCTCGGCAATCGCCGGGTGCACCGGATGGTCCGGGCCCTGGCCGCCGCGTTCGAGCATCTGGATATTGCGGTCCAGGTGGCGGGCGCTGGTCAGCAGGATGTTTTGCAGGTCGTCTTCCGGCAGGTGCATCGAGCAAGAGGCGCTGACCAGGATGCCGTCCTTGCTGAGCAGGCGCATGGCTTGCTCGTTCAGGCGGCGGTAGGCGCCTTCGCCGTTTTTCATGTCTTTTTTGCGTTTGATGAAGGCCGGTGGGTCGGCGACGATCACGTCGAAGCGTTCTTCGCTGGCTTTCAGTTCTTTGAGGGCTTCGAACACGTCGCCTTCGATGCAGGTCATCTTCTCGGCAACACCGTTCAGCGCAGCGTTGCGCTCTACGCCGTCGAGGGCGAAGGCCGAGGCGTCGACGCAGAACACTTCACTGGCACCAAAGGCCGCAGCTTGCACGCCCCAGCCGCCGATGTAGCTGTAAAGGTCGAGTACGCGTTTGCCTTTGGCATACGGGGCCAGGCGGGCGCGGTTCATGCGGTGGTCGTAGAACCAGCCGGTTTTCTGGCCCTGGATCACCGGGGCTTCGAATTTCACGCCGTTTTCTTCCAGCGCGACCCACTCCGGCACCAGGCCGAACACGGTCTCGACGTAGCGGTTGAGGCCTTCGGCGTCGCGCGCGGCGGAGTCGTTTTTGAACAGGATGCCGCTTGGCTTGAGCACTTGGGTCAACGCGGCGATCACGTCTTCCTTATGGGCTTCCATGGTCGCCGAGGCGATCTGCACCACCAGGATGTCGCCGAAACGGTCGACCACCAGGCCCGGCAACAGGTCGGAATCACCGTAGACCAGACGGTAGAACGGCTTGTCGAACAGGCGGTCACGCAGGGACAGCGCGACGTTGATGCGGTGCACCAGCAGCGACTTGTCCAGCGGCAACTTGATGTCGCGCGACAGCAGACGGGCGCAGATCAGGTTGTTCGGGCTCATGGCCACGATGCCCAACGTCTTGCCGCCGGCCGCTTCCAGGATAGCCTGGTCGCCTGCCTGGAAGCCGTGAAGTGGGGTGGCGGCCACGTCGATTTCGTTGCTGTAGACCCACAGGTGGCCGTTGCGCAAACGACGATCGGCGTTGGCTTTGAGACGCAGGCTTGGCAGGGACATGACGTCGCTCCGGAAAAAAGAGCGGGAGTATACCCTGTTGTGCGGCTGTTCTGTGGGAGCTGGCTTGCCTGCGATGCGGACGGCGCGGTGTATCTGACGTACGGCGGTGATGCTATCGCAGCGGTGCGGCGACCCGACAAGCCAGCTCCCACATTTGATCTCATTTCAAACCGGTTTTTGAGGTGTCGGTGAGCTTCCCATAGAGGTTAGAATTCACGCCTAGTCCAGAGTGTGTATTTATGTCCCCAGAGCTTTCCGCCGAGCAGATCCAACAGGCCCTGCAAGGCATCAGCGTGCCGCCTCAACCGCAAATCATGGTGGATTTGCAGATGGAGCAGTACATGCCCGACCCGGACCTGGAAGTGATCGCGCGGTTGATCTCCCAGGACCCGGGCCTGTCCGGCGCGCTGCTGAAGATCGTCAACTCGCCGTATTACGGCCTGAGCAACAAGATCGCCTCGATCCAGCGGGCGGTGAACCTGCTGGGCAGTCGCTCGGTCATCAACCTGATCAACGCGCAGTCGATCAAAGGCGAGATGAGTGACGACACCATCGTTACGCTCAACCGCTTCTGGGACACCGCCCAGGACGTGGCCATGACCTGCCTGACCCTGGCCAAGCGCACCGGCTCGCAAACGGTCGACGAGGCCTACGCCTTGGGCTTGTTCCACGATTGCGGCGTGCCGCTGATGCTCAAGCGCTTCCCCAATTACATGACGGTGCTGGAGCAGGCCTACGCCAATGCCGGCCCGGATTGCCGGGTGGTCGACACCGAGAACCACGCGTTCAACACCAACCATGCCGTGGTGGGTTACTACACCGCCAAATCCTGGCGCCTGCCGGAGCATGTGACCGACGCGATCGCCAACCACCACAATGCCCTGGCGATTTTCAGCGATGAGTCATCGCGCAACCCGCAACTTAAGAACCTGCTGGCGATCCTCAAGATGGCCGAGCACATCTGCTCGTCCTGCCGCGTGCTGGGTAACCAGTCGGCGGACCATGAGTGGGATGCCATCGGCCATCTGGTGCTGGATTATGTGGGCCTGTCGGACTACGACTTTGAAAGCCTGAAGCTGTCCATTCGCGAACTGGGCGCCCACTGATCCTTTAATCAAGAGGTACACATGCCCGAGTTACCCGAAGTCGAAACTACCCGTCGCGGGATTGCGCCGCATTTGGAAGGCCAACGCGTCAGCCGTGTGGTGGTGCGCGAACGGCGCTTGCGCTGGCCGATCCCGGAAGACCTGGATGTGCGCCTCTCGGGGCAGCGCATCGTGCTGGTGGAGCGGCGGGCCAAGTACCTGTTGATCAACGCCGAAGTGGGCACGTTGATCAGCCATTTGGGGATGTCGGGCAATTTGCGTTTGGTGGAAGTCGGCTTGCCGGCGCTCAAGCATGAGCATGTGGACATCGAGCTCGAATCTGGCCTGGCGCTGCGCTATACCGACCCTCGGCGTTTCGGTGCGATGCTCTGGAGCCAGGACCCGCACAACCACGAACTGCTGCTGCGGCTGGGGCCGGAGCCGCTGACCGACCTGTTCGATGGCGAGCGTCTGTTTCAGCTGTCGCGTGGCAAGTCGATGGCGGTGAAGCCGTTCATCATGGACAACGCGGTGGTGGTGGGCGTGGGCAATATCTATGCGACGGAAGCGTTGTTTGCGGCGGGGATCGATCCGCGTCGGGCTGCGGGCGGTATCTCACGCGGGCGCTACTTGAAGCTGGCGATCGAGATCAAGCGCGTGCTGGCGGCGGCCATCGAGCGGGGCGGCACTACGTTGCGGGACTTTATCGGCGGCGACGGGCAACCGGGGTATTTCCAGCAGGAACTGTACGTCTACGGCCGGGGCGGCGAGGCGTGCAAGGTCTGCGGGAGCGAGTTGCGCAATGTGGTGCTGGGGCAACGGGCGAGTGTGTTTTGCCCCAAGTGCCAGAGCTGAGTGCCGGGTGATGGCTGATGTCGCCATCGCAGGCAAGCCAGCTCCCACATTTGAATGTATTCACCACTCTAAATGTGGGAGCTGGATTGCCTGCGATGAGGCCTTTACTGGCAATAAATAACTTCAGGCCTTGCCGGTAATCAACCGGTACTTCTCCATCAACTGCTCTTCCGTTTCCGGATGGGCTTCATCCAGCGGAATGCAATCCACCGGGCACACTTGCTGGCACTGAGGTTCGTCGTAGTGGCCGACGCACTGGGTGCACAGGTTGGGGTCGATCACGTAGATCTCTTCGCCCTGGGAAATCGCAGCGTTCGGGCACTCGGGTTCGCAGACGTCGCAGTTGATGCAATCGTCGGTGATGATCAGGGACATGGAAACTCCTGCCAGGGCTGTCAGCCAGGGCATCTGAAAACTAATGCGCGCAATTGTGCCGCATTGGCGCCCGCAGTGCGAGCCGGTCTGACTTGCGGCCTTTGATTTTGTGGCGAGCGGGCTTGCCCCGCGTTGGGGCGCGTAGCGGCCCCAAAACCAGGCGCCATGGTTCTTGCTGAAACTACGTGGTGTCTTTATATCAGGGCTGCTTCGCAGCCCAACGCGGGGCAAGCCCGCTCGCCACAACAAGCCCGCTCGGCGCAAAACACGCTACTTTTACTTCTTGAAGCGCAGGGTCAGCGCATCGGCCACGGCGGGGTGCACAAACTTGGTGATATCTCCGCCCAAAGCGGCAATTTCACGCACCAACGTCGAGGAAATGAACGAGTAGCGCTCCGATGGCGTGAGGAACAGGCTTTCCACGTCCGGCGCCAGTTGGCGGTTCATGTTGGCCAGCTGGAATTCGTATTCGAAATCCGACACCGCGCGCAGGCCACGCAGGAACACATTGGCGTTCTGCTCTTTGGCGAAGTGCGCGAGCAACGTGGAAAAGCCCACCACTTCCACGTTGGGCAGGTGCTTGGTGACCTCCTGCGCCAGCTCCACGCGCTGTTCCAGGGGAAACAGCGGGTTTTTCTTGGGGCTGGCCGCGACCGCGATGATCACATGGTCGAACAAGCGAGACGCACGTTCGACCAGATCGCCATGGCCTTTGGTAATCGGGTCGAAGGTTCCTGGGTACAACACTCGGTTCATCGCGTCGTCCTGGCGGAGTCCGTTGGGGAACCGGATGGTATCGCAGCATGCCCGGTGGGCCAAGTCGACTTATGTAGATAGATACCGTGAATACCCGGTTTTTTCATGCCGTTTTCAGACGTTCGGCCAATGCCGTCGCCAGTTGCGCAGTCAGCCCGTACACCGATAATTGCGGGTTGGCGCCAATGCTGGTGGGGAACAGCGAGCCGTCGTGGATCGACAGGTTACGCAATTGATGATGGCGACCGAGGCTGTCGGCCACCGCGTTTTTCGGGTCTTCGCCCATGGCGCAACCGCCCATCACATGGGCGCTGCCCAGCGTGGTGCGGTGCAGTTCCAGGCTCAACCCGTCGATCAGGCTGCGTGCCTCGGCCAGGGTATTTACGTAGCGTGCATCGTGATGCAACGGCTTGACCGACTTGGCGCCCGCCGCGAACTGAATCTCGGCCATGGTATGAAACGCACGGCGCAGGCCATCCCAGGCGTAATCGGAGACCTGATAGTCGAGCACCGGCGTGCCGTCGCCACGTAATTCCACCGTGCCGCCGGGGCTGTCGGGGTGGAAACCGTCGCGCAGCAGGGCGAGCATGGCGTGGGTGTGGGGCAACTGGCTCATGTCCAGCGCGTTTGCGGTGCCATAGCCACCGAACAGGGTGCTGGCCAGGCCGGGATGCAGCGGCGGCGCCTCCAGCTTGTAGGACATTTTGCCGGTGGTGCCGTCCTGCCACTGGAAGTGGTCGGAATAGATCGACTGCGGCGCGCCATAGAACGGATTGATCACCTCGTCGAACTGCCCGGCGGAGAAATTCACCAGGTGCAGGAAGGTACGCTTGCCCAGCCGCGAATGCGGGTCGGGCGCGCTCGAGCGCATCAACAGCGCCGGGCTGTTGATGCCGCCGCCCGCCAGCACGTAATGCTTGGCCTTGACCGTGATTTTGCGCCCGGTAGGCGCCACGCAACGCTCATCCATGGCCACACATTCAAGGCTGCTGATGGTGTCGCCGCTGTATTTCAGGTGCTCGGCGCGGGCCAGGTAGAGCAGTTCGCCGCCGTTTTCCAGGGTGGAGGGAATGGTGGTTACCAGCATCGATTGCTTGGCGTTGACCGGGCACCCCATGCCGCAATAGCCCAGGTTGAAGCAGCCGCGCACGTTGCGTGGGATCACGTGCCAGCTATAGCCGAGCTTTTCGCAGCCTTTGCGGATCACATCATTGTTGGCATTCGGTGGAATGGCCCAGGGGGCGATGCCCAGGCGTTGTTCCATCTTTTCGAACCATGGCGCCATCTCGGCGCTGCTGTGGCCTTTGACCGCGTATTCACTGGCCCAGTGGGCGAGGGTGGCGTCGGGCGTGCGAAAGCTCGAGGTCCAGTTGATCAGCGTGGTGCCGCCGACGGCACGGCCCTGCAGGATAGTAATCGCGCCGTCCTTGCTCATGCGGCCGATGCCTTCCTGATAGAGGCTGGCGTAGGCTTCGTCTTCGAGCAGCTTGAAGTCGCTGCTGGTCTTGAGCGGGCCTTCTTCGATCAGCAGCACTTTGTAGCCCGCAGCACTGAGGATCTCGGCGGTGGTGCCGCCACCCGCGCCACTGCCGATGATGGCCACGTCGGCTTCCAGGGTCAGGTCATTGCTGAGGGCCGCGCCATTGTGGGTTTTCCAGCCACGGGCCAGGCCATCGCGGAACAGATCGGGTACGGGCATAGAAGTGCACTCTTATTTTTATACGAAGTTGCATTCAGTGTGGGAGCTGGCAAGCCAGCTCCCACATTGGGTCAGGTTGTCAGGTTTAGATCTTCGGTGGGCCGGGGTAGCCGCAATGCGCCCAGGACGCCGGTCGGAAGTACCAGGCCATGATCACCAGCTTGAGCAGCGAGCCCTGGCCCATGCGCAGCAGGTTCAGGTAGCTGTTTTCCCAGCGGTGCAGGAAGTTGCGGATCTGATCGCTGCTGGCGTTTTCCCAACTGCCCCAAATGCCGGTCAGCGGGCCACGGGTGATGCCCATGCTCAGCACGTCGAACAGTTGCTGGGTGAGCTTGAACATCTCCGGCGACAGGTTTTGCAGGCTGTAGTCGAGTTTTTTCAGGGTGTCTTCGATGCCGGCGACCACGTCCTGGGCGCTGGCCGCGCCTTCGAGCAGCACCGGGATGATTGCGCGCAAAAACGGCAAGTCACTGCTGCGCAGCATGGCAAAGCCACTGGCCGGGGTACTGCTGGAACAGCCGCTGAGGCTGGCCCCCAAGCCGGCGGTGGCCAGGAACGCACTGGCGCACAGGCCGATTTTCAGGACGCCGCGCCGTGACAGCGCAGGTGTTTCAGTCAGGCTAGGGTTCATTCTTATTGTTATCCCGAGGGTGGCGGAATCAGCGGATAAACAGCTTCTGGATCAACTTCTGGATGGCTTTGCCGTAAGGCGGATAGATCAGTTTCGCCGCGTTCAGGCGCTGTTTGACCAACACGCCTTTGGCCTTGCTGAACGTGAGAAAACCTTCATGGCCGTGGTAATGGCCCATGCCCGACGGGCCGATGCCGCCAAAGGGCATGTCGTCCTGCGCCACATGCAGCAGCGTGTCGTTGAGGCAAACACCGCCGGAATGGGTTTCGTGGAGCACGCGGTTCTGTTCGCCCTTGTTGTAGCCGAAGTAATAAAGGGCCAGTGGGCGAGGGCGCTGGTTGATGTAGGCAAACGCCTGGTCGAGTCCTCGATAAGGCACGATCGGCAGTAGAGGACCGAAGATTTCGTCCTGCATCACCGTCATCTCGTCGCTGACATTCAGCAACAGGCTATGGGCCATACGCCGTGCCTGGTCTTGGTCATACAGCGCAATCACGGTGGCGCCCTTGTCGGTGGCGTCTTTGACGTAGGCATTGAGCCGGGCCTGTTGCCGCTCATTGATGATGGCGGTGTAGTCCGGGTTGTCGGCCAGGGTCGGATAGAACCCGCGAACAGCATTGCTGTAGGCTTCGACGAAACCGTCAACGCGGTCTTCCGGCACCAGCACGTAGTCGGGTGCCACGCAGGTTTGCCCGGCATTCAGGCATTTGCCGAAGGCGATGCGCTCGGCGGCGTCCTTGAGTGGCACATCGGCGGAAACAATAGCCGGCGACTTGCCACCCAGTTCCAGAGTGACCGGTGTCAGGTGCTCGGCGGCAGCGCGCATCACATGCTTGCCGATGCTGGTGGCGCCAGTGAACAGCAGGTGATCGAAGCGCAGTTTGGAAAATGCCATGCCCACTTCGGCTTCGCCCAGCACCACGCACACCAGGTCTTCGGGGAAAATCTTCGCCAGCAGCGCCTTAAGCAGTTCGCCCGTGGCGGGCGTGGATTCGCTAAGTTTGAGCATCACCCGGTTTCCCGCCGCCAACGCCCCGACCAACGGGCCAATGGCCAGGTACAACGGGTAATTCCAGGGCACAATCACCCCGACTACACCCAGCGGCTGGTAGATGACTTTGGCTGAGGCCGGTTGGAAGGCAATGCCTACCGCGCGCCGGGAAGGTTTCATCCAGCCTTTGAGGTGTTTGCTGGCGTAGTGAATGCCATGCAGGCTGGGCATCAATTCGGCGAACAGCGTTTCGTCTGCGCTGCGGTGGCTGAAGTCCTGGCTGATGGCATTGATCAATGCCTGGCGTTCGTCGCTGAGCACATCGCGTAAGGCCTTTAGCCATTGCTGGCGCTGTGCAGCGGGCGGCATCGGGTTGGCCGCGTAGGCGCGACGTTGGGCGTCGAACAGGTCCTGGAGTTGATCCAGCGCCTGGGAATCTTGCAGGTAGGCAACGTTGGCAGACATGGCGCAGTTCCCGATTGTTATAGGTCTGCCTGGATTTTTAGAGTCATTGCTCTAAATTGTCAAATGTCATTGCAGTAACATGCGGATTTATCCTGACAAGGATAGGCCGTAAGATGCCCCATCCCGTGTTCAGAAGCTGATCCCCTATGGCACCACGAGTAAAGACCAGCGAGCGCATTGTGCAAACCAGCCTGGAGCTTTTTAACCAGCAGGGTGAGCGCAGCGTCAGTACCAACCATATCGCCGCCCATATGGAAATTTCCCCGGGCAACCTGTACTACCACTTCCCCAACAAGCAGGCGATCATCGCCGTGCTGTTTCGTGAGTACGAAGCGTTGGTGGACAGTTTTCTGCGCCCGCCCCAGGGCCGTGCCGTCACCGTCGAAGACAAGCGCTTTTACCTGCAGGCCGTGCTGGCTGGCATGTGGCGTTATCGCTTCCTGCATCGGGACCTCGAACACCTGCTGGAAAGCGACCCGGAACTGGCCACTGGCTACCGGCGGTTCTCCCAACGCTGCCTGATCCAGGGTGGGGCGATTTACCAAGGGTTTGTCGACGCCGGCATCCTCAATATGGACCCGGTGCAAACCGAGGCCCTGACCCTCAATGCCTGGATCATCCTCACCTCGTGGGTGCGGTTTCTGTGCACCACCAATGAGAACTCCGCGCACTTGAGTGCCGAAGCGATCAAACGCGGTGTGTATCAGGTGCTGGTGCTGGAGGCGGGGTTTGTCACGCCGCAGGCGAAAGAGGCGGTGGATGCGCTGTTCAAAGAGTTTTACGTGCCGTTGAACCAGGCACTGGAAGAAGTGAAGTAGGACCTATCCCGAATCTGTTTACAGGAGCCCGTCATGCCGCTTGCCCAACTGATCAGCCCCCAGCAATTGGCCGAACGCCAGAAGGCCGCAGGGCTGGTGATCCTGGATTGTCGTTTTGCCCTTGAAGACCCGGACTACGGGCTGTGCAGCTATGCCGAAGGGCATATCGAAGGCGCGCAATATGCCGACCTGGAGCGCCACCTCAGTGGCCCGGTGACCAAAGGCGTGACGGGTCGCCACCCGTTACCGGCGGCGGACAGCTTGGTTGCGCAACTGCGGGCCTGGGGCATCCATGCCAGCACCGACATCGTCCTGTACGACGACGGCCCCGGCGCCTATGCCGCCCGCGCCTGGTGGTTGCTGGCCTGGCTGGGTAAGCGCGACGGGGTGTTTATCCTGGACGGTGGCCTCAAGACCTGGCACGCCGCCGGTTTCCCGTTAAGCCTCGATGCGCCGGTGGTTGAGCCGGGAACGTTTGCCGGTAAGCCGGACAACGGCCTGCTGCTGGATGCCGAGCATTTGCAAAAACGCTTGGGCGAACCAGGCCTGACCTTGATCGACGCCCGCGCCCAGGCGCGTTTTCGCGGCGAAGTGGAGCCGATTGACCCGATTGCCGGTCACATTCCCGGTGCGCAATGTGCGGCGTTCAACGAAAACCTGGGCAGTGACGGCCGCTTCCTGCCGGCCGATCAGCTTAAACAGCGCTTCGCCGCGCAGTTGCAGGGCCGCTCACCGGATGAACTGGTGGCGTATTGCGGTTCGGGCGTGACGGCGTGCCACAACTTGTTTGCCTTGAGTTTGGCGGGTTACCCGTTGGGCAAGTTGTATGCGGGGTCGTGGAGTGAGTGGATTACCGATCCCACACGGCAGATTGCTACCGGCGACTGATTGAATAGCCATGTAAACCCAATAAAACTGTGGGAACTGGCTTGTGTGGGAGCTGGCTTGCCTGCGATGAGGGAGTGTCAGTCAGTTAATTATTGGCTGACACACCGCTATCGCAGGCAAGCCAGCTCCCACACAAACCAGCTCCCACATTGTTTAACCGTGTTGTGTCAGTAACCACTGCGGAATGCGACGTTCCAGATAGTAGCTCGGGCGTTTCAACGTGCCATCCACAAACCCCACATGCCCACCCTTGGCCAACAACTCAAACTCGGTGCAATCCGACAGTTCACTGGCCTCGGGCAGGCTATGAGCAAACACGAACGGGTCGTCGGCGGCCTGGATAATCAGGGTTGGCGTGCGGATTTCGCCCAGGTAGTAACGGCTTGAGGCGCGGCGGTAATAGTCCTCGGCACTTAGGAACCCGTGCAGCGGCGCGGTCACCCGGCCGTCGAAGTCCCAGAACGTGCGCATTTTCTCCAATGAGCCCAGGGCTTCCAGGGTTTTCAGCCCTTCGGCCCGGCCATCCTGTACAAAGCGGCTTTGCTTGACGCGGATGTACGCCAACATCTCGCGCATGAAATGCTTTTGATACACCCGCGAAAAACCCAGCCCGATGCGATCGGCGCACTGGTCCAGTCGAAACGGCACCGACACTGCCGCTGCGCCTTGCAGTCCGGATGCCTCGCCGGTTTCGCCCAAGTGCTTGAGCAGCACATTGCCGCCCAACGAATAACCCACCGCATACAGCGGCGCCAAGGGGCGCTTGGCCCGCAGATGGGCAATCGCCGCCGCCAGGTCTTCACTGGCGCCGGAGTGATAGCTGCGTGCCAACAGGTTTGGCTCGCCCGAGCACCCACGCCAATTCAAGGCGGCGCTGGCCCAGCCTTGGGCGGCGAGGGCTTTTTGCAGCCCGGCCACGTAAGGCGAGTTGGACGAGCCGGTCAGCCCGTGCAGCACCAGCACCAATGGCGCTTGCGCGTCATGTGGGCCGTGCCAGTCGAGGTCGAGAAAGTCGCCGTCATCCAGCCACAGGCGTTCGCGTTGGCGTTCGATATGGGTGGTGGGGCGCCACAGCGGACCCCACAGGGTTTGCAAGTGAGGGTTGCCGAGGCCGAAGGCGGGTTTGAACAGTTCAGAGGACGGGATCATGAAACTCTCGGTAACAAGCGGACCCACTGTGGCAATCGAGCTTGTTGTGGCAAGCCCGCTCACTACAACATTTACCTAAGGTTAAGCGGCGCTTTCAACCAACCGATGCCACAACGCGTAGTACACCCGCCCGGACTTCTGCTCCCGGTGCAGGCGCCAGCTGCCCGGCAGGCCGAGGGTAGACGGCGCGGTCTCGCTTTCAGTGTAGATCCACGCATCGGGTGCCAGCCACTGGCGTTCTTCCAGCAACGCACACACCGTCGGCAACAGGTTCTGGTTGAACGGCGGGTCGAGGAACACCACGTCGTATTCGCTGGCCGCCTGGGTTTCCAGGTAGCGCAGCGCGTCGGCGGTCTGCACCTGGCCGGTGGTGCAGCGCAGTGTGCCCAGGTGTTCCTTGAGGCTGGACACCGCCACATTGCTGGCATCCAGCGCCTGGCCCTGGGCCGCGCCACGGGACAGCGCCTCCAGGAACAGCGCGCCACTGCCGGCGAACGGGTCCAGTACCTTGGCGCCGCCGATATACGGCGCGAGCCAGTTGAACAGGGTTTCACGCACGCGGTCCGGCGTTGGGCGCAGGCCCACGACGTCGGGGAAACTCAGCTTGCGGCTGCCCCATTCACCGCCAATGATGCGCAGTTGGCCCACACCGTTATGCACGTTGTGGACAGGTTTTTTCGGGCGAGATGAACTGGCCATTAATGCTCCGGAACCCCGAGCGGCTGCTCGGCGGGTTTATCAGTGGGGGGCGGTAGTGGCTTTTGCGCAATCGTCGGGCCGGCGGTCACGATGACCATCTTGTCGGCGCTCAAGTGTTTATTCATTGCAGCCTTGACCTGCTCTACGGTCAGGGCCTGGGATTGTTTCATGAAATCCTCAAGATAGCTCAGCGGCAGGTTATAGAAACCCATGGCGCCCAGCTGCCCGACGATATCGGCGTTGCTTGCGGTGGACAGCGGGAAGCTGCCGGCCAGCTCACGCTTGGCGTCGTCCAGTTCCTTTTGCGTCGGGCCGGTCTTGAGGTAGTCGGCCAGCACGTCTTCAACCAGGCGCAGGGTGCCGCCGCTCATTTCGGCGCGGGTCTGCAGGTTGATCATGAACGGGCCACGCACCTGCATCGGCGAGAAACCGGAATAAACGCCGTAGGTCAGGCCGCGCTTCTCACGCACTTCGCTCATCAAGCGGGTGCCGAAACCGCCGCCGCCGAGGATCTGGTTGCCCAGGGACAAGGCGGCGTAGTCCGGGTCGGCGCGGTCGATGCCCAGTTGCGCGAACAGCAAATGGGTTTGCTTGGACGGGAACTCGATATGGCTCAGGCCCGCTTTCGGCTCGGTCGGCTGGGCGATCTTGGCCAGGGCCGGGCCTTTGGGCAGCGATGCGGAGACCTTGGCTGTCATGGCCTCAGCTTCGGCGCGAGTCAGATCGCCCACCACGGCAATCACCGCATTGCCCGCTGCGTAAGCCTTGGTGTGGAACGCCTGCAACTGCGCCAGGGTAATCGCCGGAATGCTTTCGGGCGTGCCTTCGCTCGGGTGCGCGTAAGGGTGGTCGCCGTACAAACGCTTGAACAACTCAAGGCTGGCCAGCTTGCCGGGGTTCTGTTTCTGATATTCAAAACCGGCAAGAATCTGGTTCTTGATGCGCGCCAGGGAGTCGGCCGGGAAAGTCGGCTTGCCGATCACTTGGTCAAACAGCGTCAGGGCTGCGTCGCGCTTGTCGCTATCACTCAGGCTGCGCAGGGACACCAACGCCATGTCGCGGTAAGCGCCGTTGCCGAAGTCGGCGCCCAGGCCTTCAAAGCCGCTGGCGATCTGGCTGACATCCTTGCCCGGTATGCCTTCGTTGAGCATGGCGTTGGTCAGCAGCGCCACGCCGGGCGTGTTGCCGTCCTGGCTGCTGCCGGCGGCGAACAGGATGCGCATGTCGAACATCGGCAGTTCGTGAGCTTCGACGAACAGCACCTTGGCGCCCTCGGCGGTGGTCCAGGTTTGCACGTCGAGCTTGCGGTTGGTCGGCGCCTTGCCGTCCAGTTCCGCCAAAGATTGCAGTTTGTTGGCCGATTGCGCCTTGTCCAGCGCCTGGCTGGCCACCGATTCACTCGGGCGCAGGAAGTACACGGCGCTGGCGGCGATCAGGGTGACGACGACCAGGCCGGGGAAGATCAGGCGGCTGCTTTTACGATTACTCATGAGCGGTCTCCTCGGGCAAAACATGGGCGACGCTCAAACGTTCGCGGGTGAAATAAGTACGTGCGGCTTTCTGGATATCTTCCGGGGTGACGCTTTGCAGGTCGGCAAGCTCGGTGTCCATGAGTTTCCAGGACAGGCCGACGGTTTCCAGCGAGCCGATGGCCGTGGCCTGGCTGGTGATGGAATCACGTTGGTAAACCACGCCGGCAATTACTTGGGCGCGGATACGCTCCAGTTCTTCGGTGGTCGGCGGCTTGGCTTTCAGCTCGTCGAGCAAACGCCACAGGCCTGCTTCGGCCTGGGCAATGGTCTTTTTCTTCTGTTGGTTCGGCGTGGCGCTCAATGTGAACAGGCTGTCACCACGGGTATAGGCGTCGTAGCTGGTGGACGCGCCGGAGACCAGTTCTTCACCGCGCTCCAGCTGTTCCGAGATACGCGCGCTGTAGCCGCCATCGAGCAGGGCCGAGAGCAGGCGCAGGGCTTGCACCGAGCGTTTGTCTTCGGCGGTCGCCAGGCCCGGCACGTTGAAACCGAGGATCACGCTCGGCAGTTGGGTCTGCACGTGCAGGGTCAGCAAGCGCTCGCCAGGCTCGGCCAGCTCCAGCGGGATCTTGGCCGGTGGCACGTCACGCTTGGGGATCGGGCCGAAGTAGCGCTGGGCGAGTTTCTTGACCTCGTCCGGCGTCACGTCGCCGACCACCACCAGCGTGGCGTTGTTCGGCACATACCAGGACTGGTACCAGTGGCGCAGTTCTTCCACCTTCATGCGCTCAAGGTCGGCCATCCAGCCGATGGTCGGCGTGTGGTAGCCGCTGGCCGGGTAGGCCATCGCCTTGAAGCGTTCATAGGCCTTGGACATCGGGTTGTCGTCGGTACGCAGGCGGCGTTCTTCCTTGATCACCTCTATTTCGCGGCTGAACTCATCGGCCGGCAGGCGCAGGCTGGCCATGCGGTCGGCTTCCAGCTCGAAAGCCACGCCCAGGCGGTCACGCGCCAGTACCTGGTAGTACGCGGTGTAGTCGTCGCTGGTGAAGGCGTTTTCTTCGGCGCCGAGGTCGCGCAGGATCAGCGAGGCTTCGCCGGGACCGACCTTGGCGCTGCCCTTGAACATCATGTGTTCCAGGGCGTGGGACAAACCGGTCTGGCCCGGGGTTTCGTAGCTCGAGCCGACCTTGTACCAGACCTGGGAAACCACCACTGGCGCACGATGGTCTTCGCGCACGACCACTTTAAGGCCGTTATCGAGGGTGAATTCATGGGTGGGTTGTGGGTCGGCAGCCAAGGCTGAAAGAGGCAGACAAACTGTGCTGAGCAGCAGGCCTGCGGCGCGGCGGGCTAGAGCATTCATTCGTGTTTTAACCTGTTGGGCTACCCGCTTGGTCTTAGCGTCGGCGGGCGAGGAGGTGCTAGGATACTGATCCCGTTTGGACAGGGCCACTATGGCGGTCATCTTGTCCTGGTTTCAGTCGTAGGAATGTAGGAGTTGGCGCTGGGTTTCCCCGACGATCTTCTACTTTTCGCCGATTTTGTCGCTTCAGTCCTTTATTGAAACGATTTGTTGAGGCCTTTATTTACGCCTTACAAAATGTTGCGCATGAACAAGCGAGCGATAACGCAGTCTGTTCTGCATCGAATTTATTTACCGAGGCGCCCTGGCGCATCGCTACTTTGAGATAGCCGTCCTCCATGTTTGGTTCCAACGACGACAAGAAGAGCCCAGCTGCGGCTGGCGAGAAAAAAGGCCTGTTCGGATGGCTGCGCAAAAAGCCGCAGGAAACCGTCGTCGAACAGCCACAGGTTCAGCCTGAGCCGATTCCAGAACCCGTCATAGACGCTGAGCCGCCCGCGCCGGTGGTGTTGCCGATGGCCGAGCCGGTATTGCAACCGGTGGTCGAGGCAGAACCTGCGCCTGAGCCCGAGCACACGCCGTGGCTGGAACTGCCGGTGGCTGAAGAGCCTGTGGCACTGGTTGAAGATGTACAGGCTGAGCACGTCACGCCGCCGATTCCTGCGGTTGTTGAGCCGGTTGCAGTGGTAGTCGAAGCGCCTGCGCCCGTCACTGTTGAGCCTGCGCCTGCGCCAACGCCTATTGTGGTTGCCGCTCCCGCCATTATCGAGGCGCCGGTCGCCACGGAGCCTGTTGTGGCTCCCGTTGAAGCCAGCAAAACCGGGTTCTTCGCCCGCCTCAAGCAAGGCCTGAGCAAAACCAGCGCCAGCATCGGCGAAGGCATGGCCAGCCTGTTCCTGGGCAAGAAGGTTATCGATGACGAACTGCTGGAAGACATCGAAACCCGCCTGCTCACCGCCGACGTGGGCGTTGAAGCCACTGCCGTGATCATCCAGAGCCTGACCCAGAAGGTTGCGCGCAAGCAGCTGACCGACGCCGATGCGCTCTACAAGTCCCTGCAGGCCGAACTGGCTGCGATGCTTAAACCTGTAGAAGCTCCGCTGGTGATCACGCCGAACAAGCCGTTCGTGATTCTGGTCGTTGGCGTCAACGGCGCCGGCAAAACCACCACCATCGGCAAGCTCGCCAAGAAGCTGCAGTCCGAAGGCAAGAAAGTTATGCTCGCCGCCGGCGACACCTTCCGCGCCGCTGCCGTGGAGCAGTTGCAGGTTTGGGGTGAGCGCAACAAGATCCCGGTGATCGCCCAGCACACGGGCGCCGATTCCGCCTCGGTGATCTTCGATGCCGTGCAAGCCGCCAAGGCCCGTAACATCGACGTGTTGATCGCCGATACCGCCGGTCGCCTGCACACCAAAGACAACTTGATGGAAGAGCTGAAGAAAGTGCGCCGCGTGATCGGCAAACTCGACGCCGACGCCCCGCACGAAGTGCTGCTGGTGCTTGACGCCGGTACCGGCCAGAACGCCATCAGCCAGGCCAAACAATTCAACCAGACGGTGCAACTGACCGGCTTGGCATTGACTAAGCTCGACGGCACGGCCAAGGGCGGCGTGATCTTCGCCCTGGCCAAACAGTTCGGGTTGCCGATTCGTTATATCGGTGTCGGTGAAGGTATCGACGACCTGCGCACCTTTGAAGCCGAACCCTTTGTACAGGCACTTTTCGCCGAGCGGGAGCGTTCATGATTCGATTCGAACAGGTCGGTAAACGCTACGCCAACGGGCATGTGGGCTTGCATGAGCTGAGCTTTCGAGTACGGCGTGGCGAGTTTCTGTTTGTAACCGGCCACTCGGGCGCCGGTAAAAGTACGCTGCTGCGGCTGTTGCTGGCGATGGAACGCCCGACCACCGGCAAGTTGCTGCTGGCCGGCCAGGATCTGGCGACCATCAGCAATGCACAGATCCCGTTCCTGCGCCGCCAGATCGGCGTGGTGTTCCAGAACCACCAGTTGCTGTTCGATCGCACGGTGTTCAACAACATTGCCTTGCCGTTGCAGATTCTTGGCTTGTCCAAGGCTGAAATCGTCAAGCGCGTGGATTCGGCCCTGGAGCGCGTGGCGCTGTCGGACAAGACCGACCTGTACCCGGGCGACCTGTCCACCGGCCAGCAACAGCGTGTCGGCATCGCCCGCGCCATTGTCCACCGCCCGGCCTTGCTGCTGGCGGACGAACCTACCGGTAACCTCGACCCGCGTCTGGCGGCTGAGATCATGGGCGTGTTCGAAGACATCAACCGCCTGGGTACCAGCGTATTGATCGCCAGTCACGACCTGGCACTGATCGCCCGTATGCGCCACCGCATGCTGACCCTGCAACGCGGCCGCCTGATTGGCGACGGGGAGGCTGGCGTATGAGTGCGACTCGCAGCCCCAAGGTTTCCGAGCGTGTGGCGCCAAAAGCCGCCGACCCGCAACCGCCGAACAAAAAACGCGACGAAGATGATGGCCCGGATTTCGCCACGCTGCTGCGCGCCTGGATCGAAAGCCATCGCGCCAGCTTGCTCGACAGCCTGCGCCGCCTGGGCAAACAGCCGATCGGCAGCTTTTTCACCTGCCTGGTAATGGCCGTGGCACTGAGCCTGCCGATGGGTTTGTCGCTGCTGCTTAATAATGTGGAGCGCCTGGGCGGTTCCTGGCAGCGCGCGGCGCAGATTTCGCTGTACCTGGAACTCGACACCAGCGCCAAAGATGGCGAGAGCTTGCGCGACGACATCAAGAACCTGCCGGGTGTGGCGGAGGCCGAATACATCAGCCGCGATCAGGCCCTTGAGGAGTTCCAGCAGCAATCCGGCCTGGGTGAGGCGCTTAAAGAGTTGCCGCAGAACCCGCTGCCGGGCGTGGTGCTGGTGACGCCGAACGAAGTCGACAAGCCGGCGCTTGAGGCCCTGCGACAAAAACTCGCAGAGATGCCCAAGGTGCAACAGGCACAACTTGATCTAGTCTGGGTAGAGCGCCTGGCGGCGATTCTCAAGCTGGGCGACCGCTTTGTGTTCGGTCTGACGGTACTGTTGGTGTCTGCATTACTTTTGGTGATAGGTAATACCATTCGTCTTCATATTGAAAACCGCCGCACCGAGATAGAAGTGATTAAACTGGTCGGCGGCACAGACAGCTATGTGCGTAGGCCCTTTCTTTACATGGGCGCGCTTTATGGCTTTGGTGCCGGGATTTTGTCCTGGGGCGTGCTGGCTTTTGGCTTGAACTGGCTGAACGACGCGGTTGTCGGGTTGGCCGGCTTGTACGGCAGCGATTTTGCCCTGGCCGGCGTGCCGGTCGCCGACGGTCTGAGTCTCTTGCTTGGCGCCGTCTTGTTGGGGTATATCGGTGCTTGGATTGCGGTCGCTCGTCATTTACGTGAGCTGGCACCGAAGTAGTTAATGTCAGATTAATGTGGTTTCGTTTGTATTGACCGTATTGGTGGTTTAGGGAACTTGTCCTACGGTTCCCGGTCAATTTTCGCAGTGCTGAACTGCACGAGTTATGTGAGTCGGAGGTTTTTTCGTATGACCACTTCTTTGCAACCTGCTTATGCTCTGGTCCCGGGTGCGAACCTGGAGGCCTATGTGCACACGGTCAACAGCATTCCATTGCTGACGCCCGAGCAGGAGCGTGAACTGGCCGAGAGTCTCTACTATGAGCAGGATTTGGGGGCGGCTCGGCAGATGGTGCTCGCCCACCTGCGTTTTGTCGTACATATCGCCCGTAGCTATAGCGGCTACGGCCTGGCCCAGGCTGACCTGATTCAGGAAGGCAACGTCGGCCTGATGAAGGCTGTAAAGCGCTTCAACCCTGAGATGGGCGTGCGCCTGGTGTCGTTTGCTGTGCACTGGATCAAGGCGGAAATCCACGAGTTCATCCTGCGCAACTGGCGCATCGTGAAAGTCGCGACCACCAAGGCCCAGCGCAAACTGTTCTTTAACCTGCGCAGCCAGAAAAAACGCCTGGCGTGGCTGAACAACGAGGAAGTCCACCGTGTGGCCGAAAGCCTCGGCGTGGAACCGCGTGAAGTGCGCGAGATGGAAAGTCGCCTGACCGGCCATGACATGGCCTTCGACCCGGCCGCTGAAGCGGACGACGACAGCGCCTTCCAATCGCCGGCCAACTACCTGGAAGACCACCGGTACGACCCGGCGCGTCAACTGGAAGACGCCGACTGGAGCGACAACTCCAACCAGAACCTGCACGAAGCGCTGGAGGTGCTGGACGACCGCAGCCGTGACATTCTCTATCAGCGCTGGTTGGCTGAAGAAAAAGCCACGCTGCACGACCTAGCGCAGAAGTACAACGTGTCGGCCGAGCGGATTCGTCAGCTTGAGAAAAGCGCGATGAACAAGCTGAAGTTGTCGATCGCCGCTTAAGACGTTGCGATAAGACAAAAAAATGCCCCGATCGAAAGATTGGGGCATTTTTGTTTGCAGATCGAAAATCTCAAGCTCAACTCGGTCCACTGTGGGAGCTGGCTTGCCTGCGATGAGGTGGTCTCAGCCAGTACATGTGTGGATTGACCCACCGCTATCGCAGGCAAGCCAGCTCCCACATGGGTAGTGCAGTGTGTCAGTCAGCCCAGGGGGCTTTACGGGCGTTGTTCAACTCCACCACTGCAACATTGGAAAGACGGGGGCATTTTTGTTTGCAGTCGAAAATCTCAAGCTCAACTCGGTCCACTGTGGGAGCTGGCTTGCCTGCGATGAGTCAGTCTCAGCCAGCACATGTGTGGATTGACCCACCGCTATCGCAGGCAAGCCAGCTCCCACATAGGTAGTGCAGTGTGTCAGTCAGCCCAGGGGGCTTTACGGGCGTTGTTCAACTCCACCAGGTAACCATCCCCGCCCAGCTGGCTCATCTGCTGCCGAATCCACGCCGCCCGCCGTGCCACATACGCCGTCGGATGGCTGGCACTCCACACCCGTGGATTAGGCAAAACCGCCGCCAGATAGCTGGCCTGCTGGCGGGACAGCGCCTTGGCACTCACGCCAAAGTGATGTCGCGCGGCTGCCTCTGCACCAAACACGCCTTCATCCCACTCCACGCTATTGAGGTACACCTCAAGAATCCGCTGCTTGGGCCACAACACTTCGGTCAGCGCGGTAAACCAGGCTTCCAGGCCTTTGCGCAGATAACTGCGGCCGGTCCACAAAAACAGGTTCTTCGATACTTGCTGGCTCAAGGTACTGGCGCCGCGAATCGAACCGCCGCGCTCGTTATGCGCCAGCGCCGCCTGGATCGCGCCGAAGTCAAAACCCCAGTGCTGCGGGAAACGCTGGTCTTCACCGGCCATTACCGCGACTTTCAGTTCATCGGATATCTCATCCCACGGCACCCACGTGCGCTGCACATCGATCGGCTCGCCGTCGACCCAGGATTCGATCTTGCGCTCCACCATCAGCGCAGTGAACGGCGGCGGCACCACACGAAACAGCAGCACCAGCAGCACGCTGCCGATAGCAAACCATTTAATGACATTAAGAAAGCGCTTGAAGAGGAGACGCAGCATAGAGATGGCTTGGCCGAACCCGTTGAGCGGGCCATTATACAGACCCTGCCCCTCGAGTCTGACTGGAGTTCCTCATGCTGCGTAGCTTTCTGATGCTGGCTGCCTTTTTCGGCTTTACCGGCGTCGCCCTGGGCGCCTTTGCCGCCCACGGCCTGAAAAACCGCCTGAGCGCCGAGTACCTGGCGATCTTCCATACGGGCGTCACCTATCAGTTGGTGCACGCCCTGGCGCTGTTCGGCGTGGCGCTGCTGGCCGCGCATATTCCTGGCCGACTGGTCAGTTGGGCGGGCATCTCCTTTACCGTCGGCATCCTGCTGTTCTCGGGCAGTCTGTATGCTCTGACCCTGACGGGCATCAGCAAGCTGGGCATCATCACGCCGTTTGGGGGGCTGGCCTTCCTGCTCGGCTGGTTCTTCCTCGGTTTGACTGCGTGGCGTCTACAGGTCGCCTGACCAAGGGACTTGGGTCAGCCACGCTGATCGGGCTAGAATGCTGGCCCCTAAAAACGATGGCGGCCCGTGGCATGCGCATTCAGTTGAACGGCGAATCCTTTGAACTGCCCGACGGTGAAACCGTTGCGGCCCTGCTGACCCGTCTGGACCTGACCGGACGCCGTGTCGCAGTAGAGCTCAACCTGGATATCGTCCCGCGTAGCCTGCATGCCGAAACCGCGCTCACCGAAGGTGATCAGGTCGAAGTGGTCCACGCCATCGGCGGCGGCTAGCCGCCCGGCGCTCAAGGGCGCCAACCCGCATTCTGCAGAACCTCACCCCAATTCGAGGATTTCCCATGAGCATCGTTCGTAGCGACAAGCCTTTCGTCCTGGCCGGTCGTACCTACCAGTCCCGCCTGCTGGTCGGCACCGGCAAGTACCGCGACATGGAAGAAACGCGCCTGGCCATCGAAGCCTCGGGTGCCGAGATCGTGACGTTTGCCGTGCGCCGCACCAACCTCGGCCAGATCGAGGGCGAGCCGAACCTGCTCGAAGTGTTGTCGCCGGATCGCTACACCTTCCTGCCGAACACTGCCGGTTGCTACGACGCCATCGAAGCCGTGCGCACCTGTCGCCTGGCCCGTGAGCTGCTCGACGGCCACAACCTGGTGAAACTGGAAGTGCTGGCCGACCAGAAAACCCTGTTTCCCAACGTGATCGAAACCCTCAAGGCCGCCGAAACCCTGGTCAAGGAAGGCTTCGACGTGATGGTTTACACCAGTGATGACCCGATCATCGCGCGCCAATTGGCCGAAATCGGCTGCATCGCCGTGATGCCGCTGGCCGGCCTTATCGGTTCCGGCCTGGGCATCTGCAACCCGTACAACCTGCAAATCATCCTCGAAGAAGCCAGGATTCCGGTACTGGTGGATGCGGGCGTGGGCACTGCCTCCGACGCCACCATCGCCATGGAGCTGGGGTGTGACGCGGTGCTGATGAACTCGGCCATCGCCCATGCCCAGCAGCCGGTCATGATGGCCCAAGCCATGCAACACGCAATCGTCGCGGGCCGCCTGGCGTACCTCGCCGGTCGCATGCCGAAAAAACTGTACGCCAGCGCCTCCTCGCCGCTGGATGGTCTGATCAAGTAAGAGCCATTGATGACTGAATCAAACGAAACGCCGAACCCCGTGGAAGAAGGCGACGAGTCCAAGCACCGCCGCATCAAGAGTTTTGTGATGCGCGCCGGCCGCATGACCGAAGGCCAGCAAAAGGGCCTGGAGCAAGGTACGCCGTTGTTCGTGTTGCCATTGGCCGACGCGCCGGTGGACTACGACCAGGTGTTCGGCCGTTCGGCCCCGCGTTCCCTGGAAATCGGTTTCGGCATGGGTCACTCCCTGCTGGAAATGGCCGCGGCCGCGCCGGACCAGGACTTTATCGGGGTGGAAGTGCACCGCCCAGGTGTCGGCGCGCTGCTTAACGGCGTGCTGACCCAAGGCCTGACCAACCTGCGCGTCTACGACTGCGATGCGATTGAAGTACTCAACCGCTGCATCGCCGACAACAGCCTCGACCGCCTGATGCTGTTCTTCCCGGACCCTTGGCACAAGAGCCGTCACCACAAGCGCCGCATCGTTCAGGCTTCCTTCGCGGAGCTGGTGCGCAGCAAGCTGAAAGTCGGTGGCATTCTGCACATGGCCACCGACTGGGAGCCGTACGCCGAGTACATGCTGGAAGTGATGGACGTAGCGCCTGGCTACCGCAACCTGGCCGAAGACGGCAAATGCGTGCCACGCCCGGCCGAGCGCCCGATCACCAAGTTCGAACGCCGTGGCGAGCGACTGGGGCATGGGGTTTGGGATTTGAAGTTCGAGAAGGTCGACTGACAAGCCAATAGCCGGCTTGGAATGCAATCAACTGTGGGAGCTGGCTTGCCTGCGATAGCATCACCTCAGTATCACAGATACACCGAGGTGCCTGCATCGCAGGCAAGCCAGCTCCCACAGTTGTTTTGCAGTGCGCTCTAAATCAGCGGCGGTCGGCTACTACGCCAATCAACACCAGCACCACCACCAGCACCGGCGCTAGGCTGTAGTTATTGAACTGGCTCAGCCCCCGCACAATCCATGGCGTGGCATACAGCAGCGCCGCGCCGCTGCCGATCATGCATACCAGCGCCATCAAGGGTACGCGCAAGGCCCCGGCAAGGCTGCCCAAGCGGCCTTCGATCCAGCCTTTGATATCCGCGCCAAACAACACCAGTAGGCAGCCGACAAGGGCCAGGGAGATTTCCGACAGGTTGCTACGGCTCCAGCGGGACACGGTGGCGAGCAGGTCGAGTACCAAATCCATGTGATTTCCTTAGAGCGATCAGCTCAAAAACTTCTGCAACAGGTCATTGAGAAACAGTTGCCCACGGTCGGTGGCCGCCAGGCGTGACGGTTCGACCTGCATTAGGCCACTTTGTTCTGCCTCCCGGCGGCCTTCGTCGAGGCTGGCCAGGTCGAGGCCGGTGCGTTCGGTGTACAGCCTGGATTCAACGCCTGCGGTGAGGCGCAAAGCGTTCATCAGGAACTCGAATGGCAGCTCTTCGTTGGTCAGCTCTTTCGCGCCGGCCTGGAAGCTTTTGGCCGGGTTGAGGTAGTCCTTGGGCGCCCGGGTTTTCCAGGTGCGCACGATGCGCCCGTCCGGGTGGCTGAGCTTGCCGTGGGCACCGGCGCCGATGCCGATAAAGTCGCCGAAGCTCCAGTAGTTCAGGTTGTGTCGCGCCGGGCGGCCCAGCTGGGCATAGGCCGAGACTTCATATTGTGCGTAACCGTGTTCGGCCAGCAGTGCCTGGCCAGCTTCCTGAATGTCCCACAGCGTGTCGTCTTCCGGCAGTGCGGGCGGCTGGTTCCAGAACACGGTGTTGGGTTCCAGCGTCAGCTGATACCAGGACAAGTGCGTGGGTTTCAGCGCGATGGCCTGGCGCAAGTCGCTCAGGGCATCGTCCAGGGACTGATCGGGCAAGCCGTGCATCAAGTCCAGGTTGAAGTTATCGAACCCGGCCTGGCGCGCCATGCCGGCCGCGCGCACGGCTTCATCGCCGTTATGGATGCGGCCCAACGCCTCAAGTTTTTGCTGCTGGAAGCTCTGGATGCCGATGGACAGGCGATTTATCCCCAGCTTGCGGTACGCCACGAACTTCTCTTGTTCGAAGGTGCCGGGGTTGGCTTCCAGGGTGATTTCGATGTCGCCGGCAAACGGGATACGGGCTTCGACGCCCTTGAGCAGGCGACCCAGCGCGGCGGCGCTGAACAGGCTTGGCGTGCCGCCACCGAAGAAGATCGAGCTCAGTTCGCGGCCGTAAACCGCGTGCAGGTCTTGATCAAGGTCGGAAAGCAGTGCGTCCACATACTCTTCTTCCGGCAGCACTTTGCTCGCGGTGTGGGAGTTGAAGTCGCAATACGGGCATTTGCGCACGCACCACGGAATGTGGATGTACAGCGCCAGAGGCGGCAGCACCGGCAGGGCGGCCCGAGGTGTTTGCGCGCCGCCGTGGATCAGCGGCTGCGCAGAGGTGTTTTGGGTCATTTCAGGCTCAGGCGTTGGCGCAGCAAATCCATTGCGCGAGCGCGGTGGCTGATCTGGTTTTTGTCGGCCGGGCTCAGTTCGGCGCTGGAGACGTTGCGCTCCGGCACCCAGAACAACGGGTCATAGCCAAAGCCATGCTCGCCGCTGGCCGCATGCAGGATGCGCCCGTGCCACAGGCCTTCGCACAGAATCGGCAACGGGTCATCAGCGTGGCGTACCAGCGCCAGCACGCAGACGAACTGTGCACCGCGCTCGGCGTCCGGCACGTCCTTGAGCGCGTCCAGCAACTTGGCGTTGTTGGCCGCATCACCCTTGCCGTCGGCATACCGCGCCGAGTAGATGCCCGGCGCGCCGCCGAGGAAATCCACGGCCAGGCCCGAGTCATCCGCGAGCGCCGGCAGGCCGGAGATGCGTGCGGCATTGCGGGCCTTGAGGATGGCGTTTTCGACAAACGACAGGCCGGTCTCTTCGGGTTCGACCTGGCTGAACTCGCCGATCGAGCGCAGTTGCACGGAGTCGCCGAGCATGGCCTGGAGTTCTTTGAGTTTGCCGGCGTTATGGCTGGCCAGTACGAGTTGGGTGAGGTTCATCATTCGGCCGGGAAAAGTTCTTGGACAAAACTGAAACCGTGGGCCTTGCCGCCAGTTTCAACGTTGATAGTGAAGGTCTTGAATTCCTGTTGCGGCACTGAGTAAGGGGCCAGGTAATTGGTCACGCCTTTCTCGGTGATTTGCTTGAACGTCAGCACTTCGCTCTTGCCGCTCAAGTCCTTGATGGTGCCGGTCACTTGCGCCACCACAGGCGTCACACCTTTAAACACCGACACATTGATCAACCCTTTGTTCTTGCTGCGTACAACGCCCACCGCTTGAGCGGTTTCGGGTTGCAGGAAGCTGGAGGTAAAGGTGTTGTAACGAACGGTGATATCACCAAATTCCTTGGTGCGATTAGGGTCGATAACATCGGCGGCCATAGCGTTGGCGCCCAGCAATGCGGTCAATAAAAAAACAGCCAAACGACTCATGATCGTGCCTCTTGATAATGATTAGACGGCAATCTTGTGGTCGGTCAGGCCAGGGCTGCTGACCCGGTAAATACCAATTTCGCCCAACAGGTTGGGCCATAGTTTACTCGCCCAGCCGTGGCGGTGCTGTTGATCGACGGCAAGGCGGTTGATCACCTTGGCTTCACGCTCGCCACACAGGGCTTCAAAGTCTTCAAAGGTGCAGAAGTGGATGTTCGGCGTGTTGTACCAGGTGTACGGCAGGAAGTCCGAGACCGGCATCCGGCCCTTGGTGGCCAGGTACCAGCGGCAGCGCCAGTGTCCAAAGTTGGGGAAAGTGATGATGCACTGGCGGCCCACGCGCAGCATCTCGTCGAGGATGCGGTCCGGGTAGTGCACCGCTTGCAGGGCTTGGGTCATCACCACGATATCGAAACTGTTGCTGGCAAAGTTGCCCAGGCCCTTGTCCAGGTCCTGCTCGATCACGTTGATGCCCTTGGCCACGCACTGGGCGATGTTGTCCGGGTCGTTTTCCAGGCCATAACCGGTGACTTGCTTGTTGTCGCGCAGCCAGCTCAGCAGTTCGCCATCGCCGCAGCCCAGGTCGAGCACGCGGCTGCCGGCGGGGATCCAGTCTTGGATGATTTCCAGGTCGGCTCTCATGGCGTTCTCACAGTGCTATTCGGTTCATGTAGTTACTGAAGGCCTGCAGGTAGCGTGGGATCGGAATCAGGAAGGCGTCATGGCCTTGCGGAGCATCGATCTCGAGGTAGCAGACGTCTTTGCGGGCGGCCATCAAAGCATCCACCAGCTCACGCGAACGCGCCGGCGAGAAGCGCCAGTCGGTGGTGAACGACATCACGCAGAACTTGGCCGTGGCGTGCTCGAAGGTTTTCGCCAGGTCGTCGTCGTGGTTGGCGGCCGGGTCGAAGTAGTCCAGCGCCTTGGTCATCAGCAGGTAGGTGTTGGCGTCGAAACGCCCCGAGAACTCCTCGCCCTGATAACGCAGGTAGCTTTCCACCTGGAACTCGACGCTGTGAAAGTCGTAGTTGAGCTTTTCGCTCTTGAGCCCGCGGCCGAATTTCTCGCCCATGGAGTCATCGGACAGGTAGGTGATATGCCCGACCATCCGCGCCAGCATCAAGCCGCGCTTGGGGATCACACCCGCTTCCTGGAACGAACCGCCGTGGAACTCGGGGTCGGTGAGGATGGCCTGGCGTGCCACTTCGTTGAAGGCAATGTTCTGCGCCGACAGTTTTGGCGCCGAGGCGATGGCCAGGCAATGGCGCACGCGATCCGGGTAGGAGATGGTCCATTGCAGCGCCTGCATGCCGCCCAGGCTGCCGCCGATCACGGCGGCCCATTGGTTGATGCCCAGCAAGTCGGCAAGGCGCGCCTGGCTGTGCACCCAGTCTTCCACGGTCAGCACCGGGAAGTCGGCGCCGAACGGCTTGCCGGTTTCCGGGTTGAGGCTGCTCGGGCCGGTGGAACCGTTGCAGCCGCCAAGGTTGTTCAGGCTGACCACAAAGAATTTGCTGGTGTCGATGGGCTTGCCGGGGCCGATGCAGCTGTCCCACCAGCCGGGCTTGCGCTCGTCGGCATTGTGAAAGCCGGCGGCGTGATGATGGCCGGACAGGGCGTGGCAGATCAGCACGGCGTTGCTCGCCGTGGCGTTCAGTTGGCCATAGGTTTCATAGATCAGGTCGTAGGCAGGCAGCGAACGACCGCAGGCCAGGGCCAGCGGTTCGCTGAAGTGCGCCACTTGGGGCACGACCAGTCCAACAGAATCGGGGGGGAAGGCAGCTGGCATCGACCCTGCTCTCGTTTAAATGAGGCGTAAGTCTAAAGAGCGGTGACCCCAGCGGCAAGCAAACCCTGAGCCAGACGATCGTTCCCACGCTCCGCGTGGGAATGCAGCCGGTGACGCTACGCGTCGCACCCAGCATGAGGGGACGCAGAGCGTCCCAAGAGGCATTCCCACGCAGAGCGTGGGAACGATCATGCGGTCAGATCAGGCCGAACAGTTCTTTAGGCATGAACGCGTAGTAGGCCAGGCGCGGAATCACCCAGCTTTGCAGCAGCTGGATCGCGATAAACGCGAAGATCGGCGAGATATCCAGGCCGCCCAGGTTCGGGATCAGGCGACGGAACGGCGCCAGCACCGGCTCGGTGATCTGGGCCACCAACTCGGCACCCGGGCTGCGGCTGCCGGGTGCGACCCACGACAGAATCACGCTGATGATCATCGACCAGAAAATGATCTTCAAAAACAGCGAGAAGATCCCGATCAAACCCCATGGCAACAGCAGCACGGTGAACGCCTGGTAGCCGTTGAGCATCAGGATCACCACAAACAGCAGGATTTGCAGGAGCAGCGCCAGCACCAGCGAGGACATGTCCAGGCCGAACATGCTCGGCACTACCCGGCGCAGTGGCTTGAGCAGTGGCTGGGTGGCCTTGACCACGAACTGGCACAGCGGGTTGTAGAAATTCGCCCGCACCAGTTGCAGGATAAAACGCATCAGCACGATCAGCAGGTACAGGCTGCCCAGGGTCTGGATGATGAAAATGGCAGCGTCATTGATTCCGAGCATGTTTGATTACCTTGGTAAGGGATGACTATTTGCCCAGTTGCTCAGCCATCTCGGCTGAACGGTGTGCCGCAGCACCCAGTGCTTTTTCCACCAGGGCTTCAAAACCCCCGGCCTGGAACGATTCGATGGCAGCCTGCGTGGTGCCGCCTGGCGAGGTCACGCGACGGCGCAACTCGGCGGCGTCCACATCGCTTTCTACCGCCATGTTCGCGGCGCCCAAAGCAGTTTGCTCGGCCAGTTGCTCGGCGACTTCATGTGACAGGCCCAGTTTCACGCCGGCGGCGGTCATGGCTTCGATCAGCAGGAAGAAGTAAGCCGGGCCGCTACCGGACACGGCGGTGACCGCGTCCAATTGCTGCTCCTGTTCCAGCCACACGGCCAGGCCCACGGCAGACAGCAGTTCCTGAGCCTGGTCGCGCTGCTCGGCAGTCACCTCGGCGGTGGCGTACAAACCGCTGACGCCCTTGCGCAGCAGTGCCGGCGTATTGGGCATGCAACGCACGATCGGCTGGGCACCGAGCCAGGTGTTCATGCTCGCGCAAGTGATACCGGCGGCGATCGACACCACCAGTTGGTGCGGTTGCAGGCTCGGGCGCAGGCTTTCGCACACGGCCTTCATGGCTTGCGGTTTTACCGCCAGCACGATCACGTCGACGCCGTGGATGGCCTCGGCGTTATCGGCAAAGGTTTCGATACCGTGCTCGGCGCTGACGCGGGCGCGGGTCTCGGCGCCGGGGTCGCTGGCGCGGATCTGCGTGGTTTCCAGGCCCTTGGCCCGCAGGCCGCCGATCAGGCTGGCCGCCATGTTGCCGGCGCCGATAAAGGCAATACGCGTGTTGCTCATGACAAGTCCTTACTTAGAGGGATGTCAGCCATTTACCGGCTGGCCGTAGTCGCGGGCGCCAAACAGGGCGGTACCGATCCGCACCCAGGTGGCCCCTTGGGCGATAGCCGACTCAAGGTCGTGGCTCATGCCCATGGAAAGTGTGTCCAGCGGCAGGTTCAGGCTGGCTTGCAGAGCGCTGACCGCTGCGAAGGCTGCATCTTGTGCGGCGCGATCTTCAGTCGGCTCGGGGATCGCCATCAAGCCACGCAGCTTCAAACGCGGCAGGGCGCTGATTGCAGCGGCCAGGGCCGGCAGGTCGGCGGGTGTACAGCCGGACTTGCTGGCTTCGCCACTCACGTTGACCTGAATGCAGATGTTCAGCGGCGGCAGGTCGGCCGGGCGTTGTTCGGACAGGCGTTGAGCAATTTTCAAGCGGTCCACGGAATGTACCCAAGCGAAGTTTTCGGCGATCGCACGCGTCTTGTTCGATTGAATGGGGCCGATGAAGTGCCAACTCAAGGGCAGGTCGGTTAATTCAGCCTGTTTGCCCAGGGCTTCCTGCAGGTAGTTCTCGCCAAAGTCGCGCATGCCGGCGGCATAGGCTTCGCGTACGGCCTGGGCAGGTTTGGTCTTGCTCACGGCCAGCAGGTGGATGCTGCTTTCGTCACGTTGCACGGCGTGGGCCGCGGCGCGGATGCGCTGGCTAACCTGGCCAATGTTGTCTGCTATCGTCGACATTCAAGATGCACCCGTGGATATGGAGTCCGCGGCATTCTACTGGAAATGGAAAGCCCTATGGATATCACTGAACTGCTGACGGCCAGCGTGCGCCGTGGCGCCTCCGACCTGCATTTGTCGGCTGGCCTGGCGCCGATGCTGCGTGTCGATGGCGAAATCTGGCCATTGGATGGCCCGGTGCTTTCGCCTACGCAAGTTGCGGACTTGTTAAGCCCTTTGCTCAATCAGCACCAGCAAAAGGATTTCGAAACATCTCTTGAAACGGATTTTGCCTTCGCGCTGCCGGGCCTGGCGCGGTTCCGCGCGAATGTGTTCCGCCAGGATCGCGGCATGGGCGCGGTGTTTCGCACCATTGCGACCGAAGTGCAGAGCCTGGAAGACCTCGGATTAGGCGAGGTCTTCCGCCGTATCGCGCAGTTGCCGCGCGGCCTGGTGCTGGTGACCGGGGCGACCGGCTCCGGCAAGTCGACAACGCTGGCGGCGATGATCGACCACCTCAACCAGCACCGACGCCAGCACATCCTCACGCTGGAAGACCCGATCGAATTTATCCACAGGCCGAAAATGGCCCTGATCAACCAGCGCCAGGTACACCGCGATACCCATAGCTTTTCGGCGGCGCTGCGCTCGGCCCTGCGTGAGGACCCGGATGTGATTCTGGTGGGCGAGTTGCGTGACCTCGAAACCATCCGCCTGGCGTTGACGGCCGCAGAGACCGGGCACTTGGTATTGGGCACGCTGCACACCTCTTCAGCGGCAAAGAGCGTGGATCGGCTGGTGGACGTGTTCCCGGCGGGGGAAAAAGCCATGGTGCGCGCCATGTTGTCGGAGTCGCTGCAGGCCGTGGTGTCCCAGGTGCTGGTCAAGAAACTCGGCGGCGGCCGGGTGGCGGCGCACGAGATTATGCTGGGCACGCCAGCCATCCGTAACCTGATCCGCGAGGACAAAGTGGCGCAGATGGTCTCGGCGATTCAAACCGGCGGGGCGTTGGGGATGAAAACGCTGGATATGAGCTTGAAGGCGTTGGTCAGCGAAGGGCTGATCAGCCGGGAGGAGGCGCGGGGGCTGGCGCGGGTGCCTGGGGATATATAGGTCTGAAGATCGACGCAAAACAAATGTGGGAGCGGGCTTGCTCGCGAATGCTGAGTGTCAGTCAATATCTTAGGTGACTGAACCACCGCATTCGCGAGCAAGCCCGCTCCCACATTTTGTATCGCGTTATAGCTCTAATCAGCGCTGAACAACCCGCAGGTTATTCTGCTCTTTAGGCAGAACACGCTTGGCAATCACGTAGTTCTTGTCCCAGAACGGCTTTTTCAGCGTGTCGATGCTCACCGACTTGCCACGACGCGGCGCGTGGATAAAGCGGTCGTTGCCCAGGTAGATGGCAACGTGGTTGACCTGGCGGCTCTTCAGTTTGAAGAACAACAGGTCGCCCGGTTTCAAGTCCTTGCGGTCAACCTTCAAGCCGTGGCCGGCAGCCATGGCGTTGGAGGTGCGGGGCAAATCCACCGCTTTTACATCATTAAACGCATATTTCACCAAACCGCTGCAGTCGAACCCTTTACTTGGGCTGCTGCCGCCCCAACGATAAGGAGTACCGAGCACGTTAACGGCGCGGCTGAGGACATTGCTGCTTTGTTTGGTGTTGACGGCCAGTTGGGTGTGGATTGCTTTACCGTGGGCCTTGCTCACTTGAGTCGGGCGGTTGACGGTCAGCTTTACCGACTTGGCAGTGCTGGGTGTGCTGTGAACTTTAGGGGTGAAACCGTTAACGTTAGGAAGACGTTGCTCACGATTGGTGGCGTGGGCGGCCAGTGGCATTAATAGGCAGATGGTTAGCCATGTCTTGAAAAATGGTCGCATTAGGCGTGGCTCTTTTAGGTTTGCGCGCAACTTTATAACAGCTTTTTGTGTCGTTCTCAGGCCGTTTGTCGACTGAACTCTGGGGTCAACCTCAGGAAAAACGCGACGAATTGCCGCAATTGTCCTACAGAGGTCAGGTGGCATAAGGCTTTGCGGGAGGGAAGATACCATTTGCCGTGCGTCGGGCGCCCGTAAAAAAGTCACAAAGAAAATGAAAATATTTATCTATCGAGGCAAAAGAGGTACTCCATGAACACCTATCGACAGGATGTTACGCAGCAAGACACCCACAGCAAGGTGATCGGTTACCTGCTTTGGATTTTCGGTTTTACCGGGGCACATCGCTTCTATTACGGCAAACCCGTGACCGGGACGATCTGGTTTTTCACCTTCGGCCTGTTCGGTATTGGTTGGCTGATCGACCTGTTCCTGATCCCTGCCATGGACCGTGAAGCGGACCTGCGTTTTACCGCCGGGCCGATCGAATACAACGTGGCCTGGATTCTGTTGGCGTTCCTGGGCGTATTCGGCTTGCACCGCATGTACCAGGGCAAATGGATCACCGGCCTGATCTACCTGCTGACCGGCGGTTTGTTCCTGATCGGTGTGCTGTATGACTTCTGGACGTTGAATACGCAGGTTTCGATCCGCAATGCCGAGCGCAACAGCGGCCGCTAAGTCTCTCAAGCCTGTTAGAGAGCCCAATGTGGGAGCGGGCTTGCTCGCGAAAGCGGTGTATCAGTCAGCATATTTGCCGGCTGATACACCGCTTTCGCGAGCAAGCCCGCTCCCACATTTACTGTGGCCACTCCAGACTGGAGTCAGGCCTGATAGGTAATCCGCCCATCCACCAAGGTGTAACGCACCGTCGCCGGCAGGCTATGGCCGATGAACGGGCAGTTTTCACCTTTGGACAGCCAGTGTTCCCCGGCAACCGTTGAGCTGGCGGGGTCAAACAACACCAGATCCGCCGGCGAACCCACCGCCAACTTGCCCGCCGGCAGGCGCAATGCCTCGGCCGGGCCAGCGCTCAGGCGGGCGAGCAGGGTTGGCAAGTCCAGCAAACCGTCTTCCACCAGCGTCATCGCCAGTGGCAACAACAGCTCTACGCTGCTGATGCCTGGCTCTGTCGCGCCAAACGGTGCCAGCTTGGCATCCCGTTCGTGGGGCTGGTGATGGCTGGAAATCGCCGAAACCACACCCGACTTCACCGCCGCCCGCAAACCCTCACGGTCGGCCAGGGTGCGCAGTGGCGGCTGCACGTGATACAGGCTGGAGAAGTCGATCAGCGCCTCATCGGTCAAAATCAGCTGATACAACGCCACATCCGCCGTTACCGGCAGGCCGCGCGCCTGGGCCTGGGCGATCAAGGCCACACCGCGTGCGCTGGTGAGCTGGCTGAAGTGCGCGCGCACGCCGCTTTGCTCCACCAACAACAGGTCACGGGCCAGGGCCACGGTCTCGGCAGTTTCCGGAATGCCCGGCAGGCCGAGGAAGCTGGCCACGGCGCCTTCATGGGCCAGGCCACCTTCGGCCAGGTCGCGGTCCTGGGAGTGGAAGATCACGGTCAGATCGAACGTAGCCGCATATTCCAGTGCGCGGCACAGCGTGCGGGTGCTGCGAAAACTCTCCAGGCCGTTGCCGAACGCCACGCAACCGGCATCGCGCAGGGCGATCAGCTCGGCAAGTTGTTCGCCTTCCAGGCCTTTGCTCAGGGCGCCGATGGGGAACACTTTGCAATTACCGGCTTCACGGGCGCGGTCGAGGATCAGCTCGGTCACCGCCGAAGTATCCAGGATCGGCTTGGTGTGCGGCGGGCAGCACAGGCTGGTGACGCCACCGGCCGCAGCCGCGCGGGTTTCGCTGGCGATGCTGCCTTTGCGGCTGTAACCCGGCTCGCGCAGGGCGACGTTCAGGTCCACCAGGCCAGGTGCGGCCACCAGGCCCTTGGCATCGATGCTCTGGCTGGCGCTGAAGCCGGCGGGCGCGGCGCCAATGGCGATGAGCTTGCCGGCTTCCAGGTGTAGATCGGTGACTTGATCCAGGCCACTGGCCGGATCGATAACGCGAGCGCCAAGAATGCTGAGCTTCACTGGGCGTTCTCCTGCTCGAATTGACGTTGCGCGGTTTGCCCGCTCATGGCCATGGACAGCACGGCCATGCGGATGGCGATGCCGTAAGTCACCTGGTTGAGGATCACTGACTGCGGGCCATCGGCCACCGCCGATTCAATCTCCACGCCACGGTTGATCGGGCCTGGGTGCATCACGATGGCATCCGGCTTGGCACCCGCCAAACGTGCGGTAGTCAGGCCGAACAAGCGGTAGAACTCGCCTTCGCTCGGCAACAGGCCTCCGGACATGCGCTCGCGCTGCAGGCGCAGCATGATCACCACGTCCACGTCCTTGAGGCCTTCGGTCATGTCGGTGTAGACCTTCACGCCGTATTGCTCGATGCCGATCGGCAGCAGGGTTTTCGGCGCGATCACGCGGATATCCGGGCAACCCAGGGTTTTCAGGGCCAGCATGTTCGAACGCGCCACCCGCGAGTGCAGGATGTCGCCGACGATGGCCACCGAGAGGTTTTCAAAGCTGCCCTTGTGCCGACGGATGGTGAGCATGTCGAGCATGCCCTGGGTCGGGTGGGCGTGGCGGCCGTCGCCACCGTTGATGATTGCCACCTGCGGGCACACATGCTCGGCGATGAAATGTGCGGCGCCGGAGTCGCCGTGGCGTACCACGAACATGTCGGCGGCCATGGCTTCCAGGTTGCGCAGGGTGTCGAGCAGGGTTTCGCCCTTGCTCGCCGACGAGGTGGACACGTTCAGCGTGATCACGTCAGCCGACAGCCGCTGGGCTGCCAGTTCAAAGGTGGTGCGGGTGCGCGTGGAGTTCTCGAAGAACACATTGCAGATGGTTTTGCCGCGCAGCAGCGGGACTTTCTTCACCGCCCGGCCACCGACTTCGAGGAACGAGTCGGCGGTGTCGAGGATTTCGGTGAGCAGTTCGCGGGGCAAACCGTCGAGGGACAAGAAGTGTTGCAACTGGCCCTGAGCATTGAGCTGCAGCGGGCGCTTGGCATCTAGAGGCGTCATCGCGGGGACTCTGTACAAGGCGGTTTAAAGGGCAAGATCTTGCAGTTCGAGTTCGAGCGGCGTGGGACCGGACAATTTTACCCGCTGGTGGGCTTCAAGGGACAGTGTGGCGCCGACCACGTCCGGGCTGATCGGCAATTCGCCAGCATCCAGGTCCAGCAGGCACACCAGGGTTACGCTGGCGGGGCGGCCGTAGTCGAACAGCTCGTTGAGGGCGGCGCGGATGGTGCGGCCGCTCATCAGCACGTCGTCGATCAGCACCAGATGCTGGCCTTCGACCTCGAATGGCAGCGCCGAGGGCTGCACTTGCGGGTGCAGGCCATTCTGGCTGAAGTCGTCGCGGTAAAAGGACACATCCAGGGTGCCCAACGGTGAATCGCTGCCCAGTTCTTCCAGCAGCGCCTGGGCCACCCACACACCGCCGGTGCGGATGCCAATAAAACGCGGCTCGCTGATGGCGCGGTGTTGCAGATGGGCGCTGAGGCTCGTCGCCATCTGGCTGATCAGTTCGGTGGGATTGGGCAGGCTCATGGTGGCTCCTTCTAGGCCTTGTGCAGCGTGGGCGCGGCAAGGTCCGGGCTCAAACGTAAAAAGACGCGGCAAGCCGCGTCAGTCAGGATTCAAATAAAGCGGTGTTTTCGTCCAGCCAACCCTG
Organism: Pseudomonas sp. Leaf15; assembly: GCF_001421425.1. Lineage (NCBI taxonomy): Bacteria > Pseudomonadati > Pseudomonadota > Gammaproteobacteria > Pseudomonadales > Pseudomonadaceae > Pseudomonas > Pseudomonas sp. Leaf15. The sequence continues at coordinate 76,644 of NZ_LMKI01000002.1, forward strand.
TAACAACAGGGCGGCGGCGATGGCGTCCACCGGGTTGTCGCGGTAGCTGCCTTTTTGCCCGCCACGGTCGCGGCGCTCACCCTTGGCTTCGAAGGTGGTCAGGCGTTCGTCGTGGGTATAGAAGGGCAGGTTGTAACGGCCATTGAGGCGGCGGGCGAATTTTTCCGCGCGCAGGCACATCTCGCTGGGGGTGCCGTCCATGTTCAACGGCAGGCCGACTACCACGGCGTCGGGCTTCCACTCTTTAATCAGGGCTTCGACCTGGTTCCAGTCCGGCACGCCGTTCTGGGCTTTCAAGGTACACAGCTCGCGGGCCTGGCCGGTAATCACCTGGCCGACCGCTACGCCGATCTGTTTGGTGCCGTAGTCAAATCCGAGGATCAAGCGCAAAGCCATCAGGCGTGCCCCGCCTGGCTGGTCAGCAGGCTGAGGTTGACCCGCAGCTTGGCGGCAGCCGCTTCCAGGCGCAGCTCACTGGCGGTGTTGAACAGGATGTCGGCGTCAAACGGGCAGGTCAGCCAGGCGTTGCTGGCCAGTTCCGCTTCCAGTTGCCCGGCTTCCCAACCGGCGTAGCCGAGGGTGATCACGCTTTGCTCGGGGCCGACGCCGTCGGCGATGGCGAACAACACGTCCTGGGAGGTGGACAGCGACACGCCTTCAAGGTCTACCGTGGCCTGAAACTTGGGCCCGGTGGGGTGCAGCACAAAACCACGATCGGTCTGCACCGGCCCGCCAATGTAGATCGGTACGCCCTGGCAGCGCGCCGGCGGGTCGATCTCGGGGCGCAGTTGCTCAAGGATATCGGCCAGGTTCAGCTCTTGCGGGCGGTTGACCACCAACCCCATGGCACCATTGGCCGTGTGCTCGACGATGTAGGTCAAGGTCTGCGCAAAGTTCGGGTCGGCCATATGGGGCATGGCGATCAGGAATTGGTGCTTGAGGTAGGTCGGGCTGACATTTTTCATGTCCACTAGTGTGGCGTTGGAGGGGCGAACTGACAAGCTGGAGTTAGTGATCGCTCCCACGCTTCGGGTGGGAGTGTCGCCTGTGACGCTCCGCGTCACACTCTTAAAAGCGGACGCGGAGCATCCTGAGATGCATTCCCACGCAGAGCGTGGGAGCGATCCATTGTCATCAGTTGCTGGACAGCCGATCGCCCCTGGCAAACTTCCAGGTGCGGATGATTTCCAGGCGGTCGATGTCGTTCAAATCCCCGGTAAACGGCGCGAAAGGCGCAGCCAGGCGCACGATGCGCTGGGCGGCCTGGTCCAGCAGTGGCTGGCCGGACGACTCCAGCACCTGCACTTCATACAACGAACCGTCGCGGTTGATCGACACCAGAAGACGCAAATTGCCATAGATTTGCTGGCGCCGCGCCTCATCCGGGTAGTTGAGGTTGCCGATGCGCTCGACTTTCTTGCGCCACTCGTCCTTATACCAGGCGCCTTTGTCGCGCATGGTCGACGCGGCATTCAGGCGGTAGATGCGCGGGCGCTTGGCATACAGCTGTTGCTCATTGGCCAGTTCGGCTTCGAGGCTGGAAATCTGGTCGGAAAGTTGTGAGCTGTCGAAGGTCGGCGCCGGTTTGACGGGCTCAGGCGTCGGCTCGGTCTTGGTTTTCTCGCGCTGGGTCGCAGCTTTTTGCGGTTTCGGCGCGACGGTGGTCACGGCAGCCTTGGGCGCCGCCTGCTTGACCTCGGGCTTGGGGGCGGGTGGCGGCGTGACTTTATTGACCTTGTTGTCCTGGAAGGGCGCCACTTCGGTGGTCTTGGGCACGGCCTTCTTGTCGAGGGTGCCACTGCCTTGCTGGTTGTCCTGGGCGAGAAAGTCGGCCTTTTCGGGCTTTTTTTCGCTCTTGAACGTGGCGAGGGTGATTTCCAGGGTTTTGCTGATCTGCTTGGGTTCGACGTAGGTGAAGCCCAGGCCGAGGAGTAGGGCGAGGTGGATCAGGGCGGCCAGGAACAGGGTAAATCCGAGCCGATCAGCCGGGCGCACGCCGCTGGGGGAGAGTTCGGGGGGCAGATCGGACGGGAGTGTCATGACAAAAAAACCAACATCGCGCGTTTCACAGGTGGCGCATGATAACGCAATGTTGGTGTGTGTCCGGCTGTTCTATGTCACTTGGCTTGTAGCTTGCGCTCAATGGCTGCCATCAGCATTTCGCCGATGTTCGTGCCAAATGCGTTGTCGATCTCGCGAATACAGGTCGGGCTGGTGACGTTGATTTCGGTGAGGTTTTCACCAATTACGTCTAGTCCTACAAACAGCAGGCCTTTTTCCCGCAGGGTCGGGCCAACCTGAGAGGCGATCCAACGGTCTTTGTCCGACAATGGGCGTGCCTCACCACGACCACCGGCCGCCAGGTTGCCACGGGTCTCGCCTGCCGCCGGAATACGCGCCAGGCAGTAATCCACCGGTTCGCCGTCGATCATCAGGATGCGTTTGTCGCCGTCCTTGATCGCCGGGATATAAGCCTGGCCCATGATCTGCTGGGTGCCCAGCGCGGTCAGGGTTTCCAGGATCACCGACAGGTTCGGGTCGCCGGCGCGGTGACGGAAGATCGACGTGCCGCCCATGCCATCCAGCGGCTTGAGGATCACATCACCGTGTTTGGCGGCGAATTCACGCAGCACGTCGGCGCGGCGGCTGACCACGGTCGGCGGCGTGCACTGCGGAAACAGCGTGGCGAACAGCTTTTCATTGCAGTCGCGCAGGCTCTGCGGCTTGTTGACGATCAGCACACCGGCGCGCTCGGCCTGCTCGAGCAGGTAAGTGGAGTAGACGAACTCCATGTCGAACGGCGGGTCCTTGCGCATCAGGATCACGTCCAGATCGCTCAACGGGCTGTCGATTTCGTCCGACAGCTCAAACCACTTCTCCGGGTTGGCAAACACCTGCAACGGGCGCATGCGTGCGCGGGCTTCGCCGTCGCCCTGGTAAAGATCACGCTGCTCCATATAGAACAACGTCCAGCCGCGGGCCTGGGCGGCCAGAAGCATGGCCAGCGAGCTGTCCTTTTTATAGGAAATGCTGGCGATAGGGTCCATGACAATGCCGACGCGAACGCTCATGGGGGATTTCCTCTAGCAAATTAGGGCGCATAAAAGTGGCGTCAGAGTGGCGCTGCGGCTGTTGTGGGTCAAGGAAAAACCACCTGGCCGGTTGCTCGATAGATTGCGCCCGGAGACTGTGCTAAAAAGACTGCCACGGCGCAGCAGCCCTTGAATTCCAAGGCTTGCGGCGCTCATCCTGTGCAACATCAGGCAGTACACACCGAAAACCGATTCGCTGTGGCGATGGTAGAGCAGATATGGAACAGCATTCCAACGCCTTGAGAGTGATGGTGATCGACGATTCGAAAACGATCCGCCGCACGGCCGAGACGCTGTTGAAGAACGTGGGCTGCGATGTGATCACGGCCATCGACGGTTTCGATGCCCTGGCCCGGATTGTTGATCATCACCCGCACATTATCTTTGTCGACATCATGATGCCGCGCCTGGATGGCTACCAGACCTGCGCCCTGGTGAAGAACAACCCGGCGTTCAAGTCGATACCGGTGATCATGCTGTCGTCCAAAGACGGCCTGTTCGACAAGGCCAAGGGGCGCATCGTGGGTGTCGATCAGTTTTTGACCAAGCCTTTCAGCAAGGAAGAACTGCTGGGCGCAATCAAGGCTTACGTGCCGGGGTTCGCCGCAGTAGAACAAGCACACTGACGCCGCCTCACAAGGGCCGGCGCCGACCAATGTAGTGGGGAAAACCATGGCACGCGTTCTGATCGTCGACGATTCGCCGACTGAAATGTACAAACTCACCGGCATGCTGGAAAAGCACGGCCACGTGGTGCTCAAGGCCGAAAACGGCGCGGACGGCGTGGCCCTGGCCCGTCAGGAAAAACCCGACGCCGTGCTGATGGACATCGTGATGCCGGGCCTCAACGGCTTCCAGGCTACCCGCCAGCTGTCCAAGGAGCCGGAAACCAACGGCATTCCGATCATCATCATCACCACCAAGGATCAGGAAACCGACAAGATCTGGGGCGCGCGCCAGGGCGCCAAGGATTACCTGACCAAGCCGGTGGACGAAGACACCCTGATCGCCACCCTGAACAAGGTACTGGCCGGCTAAAGGCTCGCGATCATGACCGAGTCGCAAACCGCCTTCGAGCTGCTGCTGGACATCGACCGCCGCTGCCGCCTGCTGGCCGCCGACCTGCCGTCCCAGGAAGCCCGCCTGCAACGCTGGAGCGGGATCGGCTTTCGCCTGGGGCCCCACTGGTACGTGGCGCCGATGGGCGAGGTCGCCGAAGTGCTGCATGAGCCGCGTTGCACCTTGATGCCCGGCGTCAAGCCGTGGGTCAAGGGCGTGGCCAACCTGCGCGGGCGTTTGCTGCCGGTGATGGACCTGGGCGGTTTTCTCGGCCTGGAACTGTCCAAGGCACGCAAGCAGCGGCGGGTGCTGGTGGTCGAGTACAACGACCTGTTTGTCGGGCTGCTGGTAGACGAGGTAGTGGGCATGCAGCATTTCGCACAAGACGCATTGTTGGTGAGTACTGCCCCAGCCGCGCCGTTTATCCAGGGCGAGTTCGACAGCGATCAGTCGTGGCAAGTCTTCAGCCCCTTCGCTCTGGCCCAGGCCCCGGGCTTTATGGATGTTGCCGCATGACCACCGTCACCACGCCCAAACCCCAGGCCGCGTCGCGCAGCCGCTCACAGATCATCGTGCTGTTTATCGCACTGATCGTGTTCATCATGCTGCTGTTTGCCAACTTCGCGTACCTCAACACCCAGTCCACATACGACAAGCAGTACATCGGCCACGCCGGTGAGCTGCGTGTGCTGTCCCAACGCATCGCCAAAAACGCCACCGAAGCCGCCGCCGGCAAGGCCGCCGCGTTTAAATTGCTGGGCGATGCGCGCAACGACTTTGCCCAGCGCTGGGGCTACCTGAAAAAGGGTGATACCGACACCGGCCTGCCCGCCGCGCCCAGTGCGGTTCGTGCGGAAATGCGTGCGGTGCAGACCGACTGGGAAGCGCTGCTGAAAAACACCGACGCGATCCTCGCCAGCGAGCAAACCGTGCTGTCCCTGCATCAAGTGGCCGCGACCCTCGCCGAAACCGTGCCGCAATTGCAGATGGAATCGGAAAAGGTCGTGGATATCCTGCTGCAACGTGGCGCACCGGCCAGCCAGGTAGCGTTGGCGCAACGCCAGTCGCTGTTGGCCGAGCGCATTTTAGGCGCCGTCAACACGGTGCTGGCGGGCGACGAAACCGCCGTGCAGGCAGCCGATGCCTTTGGCCGCGATGCCAGCCGCTTCGGTGTGGTGCTCAACGGCATGCTCAATGGCAACCCGGGCTTGCGCATTACCCAGGTCGAAGACTATGACGCGCGTGCGCGGCTGGCGGAAATTTCAGAGCTGTTCGAGTTTGTCTCCGGCTCCGTGGATGAAATCCTCGAGACCTCGCCGCAACTGTTCCAGGTACGGGCCTCGGCGAGCAATATCTTCAACCTGTCGCAAACCCTGCTCGATGAAGCCTCGCACTTGGCCACCGGGTTTGAAAACCTCGCCAGCGGGCGCAGTTTCGACACCATTGGCGGTTATGTACTGGGTTTGCTGGCGCTGGCCTCGATTATTCTGATCGGCCTGGTGATGGTGCGCGAAACCAACCGCCAACTGCATGAAACCGCCGAGAAGAACGAGCGCAATCAGAACGCGATCATGCGCCTGCTGGATGAAATCGAAGACCTGGCCGACGGCGACCTCACCGTGACCGCCTCGGTCACCGAGGACTTCACCGGCACCATCGCCGACTCCATCAACTACTCCGTGGACCAGCTGCGCGATCTGGTCGCCACCATCAACCTCACCGCCGGGCAAGTGGCCGGTGCGGTGCAGGACACCCAGGCCACCGCCATGCACCTGGCCCAGGCTTCTGAGCACCAAGCCCAGCAGATCGCCGAAGCCTCTACGGCGATCAACCAGATGGCGCAGTCCATCGATCAAGTGTCGGCCAACGCCGCCGAATCTTCGGCCGTGGCGGAGCGCTCGGTGGAAATCGCCAACAAGGGCAACGAGGTGGTGCACAACACCATCCATGGCATGGACAACATCCGCGAACAGATCCAGGACACCGCTAAGCGCATCAAGCGGCTGGGCGAGTCTTCCCAGGAGATTGGCGACATCGTCAGCCTGATCGACGACATTGCCGACCAGACCAACATCCTCGCCCTCAACGCCGCCATCCAGGCGAGCATGGCCGGTGACGCCGGGCGCGGTTTTGCGGTGGTGGCCGATGAGGTGCAAAGGCTGGCCGAGCGTTCATCCGCCGCCACCCGGCAAATCGAAACCCTGGTGCGGGCGATTCAGGCCGACACCAACGAAGCGGTTATCTCCATGGAGCAGACCACCACCGAAGTGGTACGCGGTGCGCGGCTGGCCCAGGACGCGGGCGTGGCGCTGGAAGAGATCGAAGGCGTGTCGAAGACCCTGGCGGCGCTGATTCAGAGCATCTCCAATGCGGCGCAGCAACAGACCTCATCGGCGGGGCAGATTTCGCTGACGATGAATGTGATTCAGCAGATCACCACGCAGACGTCGTCGGGTTCTACGGCCACGGCGGAAAGCATCGGCAACCTGGCAAAAATGGCCAGCCAGTTGCGCCGGTCGGTGTCGGGTTTCACCCTGCCGCCGCCTAAACAGGCCGATGATTGAAATGCTATCTGATGTGGGAGCTGGCTTGCCTGCGATAGCGGTGGGTCAGTTGCGCAGGTATCAACTGACAGTCCGCTATCGCAGGCAAGCCAGCTCCCACAGGTGATCTCCATTGTTCTTGGCAACACCAGCAACTCATAAATTTTAAGCGGAGCAGTTATGGTTGATCGGCACGACTACGTGGCCCTCGAATGGGTCAAGGGCGACATTGCCGAAACCCTGAAACAGGCCCGTTCGGCGCTGGATGCGTTTGTCGAAACCCACGACAGCGACGCCATCGCCGAGTGCCTGGCCGCCATCCACCAAGTGCATGGCGCGCTGCAGATGGTCGAGTTTTACGGCGCAGCCCTGCTCGCTGAAGAGATCGAAGAACTCACCCTGGCCCTGCAAGCCGAGCGCGTCGGCCAGCGCGATGAAAGCATCCGCCTGCTGCAACAAGCCCTCAGCCAATTGCCGTTGTATCTGGACCGCGTACACAGCGCCCGCCGCGACCTGCCGCTGGTGGTGTTGCCGCTGCTTAACGACCTGCGCAGCGCGCGCGGCGAAAGCCTGTTGTCGGAAACCAGCCTGTTCAGCCCGCAACTGCTGTCGATTTCAGCGTTGCCCGACGAAGCCCTGGCCCAGCGCGCAGTGCCAGAACTGCACGAACAACTGCGCCAGTGGCACCACCTTTTGCAACAAGCCTTGGCCGGCCTGCTGCGCGAAGACCATGGCCCGAGCAACCTCGAAGACATGGCGCGGGTGTTCGCGCGCCTCGAAGCGCTGTGCCAGGGCGCGCCGCTGTTGCCGTTGTGGCAAGTCACCTCGGCGCTGGTCGAAGGCATGCTCACTGGCGTGATCGCCAACAGCCCGGCGCTGCGCAGCCTGCTCAAGGCCAGTGACAAGCAACTCAAGCGTTTGCTGGCTCAGGGCATCGGCGGTATCAACCAGCCGGCGCCCGACGAACTGCTCAAGAGCCTGCTGTTTTATGTGGCCAAGGTCACCCGGCCGACGCCGCGCATGCAAAGCCTGAAAGAGCGCTACGGCCTGGACGAGGCCTTGCCCGACAGTGCCGTGGTCGACGCCGAGCGGGCGCGCCTGGCCGGGCCGGACCGCAATGCGATGGGCTCGGTGCTTGGCGCATTGTGTGAGGAACTGGTGCGGGTCAAGGAACGCCTCGACTTGTTCGTGCGCAGCGACCGCCAGCACACCGACGACCTGGATGCGCTGCTGGCGCCATTGCGGCAGATCGCTGATACCTTGGCCGTGCTGGGCTTCGGCCAGCCGCGCAAGGTGATCATCGACCAGCTCGCCGTGGTGTTGAGCCTGGTGCAAGGTCACCGCGAACCCAACGACGCCGTACTGATGGACGTCGCCGGCGCCTTGCTCTATGTCGAGGCCACACTGGCCGGCATGGTCGGCACCGTCGAACCGGAAAGCCGCGAAGAAAGCCGCCTGCCCACCACCGACCTGACGCAGATTCATCAACTGGTGATCCGCGAGTCCTGCCAATGCCTGCGCCAGGCTAAAGAACTGGTGATCGACTGCATCGAAGCCGACTGGGACCGCCAACGCCTGGAATCGCTGCCGGAGCTGCTCAGCCAGGTGCGCGGCGCCTTGGCGATGATTCCACTGCCACGCGCAGCGAGCCTGATGCGGGGTTGCACCGATTACGTCGACGAACAGTTGATGGTCAACGACGCGCCGCCGACCCAGGCGCAGTTGGCGCATTTTGCCGAGGTGATCAGCAGCCTTGAGTACTACCTGGAACGCATGCTCCAGGACGCTGACGCCGCGGGCGAACGCGTGCTGGAACTGGCCACCCAAGGCTTGGCCGCGCTGGGTTACCTGCCCGTCGAGAAGCCCTGGCGTCAGGCGCTGGTTGCGCCAGAGGGTGCATTGTCGGCCGACAGCACGCCGAGCCAGTCCCAGTTCGATGCCTTGGCCAGCCCGATCACGCGCCTGAACCCGCCGGCGCTGCATCGCCCCGGCAGTTTGCTGCCGCCGCCGGCCGATGAAGAACCCATCGACGATGAACTGCGTGAAGTCTTCCTCGAAGAAACCGACGAAGTCCTCGACGTGCTGCACCGCCACCTGCCCAACAGCGCCGACAAAACCGCCCAGGGCGAAATGCGCCGGGCTTTTCACACGCTCAAAGGCAGTGGCCGCATGGTCCGCGCCCTGGTGCTGGCCGAGCTGGCCTGGGCGGTGGAAAACCTGCTCAATCGCGTGCTCGAACGCAGCGTGGCCCTCGACCCCGACGTGCAACACGTTCTGGATGAAGCGGTGGCCCTGCTGCCCGAATTGATCGCCGACTTCGCTACCGACGACCAACACCAGCGCGATGAAGTTGACGCCCTGGCCGCCCGTGCCCATGCCCTGGCCAGTGGCAGTGCAACAGAGACCAGTGGCAGTGCTAAGGCCGAGCCCCACGACCCGATGCTGCTGGAGATCTTCCGCAACGAAGCCCAGAGCCACCTGGAGAGCATCAACCACTTCCTGCAACAGGCCGCCGAGCATGTGCCGCTGCAAGTCAGCGATGAGCTGCAACGCGCCCTGCACACCCTCAAAGGCAGTGCCTACATGGCCGGCGTATTGCCGATTGCCGAACTGGCGCGGCCGTTGGATCACCTGACCCGTGAGTACAAGGCCCACCGCCTGCCGCTGGACCTGGACGAAGTGGAACTGCTGCTGGAAGCCGAAGGCTTGCTCCAGCGCGGCCTGCGTCAACTGGACAGCGACCCGCTGGTGCCGATCAAAGGCGCGCCGGACTTGATCAGCCGCACCCAACGCCTGCTCGACCAACAACTGCAAGCCTTGCTCGACGCGCCGAACACAGGCCTGCGCATCAAACGCGACCCGCAGTTGATCGCTGATTTCCTGGCCCAAGGCATGGACATCCTGCTCGACGCCGAAAGCCTGTTGCGCCGCTGGCAGCAGCACCCCGGCGAACGTCAGGAACTCACCGCGCTGCTGGACGAGTTGACCACCTTGGGCGAGGGCGCGCATATCGCCGACCTGCACAGCATCGACGAGCTCTGCGAAGCCTTGCTTGACCTCTACGGCGCGGTGGAGGAGAGCAGCCTGGCGGTCAGCGAGCGGTTTTTCCACGAGGCTGAACAGGCCCATGACGCGCTGATCAACATGCTCGACCAGTTGGCGGCGGGTCAGGAAATCAGCCCGGCGCCGGCGCGGGTGCAGGCCCTGCGCGAATTGCTCGACGAAGCCCTCGACCCGTCGGCCACCGGCCTGATCAAAAGCGACGGCAGCCGTACACTCAGCATCGCTGAATTGGGTGCGGCCACGGCGCAATTGAACCAGGACACGGCGATGGACGATGAGATCGTCGAGATCTTCCTCGAAGAAGCCGTGGACATCCTCGACAGCGCCGGGCAGTCGCTCAAGCGTTGGCTGCTGGAGCCCGACAGCGCCGCGCCGTTGTCTTCATTGCAGCGAGACTTGCACACCCTCAAGGGTGGCGCGCGCATGGCCGAAATCGGCCCGGTCGGCGACCTCGCCCATGAGCTGGAAGGCCTCTACGAAGGTTTGGTGGACCGCCGTTACAGCTACTCCACCGAGTTGTCCCAAGTGTTGATGGCCAGTCACGAGCGGCTGGCCTTGCAGCTCGATCAACTGCAAGACCAACAACCCCTCAGCGACTCCAGCGACTTGATCGCGCAACTGCGCGAGTTGCGCCACAGCAGCATGCCCGCGGCCCCGGTTGCAGCGCCCGAAGTGGCGACCGCCGACCCCGAGTTGCTGGAAATTTTCCTGGAAGAAGCCGCCGATATTCTCGACAGCTCCGGCAGCGCGCTGGTGCGTTGGCAGGCTGAGCCGAACAATCGTCAGGAAGTGGAAACCCTGCTGCGTGACCTGCACACCCTCAAGGGCGGCGCGCGCATGGTCGAGATCGGGCCGATTGGCGATCTGGCCCATGAGCTGGAATTTCTCTACGAAGGGTTGTCGGCCGGTTTGCTGGCGCCGTCGCCGGAACTGTTTTCGCTGCTGCAAGGTTGCCACGACCGCCTGGCGCAGATGATCGATGCCGTGGCGGACGGTTTACCGGTGGGCTCGGTGGACAAGCTGATCGAGCGGATCAAGAGCCTGGTGCACCCGAGCGATGAGCCGCTGGCGCCGGTTGCACTGCCCGCCGGCAAGGCCGAAGCGGTTGTCGACCCGGCTGCGGACATGGTGAAAATCTCCGCCGATTTGCTCGATGATCTGGTCAACCTGGCCGGTGAAACCTCGATCTTCCGGGGGCGCATCGAGCAGCAGGTCAATGATGCGCGCACGGCCCTCAACGAGGTCGAAACCACCATTGAGCGCATGCGCGACCAACTGCGCCGCCTCGACAGCGAAACCCAGGGCCGTATCCTCAGCCGTCAGCAGGCCGAGGCCGAGCGCTTGGGTTATGAAGAATTCGACCCGCTGGAAATGGACCGCCATTCGCAGTTGCAGCAACTGTCCCGTGCGCTGTCCGAATCCGCTTCCGACCTGCTGGACCTCAAGGAAACCCTCGACCGCCGCAACCAGGATGCCCACAACCTGTTGCAGCAACAGGCGCGTATCAACACCGAGTTGCAAGAAGGCCTGATGCGCACCCGCATGGTGCCGTTTGAACGCATGCTGCCGCGCCTCAAGCGCATCGTGCGGCAGGTGGCGCAGGAGTTGGGCAAGGACGTGGAGTTCGTGGTCGGTAATGCCGAAGGCGAGATGGACCGCAACGTGCTGGAACGTATGGCCGCGCCGCTGGAACACATGCTGCGCAACGCCGTCGACCATGGCCTGGAGTCCCGCGAAGCACGTGTGCTGGCGGGCAAGCCGGAGAAGGGTCGTATCACCCTGGACCTGACCCACGAAGGCGGCGATATCGTGTTCGACATGCGTGACGACGGCGCCGGTGTGCCGCTGGACGCGGTGCGGCGCAAGGCGATCAAGCGCGGCCTGCTCGGCCCTCATCAAGAGATCAGCGACCGTGACGTGTTGCAGTTCATCCTGCAACCGGGCTTCTCGACGGCGGAAAAGATCACCCAGATTTCCGGGCGCGGCGTGGGCATGGACGTGGTGCACGAAGAAGTGCGCCAGCTTGGCGGCTCCATGGTGATTGACTCCACGCCCGGTGCGGGCGTGCACTTTCGCATTCGCCTGCCATTTACCGTGTCGGTCAACCGGGCGTTGATGGTGCAGTGCGCGGATGATCAATATGCGATCCCGCTCAACACCATCGAAGGCCTGGTGCGTGTGCTGCCCCACGAGCTGGCCGGGCACTATCAGCAAGACCCGCCGCGTTATGAATATGGCGGCCAGCGTTACGAATTGTTCTACCTTGGCGACTTGCTGCATACCGTCAGCCGCCCGAAATTGCTCGGCCAATACCAGCCGGTGCCGATGCTGCTGGTGCAATACAACGAACGGCGCGTGGCGGTGCATGTGGATGCCATGGTCGGTACGCGGGAGATAGTGGTGAAGGGCCTGGGGCCGCAGTTTGCGGGCGTGCAGGGCTTGTCCGGCGCGACCATCCTGGGTGATGGCCGCGTGGTGCTGATCATTGATCTGCTCGCGCACATCCGCGCACGCCAACCGGCCTTGCCGGCCCAGGCGATCGACGCGCCGCTGATCCTCAACGACCCGCTGAAAAAGCGCCCGCTGCTGGTGCTGGTGGTGGACGATTCGGTCACCGTGCGCAAAGTCACCAGCCGGCTGCTGGAACGCAACGGCATGAACGTGCTCACCGCCAAAGACGGCATCGACGCTATTGCCTTGCTCGAAGAACACACCCCGGACCTGATGCTGCTCGACATCGAAATGCCGCGCATGGACGGCTTCGAAGTGGCGATCCAGGTGCGCAACGACCCGCGCCTGATGCGCCTGCCGATCATCATGATCACCTCGCGCACCGGCCAGAAACACCGCGACCGCGCCATGGCCATCGGCGTCAACGACTACCTCGGCAAGCCGTACCAGGAGTCGGTGCTGCTGGAAAGCATCGCCTACTGGAGCAAGTCCCATGCTTGACCACCGCACCAGCCAACTCACCGGCCTGCTGCTGCCCTTGGCTGACCGCCACTTGGTGCTGCCCAATGTGGCCATCGCCGAATTGATCGACTTCCAGCGCGGCGAACCGGCCAGCGATGCGCCGCCGTGGTACTTGCGGCAAGTGACCTGGCGCGACCGGCAAATACCCCTGATCAGCTTTGAAGCCGTTTGCGGCGAAGCGATCTTGACCGCCGAGCGCTCGCGCATCGTGGTGCTGAACGCACTGGGCGGGCGGCCGACATTGAAGTTTATTGCGCTGGTGATCCAGGGCATTCCCCGCTCGTACAAGCTCGACAGCGAGTTGAGCTACGTAGACGTGCCACTGTGCCCGCTGGAGCTGGCGGCGGTGCAGGTGGGCGAGCACGTGGCGAAGGTGCCGGATTTGATGGGGTTGGAAGCGTTGTTGGTCGAGTCTGGCCTGGCCTGACTGCAATGATCGTTCCCACGCTCCGCGTGGGAATGCATCCCGTGACGCTCCGCGTCACCCTTGCGCTGGTCTTGAGCCTTGCACTGCCTGGCGGGACGCGGAGCTTCCCAGGCAGCATTCCCACGCAGAGCGTGGGAACGATCGAAACTGAGGTTTTATCGTTTTCAACGCGAATAGTGTATTTATTATCAAATTCAAGTGAGTTTTAGCGTTTTAAGAGGTCACGAAATTATCGTTTTCGCCTACTATCCCCTGATAGTTATCATTTTTTAGCGTTCGTTAGAGGATTCGATAATGTCAGTAGGCTTCCAGGCGCTCGCCGACCGCCACAGTATCGCGCTTGCACAACCGCTGCGCGTCGAGTCGGTAATCGGTACGACACGCATGAGCCGTGAGAGCGATGGACATGTCGAACGCAGGTATCCCGCCAGTTACCAGCCGACTGACGACTTCGCGGGACATTTCGAATTTGGGCTGAAGTACGAAGAAATTCATCTCGAATTTTTTGCCCGTCTGTTTGCGGCTATCGGCCCTGAGCCTATCGAAGCCTGGTGCCGGCAAGCCCCCTTTGGTCAATACGCCCGCCGCACTGGGTTTCTATACGAGTGGCTGACCGGACAGCGCCTGGATGTGCCAGATGTCACCAATGGTGGTTACGTCGATGCCATATCCGCACAGCAATACCTGACCCGTGTTGAGCCAATGCGGGTGCGGCGCTGGCGCATCAACAATAATCTTCCCGGTGTCGCAGCGTTCTGCCCTGTTGTCCGTCGTACCGAGTTCGTTCAAGAGGCGCTGCAATTTGACTTGGGTGCGGCCCTGCGCGAGCTGAACCAAACCTTTGGTATCGACATCCTGATGCGCACGGCCAGTTGGCTGACTCTCAAGGAGTCGCGTGCCAGCTTTTTGATCGAGAAGGAAGCGGACAAAGTCGACAGGATCCAGCGCTTTGCCCATGTGATCGCCAAGTATTGCGGCCATATCGAGGAGCCGTTGAGCAGCGACAGCTTGCACACGTTACAAGCCGGTATTTTGGGGGATGAGGCACTGGGGCTTGGCCTGCGACACTCTCCAGTCTTCGTCGGGCAGGCGACCATGCGCGAGGACATCGTGCACTACATCGCGCCGCCATTTGAGGTGCTACCGCAACTGCTTGATGGCCTGAAAGCATTTGAGCTGGCTACACGCGGTGCCGAGCCACTGGCCAGGGCTGCAGCCATTGCCTTCGCATTTGTATATATCCACCCCATGCGGGACGGCAACGGACGGATCCATCGCTTCCTGATCAACGACACCTTGATCCGTGACAAGGCAGTGCCAGCCGGCGTAATCCTGCCGGTATCGGCCACTATCACGAGTTCGATTGAATTCCGGGCGCGATACGATCAAACGCTGGAGGTGTTTTCGCGGCCATTTATGCAACGCTACGCAGCGTCCTATCGTTTTGGAAAAGTTGCTGTCTACGAAGACGGCACCTCAAGCAACCTGGTCTTCGATGACTACGCCGACGCGCAGTTCGCATGGCGCTATCCCGATTTGACCGAGCACGTCCTGTACATGGCGCAGGTCGTGACGCATACGGTACGCACCGAGATGGCAGATGAGGCGCGTGTGCTGGTCATCTTTCAGTGTGCCCAGGAGCGTCTCAAAGAAGTGCTGGAAATGCCTGATCAGGACGCGAGCCGAATCATTCGCTCTCTGAAGGAAAATGGCTGGCAGGTATCAGGGAAATTGAAGAAAACGTATCCCCAGTTGGACGATGCAGACCGCGCAGATCGTGTTGTGGAAGCCGTACGATCCGCATTTGAAGAGCGAGAAGAGGGGAGCAGCGAGGACTGATCGAGGTAGATGAGCCTTCGGAATTTTCTTGCAAGATTTCGAGCTGTGCATGAACTTGTTGTGGGTAGTCATGGCGGCTGTGGGAGGCGATAGCGGACTGTCAATCGACAACTTCTAGCTGATCCACCGCCATCGCAGGCAAGCCAGCTCCCACACTGGATGTGTTCGGCTCAAGACCTCAATCAATCCGCGCAAACCGCTCAATCACCGGCTGCTCCCGATGCTCGGCTTGCCACAAATCGTAGCACTTTGCATCGACAACCATAGCTGCGCTGTACTTACACCGGCCCGCTCCAACCTCACGGCAAGGTCTGGGCTGACAGGCGCATGCCCATGCAAGATCCTTGAAAATGTCTCGCGGGCAAAGCCCAGGCGTCGTGCCATTTCGGTGATGGTAATGCCCAAGGCCGGGATCACATCTTCAAGCAGGATTTCACCTGGGTGAGGTGGGTTGTGCATGCCTATATTGGGTTTGATGGTCGGGTTCATAATGTTCGCCCGTGGTGATGTTCGGTGGAGAAAAAAGACTAGAGGGCCGGGTTCCAAGCAACAACCTGAAAACCTTGTCGGAATATTCTCTGTGGCGAGCGGGCTTGCCCCGCGTTGGGCTGCGCAGCAGCCCCCAAACCTGCCGACTCGGTTTGCCTGATACACCGCGTTTACCTTGCTGGGGCCGCTTCGCAACCCAACGCGGGGCAAGCCCGCTCGCCACAGGAAGCGTTTTTGCCGTGAGCGTTGTGCCCAGCCTTCGGAATTTTCCTGCAAGATTTCGGGCTGTGCATGAACTTGTTGTGGGTAGTCATGGCAGCTAGTCTTCGTCCCGTCATCGAAAAACGGTGACACGGACGTGCAAGTCCGACGAAACTGTTTAGGCGTACAAACGCCCAGCCAACCACGGGCGTTTTTTGTGCTCGCTGCTTTATGGCGGCTGCGCGCAGGAGGTCTTCGGACCTGCTGGGTGTCCTAAACAGGCCCGGTCTTGCACACCTGCGCACGGTCGCCACCCTCATTCGCGTGCAAGCGAACGGTGGCGCTCCTTACTGACTGTTTAGGAGCTTCATCATGATCAAACCTACCCCTAATCCGCCCCTCTTCACCGTAAACCCCCACCAAAACACCGAAGCTCTACTGGCCAACGCCAGCGAAACCCTGTGCTCCCTCAACGCACTAACCTCCAACTTGGCCTTCGACCTGGATCCCGCCCAGCGCGCGAGTATGTTGGCGATTCAGCAAATGGCAGAGCTGAGTCAGCTGTTGGTCGATAGAGCACTGGAACAAGTCAGCCCTGGCTAAGCAGTCCCAAAAAGGGACCGCTATCTAACAAGCACCTCGAGCAAATATGGGAGCTGGCTCTGTGCGGCAGCCTGAATGTAGCCGTAGGTCACGGATTACTTGATCGTTCCCAAAAAGGGACCTATCGTTCCCTTTTTGGGACTCTTTGGCCGCAGCCATGCAAACCTTGCCGCTCAGCACCGCACTCTTCACCAACACCCAGCAAAAAGTGCTGGGCCTGCTTTTCGGCAAGCCCGATCAAAGTTTCTACACCAATGAAATCGCACGCTCGGCTCAAGTGGGCAAAGGCAGCCTCACCCGCGAGCTGGAGCGTTTGCAACTGGCGGGCATCTTGAGCATGACGCGCCAAGGCAATCAGACCCACTACCAAGCCAACCCCCAATGCCCGATTTACTCGGAGTTGTTGGCCATCGTGCGCAAGACCCTGAGCCTGGACGAACCCTTGCGCAATGCATTGGCACCATTCGCCGAGCAGATAACCTGGGCCTTTATCTACGGCTCCATCGCCAAGGGCGAGGCGCACTCATCCAGTGACATAGATCTGATGCTGATCGGCCAAAGCCTCAACTACAGTGAAGTCATGGAGCAGCTCATGCCGCTGGAAGAGCAGCTGGGCCGCACCATCAACCCGACGCTTTACACCCCTGAAGACTGGACCAGCAAATGGAGTGCCGGGAACAGTTTTGTGCAGCGGGTCGTGCAGCAGGACAAGATCAATCTGATGGGGGGCAACCCTCAGGAGTCCATGGATGGACAGCAAGGCAAACCTGGAAAACCTGCAACGTAGTGGTGGCTTGAAGGCTGAGCCGCCGGATCGCAAAGAGTGTGATGGGCTGATGCGCTCGGCGCGTGATCGGTGGAGGGATGCAGGTAACCCGCAATTAGCATTCGCCAGTCGTTTCGACTTGGCATACAACGCCGCCCACGCTATCGCGCTCACACCGCTGCGCCTGCGCGGGTATCGCTCCGACAAACGCTATTTGGTTTTTCAATGCCTGATTCATACCGTCGACGCCAAGAAGGTGCAGGTGAGGTTATTGGCGCTGTGTCATGAGCGCCGCAACCTGGCGGAATATGAAGGATATATGGATGAGGATGAGGCGTTGCTTGGGCAGTTGATGGAAGGCGCGACAATGCTGCTTCGCAAAGTGGAAGAAGTGTTGGCTATTCATCGGTGGGAATGACGCGAGTCCTCGCGACACCGTCAATCCAATGTGGGAGCTGGCTTGCCTGCGATAGCGGGCTGTCAGTTGACCTATCCACAGCTGACCCACCGCCATCGCAGGCAAGCCAGCTCCCACCTTTTGATTTTCATTTGGCTTGAATCCCGCATTCACTGATGTTCCGTTACTCCAGCCGTAACGATCCGCCGCCGGGCTTGATTGATGCCCCCCACATTCACTCCTAAGGTACAGCCCACGATAGCAAACCCCGTGGAGCGACCATGACAACAACCATCACCCCCGATTCGCGCTGGACGCGGCGGCGCGACGAGAAGCAGCGGCGGCTCGGGCTGGTTAAAAAATACGCAGACGGGGCGGTGTTGCCCAGTGACAAAATCGTCGAGGCGCTGGAAGCGCTGATCCTGCCCGGCGACCGTGTGGTGCTGGAAGGCAACAACCAGAAGCAAGCCGATTTTCTCTCGCGCTCCCTGGCCAAGGCCGACCCGGCCAAGCTCCACGATTTGCACATGATCATGCCCAGTGTCGGGCGTTCCGAGCACCTGGACCTGTTTGAAAAAGGCATCGCGCGCAAGCTGGATTTCTCTTTTGCCGGCACCCAATCCCTGCGCATCAGCCAGTTGCTCGAAGACGGCCTGCTGGAAATCGGTGCGATCCACACCTACATCGAACTCTACGCACGGCTGGTGGTGGACCTGATCCCCAACGTGGTGCTTTCGGCCGGTTTTATGGCTGATCGTGCCGGCAATATCTACACCGGCGCCAGCACCGAAGACACGCCGGCACTCATCGAACCCGCCGCGTTCAGTGACGGCATCGTCATCGTGCAGGTCAACCAGTTGGTGGACGACGTCACTGACTTGCCCCGCGTCGACATCCCGGCGAGCTGGGTGGATTTTGTGGTGGTGGCCGACAAGCCGTTCTATATCGAACCGCTGTTCACCCGCGACCCGCGTCATATCAAGCCGGTGCATGTGCTGATGGCGATGATGGCGATCCGTGGCATCTACGAAAAACACAATGTGCAGTCGCTCAACCACGGCATCGGTTTCAACACTGCCGCCATTGAGTTGATCCTGCCGACCTACGGCGAGTCCCTGGGCCTCAAGGGCAAAATCTGCCGCAACTGGACCCTCAACCCGCACCCCACCCTGATCCCCGCGATTGAAAGCGGCTGGGTGGAAAGCGTGCATTGCTTCGGCACCGAACTGGGCATGGAGAACTACATCGCCGCACGCCCGGATGTGTTCTTCACCGGCCGCGACGGTTCGATGCGTTCCAACCGGATGTTCTGCCAACTGGCCGGCCAATACGCGGTGGACCTGTTTATCGGCGCTACCCTGCAAGTGGATGGCGACGGGCATTCCAGCACCGTTACCCGTGGCCGTCTCGCCGGTTTTGGTGGTGCGCCGAACATGGGCCACGACCCACGCGGCCGCCGCCACGGCACGCCAGCCTGGCTCGATATGCGCCACGATGACGCGCCGGAGGCTTTACTGGAACGCGGCAAAAAGCTCGTGGTGCAAATGGTTGAGACCTTCCAGGAAGGCGGCAAACCCACCTTCGTCGAAACCCTCGACGCCGTGGAAGTGGCGCGCAAAAGCGGCATGCCGCTGGCGCCGATCATGATCTACGGTGACGACGTTACTCACCTGCTTACCGAAGAAGGCATCGCCTATCTGTATAAGGCGCGCTCGCTGGAAGAGCGCCAGGCGATGATCGCCGCCGTTGCAGGCGTTACCGCCATCGGCATGCGCCACAACCCCAAGGACACCGCGCGCATGCGCCGCGAAGGCTTGATTGCCTTGCCCGAAGACCTCGGCATTCGTCGCACCGACGCCACCCGCGAGCTGCTCGCCGCCAAGAGCGTAGCCGACCTGGTGGACTGGTCCGGTGGCCTGTACAACCCGCCCGCCAAGTTCAGGAGCTGGTAAATGCGCGCCCTCAAACTGCATGAACTGAGCCTCGCCGATCGCCTGGCGGATATGGCCGTGGATGCCTTGATTGATGAGGCTGACCTGTCGCCCAAACCCGCATTGGTAGACCGTCGCGGCAATGGCGCCCATAGCGATTTGCACCTGGGCCTGATGCACGCCTCCGCGCTGTCGTTGTGGCCGATGTTCAAGGAAATGGCCGAAGCGGCGCTTGAGTTCGGTGAAGTCGGCTTGCCCTTGCGCGAAGCCCTCGGGCGCATTGGTCGCGAAGGTGAGCAAGCCATGCTCGCCACCACCCAAGGCGTGAATACCCATCGCGGCGCGATTTGGGCCCTCGGTTTGCTCACTGCCGCAGCGGCTCTGCAACCACGCGCCGTCACGCTCACCGCCGCCAAACTGGCCTTGCTCACTGACCGCTACGCCCCGCAACCGCTGAGCCATGGCGCGCAAGTCGCGCAGCGCTACGGCGCACGCGGCGCCCGTGAAGAAGCGCAATTGGGCTTCCCTGCCGTGGTGCAACGCGGCCTGCCGCAGTTGCACAAAAGCCGCCGGCAAAACGCCGGTGAACAGAATGCGCGCCTGGATGCCTTGCTCGCGATCATGACCGACCTGGCCGATACCTGCGTGCTCTACCGCGCCGGCACCGAAGGCCTGTACGCCATGCAGCACGGCGCCCAGGCGGTGCTGGATGCAGGCGGCAGCGCGAGCCTCGCCGGGCGCCGCCAACTGCACGAACTCGACCAGCAACTCCTGGCCCTGAATGCCTCCCCCGGCGGCGCCGCCGACCTGTTGGCCGCCTGCCTGTTTATCGACCGCCTCGACGGAGCGTTTTGATGGAAACCTTATCCTTTGAATTCCCCGCCGGGCAGCCGCCCAAAGGCCGTGCGCTGGTGGGTTGCGTCGGCTCCGGCGACCTGGAAGTGCTGCTGGAACCGGGCACGCCCGGCACGCTGACCATCCAAGTGCAGACCTCCGTGAATGGCGCCGAGCAACGCTGGCAGCACCTGTTCGAACGGATCTTCCAGGAACACACGCCGCCGGCCTTGAAGATTGATATCCACGACTTCGGCGCCACCCCCGGCGTGGTGCGTTTGCGCCTGGAGCAGGGTTTTGAGGAGATCGGCCATGACTGATTTACTCAACAAGCACAGCTTCGTCGAACTCGGTGCCCGGCAGCGGGCCAAGGCGCTGCTGGACAGCGGCACTTACCGTGAACTGATCGACCCGTTCCAGCGCGTGATGTCGCCGTGGCTCAGCCGCCAAGGCGTGGTGCCGCAAGCGGATGACGGCGTGGTGATCGCCAAGGGCAGCATCGCCGGGTTGCCGGTGGTGATTGCTGCCATTGAGGGCAATTTCCAGGGCGGTAGCCTCGGTGAAGTGGGCGGCGCGAAAATCGCTGGTGCCCTCGAACTGGCGGCTGAAGATAACCGCAACGGTGTTCCGACCCGTGCCGTGCTGCTGCTGGAAACCGGCGGTGTGCGCTTGCAGGAAGCCAACCTTGGGCTGGCGGCGATTGCCGATATCCATGCGGCGATTGTCGACCTGCGCCAGTACCAGCCGGTCGTCGGTGTGGTGGCGGGCAGTGTGGGTTGTTTTGGTGGCATGTCCATCGCCGCCGGGTTGTGCAGTTATCTGGTGGTCACCCGCGAAGCACGCCTGGGCTTGAATGGCCCACAAGTGATCGAGCAGGAAGCGGGCCTGGAAGAGTACGACTCCCGCGACCGGCCGTTTATCTGGAGCCTTACCGGCGGCGAGCAACGCTTCAACAGCGGCCTGGCCGACCGTTATGTGGCCGACGATGTGGCGCAGATCCAACAGACCGTCAGCGCCTTGCTGCAACAGGGTTTGCCCGAGCAGCAGCGCAGCCGTCAGATCGACTTCTACCTGGCGCGCCTTACCGAGCTGGACGCAACGCCGCAAATAGACCCCGCGACGGTGCGCGACCTGTATCAAGGAGATCGCCCATGAGAGGCTTGCAGTGGTTCAACGCATTGAGCGCCGGTGCAACGCCTGTCGAAGGGTTGCCCGACTCATTGAAGGTTGCAGACGGCGTAGTGGGTGAGCAGGCCGTGCGCTTTATTGCCGTGGTCACCGACGCGCAAAATCGTTTCCCGCGTGCGCGCAACGGCGAAGTCGGTTTACTGGAGGGTTGGGGCCTTGCCAAGGCTGTCGACGACGTCATCGAGAAGGGCGACAAACGCCCGATCATCGCCATCGTCGATGTGCCGAGCCAAGCCTATGGCCGTCGCGAAGAAGCCCTCGGCATCCATCAGGCCCTGGCCGCCGCCGCCGACAGCTATGCCCGCGCTCGCTTGGCCGGGCACCCGGTGATTGCGCTGCTGGTGGGCAAAGCCATGTCCGGTGCGTTTCTCGCTCACGGCTATCAGGCCAACCGCATGATCGCCCTGCGTGACCCTGGCGTGATGGTGCACGCCATGGGCAAAGCTTCCGCGGCGCGGGTGACCTTGCGCAGTGTGGAAGAACTCGAAGCCCTGGCTGCCAGCGTGCCGCCCATGGCCTACGACATCGACAGCTATGCCAGCCTCGGTTTGCTTTGGAAAACCCTGGAGGTCAGCCAGATTGAGCAGCCCACGGCGGACGACGTGACGCGGGTCAGCGATTGCCTGTTGCAGGCCATTGAAGATATCCACAGCCCGGATCTGAAAGGGCGCCTCGGTGCGAGCAATCGCGCCGCCTCAAGCCACGTGCGCCAACTGCTGCGGGAGCAATGGTGAACGCTCACGACTTGCTCTGGGGCATGACCCCGGCGCATCTGCCCGCTGACGCACCAGCCTGGGTGCGGGACGTGATCAGCGGCGGTCACCCGGTGGTGGTGCGTCGCGCCACGGCCGAGCCGGGTTACGTGGCCGTCGGTGTGCGCGGGCGCTTGCGTGAGCAGCGTTTTGCGACGGTGATGCCCCTTTTGGCGGTGCAACGGCGTGTGAAGCCGCAAGACTTGCGCAGTGTGAGCTCGTCACGGGATTTGCCGGCACTGCGCGCACTGGATCAATTGCGCCCGGTGCTGGCGCAACAAGACTGGGGCGTCACCGGCAGTGCAGGTTTCGAGCTGGCCAGCGGCATTGAAGCACTGCATGCCAAGAGCGATCTGGATTTGATGCTGTGCACGCCCGAGCCACTTGAGCGCATCGCTGCACGCAATCTGCTGGCGTTGTTGGACGCGGCCGAATGCGCCGTCGACCTGCAACTGCAAACCCCATTCGGTGCTGTCGCTTTGCGCGAGTGGGCAGGTGAATCACGCCGTGTGCTGCTTAAAACCACCCACGGCGCGCACCTTGTACTCGACCCCTGGCAGGCCGTGGCATGAGCAGCCTTCTGGTATTTCCAGGGCAGGGCGCCCAGCGCACGGGCATGCTGCAAGGGTTGCCTGCCCACGTCCTGGAAGAAGCCAGTGATGCACTGGGCGAAGACGCAAGCCTGCTCGATTCGGCCCAAGCCCTGGCCAGCACGCGTGCCGTGCAACTCTGCCTGTTGATCACCGGCGTGGCTCATGCCCGCCAATTGCAACACACGCCTGATTACGTGGCGGGCCTGTCCATCGGCGCTTATCCGGCAGCCGTCATTGCCGGTGCGCTGGCGTTTGCCGATGCGGTAAAGCTGGTGAGCCTGCGCGGCGAACTGATGCAAAACGCTTATCCACAAGGCTACGGCATGACTGCGATCATCGGCCCGCAGTTATCCACAGTCGAAACGCTGCTGGCCGAAATCCACAGCCCACAAACCCCGGTGTACCTGGCCAATATCAACACCGACAACCAGACCGTCATCGCCGGCAGTGACGACGCCATGCAGCGTGTCGCGCAACGCATCAAAGGCAACGGCGTGGCCAAACGCCTGGCCGTGAGCGTGCCATCCCACTGCGTGCTGCTGAATGAACCCGCCGAGGCATTGGCGCAGGCGTTTGTAACGCTCAAGACGCCACGCATCACCTACCTGAGCAGCACCCGCGCGCGACCTATCCACAACCCCGAGCAACTGCGCGACGACCTGGCCTTCAACATGTGCCGCATCGTCGACTGGCGCGGCACCGTGCAAAGCGCTTACGAGCGCGGTGTGCGCCTGCAAATCGAGCTGCCGCCTGGCGCGGTACTTACCGGCCTGTCCCGGCGTGTCTTCGAGCAAGGCAGCGCAATCGCCTATGAAGGCGCACGCCTGGACACCTTGCAGGCCCTGCTGCAAGAGGAGGAGCGCCGCCACCGATAAAGCAGCACCCAAGGCTTTCGAAGCACAAAAACAACAATTTCGATGAAGCACTTTGAGGACTACAACAATGATTATCTACGGTGTGGCGTTTCTGGCGCTGTGTACGTTGATCGGCCTGTTTATCGGTGAGTTGCTGGGCAAGTGGATGGGTATCCCGGCCAACGTCGGCGGGGTAGGTATCGCCATGTTGCTGTTGATCGGCCTGGGCAGTTACCTCAGTAAACGTGGGCTGTTTACCGGCAAGTCGGAGCAGGGCGTGAGCTTCTGGGCGGCGGTGTATATCCCTATTGTGGTAGCGATGGCGGCCCAACAAAACGTGTATGGCGCAATCAAGGGCGGGCCGATGGCGATTCTGGCCGGCACGCTCGCTGTAGTGCTGGGTTTTGCCCTGGTACCGGTGTTAGTGCGCATCGGCAACCGCAAGCCTGTTGCGGTTGTTCCCACTAAAGAAGCCGGGTGATCGCCATGTACGAATCCATGATGAAAGTGATCACCGGTTACGGCCTGATCAGTGGTTTTGCCGTGATCGGCTTGACCATGTGGGTGTCCTATTGGATCTCCGACACCTTCACCAAAGGCCGACTGCACGGTTCGGCCATCGCCATTTTGCTCGGGCTGGTGCTGTCGTATGTGGGCGGCGCGTTTACCGGCGGCGCCAAGGGTGTTGTGGATATTCCGTTGCTGTCGGGCATCGGCCTGCTGGGTGGTGCGATGCTGCGCGACTTTGCCATTGTTGCCACGGCGTTTGGCGTGAGTGTGGATGAACTCAAGCGCGCCGGTTATGTGGGCGTGCTGGCGCTGTTTGTCGGCGTGGGTTCCTCGTTCGTGGCTGGCGTTGGAGTGGCGATGGCGTTTGGTTATACCGATGCCGTGAGC
Organism: Pseudomonas sp. Leaf15; assembly: GCF_001421425.1. Taxonomy (NCBI): domain Bacteria; kingdom Pseudomonadati; phylum Pseudomonadota; class Gammaproteobacteria; order Pseudomonadales; family Pseudomonadaceae; genus Pseudomonas; species Pseudomonas sp. Leaf15. Next base: position 101,145 of record NZ_LMKI01000002.1, read on the forward strand.
CTCACCACCATTGGTGCGGGCGCCGTGACCTACATCGTTGGCCCGGTGACGGGCGCGGCGATTGGTGCCAGCTCCGAGGTCATGGCGCTGTCGATTGCCGCCGGGTTGATCAAGGCCATCCTGGTGATGGTGATGACGCCATTTGTGGCGCCGTTGATCGGGCTGAATAACCCACGCAGTGCGGTGATCTTCGGCGGGCTGATGGGCACTTCGAGCGGTGTGGCAGGTGGCTTGGCGGCAACTGATCCGAAGCTGGTGCCATATGGTTGCCTGACGGCGGCGTTTTACACGGCGCTGGGCTGTCTGCTGGGACCGTCGTTGCTGTTTTTGCTGATGCGCGGGTTGGTGGGCTGACCTGAGCCGGCCTCATTAATGATCGTTCCCACGCTCCGCGTGGGAATGCCTCATGTGACGCTCCGCGTCACGCCTTTAAGAGCAGACGCGGAGCGTCCAGGGCTGCATTCCCACGCAGAGCGTGGGAACGATCGGTGTCAGGTTTGGCGGTTGGCGTACATCCGACACTCCGCCAGCAACGCCAGCAAATTCGGATCACGCTCCTTGGCCTTCAAGAACACCACGCCAATATGCTGCTGCAACCGATACCGCGGCTGCAGCGGTATGAGCTTCACGCGGTTCTCATACACCGCTGCAATCCGCCCTGGCAGCAACGCATAACCCACGCCTGAACTGACCATGCTCAACAGCGTGAAGATGTCGTTCACCTGCATCGCCACCTTCGGCTCAAACCCCGCCTGCTTGAACACCCGGTTGCCGTCCTGATGGGTGGCGAAGCCTTGGGTGAGGGTGATGAAGGTCGCGTCGCGCACATCCGCCAGGTCGATCTGCTGCTCGCGGTCGAAGGGTGAATCGGCCGGTGTGGCGAGGAAGATGTCGTCGGAAAACAGCGCGATCTGTTCGCAGTCGGGGTCGTTGGCGTGGTCGTCGAGGGAGATCAGGATCGCGTCCACCTCCATGTTCTTGAGCTTGTACAGCAGGTCGAAGTTGGAGCCCAGAATCAGGTCGATATTGAGTTCGCTGCGCCTGATTTTCAGGCCCATGATCAGTTGCGGCACAGTTTTGACCGTCAGCGAATACAGCGAGCCCAGCTTGAAGCGCTCGGCGGAAAAGCCGGCGGCTTCGCGGGTCAGGCGCACGCTGTCGACCACGTCGGCTACCAGCTTTTGGGCGCGTTCCTCCAGCACATAAGCACTTTCCAGCGGGGTGAGGTTGCGCCCTTCGTGTTTGAACAACGGGCAGCGCAGCGCATTTTCCAGCGAGTGGATAGCGCGGTGCACGCTGACGTTGCTGGTTTGCAACTCGGCAGCGGCGCGGGCGAGGTTGCCGGTGCGCATGAACGCCAGGAAGATTTCCAGCTTCTTGAGGGTGAATTCTTCGTCGATCAGCATGGCCGTGGCTCGGGTTCGAATGCCATCGATTGTGCCCCTAAAACCCGTTCACTCCCAGCCATGCGCTGCACAGGCCCAGCACCGGGCGGGTGTACCGAAGGGAACAGGTACAGCCCGCGCACGGTCACAACCGCACCCGGCAAGCCAGCTCCCACAGGATGACGTGAATGAGCTATCGGCGTGTGTGTTTGGGCAAATGAAGAAATGCGTGTTACCTGCAACAGTGCCTGTAGCGTCAGAATGGTCCTGGCACAACCATGTGGTAACGGTTATTCGAGGTGAGTGACACATGTATCACGGGGAACGATTCAACGCCTGGAGCCATTTGGCCGGGGCGGTTGCCGCTTTTGTCGGCGCAGTGTGGATGTTGGTGGTGGCGAGCCTGGACGGCAGCCCCTGGAAGATCGTCAGTGTCGCGATTTATGGTTTTACCCTGCTGGTGCTGTACAGCGCGTCCACCGTGTACCACAGCGTGCAGGGGCGGCGAAAAGAGATCATGCAGAAGGTTGATCACTTTTCGATCTACCTGCTGATTGCCGGCAGCTACACACCCTTTTGCCTGGTGACGCTGCGCGGGCCGTGGGGTTGGACGCTGTTTGGAATCGTGTGGGGGCTGGCGGTGATCGGCATTTTGCAGGAGATCAAGCCAAGGTCTGAGGCGCGGATTCTGTCGATTGTGATCTATGCGGTGATGGGCTGGATTGTGCTGGTGGCGGTCAAGCCATTGCTTGCCGCGCTGGGCACGGCGGGGTTTATCTGGCTGGCGTCGGGCGGGGTGTTGTACACCGTCGGCATCATCTTTTTCGCCCTGGAGGATCGCCTGCGCCATTCCCATGGGATCTGGCATTTGTTTGTGATCGGCGGCAGTTTGCTGCACTTTGTGGCGATAATGCACTACGTGCTCTGACCTGTGGGAGCTGGTATTTTTGGGAGCTGGCTTGTGTGGGAGCTGGCTTGCCTGCGATAGCGTCGGCACATTCAATACCGCTATCGCAGGCAAGCCAGCTCCCACATTGGATAGGTGGTGTCCTTAGAGGCGTTCGAGCAATTCGCGGGCGCGCTTGCCGAAGATCTGCAGCAAGTTCGCCAACATATGCGGCGGCGGCTCATCCGCGCGGGTCAGGGCGTACAGGGTGATCGGCAATGGCGGCGTCAGCGGGCGAATGCAGGTGGTCGCCGTCGACGCGCCGAGGGCGGTGAACGGGTCGATCACCGTCAACCCGGCACCGGATTCCACCATCGCCCGCGCCAGAGAATAAGTCTGCACGGCAATACTCACCCGTGGCGGCGGGTCGACGTTTTCCAGGTAGCTGTCGAGCTTGGCGGCCAATGGGTCGGCACTGGACAAGCCAACCAGTGGCGCACCCGCCAGGTCAGCCAAGGGCAGTGGTTTGCTCAGCTCGGCATCCGACCAATAGCCCTTGGACGCCAACGCCACCAACACGCCGCTGGCCAGCACCTGCGTGGTCAGCCCGGGATGGCCGGAGAAGTTCAGCGTCAGCGCCAGGTCAATCTCACGCATCAACAGCTTCTGCACCAGCTCGCGGCTATGGTCGCTGGACAGTTCACAGGCAATGTCCGGGTAGTCGCGCTTCCATTCCAGAATGGCCGGCGGCAGCAGCGACAGGGCCAGGGCCGGAATCGCGCCAATGCGCACACTTTGGCCCGGCTTGCGGCGCAGGCTCTTGGCCAGGCGCCGCACGCCTTGCAGGCTTTCGGTGACTTTCTCGACTTCGCTTTCCAGCGCCAACGCTTCCGGTGTGGGCTGCAGTTTGCCGCGCACCCGTAAAAACAGCGGAAAGCCCAACTGCAACTCGGCGTGCTGCAGCACCTTGGTCACCGCCGGTTGCGAAACGTGCAACAGCTGCGCGGCGGCGCTGACGGAGCCGGTCTGGCGGATGGCCTGGAAGATTTCGATATGACGCAGGCGCATGGCAAGTCCATAACCTTTGTTTATAGGTGACCCATCTTTATTCATTGTCGGCTGCCTGTCACCTGGCCCTAGGCTTGGGGCCAGTCAATTCAACAGCGGGTGGCAGCAATGGCCAAGCGGGTTTGCATCATCGGTGGTGGCGTTATCGGCTTGGCGAGTGCCTACGCCCTGGTGCGTGCAGGCCATGAAGTGACAGTGATCGAAGCGCGGGACAGCCTGGGCAGCGAGACCAGTTTCGCCAACGGCGGGCAACTGTCCTACCGTTATGTCGCGCCGTTGGCCGACAAAGGTGTGCCGCTGCAAGCCATCGGCTGGTTGCTGCGCGGTGATTCGCCGTTAAAGTTTCGCCCTCAACTCGACCCGCAGCAATGGCGCTGGATGGCGGCCTTTATCGGCGCCTGCCGTGGCTCGGTGAACAAACGCAATGCTGCGCACCTGCTGCGCCTGGCCTCCTTGAGCCAGGCCACGCTGGAACAATGGCGCGAAGGCGATCGCCTGGAGGGCTTCGATTGGCGCCGCAACGGCAAACTGGTGACGTTTCGTAACGCCGCGTCCTTTGAGCATGCGCGCAGCAAGGTCATCAATAGCGTGCAGCAGCAGGTGATGTCTGCGGCCGATTGTGCGCAGGTGGAGCCAGCGTTAATGGGCGCTGATTTCCTCGGTGGCATCTACACGCCGAACGAGGAGGTGGCTGACTGTCACGCCTTCTGCCAACGGCTGGCGGCCCGGCTCCAAGCCTCGGGGCGCTGCAGGTTTTTGCTGGGCCGCAAGGTCACTCGCATACGCCACGCCGACGGCGCGGTGCAGGCCATCGAGTTGGGTGACGAGGTGATGGCGGTGGATCAACTGGTGCTGGCGGCCGGGCATCGCAGCGCGCAATTGGGTTTGCCTGGGGTGTCATTGCCACTGTATCCGCTCAAGGGCTATAGCCTGAACGTGCCGATTGGCGCGCATCACCAGGCGCCGAACGTGAGTGTCACCGACTATGACCGCAAGATCGTGTATGCGCGCATCGGCGAGCAACTGCGGGTCGCGGCCATGGTGGATATCGTCGGCTTTGATGCAGGCCTTGAGCCCAAGCGCCTGGCGCTGATGAAACGCCAGGCCATGGAGACATTCCCAACGGCCGGCGATTACACCCACGCGGTCGAGTGGGCCGGCATGCGCCCGGCAACGCCTACCGGCGTGCCGCTGATCGGCGCCAGTGCCTATCGCAACCTGTGGTTGAACCTGGGCCACGGAGCCCTGGGTTTTACCCTGGCCTGCGGCAGCGGCCAATTGCTGGCCGAACTGATCAGTGAACACGCGCCTTCCATCGATATGCAGGGCCTCACGCCCCGCGCCGCTTAAGGATACAGCCATGACCATCACTCGAATCAGCAGCAACGAACGCCTCTCTGGCGCCGTCACCTTCAAGGACTTGGTGTTCCTCTCGGGCCAGGTGCCGGGCGACGGCCAGGATGTGGCCACGCAAACCCGCGAAGTACTGGCCAGGATCGACGCACTGCTGGCTCAAGCCGGCAGCGACAAGGATCACGTGCTCAACGCCACGATTTACCTCAAAGACATCGGCAGCGGGTTTGCACCCATGAATGAAGTGTGGTCCGCGTGGTTGTCGCCGGGCATGGCGCCGACACGCACCACCTTGCAGGCCGAACTGGCGCGCCCGACGGTGCTGGTGGAAATCAGCGTGATTGCTGTACGTAAATAACCAAAAGACCAACGGAGAATAACAATGAAAAAAATCCTGTTGACCGGCTGCACCCTGGGGCTGTTGTTTGGCGCACAGGTTCAGGCCAACCAAGCCCCGCTGGACGGCACCTTGAGCAAGATCGCGAATGCCAAGTCGATCACCTTGGGGTATCGCGATGCCTCGGTGCCGTTTTCCTATGTGGGCGATAGCAGCGGTACGCCCATGGGCTATTCGGTGGAGTTGGCGAACAAGATCGTTGAGCGCATCCAGCAGAAAGTCGGGGTGGCCAAGCTGAATGTGAAGTACAACCTGGTGACCTCTCAAACCCGTATTCCGCTGGTGCAAAACGGCACCGTCGACCTGGAATGCGGTTCCACCGGTGTGACCGCCGAGCGGCAGAAGCAGGTAGCGTTTTCCTACGGGTTTATCTATGTGAAGGGCCAACTGCTGACCGCCAAGGACAGCGGCATCCAGGGCTTTGAAGACCTCGCGGGCAAGAACGTGGTGACCACGGCCGGCACCACCAATGAACGCTTTCTCAAGAGCTACAACGCTGACCACAAGGCCAATATGTTTGTGATCAGCGCCAAGGACCATGGCGAAGCGTTCAAAATGCTCGAGACCGGCCGCGCCGTGGCGTTCTACATGGATGATGCGCTGCTCTACGGCGAGCGTGCCAAGGCCCGTGACCCGCACCATTGGGTGGTGGTGGGCAAGGAACAGTCGCGGGAGATCTACAGCTGCATGGTGCGCAAGGACGACCCGCAGTTTCTCGCCGTGGTCAACGAAACGCTCGCCGATCTGTACCGCTCCGGCGAGATCAACGGGATTTATCGGCGCTGGTTTGAACAACCGATTCCGCCCAAGGGCCTGAACCTGGAGTTTCCAATGACCAGCGAGTTGAAGGCGATTATTGCCAAGCCGGTGAGTGATCCGGTGGAGTGATAGACGCAATGATCGTTCCCACGCTCCGCGTGGGAATGCAGCCTTGGACGCTCTGCGTCCCAATTTGAGGTCGTGACGCAGAGCGTCACAGGAGGCTTTCCCACGCAGAGCGTGGGAACGATCGGGCGAGGTTAGAAGTCGCCCCAGAGTTGTTGGGCCACAGCCAGCGCCACGACTGGCGCGGTTTCGGTGCGCAGCACCCGCGGGCCGAGGCGGGCGGCGTGGAAGCCGGCAGTTTGGGCGGTTGCGACTTCTGCGTCGGTCAACCCGCCTTCCGGTCCGATCAGGAACGCCAGGCTCGATGGCTTGGCGTGGCTGATCATCGGCTCGGCCACCGGGTGCAGCACCAGCTTCAAATCCGCCTCGGCTTGCTTCAACCAGTCGGCCAGTAACAGCGGCGGGTGAATCACCGGCACTGTGGAACGCCCGCATTGCTCGCAGGCGCTGATCGCCACCTGGCGCCAGTGCAACAAGCGTTTGTCGGCGCGTTCATCCTTCAGGCGTACTTCGCAGCGGTCGCTGAAGATCGGCGTGATTGCATTCACACCCAATTCGGTGGCTTTCTGAATTGCCCAATCCATGCGCTCGCCCCGCGACAGGCCTTGGCCGAGGTGGATGTGCAGCGGTGATTCGGCCTGGCCCGCAAAGCGTTCCGTGAGTTGCACGGTGACGCGTTTTTTACCGACCTCCAGCAAGGTGCCGAGAAACTCCTGGCCGGAGCCGTCGAACAGCTGCACGGCATCGCCTTCGCCCATGCGCAATACGCGGCTGATGTAGTGCGCCTGGGCTTCGGGCAATTCATGCTCGCCGATGCTGAGCGGGGTGTCGGTGAAAAAGCGGGACAGTCTCATTTCTGTTCTCTGGAAGTGGTGTGCAGAGCGGACGCGGAGCGTCCAGGGCTGCATTCCCACGCGGAGCGTGGGAACGATCATGCGAAACCTGTGGGAGTGAACTCAATTAACCCGGATCACGAAAGCCTGGGTGGAAGTCCTTCGGCACGGCAACACTCACGTTGCTGTTGGTGGCGATATCGATGCCTTCACTGGCCACTTCAGCCAAAAAGTCGATCTGCTCCGGCGTAATCACATACGGCGGCAGGAAATACACCACGCTGCCCAACGGCCGTAACAATGCACCGCGTTCCAGCGCATGCTCGAACACCTTCAAGCCACGGCGTTCCTGCCACGGGTAGGCGGTTTTGGTGGCTTTGTCCTGAACCATCTCGATGGCCAGCACCATGCCGGTCTGGCGTACTTCCGACACGTGCGGGTGGTCCACCAGGTGCGCGGTGGCGGTGGCCATGCGCTGGGCCAGGGCCTTGTTGTTTTCGATGACGTTGTCTTCTTCGAAGATATCCAGAGTCGCCAAGGCTGCCGCGCACGCCAGCGGGTTGCCGGTGTAGCTGTGGGAATGCAGGAAGGCGCGCAGCGTCGGGTAGTCGTCGTAGAAGGCGTCGTACACATCGTCGGTGGTGACGACCGCCGCCAATGGCAAGTAACCGCCGGTGAGGGCTTTGGACAGGCACAAAAAGTCCGGGCGGATACCGGCTTGCTCACAGGCGAACATGCTGCCGGTGCGGCCGAAGCCCACGGCGATTTCGTCGTGGATCAGGTGCACGCCATATTTGTCGCAGGCTTCGCGCAGCAGCTTGAGGTACACCGGGTGGTACATGCGCATGCCGCCGGCGCCCTGGATCAGCGGCTCGACGATCACGGCGGCAACGCTGTCGTGGTTTTCGGCCAAGGTGTGTTCCATGGCCAGGAACATGTTGCGCGAGTGCTCTTCCCAGCTCATGCCCTCGGGGCGCAGGTAGCAATCCGGGCTCGGCACCTTGATGGTGTCCAGCAACAGGGCTTTATAAGTCTCGGTAAACAACGGCACATCGCCCACCGACATCGCGGCAATGGTTTCGCCGTGGTAGCTGTTGGTCAGGGTGACGAAGCGCTTCTTGTTCGGCAGGCCACGGTTGAGCCAGTAGTGAAAGCTCATCTTCAGCGCGACTTCGATGCACGACGAGCCGTTGTCGGCGTAGAAGCAGCGCGTCAGGCCCTCGGGCGTCATCGCCACCAGGCGCTCCGACAACTCGATCACCGGCTGGTGGCTGAAACCAGCGAGGATCACGTGCTCCAGCTGATCCACCTGGTCCTTGATGCGCTGGTTGATGCGCGGGTTGGCGTGGCCGAACACATTGACCCACCAGGAACTGACGGCATCGAGGTAGCGCTTGCCTTCGAAGTCTTCCAGCCATACGCCTTCACCGCGCTTGATCGGGATCAGCGGCAGTTGCTGGTGGTCTTTCATCTGGGTGCAGGGATGCCACAGCACCGCGAGGTCGCGTTGCATCCACTGGTTATTCAAGCCCATCGGTTATCTCCTCGAAGCGGCCCTGCGCCCGGCGCAGGCGAAACAATCGCGCAAGCCTATGCAATGCCAGGCGGCGTCACAACCCATTACGGATGAATTGGCAGTAAAGGCAGGACGATCTGTCACGTTTCTTGGGAATAGTCCTTAATCCATTGTTAACGTACTGTGCATACTCTCTTGATCGTATTTCTCGATATTTCAAAGCGAAATTTTCCGCTTTAATTCGATAGGTAAATCGCTAGTCTTGGGCACAGTTCTTACGGGATTTGGGACATGCAGCTACGTAATTCATCGGCCCGTTATGGTTGGGTCAGCATGGTTTTGCACTGGGGCGTAGCCCTGGTGGTGTTCGGTTTGTTCGCGCTGGGCCTGTGGATGGTCGGCCTCGACTACTACAGTGCCTGGCGCAAAGACGCGCCCGACCTGCACAAGAGCATTGGCATTACGCTGTTCGCCATCATGCTGGTGCGTATCGTCTGGCGCCTTGTCAGCCCGCCGCCACCACCGTTGGCCAGCTACAGCCGAATGACGCGTATGGGCGCTGCGTTCGGCCACGCGTTCCTGTATCTGGGGCTGTTTGCCGTGATGATCGCCGGTTACCTGATTTCCACCGCAGACGGTGTCGGTATCCCGGTGTTTGGTCTGTTTGAGATTCCTGCCGTGGTTTCCGGGCTACCGGACCAGGCAGATAACGCCGGCTTGGTGCATCTGTACCTGGCCTGGGTATTGGTGGTCTTCGCCGGTTTGCATGGCGTGGCTGCGTTTAAACACCACTTTATCGATCGTGATGCGACCCTGACGCGAATGCTGGGACGCAAAGCCTGATGTTCAACCTCGACTCACAAGGAATAGAAAGCATGTTGAAAAAGACTCTCGCCGCTCTGGCAATCGGTTCCGCTCTGCTGTCCGCAGGTTCGGCGATGGCCGCTGACTATGTTGTCGACAAGGAAGGCCAGCACGCCTTCGTTGACTTCAAGATCAGCCACTTGGGCTACAGCTTCATCACCGGTACGTTCAAGGACCTGGACGGCAAGTTCAGCTTTGACGCAGCCAAGCCTGAAGACAGCAAAATCGAGTTCAACGTCCGTACCGCCAGCGTATTCACCAACCACGCCGAACGTGACAAGCACATCGCCAGCAAAGACTTCCTGGACGTTGGCAAGTTTGCCGATGCCAAGTTCGTCTCCACCAGTGTCAAAACCACCGGTAAAAATGCTGCAGGCCAAGTCACTGCCGACGTGACCGGCGACCTGACCTTCCACGGCGTGACCAAGCCGATCGTGGTCAAGGCCACGTTCCTGGGCGAAGGCAAGGATCCATGGGGCGGCTACCGTGCCGGCTTTGAAGGCACCACCAGCTTCAACCGTCAGGACTTCGGCAAGCAGATGGACCTGGGCCCAGCGTCCAACACTGTTGAGCTGTACGTGACTTTTGAAGGTGTGAAAGCGAAGTAATTATTTCGCTGCTTCAAACGCCAAGCGCCGACCTCAGGGTCGGCGTTTTGCTGTGCGCTGTTCAAAGGCTTTCTTGATACGTCTTCACTTGGTCCTTGAGCCAGTTATGCAACAACGTCAGTTGCGCCGAAGGCTTGCTGCCGGCGGGCCAGACCAGGTAGTAGCGTGAAGTGTGCGCCGGCTCAATGTCGGTGAGCCGGACCAGTTCCCCGCGTTGAATCAGCGCATGGGCAATGGAGCGGCGGGTCAATGCGACGCCGTGCCCCAGCCGTACGGCTTCGAGCATCAATGTGGAATCGGTGAACTCCAGTGGCGCTTGCGGACGTTGCCCTTCGATACCTGCTGCGCCCAGCCAGATCGGCCAGCTCTCACTGGCGTGCAGCAATGGCTGCTCAAGGACGGCTTGCGCCGTGTCCGGCAGCACGCCGTGGTTGAAGTCGCGGGCGGCGACCACCAGCAATGAGTCGCCCATCAACGTTTCGCAATGCACATCCGGCCACTGGCCATGGCCGAAGCGAATCGCGCAATCAAGCGGGCCTTGCTCGAAGCTGGCGAACTCCATGCTCGACTCCAGCCGCAAGTGCAGCTCGGGGTGAGCCGCCCTGAAATCATGCAGGCGCGGCAACAACCAATGCATGGCGTAGGAAGGCAGCACCGAAGCGGTCAGTTGTGGGTGCCTGGTTTTAGCCATCAGTTTTTCGGTGATCCCGGCGATCTCGCCCAGCCCCTGCCTGATCTGGTAGGCATACACGCGGCCTTCATCCGTCAGCATCAGCGTGCGCTTGTTGCGCATGACCAACGCGAGGCCCAGGTAATCTTCAAGGGCGCGAATCTGATGGCTGACGGCACTGTGGGTCACGTGCAGTTCGAGGGCGGCCAGGTTCACCTTGCCTAATCGGGCCAAGGCCTCGAAGGCCCGCAGCGCGGCGAGTGGTGGCAGTTTCAATGTGTGAATTCCTTTCACAGAAAAGCCTAATAATAGCCGCTATACGTGAAATGAGCGGGCTACCGATAATGGCGACAAGTTATTTATTCAAATAACACCGTGCTGAAACTGTCGGGAGTTGTGCGCCATGATTGATGAGATTCAAGCGTTTCTGAACGATTACTTTAGTGTGCTGCAAACTCAGGACTTGAATACGTTTGATCAAGTCTTTCATCGTGGCTGCGTGTTATACAGCGCACAGAACTCGACCGTGGTCGTGCGGCCGTTCGATGAATACCGGACTATGGTTCAAGGCCGAAAGTCGCCGCAGGAAGGCGGTTTTCCGCAGCTTGACGAGGTATTGATGATCGACGTGATGTCGCCGGAAATGGCCATCGTCAAAGTGCGTTTGCGCTTGTTCAATAACGTGATGGTTGATTATTTGAACCTGATGAAAGTTGACGGTCGCTGGATGATCTTCGCCAAACTTTTTCATAAGGCCGGTGAAGTGGCTGATCAATAAGCTATTGCCTGGATGCAAAAACGCCCCGACTAATCGGGGCGTTTTTGTTAGCGTCGAAAACTCAGCGGTTGCGGGTCAGCAACGCAGGTTTTTCACCACGAGGACGGCCTGGCAGTTGATCCAGCTGCTCAGGTGTCGGGAAGCGATCCGCTTTCGACTCCTTGTGGATGATTTTCGGCGCCGGGCCACCACGCGGGTTCTGCACGGCGGGTTCCGACAAGCGTGGCTGGTCGTCACGGGCCGGGCGGCGGTTGTTGCTGCGCGAGTCTTCGCGACGGGCTTGGCCGTCACGTGGCGCACCATTACGCGGGCCGTTGCGCTTGGCAGGTGGTGTACCGGTGGTACCGCCGCTGCTGTTGCGTGGGCCATTTTGACGACCGCCCTGTGGCTGGCCGCCACGTGGAGCGCTCGTACCTGCGCCCGCACCTTGTGCCGGGGCACCTGGGCGGCGGCCACGGCCTTGGGCCGGCTTGGCCTGGGGCACGTAGTCAACGCGGTTACCGAAGTTATCCACGTCGTCGTCGAGGAACTCGTCCGGGGCGCGGTCGGCGGCGGCGCGTGGCGGCTGGCTCGGCTGGCGCTGTTCGCGGGCCGGGGTGCCTTCACGGGGCTTCTGCTCACGGGCTGGGCGTTCGCCACGGCCGTTGGTGGGCGCTTTTTCCTTGCCGCCTTTGTCTTTGCCCTTGTCGCGACGACCACCGCCACCACCGCCGCCGTTCGGGCCATCGCCCTTCGGACCGCGTGGGTTGCGTGGGTTACGCACGTCCGGACGCTCGCGCGCTTCAGGCTTTTCGGCCTCCACGGCGCTGGAGTCGAAGCCCATCAGGTCGCCGTCGGCGATTTTCTGCTTGGTCATGCGCTCGATGCTTTTCAGCAGTTTTTCTTCGTCCGGAGCGACCAGGGAAATGGCCTCGCCCGAACGACCGGCACGGCCGGTACGGCCGATACGGTGCACGTAATCTTCATCGACGTTCGGCAGCTCGAAGTTGACCACATGTGGCAATTGGTCGATATCCAGGCCGCGTGCGGCGATATCGGTGGCGACCAGGATGCGCACAGTGCCGGCCTTGAAGTCGGCCAGGGCTTTGGTGCGCGCGTTCTGGCTCTTGTTACCATGGATGGCGACGGCGGTGAGGCCGTGCTTGTCCAGGTATTCGGCCAGGCGGTTGGCGCCGTGCTTGGTGCGGGTAAACACCAGCACCTGTTCCCACGCGCCGTGGGTGATCAGGTGCGCAAGCAGCGAGCGCTTGTGGCTGGCGGCCAGGCGGAACACGCGTTGCTCGATACGCTCGACCGTGGTGTTCGGCGGCGTGACTTCGATGCGTTCCGGGTTGTGCAGCAGCTTGCCGGCCAGGGCGGTGATGTCCTGGGAGAACGTTGCCGAGAACAGCAGGTTCTGACGTTTGGCCGGCAGGCGGGCGAGCACTTTTTTCACGTCATGGACAAAGCCCATGTCGAGCATGCGGTCGGCTTCGTCCAGCACGAGGATTTCCACGTGGGACAAGTCGACGCTGCCTTGGCCGCACAGGTCGAGCAAACGACCCGGGCAGGCGACCAGCACGTCAACACCACGGGACATGGCCTGAACCTGTGGGTTCATGCCGACGCCGCCGAAGATGCAGGCGCTGACGAACTTCAAGTCGCGGGCATACAGCTTGAAGCTGTCGTGCACCTGGGCGGCGAGTTCGCGGGTTGGGGTCAAGACCAGTACGCGCGGTTGGCGCGGGCCGTGACGCTGGGATTTGTCCGGGTGACCGTTGGGGAACAACCGCTCCAGAATCGGGAGGGCGAAACCACCGGTTTTACCAGTACCTGTCTGCGCCGCAACCATCAGGTCGCGACCTTGCAACACGGCGGGAATGGCCCGCTGTTGCACCGGAGTAGGCTCGGTATAGCCCGCTGCCTCGATGGCGCGGACTAAAGCCTCGGAGAGACCGAGGGAAGCAAAGGACATGAGTAATCCTGTTTTAGTTAGGGCTTGGCCCAAAGGGATAATCTTGCCGGGCGTGAATGGCGCTTAGGGGAGCGCAACCCCGTCCGGTCCTGCTGCGTCTGGCGGGCACTCCACCGGCTCGCGCGGGCTGCAAAGCTGCGCAGTAGCTGGGTTAGGTGCCTTTTTCAAGACCTCAGCGGCCGGGCGTGAGCCTGGCGGAAAGGCCGGAGTATAACAGAGCAATCACGGCGCGCCGCTTTCCTGCTGCTCAACGGTGTGTTCGGAGGCCGTTATTGCTTGGATTCCGCCATATTTGGCGCTTAAGGCCGCGTAGGCGGGCTCTTGCTTGAAGCGCTTGAGCTCGGCGGCAAAGCGTTGCACCAGCAGGTCCATGCCGGCGCCCCGGCGTACGGCCAAAAATTGCGGCTGGCGGCTGACCACCAGCGGCGCCTGGCTGACCTTGCCTTCCAGGCCCATGGCCTTGATCACATGCTGGCCGACGCGACGGTCCGTAATCACCAGGTCAACGCGGCCCAGCGACAGTTTGCCGAAGTTGGCCTCATGGCTGGGCGCCGGCTCGCGGTCGAACAGGGTGGATTCGCTGAAAGCCTCGCCATACAGATAGCCCGGCGACGTGCCGACCGTCAGCCCGCGCAGGTCATCCAGGGTCTGGGCCGGATGAGGGCGGTCGTTGGCATAGAACAGCACGAATTCGACAGCCGACAACGGTTCGCTGGGGTAAAGCAGCAAGGCGTCGCGCTCATGGCTGTGGAAAATATCCAGCGCGCCATCGGCGTGGCCTTGATCCAACATGGCCAGGCAGCGTTTCCAGGGCAGGAATTGCCACTCTACATCCACCCCCAGGCGTTGGAACACGATCATCGTGGTTTCGTAATCCAGGCCGCGCATGCTGCCGTTGTCGTCGTACACATAAGGTGCCCAAGGCTCGGTGACAACGCGCAATTTCTCGCCGTAAGCGGCGAAGCTCAGGCAAGCAAAAAGCACAGTGGTCAACAGCTTGAGAATGACGGGCATACCCTGAGGTTACGATGCTCCTGCGCTAAAGAGAAGCTCTGGCACGCGCATTCGCGGGCAAGTTGATGTAGCGCATTAAAAGCAAAAGGCCCTCGTATAAACGAGGGCCTTGGCATTACCCAGCAAGCCTTAGCGCGGCAGCTTGAGGTTATTCCAGATGGCCAGGCTGGGTTCAGTCTGGTTCAGGGTGTAGAAGTGCAGCCCTGGTGCGCCACCTTGCAGCAATTGTTCACACATCCGCGTGATCACCTGCTCGCCGAACGCCTGGATGCTCTTGACGTCATCGCCATAAGCTTCCAGTTGCTTGCGCACCCAGCGTGGGATTTCAGCACCGCAGGCGTCGGAGAAACGCGCCAGCTTGCTGTAGTTGGTGATCGGCATGATGCCCGGCACGATAGGGATATTCACACCCATGGCCCGCACACGCTCGACAAAGTAGAAGTAACTGTCGGCGTTGAAGAAGTACTGAGTGATCGCACTGTCGGCGCCGGCATTGGCCTTGCGCACGAAGTTCTGCAGATCGTCTTCGAAATTACGCGCCTGTGGGTGCATCTCCGGGTAAGCCGCCACTTCGATATGGAAGTGATCGCCGCTTTCTTCACGGATGAAGCTCACCAGGTCATTGGCGTAGCGCAGCTCACCGCTGGCCATGCCCATGCCGGATGGCAGGTCGCCACGCAGGGCGACGATGCGCTTGATGCCGGCTTGTTTGTATTGGGTCAGCAGGCTGCGCAGGTCGGCCTTGCTGTCGCCCACGCACGACAAGTGCGGAGCGGCGGGAACTTTGACTTCGCTTTCGAGCTGCAGCACGGTGTTGATCGTGCGGTCACGGGTCGAGCCGCCGGCGCCGTAGGTGCAGGAGAAGAAGTCGGGGTTGAAGCTGGCCAACTGCTTGGCAGTCGCCATCAGTTTTTCATGCCCAGCATCGGTCTTGGTCGGGAAAAACTCGAAGCTGTAGCGACGGTCTTGGGACATGGTTAACACCCTTGGAAACTCATAAAACCGGTGTGGGAGCGGGCTTGCCCGCGATGCAGGCACCTCGGTTTTTCAGCAATACCGAGGGGATGCTATCGCAGCGGTGCGGCGATCCGACAAGCCAGCTCCCACAAAAGCCAGCTCCCCTATGGCAGCTGGCACTGGGCCGATCAGTAACGGTAAGCGTGCGGCTTGAACGGACCTTCAACGGTCACGCCGATGTAGTCGGCCTGGGTCTTGGTCAGTTGAGTCACCACGCCGCCGAAGCCGCGGACCATTTCCAGGGCCACTTCTTCGTCGAGTTTCTTCGGCAGTACTTCCACGGTCAGGCGCTCGGCTTTCTGGGCCGGCGACAGGTCGGCGTACTTCTGACCGAACAGGAAGATCTGCGCCAGGACCTGGTTGGCGAACGAGCCGTCCATGATGCGGCTTGGGTGGCCGGTGGCGTTGCCCAGGTTAACCAGACGGCCTTCGGCCAGCAGGATCAGGTAGTCATCGTTCTGCGGGTCGAAATCGCCAGCGCCGGTACGGTGAACCTTGTGTACCTGCGGCTTCACTTCTTCCCATGCCCAGTTCTTGCGCATGAAAGCGGTGTCGATTTCATTGTCGAAGTGACCGATGTTGCAGACCACGGCACGCTTCTTCAGGGCTTTGAGCATGTTTGCGTCGCAAACATTCACGTTGCCGGTAGTGGTCACGATCAGGTCGATCTTGCCCAGCAGGGCTTTGTCGATGCTCGCTTCGGTGCCGTCGTTCTGGCCGTTGATGAACGGCGAAACCACTTCGAAGCCGTCCATGCAGGCTTGCATGGCGCAGATCGGGTCAACTTCGGAGACTTTAACGATCATGCCTTCCTGGCGCAGGGACTGGGACGAACCCTTGCCCACGTCGCCGTAGCCGATCACCAGGGCTTGTTTGCCCGACAGCAGGTGGTCGGTGCCGCGCTTGATGGCATCGTTGAGGCTGTGACGGCAGCCGTACTTGTTGTCGTTCTTGCTCTTGGTCACCGAGTCGTTGACGTTGATGGCCGGGATTTTCAGCTCGCCCTTGGCCAGCATGTCCAGCAGGCGGTGCACGCCGGTGGTGGTTTCTTCGGTCACACCGTGAACGCGGTCCAGAATCTGCGGGTATTTCTTGTGCAGCAGCTCGGTCAGGTCGCCGCCGTCGTCGAGGATCATGTTGGCGTCCCATGGCTTGCCATCTTTGAGGATGGTTTGCTCCAGGCACCACTCGTACTCTTCTTCGGTTTCGCCTTTCCAGGCGTAAACCGCGATGCCGGCAGCCGCGATAGCAGCAGCGGCCTGGTCTTGAGTCGAGAAAATGTTGCAGGACGACCAGCGTACTTCGGCACCCAGGGCAACCAGGGTTTCGATCAGTACGGCAGTCTGAATGGTCATGTGGATGCAGCCGAGGATCTTCGCGCCTTTGAGCGGCTGCTCAGCAGCGTACTTGCGGCGCAGGCCCATCAGGGCTGGCATTTCGGATTCGGCGATAAAGGTTTCGCGACGGCCCCAGGCAGCGAGGGACATGTCGGCGACTTTGTAGTCGGTAAAACCTGCAGGCGTGATTACAGCGCTCATGAAGAGCCTCCATTCGTAGTGTGCGAATGGGCGCCGTTGTGCGTTTAGTATCCAGCTGGCTAACCAGGCCGGACAACGCCCCATCCGAGCCTGACAGGTTGAACCTGCTGCAGCGCCCCTCGGACAGGTGGCGGGAGAACGGTATCAATCGAAGATGACCGTTTTGAAGCGGTGGCGATTATAGCCGTGTGCGCGGCACTTCCCAAGCCTTTCTGTCGGCCACATGCAGATCGTGCATGGGCGTGATAGGCAATGGCGCATAGAGCTTGGGCGCGGGCTCTGCCATGATGTTGCCCATCATTTCGCAAGACGCTTTGGAGTGACCATGAACTTCCACACCCGCAAATGGGTAAAACCCGAAGACCTCAACCCCAACGGCACCCTGTTCGGCGGCAGCCTGCTGCGCTGGATCGACGAAGAAGCGGCCATTTACGCGATTGTTCAACTGGGCAACCAGCGTGTGGTGACCAAGTACATCTCCGAAATCAACTTCGTCAGCGCCTCGCGCCAGGGCGACATCATCGAGCTGGGCATCACCGCCACCGAGTTCGGCCGCACCTCGATCACCCTGACCTGTGAAGTGCGCAACAAGATCACCCGCAAAAGCATCCTCACTGTGGAGAAAATGGTCTTCGTCAACCTGGGTGAAGACGGTTTGCCGGCACCGCACGGGCGTACTGAAATCAAATATGTGAAAGACCAGTTTCAGGATGAGTAACTGCACGGCCTGCGTCAGCGGGCATTGAACGCTCGCGAATGAAGACAGGTCGTACCTGAACCGCATCCCCTTGTTCAGGTACGACCATGGCTACGCAAGCAGACGGCAAAACCCCCAACCTGTCGCAGGAAGAGCAACAGGACGTCGACGAGAACCAGCCGCCCCGCGCGGCGGTTCTGCACGAAATCATCCGCACCCAGGGCGACCAGGAACTGGAGCGCAATGTGGCTGCGTTGTGGTGGTCGGCGCTGGCGGCGGGCCTGACCATGGGCCTGTCGCTAATGGGCATGGGCCTGCTCAACTCGCGCCTGCCGGATGGCGAAGGCTTCAAGGTGATCGCCAGCTTTGGTTATTGCGCGGGCTTTCTCGCGGTGATCCTGGCGCGCCAGCAACTGTTCACCGAAAACACCCTGACCGCCGTGCTGCCGGTGATGAGCAAGCCGACGCTGGCCAATGCCGGCCGCCTGTTGCGGTTGTGGACGGTGGTGCTGGTGGGCAACCTGTGCGGCACCTTGCTGGTGGCCTACGTGATGCTGCACCTGCCGATCTTCGACACCAAGACCGACATGGCCTTCCTCGAAATCGGCCGCAAGGTCATGGAAAACGACCCCGGCCAGATGTTCGCCAAGGGCATTATTTCCGGCTGGATGATCGCCACCATGGTGTGGATGATCCCGTCCATGGAAAGCGCGAAGATGTTCATCATCATCCTGATCACTTACCTCATGGCGCTGGGGGACTTCACCCACATCGTCGTCGGTTCGGCGGAAGTGTCGTACCTGGTGTTTGCCGGCGAACTGCCGTGGAAGGATTTCTGGCTGGTGTTCGCCGGGCCGACCCTGGCGGGCAATATCATCGGCGGCAGTTTTATCTTTGCGTTGATCAGCCATGCGCAGATTCGCAGTGAGAGCAGCTTGCCGGGCAAGGCTGCTGCGGACCCCAGACATCCGCAGCAAATCAAAAAGGATCAGTGAGCCTCAGGCGTGGCCTGGGGCTCTCCCTTGGTCACATGCTTGACCAGCTTGCCGATGCTCAAACCCTGCAACAGGATCGACGACAGCACCACGATGTAGGTGATGCTCAGCAGCAAGTCGCGTTCCGGGCCAAGTGGCAGGGCCAGCGCCAGTGCGACCGAGACGCCACCGCGCAAACCACCCCAGGTGAGAATGCGGATAGTGCCGCGTGGCACCGTGCGCCAGCGGCGCAGCAACAGGATCGCCGGGGCCACGGTGAGCAGGCGTGAGGCCAGGATCGCCACGGCCAGCAAGCTGGCGGCCAGTACGTGCAACCAGTTGAACGGCAACAGCAGCAGCTCCATGCCGATCAGGGCAAACAGCAGGGCGTTGAGCATGTCATCGAGCAACTCCCAGAAACCGTCGAGGTAGCGTCGGGTCATGTCGTTCATCGCCAGCTTGCGGCCCAGGTTGCCGATGATCAGCCCGGCCACCACCATCGCAATCGGCGCCGAGACGTGCAGTTCGGTCGCCATTGCCGAGCCGCCGATCACCAGCGCCAGGGTCAGCATCACTTCGATCTGGTGCTGCTCGATGCTCTTGATCATCAGGTACACCAGGTAGCCGATCAGCCCACCGAACACCACGCCGCCAATCGCTTCATGGGCGAACAGCATGGCCGTGGCGCCGACGGTGGGTGTTTCGCCCAACTGTGCGATGCCCAGCAGTACGGTAAACACCACCACCGCCGTGCCGTCGTTGAATAGCGATTCGCCGACGATGGTGGTTTTAAGCGGCTTCGATGCGTTGGCGGTTCGCAGTACGCCCAGCACCGCAATCGGGTCGGTGGGTGAGATCAGCGCGCCGAACAGCAGGCAGTAGAGGAAGCTGACGTGCCAGCCGAACAGGGCAAAGATGTAATACGCCAGGCTGCCAATGACCACGGTGGCGATCAATACGCCGAAGGTCGCCAGCAGGCCGATGGGCCAGCGATAGCTGCGCAGGTCGTTGAGGTTGACGTGCAAGGCGCCGGCGAACAGCAGGAACGACAGCATCCAGTTCATCAGCAAGTCGCCGAAGTCGATCTGGCCGATCAACTGCTGGATACGCTCTTCCAATCCTGGGTAGCCGATAAGGCTCAAGCCCTGCAGAATCAGGGAAAACAGCAGGGCCGTGACCATCACACCGATGGTGGGCGGCAGCCCGATAAATCGGTAGTTCACATAGGTGAGCAGCGTGGTGAGGCAAATAAAAGCGGCGACAAGTTCAAGCATCCGAGGTCCTTGGAAGTGAGGGAAGGTCGTTATTGCTGGGATGGACCGCAACAGCGGCGGGATGTTTCAAGGCGCCGGCTAAAAGCGCGATAGAACCTTTCGGCGTGCTTCGGTTCATAGCCGGTGAGTGCGATTTTGCAGTGATAGTGCTAAAACTTTAATTTCTATTTAAAACAAAAAAAGGAATCCTTCATGACGGCCGCTTTCTGGTGTGTGTTGATCGCAATATTCCTGCCTTACCTGTGCACGGGGGTGGCCAAGTTCAGCGGCGGCAAGTTCGGCCCGCGGCATAACCACGACCCGCGCGCCTTCCTGGACACCGTCGAAGGCCTCGCCAAGCGCGCCCACAACGCCCAACTCAACAGCTTTGAAGTGACGCCTGCGTTTGCCGCGGCGGTGATCATCGCGCACCTGGCCGGTACGGCGTCGCTGGTGACCATCAATGTGCTGGCGGTGCTGTTTATCACCAGTCGGCTGCTGTACATCATTTGCTACCTGGCCGACTGGGCGATGCTGCGTTCGCTGGTGTGGGCGGTAGGGATGGCGTTGATTGCGAGTTTCTTTTTTGTGTCGATCTAGAGGTATTACGCACATTCAATAGGGTAGCGGGCTTGTTGTGGCGAGCGGGCTTGCCCCGCGTTGGGCTGCGAAGCAGCCCTAAAACAGGCACTGAGCTCTTTCTGAAAGAACTCGTTGCTCTTATTGGGGCCGCTGCGCAGCCCAACGCGGGGCAAGCCCGCTCGCCACATATGCCTCCACACAAGCCAGCTCCTACATTTGATCTTCTGCGTTATTCAGGAGCCAGCAGGCGCATCCGGCACGTGGGGCAACGCCGCGCCCTTGGGCCACAGCATCCAGATCTGCCCCTGCTGCTTCATATTCCCCGCCAGCTCACCCGCCGCTTCACCGGTGCCCCAGAACAAGTCTGCGCGCACTTCGCCGGTGATCGCGCCGCCCGTGTCTTGGGCTGCCACGGGTCGGGCAATCGGTGACCCGTCAGGCTTAGTGGTCGACAGCCACAACAGGCTGCCCAGCGGAATCACCTTGCGGTCCACTGCCACGCTGTAACCCGCCGTCAGCGGCACATTCAGTGAACCACGCGGACCTTCGTTGCTGTCCGGGCGGGCGCTGAAAAACACGTAGCTGGGGTTGCTCGCCAACAATTGTGGAATACGCTGTGGGTTGGCCTTGGCCCAGGCGCTGATGGCGCCCATGGTCACGTCCTCCTTTTTCAGCTCGCCTTGCTCCACCAGCCAGCGGCCGATCGGGCGGTATGGGTAGCCATTCTGGTCACCATAACCAACGCGCAGTTGGCGCCCACCGGCCAGTTGAATACGCCCAGAGCCCTGGATCTGCAGGAACTGCAGGTCCATCGGGTTGGTCAGCCAGGCAATCGGTTTGGCGGTGGAGCCCTGGCCGTTGATGGTGCTGGCATCGTCATACGGCTTGAGCACGCGGCCCTCGAGGCGGCCGCGCAGGCGCTTGCCCTTGAGTTCCGGGTAGATGCTTTCCAGGTTGACGATGATCAGGTCGTCCGGCACGCCGTATACCGGCACATGGGCAGTGGCGGTTTCGGTCAGGCTGCCAGGGTAGACCGGCTCGTAGTAGCCGGTGATCAAGCCATTGGGTGTGTTGTCGGCCGAGCGCAGACCGAACACATCCAGGCGCTCCTTGAGAAAACCGCGCACGGCCACGGCATCGCCCGGTACGGTGGCGGCGGCGGCACAGGTCGCGCCCCATACCGGATCAGCCTTGAGGCGCTGGCAGGCACTGCGCCAGGATTCAAACCCGGCCAGCAGGTCGCTGTCGGACACCGCCGGCAGCGCTTCCCACGGTGCACTGACATAAGTGGCGACGGCATGGGGCTTGGCCGCTTGATCTTTTTTGTCGGCGTCTTTGCCGCCATCACAACCGGCCAGCAGCGCAACCATCGGCAGAGCCCACACCATTCGGCGGCTCCAGCGTTTCAAGGTGACATTCATACACGTAATTCCTGAAGCGGTTGCCTGCGCCGCAGCGCAGTTGGGCAACCCTTATTATTAATAGGGCTATTGGTCTTTGCGGGCGGGGCGAGGATACTGGCCGCCGTTTCCCGTGACCCTGAAGCCATCATGACTTTTAAAAAACTGACCGTGGTATTGCTGGCCTGCCTGACCTTGTCCGCCTGCGGCGGTGTCGACCCGAATTCGCCGCTGGGCCAACGCAAGGCCATCTTCAAGCAGATGCTCAAGACCGGCGAAGACCTGGGCGGCATGCTGCGCGGGCGTATCCCGTTCGACGGCGCGAAGTTCGCCGAAGGCGCGGTCAAGCTCGATGCGCTGTCCCACGAACCGTGGAAGCATTTCCCGAGCGTGCGTGAGGAAGATCACACCAGCGCCAAGGACACGGTGTGGCAACAGCAGGCACGCTTCCAGGAGCTGGCCCGAAACCTTGAAGCGGCCACCGGTGAATTGGTGATCGCAAGCCAGGTGCAGCCCTACAAGGCCAGCAACCTGGGGCCTGCGGTGCAAAAAGTCGAAGATGCCTGCACGGCTTGCCATAAACAGTTTCGCGACCACTGACCGGTTTTACTTGTCGAGTTCTTCGACGGCCTCTTGCAGTTCTTTGCGTGACTGAGCCAGCTTGTCTTTGCGTTTGTTGATTTTCTCGGCATCGCCTTTTTTCATCGCCTTGTCGAGGTCGGCCTGACGGCGGCTGACCTCATGCTTGGCGTCGAGCACCTTGTTCTCGCGTTCCTTGCGCAGGGACGCATCGGTGCAGTGGGCGGTGACTTCGCTCAGGGCTTTTTCCAGGCCGGCCTGTTGCTCGCTGTTGCCATGGGCCTTGGCTTGTTCGATTTGTGCGCTGATGTCCTGGCGCTTGGCGGCGCAGCCGGTGAGTTCCGGCACTTCTTCGGCGGCCAGCAGCGGCATGCTCGCCAAGGTTACGGTGGTCAACAAGGCAAGTGGGGCTAGAAATTTCATGTGGGGCTCCAAGGTCGCAATTGGATGGCAGGGTGAATTCTGCCGGGTTAAAAGTGGCTGGGCTGGGCTTAAAACCCGTCAATCCCTGCCACGCGTAATGTTTCAGCTAACGCTTGTACGTGTGGGTCGCGAAAAAAAGCGCTCAGTTGCGCCGCGCGGCCCGGGCCAATGCCGTCGGTGGCCAGCCAGGCTTGCGTGTCTTTGGCGGCCAGGGCCTGCCAGCCGCCCTCCAGATCGTTGCGCGCCGAAGGCGGTACGCCCAGGGCTTTTAGCCATTGTGCAAAGGGCCGTTGCCGCGCGCTTTGCAGGCTGTCGAGCACCCGGGCACGGCGGCGATCACCGAAGCCGTCAATGTTAGCAAGCTCTGCCGCATCCAGGGTTAACCAATCGAGAATGCCTGCGATTAGACCCGCCTGGATCAAAGCGTTCCAGGTTTCCCGGCCCATATAGGGCAGGGCCAGGCCCTGATTGCTGCTCAGCCAGGTCAGGCGCGCGAGCAATTGCTCCTCGCAACCGGGGTCCAGTTGCCAGCAACTCAAGGCGTGGAAGTCGCGCGCATCGGGCACATGCACCGCCACCCTGGTCTCGTTGCGCAGGATCACCTGCTCCAACCGCGGAATCACTTGGCCGGCAAGGCTGATGGAGACTTGATCGCCGGGGCGGATGTCCAGCGCGTGCCAGTGCTTCAAGGAGCCGACGCTGACACGGCGGATTTGCCGGTCGTCCAGCCGCACCGACTCCAGTTCCAGAATGGGCGTGATACGCCCCGTGCGGCCGATCTTGAACTGCACCTTGCGCACCAGCGCCAAAGCCCTGGTTACCGGGTACTTCCATGCGACCGCCCAATACGGCGCGCTGGCCTGCCAGCGCTTGGCGGGCGCGTGCAGGGCCTGGTGCAACACCACGCCATCGCTGGCAAAGGGCAGCGGATGGTTGTACCAGTAGCTGCGCCAATGCGCGGCCTCAGTGAGGTTTTGCACGGGGTGGCTGTAGCGACGGCTGTCGGTGAAGCCCCAGCGCGCGAGGGTGGCCAGCCGCGTGCTGAAGTCTGCCGGGCCTTCGGGCCAGGCCCAGACGAATAGCCCGACCCTGGAAGCCTCGGCCTCACTTAACTGTCGGCGATTCATCAGCCCGGCCACTTTGCTGCGGGCACTGAGCCCGCCGTGTTCGGACTGCACATGATCGTCAAGGCGCCAATAGAGTTCGCCTTGCAGCACCAGGTCGATGGGCTCGGGCAGTTGCTGGACAATGCCCTGGATCTTGCGCGCAGCGGCAGTCCAATCCTGACCGAGCAGGCCGTCGCCACGGCTGATGAGTCGGCTCAGGCGGCCTTTGCGATACACCAGCGTCACCGCAACGCCGTCGACCTTGGGCTGCACCCAGACGTCCTGGCGTGTCTTGAGCCACTCACCGACCGCTTCTTCATTCACCAGCTTTTCCAGGCCGGTATGGGCGACGGGATGCGGCCGTGTGCCGCGTGCACCTGCCAGCGGGTTGTCAGCCGTCGACCGTGTTTGCGCAAAACAGGCTTGCCAGCGCTCCAGGCGCTGGCGGGCCTGGTCATACAGCTCGTCGCTGACCGGAGACTGACCGAGCCGGTGGTAACTGTCATCCCAGAGCTTGATCTGTTCAGCCAGGGTGCCGACCTGTGAGCGCGCCTCTTCGGGGCAGTCTTCGGCCCAGGCCAGAAATGACAGGGCGCTGAGTACAAGGGCTATCAGTAAAGGCATCATGAGCATCCTTGCTCGGAAGGGACGCCCAGCCTAAGTGATCCCGGCGGGCACAAAAAAGCCCCGGCAGGGCGGGGCTTTTTACCGGGTGTTTCCAGTTACCTGAACAGGCCGCCCAATGCTTTCACAGCTTGGTGATTTTCCATCGTGGCTTCCTGTGTTTGCTGCTTGGCATCGACCCTGACCTCGGGCTCCGCGAGTTTGTTACAGCCTTTGTTGAGCTGCGCCTGTGCCGCTTTAAGGGGCTGGATGTTCGGCAGGTCAACCTGCAAAGGTCATTGCGCAGGCCATAAAAAGCCCCGCCGGGCGAACCCGGCGGGGCTTTTGGTGCAACGCGTGCTTACAGGCCGGCGGCTGTGCGCAAGTCGTTGGCGCGGTCGGTTTTTTCCCAGGTGAAGGTAGTGAAGGTGTCGTCGCCGACAGTCTTCTGTGCAGGGGTACGACCGAAGTGGCCGTAGGCTGCGGTGTCCTGGTACATCGGGTGCAGCAGGTCGAGCATGGTGGTGATGGCGTACGGGCGCAGGTCGAAGATCTCACGCACCAGCTTGACGATCTTGTCATCGCTGATCTTGCCGGTGCCGAAGGTGTTCAGCGAGATCGACGTAGGCTGGGCCACACCGATAGCGTAGGAAACCTGAATCTCGCAACGCTCAGCCAGGCCGGCCGCGACGATGTTCTTGGCCACGTAACGACCGGCGTAGGCCGCCGAACGGTCAACCTTGGAGGGGTCTTTACCCGAGAACGCGCCACCGCCGTGACGGGCCATGCCGCCGTAGCTGTCGACGATGATCTTGCGACCGGTCAGGCCGCAGTCGCCCACCGGGCCACCGATGATGAACTGGCCGGTCGGGTTGATGTGGAACTGGGTGTCTTTGGTCAGCAGTTCGGCAGGCAGCACGTGCTTGACGATCAGCTCCATCACGCCTTCACGCAGGTCGGCGTAGGACACGTCCGGGTTATGCTGGGTCGACAGTACAACGGCGTCGATACCCACCACTTTGCCGCCTTCGTAACGGCAGGTGACCTGGGACTTGGCGTCTGGGCGCAGCCACGGCAGCACGCCGGATTTACGTGCTTCGGCCTGGCGCTGCACCAGCTGGTGCGAGAAGGTGATCGGTGCTGGCATCAGCACGTCGGTTTCGTTGCTGGCGTAGCCGAACATCAGGCCCTGGTCGCCGGCGCCCTGATCTTCAGGCTTGGCGCGGTCCACACCCTGGTTGATGTCGGGGGACTGCTTGCCGATGATGTTCATCACGCCGCAGGTCGCGCCGTCGAAGCCGACGTCGGAGCTGTTGTAGCCAATGTCGGTGATCACGTCACGAACGATCTGCTCCAGGTCGACCCAGGCCGTGGTGGTGACTTCACCGGCGATGATCGCCACGCCCGTTTTCACCAGAGTCTCGCACGCCACACGGGCGAACTTGTCTTCAGCAATGATGGCGTCCAGCACCGCGTCAGAAATCTGGTCGGCGATTTTGTCCGGATGCCCTTCAGACACGGACTCGGAGGTGAAAAGGGAGTATTCGCTCATCTCGATGTTTTCCTGATATTTACCGATGGTGAGTGTCGCCAGTCGGTCGCTGAAAGTGGCGGACCTGGATCTGGAAACCATTACGTAAACCTACATAGAGGCTTTCCCCGGGAACGAGTCCCGCAGCGGTGGCCCAACGGGCCAGATCGTCCTGTTCAAAACCCAACCAGAGATCACCGCAGGCCTCCTTGGCCCAATTCTGGTTGTGGCTGCATAAATCTGTGACCAGCAGGCTGCCGCCCGGTTGCAGCAAATTCGCCATCTGCTTGAGGGCTTCGGCGGGGGCGGCAAAGTGGTGCAAGACCATGTTCAGCACCACGCAATCGGCCAGCAGGCTGGTGTCATTCAACGCGTCGGCCAACTGCAGGCTGACGTTGCCCAGCGCTTCGCGCTCGCACAGCTGGCGCGCCAGTTCAAGCATCGCCGGGCTGTTGTCCAGCGCGGTCACCTGCTTGAAGCGACGTGCCAGTTCCGGCAGGAAGCCACCGTCGCCGGGGCCAACTTCCAACGCCGTCGCCTCATCACTGAAGCTCAGCTTGTCCAACAGCGCCAGTACGCTTTCGCGGTATTGGGGCAAACCGGCGATCAAGTCCTGTTGGGCGCGAAACTTCTCGGCTACCCGTGAGAAAAAGTCCTGGCTGGCGGCGGCGCGTTGCCCGTGGACCTGGCTGATGCGCGACTGCACGTCGCTGGGCAGGCCCAAACTGTCTACCTCGTCGAGCAGGGCGGCGTGCAACTTGCCGCCGAGCAACTCGGTGTGGGGCAGGGCGCGACGATAAAAAATCGCATTGCCTTCGCGGCGCGTGGCGACCAGCTCGGCCTGGGCCAGCACCTTGAGGTGGTGGCTCATGCCGGACTGGCCGATGGCAAAGATCTGCGCCAGTTCCAGCACGCCAAAAGAGTCGTTGGCCAGTGCACGCAACACGTTCAGGCGCAACGGATCACCGGCGGCCTTGCATAAGGCAGCCAGCTCATCGCTGTCGTCGGGGCGCAGGGAAGGCACGGGTAGGTTCATAAGGCCAGCAGTCTAGTGACGGGTGGAAATCCCCGCAAGGCCAATATCAAAAAGTTTTGATATTGGTCGATAATCGGTAGTTATAAGCCACCGCTATAACCTTTAGACGAAGTGGTGGGCCGTTTCTGCAAGCCAATGCCGGGTAAACCGCAGGAAAAACACTTCAAGTGACTATCTGTCATTGCCCGCAGGCGGTGGCTGAGGGAAAATGCCGGTCCTTTTTTCCGTTTCTTCTACTCAAACCCCAGGAGATCAGCGATGCCCAGCCGTCGTGAGCGTGCCAACGCCATTCGTGCCCTCAGCATGGATGCCGTGCAAAAAGCCAACAGCGGCCATCCCGGTGCCCCGATGGGCATGGCGGATATCGCCGAGGTACTTTGGCGTGACTACCTGAAACACAACCCGAGCAACCCGTCGTTCGCCGACCGTGACCGCTTCGTGCTGTCCAACGGCCACGGTTCGATGCTGATCTATTCGCTGCTGCACCTGACCGGCTACGACGTCACCATCGATGACCTCAAGAGCTTCCGCCAGCTGCACAGCCGCACGCCGGGCCACCCGGAATTCGGTTACACCCCGGGCGTCGAAACCACCACCGGCCCACTGGGTCAGGGCCTGGCCAACGCCGTGGGTTTTGCCCTGGCTGAAAAAGTATTGGGCGCGCAGTTCAACCGCCCTGGCCACGACATCGTCGACCACCACACCTATGTGTTCCTGGGTGATGGCTGCATGATGGAAGGCATTTCCCACGAAGTCGCTTCCCTGGCCGGCACCCTGGGCCTGGGCAAGCTGATTGCCTTCTACGATGACAACGGCATCTCCATCGACGGCGAAGTCGAAGGCTGGTTCACCGACGACACGCCAAAGCGTTTCGAAGCCTACAACTGGCAAGTGATCCGCAACGTTGACGGCCACGATCCGGAAGAGATCAAGACCGCCATCGACACCGCCCGCAAGAGCGAGCAGCCGACCCTGATCTGCTGCAAGACCATCATCGGTTTCGGCTCGCCGAACAAGCAAGGTAAAGAAGACTGCCACGGCGCCCCACTGGGTGACGCGGAAATCGCCTTGGCTCGCGAAGCGCTGAAGTGGAACCACGGCCCGTTCGAAATCCCGGCTGACATCTACGCCGAGTGGAGCGCCAAGGAAAAAGGCCTGGCCGCCGAAGCCGAGTGGGACCAGCGTTTTGCGGCCTACTCCGCCGAATTCCCGGAATTGGCCAACGAGCTGGTGCGCCGCCTGGCCGGTGACCTGCCTGCCGACTTCTCGGAAAAAGCCTCGGCCTACATCGCCGAAGTTGCGGCCAAGGGCGAAACCATCGCCAGCCGTAAAGCCAGCCAGAACACCCTGAACGCCTTTGGCCCATTGCTGCCCGAGATCCTCGGCGGTTCGGCTGACCTGGCCGGTTCCAACCTGACCCTGTGGAAAGGTTGCAAAGGTGTGTCGGCCGAAGACGCCAGCGGCAACTACATGTACTACGGCGTGCGCGAGTTCGGCATGAGCGCCATCATGAACGGCGTGTCCCTGCACGGCGGCCTGGTGCCTTACGGCGCGACCTTCCTGATGTTCATGGAATACGCGCGTAACGCGGTACGTATGGCCGCGCTGATGAAGAAGCGCGTGATCCATGTGTACACCCACGACTCCATCGGCCTGGGCGAAGACGGCCCGACGCACCAGCCGGTCGAGCAACTGACCAGCCTGCGTACCACCCCGAACCTGGATTGCTGGCGCCCAGCCGACGCGGTGGAATCCGCGGTGGCCTGGAAGCACGCGATCGAGCGCAAGGACGGCCCTTCGGCGCTGATCTTCTCGCGTCAGAACCTGCAGCACCAAGTGCGTACCGACGCGCAGATCGCCAACATCAGCCGTGGCGGTTATGTGCTCAAAGACTGCATCGGCGAGCCGGAACTGATCCTGATCTCCACCGGTTCCGAAGTCGGCCTGACGGTTCAAGCCTACGACAAGCTGACCGAGCAGGGCCGCAACGTTCGCGTGGTGTCCATGCCGTGCATCAGCCTGTTCGAAGCCCAGGACGCGGACTACAAGCAATCGGTGCTGCCGTTGCAGGTCAGCGCACGTATCGCCATCGAAGCGGCTCACGCCGACTACTGGTACAAGTACGTGGGCCTGGAAGGCCGCGTGATCGGCATGACCACCTACGGTGAGTCCGCGCCGGCGCCAGCCTTGTTCGAAGAGTTCGGTTTCACCCTGGAAAACATCCTGGGTCAGGCTGAAGAGCTGCTGGAAGACTAAGGCTGTAGATTGAGGTGGCTGTGCCGGCCTCTTCGCGAGCAAGCCCGCTCCCACACTTGACCGGGTTCACACAGTTGTAATTGTGAACCCATTCATGTGTGGGAGCGGGCTTGCTCGCGAAAGCGGTCTAACAGCCACCCCATTACCCAAGGTAATCGAGAACCCCATGCCTCAACCGCGTCCCTACAAAGTTGCACTCAACGGCTACGGCCGCATTGGTCGTTGCGTCTTGCGTGCTCTGTTCGAGCGAGGGGCGGCGGCCGGGTTTGAAATTGTGGCGATCAACGATTTGGCCGACATGGCCAGCATCGAATACCTGACACGCTTTGACTCCACTCACGGCCGATTCCCCGGCGAAGTGCGGGTTGAGGGCGATTGTCTGCATATTAATGGCACCTGCGTGAAGGTCTTGCGCAGTGCCACCCCCGAAGGCATCGACTGGAAAGCACTGGGCGTTGACCTGGTGCTGGAATGCTCCGGTGTCTATCACACCCGTGCCGACGGTCAGCGTTTTCTCGACGCCGGCGCACCGCGTGTGCTGTTTTCCCAGCCGATGGCCAGCGAGGCGGATGTCGACGCCACCATCGTCTACGGCATCAACCAGGATTGCCTGACCGGCGATGAGCTGCTGGTGTCCAACGCGTCCTGCACCACCAACTGCAGCGTGCCGTTGTTGCGCCTGCTGGACCAGGCGATCGGCCTGGATTACGTGTCGATCACCACCATTCACTCGGCAATGAACGACCAGCCGGTGATCGACGCCTATCATCATGAAGACCTGCGCCGCACG
The DNA here is from genome assembly GCF_001421425.1 of Pseudomonas sp. Leaf15. NCBI lineage: Bacteria > Pseudomonadati > Pseudomonadota > Gammaproteobacteria > Pseudomonadales > Pseudomonadaceae > Pseudomonas > Pseudomonas sp. Leaf15. The sequence continues at coordinate 131,141 of NZ_LMKI01000002.1, forward strand.
CGCTCGGCATTCCAGTCAGTGATTCCGGTGTCTACCGGCCTGGCCCGTGGCATCGAGCGACTGTTGCCGGAACTTGCCGGGCGAATCCAGGCCAAAGCCGTACGGGTGCCGACGGTGAACGTGTCTTGCCTGGACATCACCATGCAAACCGTCAGCGACACTGACGCGACGGAGGTCAACCGGATCCTGCGCGACGCCGCCACCAGCGGCCCGCTCAAGGGCTTGTTGGCCTACACCGAGTTGCCGCACGCCAGTTGTGATTTCAACCATGACCCGCATTCGGCGATTGTCGATGCCAGCCAGACCCGTGTTTCCGGCCCCAGGCTGGTGAACATCCTGGCCTGGTTCGACAACGAATGGGGCTTTGCCAACCGCATGTTGGATGTTGCAGGGCACTATCTGCACATCGCCACTAAACAACCTCAACAGTAATTCAGGAACTGCGACCCATGACCGTGTTGAAGATGACCGACCTCGATCTGCAAGGTAAGCGCGTACTGATTCGCGAAGACCTCAACGTCCCAGTCAAGGACGGTGTTGTCACCAGCGATGCGCGAATCCTGGCCTCGCTGCCGACCATCAAGCTGGCCCTGGAAAAAGGCGCGGCCGTGATGGTCTGCTCCCACCTGGGTCGCCCGACCGAAGGTGAGTTCTCCGCTGAAAACAGCCTCAAGCCTGTGGCCGACTACCTGAGCAAGGCCCTGGGCCGCGACGTGCCGCTGGTAGCCGACTACCTGGGCGGCGTCGACGTCAAGCCTGGCGACATCGTGCTGTTCGAGAACGTGCGCTTTAACAAAGGCGAGAAAAAGAACAGCGACGAGCTGGCCCAGCAATACGCGGCCCTGTGCGACGTGTTCGTGATGGACGCTTTCGGCACCGCGCACCGCGCCGAGGGTTCGACCCACGGCGTGGCCAAGTTCGCTAAAGTGGCAGCGGCTGGCCCATTGCTGGCTGCTGAGCTGGATGCATTGGGCAAGGCGCTGGGTGCTCCGGCACAACCGATGGCTGCCATCGTGGCCGGCTCCAAAGTGTCGACCAAGCTGGACGTGCTCAACAGCCTCAGCACCATCTGCAATCAGCTGATTGTCGGCGGCGGCATTGCCAACACCTTCCTGGCCGCAGCCGGGCACCCGGTGGGCAAGTCGCTGTATGAGCCAGACCTGCTCGATACTGCCCGCGCCATCGCCGCCAAAGTCAGCGTGCCGCTGCCGGTGGACGTGGTGGTTGCCAAGGAATTCGCGGAAAGCGCCGAAGCCACCGTCAAGCTCATCGCTGACGTGGCGGCGGACGACATGATTCTGGATATCGGCCCACAAACGGCGGCTAACTTTGCGCAACTGCTGAAAGCTTCCCAGACCATTTTGTGGAACGGCCCGGTTGGCGTGTTCGAGTTCGACCAGTTCGGCAACGGCACCAAAGTGCTGGCCAAGGCGATTGCCGAAAGCTCGGCATTCTCCATCGCCGGTGGCGGTGACACCCTGGCCGCCATCGATAAATATGGCGTTGCTGACCAGATCTCCTACATTTCTACCGGTGGCGGCGCATTCCTCGAATTCGTCGAAGGCAAAGTGTTGCCGGCCGTTGAAGTGCTGGAAACCCGAGCCAAAGGTTAAGGCTCGTGATCCGGAAAAGGAGCATTCCCATGATCAAGTCGTTGGCACTGGTGATCGCAGCGGGCCTGTTGGCCGGCTGCGGCAGCACGCCAAGCGCTGCGCCCGAGGCGCAAGCGCCTGGGGCTGCGCCGAAAAAAAGCTGCTACCAGGCCGACTGGCAAGCCGAAACCATGCCGGTGATCAACAAGCGCATCGGCAATGAACGGCTGGAACAATACGACGCCGCGCCCAACGGTCAGGAACAGGGTTGCCCATGACGGGTCTGATCAACTAACCGACAGCAGTGGCGGCCTTTGGGGCCGTCGTTCGAGGAGTGGCAATGAAAGGCGTTTTCGCCCTGGCAGCCCTGGCCTTGTTGGCCGGTTGCAGCAGCATGAACATGTTCAACAAGGCGGCTGAGCCGGCAGACAAATGGACCACCTGGACCTGCGACAGCAAGGCCGAGGTCAACTGGCGCTTTGCCAACCCGGCCCGTTCCGAAGTGGATGTACGCCTCGGCGGTGCCGACCAGGTTTATCGCCTCAAGCAAGAGGTTGCCGCCTCGGGCGTGCTGTACAGCGACGGCCAACTGGCGTTTCACACAAAAGGTGAGGAAGGCCTGGTTTACTGGGTCGCCACCGATGATTTGATTGGGCGTGGCTGTAAGGCCCAGTAATGCAGAACACGATCTCAAAATAAATGAGATCAAAATGTGGGAGCTGGCTTGCCTGCGATTGCGGTGGGTCAGCAAAACAAATGTTGTCTGATTTGCCCCCATCGCAGGCAAGCCAGCTCCCACATTGATCCGGTTCCAAAGGCACTAATGTGTAAACCGGACACTGCAATAACGATTCAGCAGCTCAAGCTTAACCCCTTGATCTGCAATAACTTGAATAGCAGCCGCCGCTACGGCAGGCTTGCACGATTAACGACCCTCGACCGGGAGAGACAACACAATGGCACTTATCAGCATGCGTCAAATGCTGGACCACGCAGCCGAGTTCGGCTACGGCGTCCCAGCCTTTAACGTCAACAACCTTGAGCAGATGCGCGCCATCATGGAAGCCGCTGACAAGACCGACTCCCCCGTGATCGTCCAGGCTTCGGCCGGTGCGCGCAAATACGCCGGCGCCCCGTTCCTGCGTCACCTGATCCTCGCTGCGATCGAAGAATTCCCGCACATCCCGGTGTGCATGCACCAGGACCACGGCACCAGCCCTGACGTGTGCCAGCGCTCTATCCAACTGGGCTTCAGCTCGGTAATGATGGACGGCTCCCTGGGCGAAGACGGCAAGACCCCGACCGACTACGAGTACAACGTACGCGTGACCCAACAGACCGTGGCCATGGCACACGCCTGTGGTGTGTCGGTTGAAGGCGAGCTGGGCTGCCTGGGTTCGCTGGAAACCGGTATGGCCGGCGAAGAAGACGGCATCGGCGCCGAAGGCGTGCTGGATCACAGCCAGATGCTGACCGACCCGGAAGAAGCCGCTGACTTCGTGAAAAAGACCCAAGTGGACGCCCTGGCCATCGCCATCGGCACCAGCCACGGCGCCTACAAGTTCACCAAGCCACCTACCGGCGACGTGCTGGCCATCGACCGCATCAAGGAAATCCACAAGCGCATCCCTAACACCCACCTAGTGATGCACGGCTCTTCCTCGGTACCGCAAGAGTGGCTGGCGATCATCAACCAGTACGGCGGCGACATCAAAGAAACCTACGGCGTGCCGGTTGAAGAAATCGTCGAAGGCATCAAGTACGGCGTGCGCAAGGTCAACATCGACACCGACCTGCGCCTGGCGTCCACCGGCGCAATGCGTCGCCTGATGGCCACCAACCCGAGCGAATTTGACCCACGTAAATTCTTCGGCGCCACCGTGACGGCCATGCGTGATGTATGTATCGCTCGTTACGAAGCCTTTGGGACTGCCGGTAATGCTTCGAAGATCAAACCGATCTCGTTGGAAGCCATGTACCAGCGTTACCTGAAAGGTGAGTTGAACGCCAAGGTGAACTAAGCCTTAAGCGTTTAAAAAGAAGCCCGCAGCGATGCGGGCTTTTTTGTGGCCGCGCGTTACAGACGGAAGGTAGTTGAAATGTCCGTTATAGTGGACATAATCATGATTGATACTTTAAAAGTCCTATATGGGTGACATTTTGCTTATCACCAATCCTCCCTCATTTGGCGAACGGCTGAGACAGCTGCGGCGGGCGAAGCAATACAGTCAGCAACAGCTCGCGGAAAAAGCTCGATGCAGTCGCAAGACAATCATTGATCTTGAAGCGGGGGAGAATGTGGCTATGTATACCGTATTCAGGGTGATTACCGCATTGGGAATGGCACTGGAGGTGGTTGATCGGCGCATCGACCTCAAATCCCTTGCCGAACTGGTAGAGCGCGATGAGTAAGGTCAAGCGGCTCAACATAACCACGCCCCAAGGCATGGCAGGCGAGCTGTCCAAAGGCTCACAGTTTTCGTTCGCCTATGCCTCGGCGCAGGCTTCGTCTGAAGTGTCATTGGTCATGCCCTATGACCCGACGCCTGCGGTCAGCAACGTCCTGCATCCGATTTTTGATATGAATGTGCCGGAGGGTTTCCTGGCTGATCAGATTAAACGTCGCATGGCCAAGCATATGCAGGTGGACGAAATGCGTTTGCTGTCGATCATTGGTGGCAATCAGATCGGTCGATTGAGTTACGAGAACCCCGTTGAAGCGTCTGCACCGGTGAAAGCGCAAGTGGGGTTGCAAGAAATCCTTTCTGCGGATGCCTCACAAGGCGTATTCGACTTCCTGGTCGAGACCTACTTTGAGTCAGGTATTTCCGGGGTGCAGCCGAAGGTGCTGGTACCTGATCTGGATAAGCTGACAGGCAGTCGCAAAACCATGCTCAGTTCTGACTTGATCGTGAAGTCCGGCGCTGATGAATATGCACACTTGGCCCAGAACGAATTCCTCTGTTTGGAAGCTGCTCGCCTTGCCGGCATGCAAACTCCGCGTTTCTGGCTGTCGGAACGTGGTGATCTCTTTGTCATGGAGCGTTTTGATCTGACGGCGTCTGGCAGGTTGGGGTTCGAGGATATGGCAGTGCTGTTGGGACTGAACAAAGATCCTCATGACAACTACAAGTATTCCCAAAGTTACGAAACGCTAGCCGCGGTGATAAATGAGGTTTGCCGACAGGGTGATGTGCTGCGTGAACTCGAACGTTTTTATTCATCTGTGTGCTTGTCGGTCATGGTGCGCAATGGCGATGCTCATCTGAAAAATTTCGGTGTGCTCTATACCCATCCCGGTGCGCTGGAAACCGTGCAGTTAGCCCCTGTGTTCGATGTCACAACGACTACCGTGTATGAAAATTACAACCCCAAGTCTGGTCAGTCACTGGTCGACCGTACCTTGGCGATCAAGATGAACAAGGTAAAGGCCTACCCGGATCGCCAGCAACTGATCGAGTTCGGTCGCAAGCACTGTGGTGTTGCAAACCCAGGCGCGATTATTGAGCGAATTAGCGATGCCATGTCTGAGGCGCTAAGCGCGCATAAAGTACACATCGACGTTGAGCTGTTTTCAACGATGCAGAAGGAGTGGGACGCCGGCCGCGCAATGGCGCTTCATGATTCGGTGGTATCGGGTATGAGACGAAAACCAGTGGAAAAACGGGCGCCATAAGTACCTGCAAAGAAGCCCGCAGCGATGCGGGCTTTTTTGTGGCTGGGATTTGATCAGGCGGCGGTGTCGAGGCCTCGGTGCTCGATGACGCGGAACACGTCGCTCACGTCCTGCACCAGAATACGTGCGGTATTGGCCACGTTATTCAGGTCGCTCTCGGCGAAGTCCGGCAGGCTGGAGCAGGCCATCAGGTTGAGGTGTTCGAGGGCGGCGTTGAGGCGTTCGCGCAGGCAGGCGTGGAGGTCGGGCAGTGGGGCGGCGCTGTCGATCAAGAGCACGGGTGAGTCAGTGGCGGACTCGGTGCAGGGGTAGAAGCGGCGGGGTGGTAATGGGTCGGTCATGGCAAATATTCCTCGTATCTAGAAGGACTACCGCCGATCGCTGCGAAACGAATGGGTGGTAGCTGTGTGCGGGTTCGCAGACCGAGGATACGAGGAACCCGGCAGACCCGAAGGTCTCCCACACACAGCCACCATAAAGTAAACGTCGGGCGCAGAAGCGCTCCACGTTGCATTCATGATGCTCGGTTACACACGTATCGTTAGGGCTGCGAAACCCTATCGCTGTTCTCAGCGACCGGCGAACTATAAGCGGCGATCTGTCTGCCCGCAACGGTCGTGTAGGACGAGCACGTCACCTGCAGCCGAAGCATAACCAATGTGGGAGCCGGGCTTGCCCGCGATGGCGGTGTGTCAGGCTCTGCTAATGGTGCCTGATACACCGCCATCGCGGGCAAGCCCGGCTCCCACAGGGTTCGGTGGTGAGTTTAAGTGGTTGGATTAATCCGAGAATAGTCTTTGTATCTGTCGGAGTTTGCCTACGAATATCATCGACTCAAAAGTGCTTTGCAATCGGAAGTCTCCTGAAACCAGTCAGTAAAATTCCCGGTGCCTTTATAGTTTTTCTGTTTTATTTGTACGCCATTAAAAGTGCGCTTTTATCCGTCTCTGATCATTTAAGGTTGATCTTTAAATGTATTCAATGATGGAGAATTGATAATGAACTTGATAAAAGTCGCTGGCGCTATCATCGCGTTGCTCGCAGCAGGATCTTTTGCCCACGCCGAGGGCCGAATATTCACCGCATCTGTTAACGAAAAGGGGCAAGTTACTGCACAGTCGCCTAAGTGGCTGAAAGAGGTTAAGTTGACCGCGCAGCCTGACTATTTTTCAACCTATAAGGTCAGGTTCATACCGGGCGTATTTAAAGAACCTCCCCGTTTCTGCACGGTTTCGGTCACCGATGTGAGCTCCAACGAACATATCTTCTATGGCCATGCCAAGTTGGGCAGTGTGCCGGCGGTCAATTACATTAACGTATTGACGCTCAAGGTCGGCGATAACAAACCCGCCGGTGATTCATCGATGGGCTTTATGCTGATGTGCGTTGAATAACCTCACTCAGAAGCCCCGTGATTAACGGGGCTTCTGTCACGCTTTATTCGTGATCAATATCCAGCTTGGCAAACGTTACCCGTGCGCCTTCCTTGCTGTCGCCGCTGTTGTCCTGCACATACACGCCGGCCTTGAAGTACAGCGGTTTGGCACCCCACGCGGCGCCGATGCGTTCGTTCCATTCGCCATCTGCGGCGTGCACATTGAGCAACCCGGCTTTATTGAGGTTGATCACGTAGGTAAAACTCTTGTTGAGCGGCACATTGGAGGCGACGGTGACCACACGCCCCTCGCCATCATCCGGGCGCATGCGCACCTTGGCGACGATGTTGCCGGTCTGGGTTTTTTCCTTGAATTGGTACTCCAGCTTGATCAGTGGTTTCTGGCTGTCATACGCGTGGATCTGGCCGATGACCACTTTGCCGCTGGAGGGCACCTGGTTGACGGCCACGGTGGCGCGCAGGAAGTTGTTGGCCTCGTTGTAAGTCCAGTTGCGCAGGCGCCCATCCGCGTAGGTTTCGCGTAACTCGCTGCGTGGGTAGATGGCGTTTTCGGTACGGGTGCCGGTCACGGGTGTCCAGAATTGCACGTTGCTGCCTTCGGCCTGGAAGTACTGGTCTTTGAAGCCGCTCAGCAGCTTGGGGGTGTCGATGGTCGTGGGCGGGGAGCCGACCGGGATGCTCAGGTTCCAGGTGGAAAGGTCGATCATGGTGTTGGCCTTTTACAGAGAATGAAGGCTTTAGCCCGAGGGCTGCGCAGGTTCTTTATAAGCGGTAGTAACCAAGTTGTTAATTAAGCGCTGGCAAATTATTGGCGTCAGCTAAATGCCAAAAAGCCATGTTTCCCACAGGCCGTGGGCTGTAGGGCTTGACCGTTAGTCGGCTTCCTGAGCTTTGGCGCAATGATGGCACCCACGTCACTTCTGCTTTTTTTAAAGCGGGGCTAGAGTGAGCCCTCTGTGTTTGTCCGGTTTTTGTAGCAGAAGTGACCGGTGCAGCCCCTCAAGGAAGAGACGTAGCATGGATTGCGCACCACACCCCGGCGATGGCAGTTCGGTTCTTCTGGTAGTCGATGACTACCCCGAGAACCTCATCAGCATGCGTGCGCTTTTGCAGCGTGAAGACTGGCACGTGATCACGGCCGCCTCCGGGCTGGAAGCCCTGGAATTGCTGCTCGCCCACGAGGTCGACCTAGTGTTGCTGGATGTGCGCATGCCCGGCATGGACGGCTTTGAAGTCGCACGCCTGATGCGCGGCAGCCAGCGTACGCGCATGACGCCGATTATCTTTCTGACGGCCCACGCCCAATCGTCCGACGCCGTGCAGGAAGGCTACGCCAGCGGTGCGATCGACTATCTGTTCAAGCCCTTTGACCCGCATATCCTCAAGCCCAAGGTCCAGGCCCTGCTGGAACACCAACGCAACCGCCGGGCCTTGCAGCGGCTGAGCCATGACCTGGAGCTGGCGCGTGCCTTTAACGCCTCGGTGCTCGACAACGCCGCCGAAGGCCTGCTGGTGGTGGGCGAGGGCAGTGTGATCGAGTACGCCAACCCGGCCATTTCACGCTTGCTGAACGCCACCATGGCCGAGTTGCAGGGCGAGAGCTTTTTGAGCTTCCTGCAAAAGCCCCATGTGCCCGCGTGGTTGAGTTTCCCGATGTACGAGGCGTACCGGCGGGGTGAAACGTGGCGCCAGCATGACGCAATCTTGCGCACCGGGCGTGGTCAGCAGGTGCCGGTGGCGTTGTCCTGTGCACCGCTGCCCGCCGAGCAGAAGGCCATGGTGGTGACCGTGCTGGACATGTCCGAGGTACGCCATCTGCATCAGCAGTTGGAGTTCCAGGCCGTGACCGACCCTTTGACGGGGCTGTTGAACCGGCGTGGCTTTCACCAGGCGGTGGAGAACCTCTTGTTGCGCAGCGAGCGTAACGAGCAGTCGCTGGTGTTGCTGTACCTGGACCTGGACGGTTTCAAGCGGGTCAATGACTCGTTGGGCCACGACGCGGGCGACCGCGTGCTGCGCTGGGTCTCGGAGCAGATGCAGGCGTGTCTGCGCTCCTGCGACATTCTTGGGCGCATGGGCGGGGATGAGTTCACCGCGTTGCTGGAATTGGAGTTCCCGGAGCAGGCCGCCAAGATTGCGGAAAAACTGATCGAAAGGGTGTCTGTGTGCCAGCAAGTGGACGGTTTGGAGGTGATGCTCGGCGTCAGCATCGGCATCGCCACGTTCCCGGACTGCGGCTCCGACCTGAGTGGTCTGTTGCGTGCGGCGGATATCGCCATGTACGAAGCCAAGCGCGCGGGGCGTCAGCAATATCGCTATTACGATCAGGAAATGAACGGCCGTGCCCGTTCGCGGCTGATGCTGGAAGACAGTGTGCGCACCGCGATCCACAACAAGGATTTCACTTTGGTCTACCAGCCACAGGTTTCGCTGGAAGACGGGCGCTTGCGCGGTGTCGAGGCGCTGTTGCGCTGGCAGCACCCCAGCGTCGGCGATGTGCCGCCGGGCTTGTTCTTGCCGCTGCTGGAAGAGGCGCGGCTGATCAGCCAGTTGAGCGCCTGGATCTACCAGCAAGTCGCTGCCCAGCGCCAGGCCTGGCAAGCCACCTTCGATGAAGCGCTGGTGCTGAGCGTGAGTTTGAGTGCCAGCCAGTTCAACATGCCCAACCTCGCCAGCCAACTGCAGCAGGTCCTTGAGCGACATGGGTTGCAGGGGCGCCAGCTGGAGGTGGAAATCAGTGAAGACAGCCTGATGAGTAACCTTGAAGAGACCCATAAGCAGCTCAAGTTACTGCGCCAGATCGGCGTGCGCATTGCCCTGGATGATTTCGGCCTGGGCCAATGCTCCCTGGCCCACCTGCGGGACCTGGCGTTCGACACGCTCAAGCTCGACCCGCAACTGGTGGCGCGCCTGCCGGGCTCGGTACGGGACGCGGCGATGGCGCGCAGTATCATCCAGTTATGCGCTCATTTTGAGGTGTTGGTGATCGCCGAGGGTGTGGAAACCCTCGAGCAGTCAACGTGGCTCAAGGCCAATGGCTGCGCCTTTATCCAGGGGCCGTTGGCGGCCCAACCGTTGGTGGCGGAGGAAGTGGCTGCCTGGTCCCACCCTCGTCTGCTGTGAATTCGCTACACTGGCGGCCATTCGAACCCTGTTGCAGAGCCCCATGACCGCGCTGAAATACCTCCAGGCCTACCCCGCAGCGCTTCAAGAGCAAGTGCGCCAATTGATCGCCAAGGACCAGTTGGGCGCCTACCTGGAGCAACGCTACCCCGAGCGCCACGGCGTGCAGAGCGACAAGGCGTTATACAGCTATGCCCTGGCATTGAAGCAGGAACACCTGCGCAACGCACCGGCCATCGACAAAGTGCTGTTCGACAACCGCCTGGACCTTACCCACCGCGCCCTGGGCCTGCACACCACGATTTCGCGGGTGCACGGCGGCAACCTCAAAGCCAAGAAAGAGATCCGCATTGCTGCCTTGTTCAAGGAGGCCGCGCCGGAGTTTCTGCGCATGATCGTGGTACACGAGCTGGCGCACTTCAAGGAATCGGACCACAACAAGGCGTTCTATAAACTCTGTGAGTACATGATGCCGGGCTACCATCAGGTGGAATTCGACCTGCGGGTGTACCTCACCTATCGCGACTTGCAGGGCAAGCCCTAACTTCACAAGGCGTTCGAGCATGGATGTGAGCAAGACCAAAAGCAGTTTCTACCGCCGCCTGTATGTGGCCTACCTGATCGACAGCGGCCAGGCCAGCAGCGTGCCGGCACTGACCGACGCCACCGGCATGCCACGGCGCACGGCGCAGGACACGATTGCGGCGTTGGCTGATCTGGATATCGTGTGTGAATTCGAGCAGGAGGACGGTGCGCGCAATCATGCCGGGTGTTATCGGATTCGCAGCTGGGGCGCGATTGATCGGCGCTGGATCGAGGCGAACCTGGTGTCGATCAAGCAGGTGTTGGGTTATCCCTGAGCAGGGTGCCAAGCAGGTCTGGCCTCATCGCAGGCAAGCCAGCTCCCACACTTGAAGTGTTCGCAAATCAAATGTGGGAGCTGGCTTGCCTGCGATGGCGTCCTTACTGGCGCCGCATACCAATGTGTGGAATGTCATCCTCCAGGTATTCCTCACCCGCCACCGCAAACCCATACCGCCCGTAATACCCCTGCAAATGCGCCTGGGCTGACAGATAGATCGGCGTCTGCGGCCAGATGTCTTCAATGCGCTTGAGCGCTTCTTCCATCATCTGGTGCCCCAGCCCGGTACCGCGTGCCACCGGTGCCACGATCACCCGGCCAATCACCACGTCACCGCCCTGGGATTCCGGGTCCAGCAGGCGCAGATAAGCCACCAGCACGTCATCTTTCCAGGCCATCAAGTGGTGGGTATCGCCCGAAAGATCCTGCCCGTCGAGGTCTTGATACACGCATTTTTGCTCGACGACGAACACCTCATTGCGCAGACGCATAATGGCGTACAGCTGCTCTTTGCCGAGGTCTTCGTGATGTTTGCAGACCCATTCAACCGTCATGGCGTTTTCCCTTATTAATGTCTGTTGCCGATAGTAAGCGCCATCGGCCGCCCTGTCTAAAGCGAGCATTTTTGTGAATGGCGTCAATTTGCCATCATTCAGTTCGTTCGCTGCTGGCGTCTTTGTGTAATCTGCAATACAGGCTCATTGATGAGCTACTGTTATCAGGCCACTGCCTGCCTGCCCGCCAAGGACCTTGAGCATGCCGCGATTTTCTCGTGCCGTTGCTTTGATTGGAGTGTTGCTGCTGGCCCAGCCCGCGGTGGCGCAGCGCTTGCGCCTGGTGGCGGATGTATGGCCACCGTTTACCGATTCGACCTTGATTAACGGTGGCCTGGCCACTGACATTGTCAGTACGGCGCTGGCCCGGGCAGGGTATGCCAGTGATTTCGAACAAGTGCCATGGGCGCGGGCGTTAATGGGCGTGGGCGATGGCCGTTATGACGTGTTGATCAACGCCTGGTACGACGATGCCCGCACCAAGCTGGGCCAGTTTTCCGGCGAATACCTGATGAATCGCGTGCGGTTTATCAAGCGCCGCGACGACCCCATCGATTATCAGAACCTGGAGCAACTGCACGACGATCCCATCGCAGTGGTGCGCGGCTACGCCTACTCGGCGGCGTTCGAGCAGGATGCGCAGCTGCAGAAAGTGCCCGTGCATAACTTCGCCATGGCGGTGCGCATGCTGGCGGCCAACCGCGTCAAGCTGACCCTGGAAGATGAGTTTGTCGCCCGCTATTACCTGGCGCGGGAGTCGCCCCGGGTGCGCAATGCGGTGGAGTTTTTACCCAAGCCACTGAGCGAGAACAGCCTGCATATTCTGGTGAGCCTGAAGAACCCGGAGCATGAGCAGATTGTGGCCAGCTTTGATCGGGAGATTGCCAGGATGAAGGCAGATGGCAGTTATGCGCGGTTGATGAAGGCGCATGGGATGTAGTGTTCTGGCGGGCCCCATCGCAGGCAAGCCAGCTCCCACATTTTGATTTGTGAACACAGTCAAATGTGGGAGCTGGCTTGCCTGCGACGGCGGTCTACGCCGCGCTGGTATCTTTGATCAGATGCGCCGCCAACGTGCGCAACGGCCCCAACTGCCGGCAGATCAACGCCAGTTGCGTCTGCACCAACCGCTGCCCCTCATCGATCTCATCGGGCATCTGCTCCAGGTCCGCCGCCAACGCTTCCTCGGCATCACTCTGAATCGCGATCGGCTGCTTGTTGGCCAGCCCCGTGGCAATTTCGTCGATGCTCGCCGCCAGGCTGTTCCCGGCGCCGTCGATCAGATGTTCACGCACGTCGGCCGGTAATTGAGTCTCTCGATGGGCACCCAGCCCGGAAAGGTAGCTGAGCAAGGTGTGGGACAACACCAGAAAGCGGAAGCCCACATCGGCTTCCTTACGGAAATGTCCAGGTTCCATGAGCATATTCGCCAGCGTGGTCGACAGCGCCGCATCGGCGTTGTGCGCATTGCGCCGCGCCAGCCGGTAGGCCAGGTCGTCGCTCTTGCCGGCGGCGTATTGCTGCATGATCTGGCGCAGGTAAATGCTGTTGCAGGTCAGGGTGTTGGCCAGCACCTTGTTCAGGCGCCGGCCTTGCCAGTCCGGCAGGAACAGGAACACCGCCAGGCCGGCAATCAAACTGCCCAGCAAGGTATCGAACAGGCGTGGCAGGAACAGCCCGTAACCGTCGCCCACCTGGTTGAAGCAGAACAGCACCATCAGGGTGATCGCCGCCGTGGCCAGGGTGTAGCGGGTGGTGCGGTTGATAAAGAACACCAGGCCTGCGGCGATGGCGAACATCGACTGCACCAGCGGGCTTGGGAACAGGTCGAACAGCGCCCAGGCCACGGTCAGGCCGATGGCGGTGCCGATGATCCGCTGGCCTAGCTTGCGCCGCGTGGCGCCGTAGTTGGGCTGGCACACAAACAGGGTGGTGAGGATGATCCAGTAGCCCTGGGAGGGGTGGATGAGGTGCACCATCCAGTAGCCGATACTCAGCGCCAGCGGCAGGCGCAGGGCGTGACGGAACAGCAGTGACGTCGGCGTCAGTTGCGTGCGCAGGCGCGTCCACATTTCCTTGAGGTTGCGCGGTGCACGGTCCAGCAGGCTGCTGTCGGTGGCGTCGGCCAGGGAGTCGGGGTTGCTGGCATCGCCGAGCAGGCGGTCGAGGGTGGACAGGTTGGCGGCCAATGCCCGCAACGAGCGCAGCAGGCCGCGCCAGGCCGTGTTGCTCTGGATGCGCAGGTGTTCCAGCGAGGCGTTCAGGTCGCCCAGGGCTTCAGCGAAGCTGTCGTCATAAATGAACGGCTGGCGCAGCTGGATCGATTCGGCCAGGGCCTGGCAGGCCTTGCCTTGCTGGCGCAACAGGCGCTGGCAGCGGAACAGCACGTCGCTGTGGAAGAAGGCTTCGGCCAGGGCGTTGTAAGGGTAGTGGGACGAGCTGGCGCGTTCGTGGATATCCTGGGCCAGAAAGTACAGTTTCAGGTAACGGCTGACTTTCGAGCCTGGGCGGCCATTGCCTACGCGGTGCAGGATGATTTCTTTGGCGGCATTCAGCGCCGCCACCACCCGGCCGTTTTGCTGGGCCAGTTCCAGGCGGCGCGCTTCCACATCCAGTTGGCGAATCGGCTCGAACAGCGATGATTTGAGCTTGAGGTAACGCCCCAGCTCGCGAAACAACCGCGCCAGGCTTTGCTGCACCGGCTGGTTGGAAAACAGCACCTGCCACAGCACCGACAGCACGCCATACCACGCGGCACCGGCCACCAGCAGCAACGGCTCATGCCAGAAGTCGGTGACGGCGCCACCGCGCTGGTCCACGCCGATCATGGTGTACACCGACAGAATCAACGTCGCTGAAGCAATCGCGCCATAACGTTCGCCCAACGCGCCGAGCATGGTCAGGCAGAAGCTGGCCAGGGCCAGGGCGATGGCGAAGATCCAGGGATAGGGGAACAGCAGCTCAACCGACAGCGCGGCGACGCTGAAACACACCAGCGTCACGGCCAGTGCATTCAGGCGGCCTTGCCAGCTGTCATCGGTCTCGGCCAGGGCGCTGGCGATAATCCCCAGGAACAGCGGGATCAGCAGGGTCATTTCGTTCTGATACCAGCACAGCGCCATGCTGCCGGTGAGGGCGATGAATACCCGAACGCTGTAACTGAATTTATCCAGCGCCCACAGGCGCCGCATGGACTGCTTGAACGAGGTCGATGACATGAAGTCTGGAGTCTTCCGGGACGATGCCGCTAAATTGAGCCAGTAATGACGCCACGGCAAGCGTGGCGATCACATGTAACAGCAAAATTTATTCCAGCCAACACCTTAAGAACACCACGAAACTACTGTGGGAGCTGGCTTGCCTGCGATAGCGGCGGTGAATCCACCACCGCTATCGCAGGCGAGCCAGCTCCCACCTGTTGACTGCGTACATTCTTCAGGCGTATTGGGCGGCTGCGTAACCGGAAGCCCATGCCCACTGGAAGTTGAACCCACCCAGGTGACCGGTCACATCAAGCACTTCACCGATAAAGTACAAGCCCGGGCTTTTCAGCGATTCCATGGTCTTGGACGACACTTCCCGCGTGTCAACACCACCCAGCGTCACCTCGGCCGTGCGATAGCCTTCGGTGCCTGCCGGCACTAACTGCCAGCTCGACAGCTTTTGCGCGATGTCGGCGACTTCGGCGTGGGTGTATTGCTTCATCGGCTTGGACACAAACCAGCTCTGCGCCAACAGGTTGGCCATCTTCTTGGTGAAGATCTCACCCAGCAGGGTTTTCAGCTCGCTGTTGGGGTGCTCGACCTGTTGCTGTTGTAGCCAGGTGTGGGCGTCGTGGTCGGGCAGCAGGTTGATTACCACCGTGTCGCCGGTTTCCCAGTACGACGAAATCTGCAAAATTGCCGGGCCACTGAGGCCGCGGTGGGTAAACAGGATGTTCTCGCGAAAGCTCTGATCGTTGCAGCTCACCAGGCAATCCACAGATGTGCCGGACAGCTCGCCGCACAACTCCTTGAGCTGGTCGGTGATGGTGAACGGCACCAAACCTGCGCGGGTCGGCAGCAGTTCGTGGCCAAATTGCTTGGCCACCTGGTAACCAAAACCGGTGGCGCCCAGGGTCGGAATCGACAGGCCGCCCGTGGCGATCACCAGGGATTCGCAGCGCAGTTCGCCCAAGGTGGTTTGCAACTGATAGCCGCCGTCGACTTTGGCGATTTCCTCGATGGAAGTGTCCAGGTGCAGGCTCACGCCGGTCTGGATGCACTCATCGAGCAGCATGCCGAGGATGTCGCTGGATTTGTTATCGCAGAACAGCTGGCCGAGTTTTTTCTCGTGGTACGGCACGCCGTGCTTGGCCACCAGCCCGATGAAATCCCACTGAGTGTAGCGGGCCAGGGCCGACTTGCAGAAGTGCGCGTTGTGCGAGAGGAAGTTGGCCGGCTCGGTGTACATGTTGGTGAAATTGCAGCGGCCACCGCCGGACATCAGGATCTTTTTGCCGGCCTTGTTGGCGTGGTCGATCAGCATCACCTTGCGCCCACGCCCGGCGGCGGTCAGTGCGCACATCAAGCCTGCGGCGCCGGCGCCAATGATCACAACTTCGGTCGAGCGCAAAACAGTTTCCTCATGTTCATCAGATCATTCCCACGCTCTGCGTGGGAACGCATCCCGTGACGCTCTGCGTCACAAAGCGGACGCAGAGCGTCCATGGCGGCATTCCCACGCGGAGCGTGGGAACGATCAGGTCAGAGGATGCGCACGCGCAACGAGCGGCCTTTGATCTTGCCGTCATTCAAACGCTGCAACGCCTGCTTGGCGATCCCGCGCTCAACAGCCACGAACGCCTGGAAATCAAAGATCGCGATCTTGCCGACCTGGGCACCCGGAATCCCGGCGTCACCGGTCAGTGCGCCAAGGATGTCGCCTGGGCGAACCTTGTCTTTACGGCCGGCGGCGATGCACAGCGTGCTCATCTGTGGCAGCAACGGGCCACCGCTTTGCGGCTTGAGGTTGTCCAGTTGGTCCCAGTTCAGCGGCGACTTTTGCAGTTGCTCGATGGCCTGGGCGCGGTGCGCTTCGGACGGTGCCACCAGGCTGATGGCGATGCCGGTCTCACCGGCGCGACCGGTACGGCCTACGCGGTGGATGTGGATTTCCGAGTCGCGGGCCAGTTCGACGTTGATCACCATGTCCAGCGAGTCAATGTCCAGGCCACGGGCGGCGACGTCGGTCGCCACCAGCACTGAAGTGCTGCGGTTGGCGAACATCGCCAGTACCTGGTCACGGTCGCGCTGTTCCAGGTCGCCATGCAGGCCGACGGCGGAGATGCCTTTGGCGGTCAGGTGATCCACAGTTTCCTGCACTTGCTGCTTGGTAAAGCAGAACGCCACGCAAGACGCCGGACGGAAGTGCGCCAGCACCTTGGTCACCGCGTCCATGCGCTCTTCCGGCGAGATCTCGTAGAAACGCTGCTCGATCTGGTCGTCGGAGTGGAAGGCTTCGGCCTTCACTTGCTGCGGCGCGCGCATGAACTTGGAGGCCAGCTGCTTGATGCTCACCGGGTAGGTGGCCGAGAACAGCAGGGTCTGGCGGCGCGGCGGGGTCTTGCTGATGATGTCTTCGATGGCGTCGTAGAAGCCCATGTCGAGCATGCGGTCGGCTTCGTCGAGGATCAGCGTGTTCAGGCCGTCCAGCACCAGCGAACCTTTGCGCAGGTGTTGCTGGATACGGCCCGGTGTGCCGACGATGACGTGGGCGCCGTGTTCCAGCGAGGCGATCTGCGGGCCGAGGGACACGCCGCCACAAAGGGTCAGTACCTTGATGTTGTCTTCGGCACGCGCCAGGCGACGGATTTCCTTGGCGACCTGGTCAGCCAGCTCACGCGTCGGGCACATCACCAGCGCCTGGCAGCCGAAGTAACGCGGGTTGATCGGGTTGAGCAGGCCGATGCCGAAGGCGGCGGTCTTGCCGCTGCCGGTCTTGGCTTGGGCGATCAGGTCCAGCCCCTTGAGGATCACCGGCAAGCTTTGCGCCTGGATCTGCGTCATCTCGACGTAACCCAGCGAGTCGAGGTTAGCCAGCATGGCGGCGGACAGGGGCAAAGTATTAAAAGCGGTGGCGATGGTAGTCACGGGACTGGCTCTGCAAAACAAAATGTCGCGCAGTGTACCAGCCCTGTGGGATTTTCCCTGCAAGTTCTAGACGAGAAGCCTGTTAATGCTCAAGGTCGTGCTCGCGGCTGACCACCCGTTTGCCGTCTTTTGGCGACAGTTGCAGGAAGATCGCCGCTGCCAGCATGGCCATGATGCCGACGGTCAGGAAGGTCAGTTGGAACGCGCCCAACACGCTTTCCACGCCGTCATTGCCCGCTTCGCCCGTAAAGCCGCCGAGCAAGGCACCGGCACAGGCTACGCCCAGGCTCAAGGACAATTGCGCCACCACCGAGAGCAAACTGTTGCCGCTGCTGGCCTGGGCGTCGTCGAGGTCGATCAGGGTGACGGTGTTCATCGCGGTAAATTGCAGCGAGTTGATCGCACCCAGCACCGCCAGCATGCACAGCAGCAGCGGGTAGGGTGTGTGTTCGCTGACCAGGCCCATGCTGGCCAGCATGATGCCCAGCGCCAGGGTGTTGCCGGTGAGCACAATGCGATAGCCCAGCCGCTCGATCAGTGGCCGGGCGATGGACTTGGCAAACATCGCCGCCGCCGCCAGGGGCAGCATGCTCATCCCGGCTTCGGAGGGCGAATAACCCAGTGCCACCTGCAGCAGCAACGGCACCAGAAATGGCAGCGCGCCGCTGCCCAACCGCGCGAACAGGTTGCCGAGGATGCCCACGGCAAAGGTGCGGGTTTTGAACAGTACCGGCGAGAACAGCGGGTTATCGATATGCCCGGCGCGCAGCCAGTACGCGGCCAGGCAGGCGAGCCCGCCGAACAACAGCAACATCACCCGCAGGTGCGGCAGGTGCAGTTCGCCCAGGCCTTCCATGGCGATGGTGATCAACACCATCGCCGCGCCAAACAGCACAAACCCCACACTGTCAAAGCGCGTGCGTTCGCTGCCGCGCAAGTCGGGGATGAGCTTCCACACGGCGTAGCAGCCGACCATGCCCACCGGCAGGTTGATCAGGAAGATCCAGTGCCAGGTCAGGTATTGCACCATCCAGCCGCCCATGGTGGGGCCGAGCAAGGGGCCGAGCAGGCCGGGGATGGTGATGAAGCCCATGATGCGTACGAGTTCGGAGCGCGGATAAGCGCGCAAGACCACCAGCCGCCCGACCGGCAGCATCAGCGCACCGCCCAAGCCCTGGATGACCCGCGCGCCGACCAGCATGGTCAAGCTGCTCGACAAGGCGCACAGCAAGGAACCGATGCTGAACAGCATGATCGCGCCGAAGAAGATTTTTTTGGTGCCGAAGCGGTCGGCCACCCAGCCCGAAGCCGGAATCAGCAAGGCGACGGTGAGCATGTAGGCGATCACCACCCCTTGCATGCGCAGCGGGTTTTCCGCCAAGTCCCGCGCCATGGCCGGCAGCGCAGTGTTGAGAATCGTCCCGTCCAGCGACTGCATGAAGAAGGCAATCGCTACCACCCAGGGTAGCCAGCGGGCGGTCTTGGCATCGAGAGGGGCGCGATTCGGCATATGAACCCTTTTTATTAGCAGGCTATGTGTTGGCGATTATGCGCCATCCGTCGCTCCTTTTCCCACTGGCGGTTCGTCTAATTCCGACAACGCCGCGTGCTCTCCCACCAGGAAATTCAAGAGTGCACGGTGCACCGCCATGGCCGCTTCGCGCGACTCCAAATCAAGTAAATGCCCGGTGTGTTCGGCGACCGCAAAGCTGCTGCGGCCGACATAGTCCTTGAAGAGCCGGGCCTCGGCTGCCGGCGTGTATTCATCCAGTGCGCCGTTGAGGAAGTGCACCGGGGTTTCGATCCGGGTCAGCGCCGGCAGGTAATTGCCATCGCCCAAGGCCAGCACCTGATGGATATGGAAACGCGCCTGGCGGTACTCGGTGGTGGCCATGTTCGACAGGTGTCGATGGTTGTTGCGCTTGAGGCGTGGCGACAGGTATTTGCCGACGGTTTCGTTGAGCAAGTGGCCGACGGCGGATTTGTCATCGGCCTCGATCAGCACGCGCACACGCTCCACGTAGTCGAGCATGGCCTGGTTGAGGTTGGGCGCCAGGGCCATCACCACCGAGCTTTGAATGGAGGGTGGGTTGTGCGCCAGGGTCAGCAAGGTGGAGATGCCGCCCCAGGAGGCCGACACCAGATGGTTGACCTCGAAGCGCTCTACCAGGGCGCGCAGGATTTGTACCTCGTCGTCCTTGGTCACAAGGTCGAGGTCGGTGTTGTGCTCGCGCGAATAGCCGGAGAAGGGCAGGTCGAACAGCAGCACATTAAAATGCTCCGCCAGGCATTTGCTGGTTCGCGCGAAAGAGCGCGTGGTAGACAGCGCGCCGTTGACCATCAGCACGGTGTTTTTTTTCGAATCGTTTCCTAGCTGCTCAACATGAACGTTGTAGTGCTTGAACAGTTTCTCTATGACAAAACTTCCATGATTCATGTCAACGCTCCAGCTTGCCCTTCCCGGGCAAGGTCATCCATCACTTGTAGTTCAAGCGGGTTAGGGACGGCGAGATAGTGGTTGGATTTATTTTTATCGCGCAGATATGGCTACATGCCACCAGCTTTATAGCGAGGTTTTTTACGTGGAACAACCGGTCAAAGGGTCAAATGTCGGAGAAAGCGAAAGTTCGTCGTAACCGAAAAGAATTGCCTGTAGGAAGCGGTGTTCTTCTCGGTTGACGGGAGGCCGGGCGTTACACCAGAAGCCATGCGTGAGGCGCTTTTTCCCATCCGGAATTGGCCAGTGGCAGTTTGACGCCCCACAGGTCAATGAAGCCGTCAATGACGGCTACCGAATGATGAGCGGTGGCGAGGGTGCCGATGGCGCCATTTTTCAAGGCTTGAACGTCGCCTTTGCGCATGTGGTTTATCAGCCCCAGTCGACCCAACGCTTCGCCTGGGCTTTCGCCGTCGTTCAAGGTCCTCAGTGCCGCTTCATAGCCTTGATGGGCGCTATAGTCGTTATCTTCGTTTTGCGCCCGCTTTGCACTCAAGGCATATAAAACAATGGCGTGCTGCAATACCTTGCCTCGTCCGGCGAACCCGGCGCTTGCCCTGGCCATTTCCAGTTCGGCGTGGGTGATAGCGGTTTTGACGCCGTCCTTCATCGTCACCTCAATGCCTTCGCGGGTGCTTTTGAACGTGTCGAAGATATCCGCGGGGTGATGGCCGAACTTCACCATCGCGGCTTTAATGGCTGACACAGTGACGCAGTTTCCCTCCCTCACCTGAAAGAAATCTTTCCATATGTTTTTAACGCGCATGCCGGAGGTTGTGCGGGAGTGATCCGTGGGCGTGGGTGACGGCTCAAGGCTCTGTGTGTAGTGAGACCTGATGTCGCCGTGTCCCTGGCGCGGGCTGTTGATATTGCGGTTGTCGTAAGGCTGGGCGAAGTTGAGGCTGGTTGACGCGTAAAGTCCCAGATTCATGAAGTGAATCTCCTTGTCTGGCTTCGAACGGTGCGGGTTTGATCGACCATCGAGCAGGGTCAGGCCAACTGGTAGCCGTGGCGCTGGGCATTTTCATCGCCAGGGTAATAACGCCCTTCTTTGACCAGCGTGCCTTGGTTGAACAGCCCGCCGCTGTTTCCGCCAATCATTAATACCAAGCCTTCGGCGTCACCGGCCCTTTTTACGTAGTTGATCGAGCGCGTTACGCCCATGCCTTCCAACACGTTTTTTACCGTGCGCCCATTAAGATTACCTTCCAGTGCGGCCGCAAAGCTGAGCCCGAAAGACGGTATTGGCGGTTGCAGTTGTTGGCGTTTTATATACGCAGCAAAGATGAAGTTGGCATCTTTGAGTAAACCGTCATCCGCGCCGAGAAACTGTGAGTGTTCTTCGGCCAGTTCGATTTCCTCACGGGAAAGTTTAACGGTGAAGCCATCCCTGAACGTGACATGGTAATCATTGCCCGCGAAGGTCACTTTTGAAAAAACATCCGTTGGACTTTGACCGTAGCGAGACATCAAGAGCTTTATCACGTCGGCATGAACCGAGGTCTCGGCTTCGTGCATATGAGGCCTGTTTGTATAAAACCCCAACAGGGGATCATTCGGTTTTTGCCCATGGCGCCTGGACGATAGATCAGGCAGTTCGTCATTGGCGGCTGAAGGCATATCGGGTATTACCGCCATTTGGGTGCGGCCCGGTTGTTCAAGGGCAGGGGGTAACGTGGCAGGCGGGGATTTGAGGACGATAAAGCTTTCTATCCATTTCGGCGCTGGGGCCTTGCTGCCGTAGTTGTCCATGAAACCATTGGTGATCATGCCCCGCTTAAAAGAGAATTGCTTGATCGCGGGCACGGCCACCTGAGTGCCGACATCCTGAGACCAGACGTGCTGCAGCTGAGCGCCGAGCCCAAGCAGTTCCAGTGCCTTATGCCCACCGATGCCTTCGTCGGCGGATTTCAGAACAGCGCCGAAATCGTGCTTTTTAAGATCGACGCGGTAGCCCAGCTTATAAGCGTCGATTTGATATTCCACGTGTTTGCGTTTATTCATGACGGCAAATAAAAACCGTGCATCGTTGACCATCCCTTCATCATGGCCGGCAAACTTTGCATAACTCATCGCCAACTTGAGTTCTTCATGGGTAATGTGAAATTTAAAACCATCTTTCATGCCGATGTTGAAGCCTGATGCGGTGGGCGCTATTTCATCCAGTATGCTCAAGGGGCTTTGGCCCAGGCCTGACATGGCAGCCTTGATCGCGGACACCCAATCGTCGTGGTCACAGCCGCCGAAATGGGGGTAGTGCTCGTAAATGGGGAATAAACCGGTCCACAGGTTTGCTGGCGGCGAGTCTTTGGGTACGTTGGACAGTAAGTAGGTTGTCGTTGGTTGTTGGGGCTCAGGTGTTTTAGCGTTTTGTTGATAAGTTGATGGTGCTGGAAAGTGTCCGCTGTAAACGTGAGGAGAAGGCACGTGCATATAAGGTTCCTGTGGTTGATAAAAAGTGTGCCCCTCAGTGGCCCCAATCACGCAGCACGTTCCTATGGGCTATTGGCGGATATGTAACTGACCATGATTTCGGTATTTTATTGATACAGAACCAAGTTGAACCTCAGCGATTCTTGCCGATGGCTAAACATCGCCGGCAGCGGAAAAACTCAGTGGCAGCCGGCGCTGCCACTGAGTCTGAATGGAACAGTCGAGGTTTACAGCGTCAAGGTCAGACGCTTGATTAAAGCCCCCGGCAGCAAGGTGGACGAGGTATTGCGCTGGCTGTACGTACTCGCCGACAGCAGCAGTTCCCGTTCCGAGGTCAACGCTTCAAGCTGCGAGCCGAGCAGGCTGTAGACACTGTCGTCAAACCGCATGGTGCTCACCGGCGCCTTGATTTCACCGTCTTCGACCCAGAACGTGGCGAAGCGCGTCATGCCGGTCAGGCGTGCCGCCGGCAAGTCCGAGTAGTTCAGGTACCACAGGTTGCTGATGTACAAGCCAGTGCCCAATTGCTTGAGGATATCGGCCTGGGCCAGGTTGCCGGCGGCCATCTGCAAGGCGCTGGGCGACTCGTCGCTGCTGGCGCCGTTGGTGCTCAGGCCATATTCGGCAGCACTGCGCGAGTTGATCAACTGGCCCTCGGCGTTACCGGCGTTAATCAGCGTGACATCGCCGCGTGGGTAGCCTTCGGTGGAAAATGCCTGGCTCAGGGAGCCGGTGATCTGCTCATCGACCTTCACCATTGGGCTCAGCGACTGCTCACCCGTGTAGAGCTTTTGCAAGCAACTGCCTTTGCTGGCGATGGCCTGGGCGGAAAACCCGCCCCACGTGACAATGCTGAAGATTTCTTCCAACGCCGCCGGGGCCAGGTAGGCGCGGTACTGGCCGGGAGGCAGCTTGTGCAACGGGCGGCCGAGGAATTCCAGCTGCTCACGCGCCCGCTGGAAACGCTCAGTGAACGCGGCGCTGTCCCAGGTGTGCCCGGCGTAGCTGGCCTTTACCGCTTCGCCATTGGCGTGGAACAGGCTGAAATCGAAGTTGAAGCTATTGGCCTGATGCCAGCCGAACGCGCCGTCGGAGCTGGCAAAGCCACGGCTGATCGGGCCGGCAGCATAGAAGCCCACCAGGTCCACACCTTCGGCGGCCTGGCTGATATCTGCCAGCACCTGGGCCAGCTCCGGCAACGGTCGCAGTTGTTCGTTGTGGTTTTGCCAGGCGTTGTGGTTCAGCAGCAGGTACGGATCCTGCGGCAACAATGACAGGGTTTCGCGCAGTTGTTGCAGGCCATCGGCGAGGCGCTGGCGATCCAGCTCCGGCTCGCCCGCCAAGGTGATGCCCAGGTCGGCGTGGCGGCCGTCGTTGATCAGCTTGAGGTTGAGGCTGGCCTGTTCTACCTGCCCGGCTTGGCGCACTTTGGCGTGGTTGAAACGCACAAACTCCGATGATTCGTCAGCGTAGCCCAGGTGAAACTGTTCCTTGTCGGTGATGGCCTGTTTGAGCCAGTTCACCAGTGCCTTGAAGTTGTTCATCAGGCATCTCCCCCGAACACGTCGATATCACTGAACACACAGGCCGGTGAGGCGTGGCCCACGCGGATCACCTGGTTGGGTTCGCCTTTGCCGCAGTTGGGCGTGCCCAACACCTGGAAGGTGCTGGCGTCGCCGACGGCGCTGAGGTTGCGCCAGAACTGCGCGGAGATGGCGCGGTAGTTGGGGTTTTTGACCACACCCTTGAGTTCGCCGTTTTCGATCAACTGGCCCCACTCGCAGCCGAACTGGAATTTATTGCGTGCGTCATCGATGGACCAGGAGCGGTTGGTGCTCATCAGAATGCCGTGCTCGATGCCGCTGATCAGCTCGGCCTGGGTCTTGTCGCCGGCCTCGATATTGAGGTTGGCCATGCGGTCGATCGGCGGCCGATTCCAGCCGCACGCGCGGCTGTTGGCCACGCCTGGCAGGTTTGCGCGAAATTGCGACAGTGCGCCACCCAAGGGCTTGAGCAGCAGGCCATCGCGGATCAGGAATTGTTTGCTGGCGGCCGTGCCGTCGTCGTCATGCCCATAGCTGGCGAGCTGTTCGGGGATGTCCGGGTCGAAGGTCACGTTGAGCAAGGGCGAGCCGTATTGCAGGTGGCCGAAGTCGCGGGCCTTCACAAAACTGGTGCCGGCGTAGTTACGCTCATCGCCCAGGATGCGGTCCAGTTCCAGCGGATGGCCGATGGACTCGTGGATCTGCAGGATCATCTGGTCGGGCATCAGCAGCAGGTCGCGCGGGCCGTGGGGCGTGTTCGGCGCGAGCAGCAGTTGCAGGGCTTCGTCGGCGACCGTACGGGCGGCGCCGGCCAGGCCGAAGCGGCGAATCACGTTCGCACTGCCTTGCTGGCCGAAGTTGGTGCCGCCCAGGGTGCGGGTCTGGCTGTCGTTGCCGTCGAAGGCGGTGACGCTCAGGCCCGGAAAGACGAAACGCTGGGCCTGGCGCAGCTCGGCACCGGCGCTGTTGAGGTAGATCTGTTCAACCCGCGTGGTGCCCAGGCTGACTTCCCAACTCACCAGGCGCTCATCCTTGGGCACGCTGGCGGATTCATCGCCGAGCAGTTGGTAGCAGTCGCTCAGGGATGGGAAGGGCTGGTTGAGGTCGGGCGACAGGTAGTCGGCCACGTCACTGGAGACCTGTTGTGTGTGCAAGTCGAGCAAGGCGTGGGGCGAAATCTGCCGGGCTTGCTGTTCGGCGCGCTCAAGGGCGGCTTGCAGGCCGGAGAGGGAAATATCGTTGGTGGCCGCGTAGGCTTCCACGCCGTTGAGGCGCACGGTGAGCATCGCGCCTTCGTCGTGGCTAAGGTGCGGCGGCTCGGCGACGTTCTTGCGGACCGACAGGTACTGGCCGGATTCGCGCACGTAGCGCAGCGAGAAAAATTCGGCACGGGTGCGCAGGGCACTGAAGTGTTGTTTGAGGGTGGGGTGGGCGTCGAACATCGGGACCTCCTTGAGGGCAGCGCAGTCCCAGAGGCTAGCATAGGTGATCGTTCCCACGCTCTGCGTGGGAATGCCGCCTTGGACGCTCTGCGTCCGCTTTTGAAGGTCGTGACGCAGAGCGTCACAGGATGCATTCCCACGCAGAGCGTGGGAACGATCAACGGGTTACTGCGCGGTCGGGCCTACTTCACGCATCGGCTTGCCACGCACCGGCGCATCGCCTGCCACGTAGTAATCCGCAGTGCTGCGTGGCAGTGGCTTGCGGCCACGGATCTTGTCGGCGATTTTCTCGGCGATCATGATCGTCGGCGCGTTAGATGATTGTGTGCTTTCTTATTGGTTTTATATTCAAGAATAGGCTAACTAACTGTTGGTTTTCACAGGTGGCGGTATCTATTTAGTTATGTAGCATTAAGAAGTGCGGCAAAGAGGTTTTCAAATTTATTTGATGAGGTGATTTTTATGAGTACGGATCGTGGTAAGTCGTTTCTAGCTTCGTTGTGGGTAGAGGGCGCGCCCGTTAACTTTTCTCAAGTTGAGGAGAGCGGCGGTACCGTTAGTAATGTTCGATGTGAATTTATGTGTGCGAACTCTAACTCTACTCCCATGTCGATATATTTCAGGTATAGGCATGATCATTATGTTCTTTTTGTTAGGGGTGGTGAAAAACTTGGATGTGTCGGTACGGTCCATAAAGGATATTGGGTGGGAGGGGTTGGTATAAATAAGTATTATTTCTCCGCAGGTGTGCCCGATGATAATTCCATGCATGTGTATTTGCTTGACTCTTCAGGGCAACGTATAACACTTGATAATATCAGTAGTGATGAAGTGACGGTGGGTATGCAGTTCAAATTTCCAACCTCCTTTAGTCAGGCACTATCTAGGCTTGATTTGATGCCCAAGAATAAAGTGTTGTCAGAGTGGTGGTCCTACTTACAATGTGAAGGTGCGGGTGATGGCGCAATTGAGGCAATTTTCAAACTGAAAATCTTGGAGCGTAATGTCCCTTATTTAAACGACCCCAATGAAGTATGAAAACCATTGCAATTTCCGCATCGCCAATCCAGCCCGGCGCTAGAGGTCGTGGTGTTGCAGGAGCGAGTAAAAACTAAAAAACTGTCCATTCGCTCCTGCAGTCTCAGTATTGATCGTTCCCACGCAGAGCGTGGGAACGATCAACGGGTTACTGCGCGGTCGGGCCCACTTCACGCATCGGCTTGCCACGCACCGGCGCATCGCCTGCTACGTAGTAGTCGGCAGTGCTGCGCGGCAGTGGCTTGCGGCCACGGATCTTGTCGGCGATTTTCTCGGCGATCATGATCGTCGGCGCGTTGAGGTTGCCGGTGGTGATGATCGGCATGATCGACGCATCCACAACACGCAGACCTTGCATGCCATGCACGCGGCCTTCGGCGTCCACTACGGCCATCTCGTCGGTGCCCATTTTGCACGAGCAGGACGGGTGGAACGCGGTTTCAGCGTGCTCACGGATGAACTTGTCCAGCTGCTCATCGGTTTGCACGTCAATGCCCGGGCTGATTTCACGGCCACGGTATGGGTCCAGTGCCGGCTGCTTCATGATTTCGCGGGTCAGGCGAATGCCGTCACGGAATTCCTGCCAGTCCTGCTCGGTGGCCATGTAGTTGAAGAGGATGCTCGGGTAGTCTCGAGGGTTCTTCGACTTCAATTGCACGCGGCCACGGCTCGGCGAACGCATGGAACCCATGTGCGCCTGGAAACCGTGCTCTTTCACACCGTTGCTGCCGTTGTAGTTAATCGCGACCGGCAGGAAGTGGTACTGGATGTTCGGCCAATCGAAGTCTTCACGGGTACGGATAAAACCACCCGCTTCGAACTGGTTGCTGGCGCCGATGCCGGTGCCATTGAACAGCCATTCGGCACCAATGGCCGGCTGGTTGTACCAGAGCAGCGATGGGTACAGCGACACTGGCTGAGTGCAGGCGTATTGCAGGTACAGCTCAAGGTGGTCCTGCAGGTTTTCGCCGACGCCGGGCAGGTCGTGGACCACCGGGATGTCGAGGCTTTCCAGCAGTTTGGCCGGGCCCACACCGGAGCGTTGCAGCAGTTGCGGCGAAGCGATTGCGCCGCTGCACACCAGTACTTCTTTACGCGCACGGGCTTCAACACGTTCTTCGGCCGCGCCTATTAAGTAACGCACGCCCACGGCACGCTTGCCTTCAAACAACACTTTGTCGGTGAGGGCGTGGGTGACGATGGTCAGCGTCGAGCGTTTCTTGGCCGTGTCCAGGTAACCGCGTGCGGTGCTGGCGCGACGGCCCTTAGGCGTGACGGTACGGTCCATCGGGCCGAAGCCTTCTTGCTGGTAGCCGTTCAGGTCGTCGGTACGCGGGTAACCGGCCTGTACGCCGGCTTCAACCATGGCGTGGAACAGCGGGTTGTTGCCGGCTTTCGGCGTGGTCACGCTGACCGGGCCATCGCCACCGTGGTAGTCGTTGGGGCCGATGTCGCGGGTTTCGGCTTTACGGAAATACGGCAGGCAGTCGAGGTAGGTCCAGTTTTCCAGACCTGGCAGTTTTGCCCAGTTGTCGTAGTCCAGGGCGTTGCCACGGATGTAGCACATGCCGTTGATCAGCGAAGAACCGCCCAGGCCCTTGCCGCGGCCGCATTCCATCCGGCGGCCGTCCATGTGCGGCTCTGGATCGGTTTCGTAGGCCCAGTTGTAGCGGCGGCCTTGCAGCGGGAACGCCAGCGCGGCGGGCATTTGGGTACGGAAGTCAAAACGGTAGTCCGGGCCGCCGGCTTCCAGCAGCAGGACGGTGACGCCTTCGTCTTCGGTCAGACGGGTCGCCAGGGTGTTACCGGCGGAGCCGGCACCCACAATGATGTAATCGTATTCTTGGGACATTGGATGCACCCTCTTTTGAGATGGTCAGGTCGGGCCTCATCGCAGGCAAGCCAGCTCCCACATTTTATTGGGTTAACACAGCACAAAATGTGGGAGCCGGGCTTGCCCGCGATGGCGGCCTCGCGGGCAGTACAGCGCTCGGATTTAGAACACCGAGGCGTAGTCGCCCAGCTCAACCTGTACCGATTTGATGCGGGTGAAGTTGTTCAGCGAGCTGATGCCGTTCTCACGGCCCACACCGGATTGCTTGTAGCCACCGACCGGCATCTTGGCGTCGGATTCGCCCCAGGCGTTGATCCAGCAGATACCTGCTTCCAGCTGATGAATCACGCGGTGGGCGCGGTTCAGGTCCTTGGTCACCAGACCTGCGGCCAGGCCGAAGTCGGTGTCGTTGGCGCGGCGGATCACTTCTTCTTCGGTCTCGTAAGTGAGGATGCTCATCACTGGGCCAAAGATTTCTTCACGGACGATGGTCATCTCGTCAGTGCAGTCAGTGAACACAGTCGGGGCCACATAAGCGCCTTTGGCGAATTCGCCGTCGGTCAGGCGGTCGCCGCCGCACAGTACGCGGGCGCCTTCTTCCTTACCTTTGGCGATGTAGCCGAGCACGCTTTCCATGTGGGCGAAGCTGACCAGCGGGCCGAAGTTGGTGTTTTCGTCTTGTGGGTTGCCGACGCGAATGCGCGCAACACGCTCAACGATCTTGGCTTCGAACGCCGCTTGCAGGTGCTTGGGTACGAACACGCGAGTGCCGTTGGTGCAGACCTGACCGGAGCTGTAGAAGTTGGCCATCATGGCGATGTCGGCGGCGCGATCCAGGTCGGCGTCTTCGAACACGATCAGCGGGGATTTGCCGCCCAGTTCCATGGTCACTTCCTTGAGCGACGAGCTCGAAGCGCTGGCCATGACTTTCTTGCCGGTGTCGGTGCCGCCGGTGAACGAGACTTTCTCGATGCGCGGGTGCTCGGTCAGCCAGGTGCCGACTTCACGGCCGCTGCCGGTCAACACGTTGAACACGCCTGCCGGTACGCCGGCTTCGGTGTAGATCTCGGCCAGTTTCAGGGTGGTCAGCGAAGTGACTTCGCTTGGCTTGAAGATCATTGCGTTACCGGCAGCCAGGGCCGGTGCGGATTTCCACAGGGCGATCTGGATCGGGTAGTTCCACGCGCCGATACCGGCCACCACGCCCAGCGGCTCGCGGCGGGTGTAGACGAACGAAGTGTCGCGCAACGGGATCTGCTCGCCTTCGATGGCTGGCACCAGGCCTGCGTAGTATTCCAGCACGTCGGCGCCGGTGACGATGTCGACGTATTGGGTTTCGGAGAAGGCTTTACCGGTGTCCAGGGTTTCCAGGGCGGCCAGTTCATCGTTGCGCTCGCGCAGGATGTCGACGGCGCGACGCAGAATGCGCGAACGCTCCATGGCGGTCATGGCGGCCCAGATTTTCTGGCCTTTTTCGGCGCTGACCACGGCACGTTCCACGTCTTCCTTGGTGGCGCGTTGCACTTGGGCGAGAACTTCACCGTTAGCCGGGTTGATGGCTTCGAAGGTGGCATCGCTGCCAGCGTCGCTGTAGCCGCCGTCAATGTAGAGTTTTTGCAGTTCGAAACGGGCCATAAAGTCCTCGCAAGTGCATAAGTGGTTGGCGTTACCCGCCGCCAGTGGGCCATGGGGTTGTGGCAACACTGAGCGGCAGACGTTCAGGGGTTGAGCGGTTATGTGTGCTCTAACTCACCTGCTTGGCCAATTGGAAATCCATGTATTCGTAAGCGATCCGTTGCGCCTGCTCCGTGTCGAAAGCGTCTCCCGACAGGGCGCCGCGCAACCACAAACCGTCGATCAGGGCCGCCAGGCCTCGGGCTGCTTTGCGTGCGTGCGGCAGCGGTAGCACTCGGCGGAACTGGCAGCACAGGTTGGAATACAGACGTTGATCGTTGATCCGCTGCAACCTGTGCAATGACGGGTGGTGCATGCTGGTGGCCCAGAAGGCCAGCCAGGTTTTCATTGCCGGTCCGTTGACCTGGCTGGCGTCGAAGTTGCCCTCGATGATCACCCGAAGGTGCGCCCGTGGGCTGTCGTCCTTCAGCGCAAGCCTGCGTTCGTGGACGTTCTCGATCAGCACATTCATCAAGTACCGCATCGTTGCGGCGATCAGGCCGTTCTTGTCCTGAAAGTAGTGACTGATGATGCCGTTCGAGACGCCGGCCAAACGGGCGATCAGCGCAATGCTGGCATCTCCCATTCCAACCTGATCGATGGCCGTCAAAGTGGCTTCGATCAACTGCTGGCGGCGTATGGGTTGCATACCGACCTTGGGCATGTAGCACCTCTCCTTAGGCCTGCCGTTGGGCGATAAACACCCGTCGGCTTGATGGCCAGTCTATTTTGTTTTGATTGAACGTTCAATCAACAAAGAATAAGATCTGCGACAAATGGTCGCTGCCTACAGATTTTTCCTACCTGTGAGCGACGTCCTCTGACACCTGCAAAAACCCTTGAAACAGGCCGTATCAGGGCCTGGCCACTGCCTCGGCGCGGCTCAAGAATTTTCGGGGTGTCTTTATAACACCCGTCCGTCGACTGCCGAAAAATCGATGTCCCGGGATAACCGTTGCCTTGTGTTTCTCTCTCGCACTGCCCGGAGCATCTGCGCCATGAGTTCTGCCTCTCTTATAAAGACCCCGCCGGAAAAGGTCAGGGTCAACGGTTGGGTGTTCTACACCTCCACCGCGCTCATTCTGTTGTTGACCGCCATTCTGATCATCGCCCCGCAGGAGGCCGGGCGCATGCTCGGCATCGCCCAGGCGTGGCTGTCGAAAAGCTTCGGCTGGTACTACATGGTGGTCATTGCTGCCTACCTGGTGTTTGTGGTCGGCCTGGCGTTTTCGTCCTACGGTAAATTGAAACTGGGCAGCAAGGACGACACCCCGGACTTCAGCTACGGCGCCTGGGCCGGCATGTTGTTCTCGTCCGGCATCGGCATCTCGCTGCTGTATTTCGGGGCTTCCGAGCCGTTGGATCACTACTTCAACCCGCCCGAAGGCGCCGCCGCCAGCAATGGCGCAGCCCGCCAGGCGTTGCAGTTGACGTTCCTGCACTGGGGCCTGCACGGCTGGGCGATTTATGCGCTGGTCGGCCTGGCCGTGGCGTACTTCGCGTACCGTCATAACCAGCCGCTGGCCTTGCGTTCGGCGCTGTACCCGCTGGTGGGTGAGCGTTGGGTCAAAGGCGCAGCCGGCCACGCGGTGGACGGCTTCGGCATGTTCGTGACCCTGCTGGGCCTGGTGACGAACCTGGGGATTGGTTCGATGCAGGTGTCGTCGGGCCTTGAAAACCTGTTCGGCATGCAGCACAGCAACACCAACCTGCTGATCGTGATCATCGTGATGAGCACCGTGGCGACCATCGCCGCCGTGTCGGGTGTGGAAAACGGCATTCGCCGCCTGTCCAACCTCAACATCGTGTTGTTCAGCGGCTTGCTGATCTTTGTGCTGTTGTTTGGCCCGACCTTGCACCTGCTCAATGGCCTGGTGCAGAACACCGGTGACTACCTCAACGGTATCGTGCTGAAAACCTTCGACCTGTATGTGTACGAAGGCGACGCCGACAAGACTGAACGCTGGATGGGCCTGTGGACCCTGTTCTACTGGGCCTGGTGGATTTCCTGGGCGCCATTTGTAGGCATGTTCATCGCGCGGATTTCCCGTGGTCGTACGGTGCGTGAGCTGGTGGCCGGCGTGCTGCTGATCCCGCTGGGCTTCACCCTGGCGTGGTTGTCGATCTTCGGTAACTCGGCGCTGGACCTGGTGTTGAACCACGGTGCGGTCGAGTTGGGCAAGACGGCGCTGGAACAACCGTCGATGGCCATCTACCAACTGCTTGAGCATTACCCAGCGTCGAAAATCGTGATCGGCGTGTCGATCTTCGTGGGCTTTGTGCTGTTCCTGACCCCGGCGGATTCCGGCGCGGTGATGATGGCCAACCTTTCGTGCAAGGGCGGCAATGTGGATGAAGATGCGCCGCACTGGCTGCGGATCTTCTGGTCGGTGGTGATCACCCTGGTGACCATCGGCCTGCTGTTCGCGGGTAACTTCGAAGCCATGCAAACCATGGTGGTGCTGGCGGGGTTGCCGTTCTCGGTGGTGCTGATTCTGTTTATGTTCGGTTTGCACAAGGCGATGCGCCAGGATGTGGCCATCGAACAGGAGCAGGCGCAATTGGCTGAGCGTGGTCGTCGTGGTTTCAGCGAGCGTTTGACCGCCCTGGACCTGCAACCGAGCCAGGGCACCGTGCAGCGCTTTATGGACAAGCACGTTACGCCGGCGTTGGAAGAAGCGGCGAGTGCGCTGCGCGATCAAGGGCTGGAAGTGCAGACGCTGCTGGGTAAATCCAAGCGCTGCATCGGTGTGCGTATCGAGATGGAAGAGGGCAACCCGTTTGTCTATGAAGTGAGCCTGGATGCTTACTCCTCGGCACCGAGCGACCTGCCCGAAGAAGAGCGCACCCGTTACTACCGGGCCGAGGTCTACCTGCACAACGGACCTCAGGAATATGACCTGATGGGCTTCGCCCAGGAACAGATCACCCGGGACGTGCTCGATCAGTTTGAAAGCCATCGGCAGCTCCTTGGCCGTGTCTATAGCTGATGGTTGAGCTTGAATGATCGTTCCCACGCTCCGCGTGGGAATGCATCCTGTGACGCTCCGCGTCACGACTTCAAGAGCGGACGCAGAGCGTCCAGGGCGGCATTCCCACGCGGAGCGTGGGAACGATCAGGCGACTAGCCCAGGTTCTTGCCCAGCAGGGCATGGTACAGCTCGCTATCCCCCAGAATCCCCACCACCTGGTTGTTGTTATGCAACACCAGCTTGTTCCCCGTGTGATACCGGATCTGCAACGCATCGCGCATGCCGATATTGGAGTCCACCAGCGTCGGCACACGGCCCAAACCTTCCACCGGTTGCCCTGGCGCCCAGTTCTGCAGGTTCAACGGCGTGCCGTTCTGGCGTGCGCCCTTGATCACATTGCCTTCGGCCAGGTCCAGCCACGAGTCGCCGCCCGGGTCCAGGCTGATGGAGCCGTTGACGTGGGTGCAGTTCTCTACGGTGCGCATCAGGCTACGCCCGCACAGCACGTTCAGCGGGTTGGTATGGGCGACGAAGGTGCGCACATAGTCATCCGCCGGGTTCAGCACGATCTCTTCCGGCACGCTGTACTGGATGATCTTGCCGTCTTTCATGATCGCGATGCGGCTGCCGAGTTTGAGCGCCTCATCAAGGTCGTGGCTTACGAACACGATGGTCTTGCTCAGCTTGCGTTGCAGCTCCAGCAATTCATCTTGCAGGCCTTGGCGGATCAGCGGGTCGAGGGCCGAGAAGGGTTCGTCCATCAGCAGGATATCGGCGTCCATCGCCAGGGCGCGGGCCAGGCCGACGCGCTGCTGCATGCCGCCGGACAGCTCATCGGGCTTCTTGTTACGCCATTGGGCCAGGCCCACCAGTTCGAGTTTTTCATCCACCAGCGCACGCCGTTCTTTCTCCGGGCGGCCCTGCATCTCCAAGCCAAAGCTGATGTTCTCGCGCACCGTCAGCCACGGCATCAACGCGAACTTCTGGAACACCATGGCGATGCGCTTGGTGCGCATCATTTTCAGCTCGGCCGGTGTGCACGAAGCGATGTCGATCTGGCGACCTTCATGCTCCACAAACAGCTGGCCGCGGCTTACGGTGTTGAGGCCGTTGATGCAGCGCAGCAGGCTTGATTTGCCGGAGCCGGACAGGCCCATCAGCACGCAGATCTCGCCTTTTTCAACGTCCAGGCTGGCTTTTTCAACGCCGACAATCTGCCCGGTCTTTTTCAGGATCTCGTTACGGCTCATGCCCTGGTCCAGCAGCTTGAGCGCTTCGCGTGGGTCTTTGGAGAAGATCACGTCGACATTGTCGAATCGGATAATGCTCATGCATCACCCCCTACTTTGGCGTCGGGTTGTTTGCAGATGCGGTCGAGCATGATGGCCAGCAATACGATTGCCAGGCCGGCTTCAAAGCCCAGGGCGATGTCGGCGGTGTTGAGTGCGTTGACCACCGGCTTGCCGAGGCCGTCGGCGCCCACCAGGGCCGCGATCACCACCATCGACAACGACAGCATGATGCATTGGGTAATGCCGGCGGCAATGCTCGGCATGGCGTGGGGCAGTTCAATGCGTGAGAGCAACTGACGGCGCGAGCAGCCAAAGGCCTTGCCGGCGTCCATCAACTCTTGTGGTACATCACGGATACCCAGGTAGGTCAGGCGGATAGGCGCGGCAATCGCGAACACCACCGTGGAGATCAAACCAGGCACCACGCCCAGCCCGAAGAGGGTCAGGGTCGGGATGAGGTAGACGAAGGTCGGCACGGTCTGCATCAGATCGAGCACCGGCCGCATCATGGTGTAGAACAGCGGTTTGTGCGCGGCAACAATGCCCAGCGGCACACCGATGACCACGCAGACCAGGGTGGCGAACAACACCTGGGCGAGGGTTTCCATGGTTTCCTGCCAGTACCCCAGGTTGAGGATCAGCAGGAAGGAGGCGATGACAAAAACGGTCAGGCCCCATTTGCGTTGAATAAAGTGAGCCAGCAGCGCAATCAGACCGATCAATGCCAGCGGATTGAACCAGGTCAGCGCGAACGTCACACCGTGGATCATCGTTTCCAGAGTCGATGCGATTGCGTCGAAATAGTTGGCACCATGTTGGGTCAACCATTCGACGAAGGCAGCGATGTACTGGCCTAGTGGGATTTTCTGTTCAGTCAGCATGGTAGTGAATGTCCACATGCGAAGGGGAAAACATCCCAGGCCAGCGCACCGGCCTGGGGTCAGCGATGTTGCCGGGTTAATTATTTGGCGAGGTAAGCTTTAACGGCGTCCAGCCCTGGTTTGCCATCAACGGTAGTGACACCGGCAAGCCAGGTGTCGAGTACTTGTGGGTTGGATTTGAGCCAGGCTTTGGCGGCTACATCCGGTTTTTGTTTGTCGTCCAGGACTTTACCCATCAGGGTGCTTTCCATGTTCAGGGTGAACGACAGGTTTTTCAGCAACTGACCGACGTTGCTGCATTCCTGGGTGTAGCCCTTGCGAACGTTGGTGTAGATGGTGGCCTGGCCATAGTTGGGGCCGAACGAATCGTCACCGCCGGTCAGGTACTTCATCTTGAAGCGGGTGTTCATCGGGTGCGGTTCCCAACCGAGGAACACGATGGCCTGGTCGCGTTTGGTGGCGCGTTCCACTTGCGAGAGCATCCCGGCTTCGCTGGACTCCACCACTTTGAAACCGGCGGTTTTCAGGCCGAAGGCGTCTTTGTCGATCAGGGTTTGAATGGTGCGGTTGCCGTCGTTACCCGGCTCGATGCCGTAGATCTTGCCGCCCAGCTCATCCTTGAATTTGGCGATATCGGCAAAGTCTTTCAGGCCCTTGTTATACAGCGCCTCGGGTACGGCCAGGGTGTACTTGGCGTTCTCCAGGTTGGCGCGCACGGTTTCCACGGTGCCGGCATCACGGTACTGCTTGATGTCGTTTTCCATGGTCGGCATCCAGTTGCCGAGGAAGATGTCCATGTTCTTGCCGTCGGCCAGCGACTTGTAGGTCACCGGTACTGAAATCATCGTGGTACGTGGCTTGTAGCCCAAGCCCTTGAGGATTTCACTGGTGGTTGCGGTGGTGACGGTTATGTCGGTCCAGCCGACATCGGAGAAATTGACGGTCTGACATTGTGCCGGTTCTGCAGCGTGCGCCAGGGCTGGCAGACTCAACATGGCGGCCAACAACAACGAGGGTGAACCTTTCATCTGGGTAGACTCCTGTGTCTTTTTTCTGACGGCTTGTGCCGCGCTTTATAAGTGTTGCGGTTGGGGCGTGCTTCAAGCTGACGGCACGATGCCTTGCAAACGAGTCGAGACTGATCATGTACCAGTGAAAATCTGACGCCTACAGGGGGCGTCGTATCCAGTACAGGGATGGTCGTATCCAGTGTCGGTGACGTCGCTTACAGATTTTTTCAACGGCAAAACTGCATTTTTTGCCGCTCTGCACCGCTAAAAACGGCCAAAACGCCGGTTCGTGCGAGGGCGGCGCTGCTGAGCATGGTCACGTCGGTGTGAGACGCCGTGAGGGGCAACAAAAGCTTGATGATGCCGCTATTCGGGCGAGTTCAGCGTAGCAGGTCGCCCGTGCCCATCGAGGAGTTTCACGGCAATGGCTATCAGCGTTTTCGACCTGTTCAAGATCGGCATCGGGCCTTCGAGTTCTCACACCGTCGGCCCCATGCGCGCCGCGGCGTTGTTCGTTCAGCACTTGCGTGAACGTGGAATGTTGGAACAAGTACGTCGCGTCGAAGTTCAGCTGTATGGCTCGTTGTCGGCCACCGGCATCGGCCACGGCAGCGACACCGCTACCATCATGGGCTTGATGGGCGAATGGCCGGACGCAATTGACCCGTCGCAGATCGGCCAGCGTATTCACACCCTGCGTGAGACCGACACCTTGTTGCTCGACGGGCGTTTGCCGGTGCCCTTTATCTGGGCGCGCGACATGCGCCTGCTCGACGAAAACCTGCCCTTCCACCCCAACGCCATGACCCTGGTGGTGTTTGGTGATGACGGCGAGTTGCACCGCGACACCTACTATTCAGTCGGCGGCGGTTTTGTGGTGGATGAGGCCCAGGCGCAAAGCGGCGTGGCGGACATGGACCGCACCGAGCTGCCCTATGATTTCTCCAGCGCGGTAGAGCTGTTGCAGCTGTGCAAGACCCACAACCTGCGCGTTGCCGAATTGATGCTGGCCAACGAAAAAACCTGGCGCAGTGAAGAAGAAATCCGCAGCGGCCTGATGAAGCTCTGGCGCGCCATGCAGGACTGCGTGGAGCAGGGCCTCAAGCACGAAGGCATCCTGCCCGGCGGCCTGAATGTGCGTCGTCGCGCGGCCAAGCTGCACCGCAGTTTGCAGGAGCTGGGCAAACCGAATGTGATCGGCTCAACCTTGAGCGCCATGGAATGGGTCAACCTGTTCGCCCTGGCGGTCAATGAAGAAAACGCCGCCGGTGGGCGCATGGTCACCGCGCCCACCAATGGCGCGGCGGGGATTATTCCGGCGGTGCTGCACTACTTTATGAAGTTCAGCGAAGAGGTCACCGAAGCCAACGTGGTCGACTATTTGCTGGGCGCTGCGGCGGTCGGGATTCTGTGCAAGAAAAACGCCTCGATCTCCGGCGCCGAAGTCGGCTGCCAGGGCGAGGTCGGTTCAGCCTGTGCCATGGCCGCTGCGGGCCTGGCCGAGATCCTCGGCGCCACGCCGGAGCAACTGTGCAACGCCGCCGAAATTGGCCTGGAACATAACCTCGGCCTGACCTGCGACCCGGTGGGCGGGCTGGTACAAGTGCCGTGCATTGAGCGCAACGCGATTGCAGCGGTGAAGGCGATCAACGCGGCGCAGATGGCGCTGCGCGGAGATGGCCAGCACTTTATTTCCCTGGACCGGGTGATCCGCACCATGCGCGATACCGGCGCGGATATGCATGACAAGTACAAGGAAACTTCGCGGGGTGGGTTGGCGGTGAGTGCCGTTGAGTGCTGAGTCAGTGACATAGCTATCGCAGGCAAGCCAGCTCCCACATTTGGAATGCGTTCCCCTGTGGGAGCTGGCTTGCCTGCGATGGCGGTAGTTGCAGCACACTGCTCATAGAGTGAACACCCGAACCCAAACGCGCCACCTTTTAGCGCGTCGCAAATAGATAAGTAGCTTGCGAACGATCCCGCGCCTTACCACCCGTCACCCGTGCGTGCGGTGACAGACCTTTCCCACACCCGCAAAGCGCCTTCCCACAAGTGCTACCGATCTGCTCACACCCCTTGAGCAGGGCCGGTCTGACGTCCATTTCCGGCCATATCCCGCACTCCCTGCGCGGGCTTATATAGACGCGTCATCAGGTCGTTTTTAGGATTTATTGGACGGCCATTCAATTTTAGGCATGGCATTTGCTCTATCCATTCCAAGCCTCGCTCCTTGCTGGAGACGAACGCAATAACAAGAGCCTCGCCTGAGGCCATCACCCGCTTTGTGTGAGGAGATACCGCGATGACGTCGTTCAACTCCGGGGCCCAACCCCAGAACCGTGCGCCTCAATCCATCGGCTTTTTGCTGCTGGACAATTTCACGCTGATTTCCCTGGCTTCGGCAGTGGAACCGCTGCGCATGGCCAACCAGCTGTCCGGCCGCGAGCTGTATCGCTGGACAACCCTGAGTGTCGACGGCAACCAGGTGTGGGCCAGCGACGGTCTGCAAATCACCCCCGATGCCTCCATGCACAAAGCTCCGGCCCTGGACACTGTGATTGTGTGCGGCGGCGTGGGTATCCAGCGCACCGTGACCCGTGAACATGTGTCGTGGCTGCAAAGCCAGGCGCGCCAATCGCGTCGCCTTGGCGCGGTCTGCACCGGCAGTTGGGCCTTGGCCTGCGCCGGGTTGCTCGACGGCTTTGATTGCAGCGTGCACTGGGAATGCCTGGCCTCGATGCAGGAAGCCTTCCCGCGCGTGGCCATGAGCACGCGCCTGTTCACCCTCGACCGTAACCGCTTTACCAGTTCGGGCGGCACCGCGCCGCTGGACATGATGCTGCACCTGATCAGCCGCGACCACGGCCGTGAATTGTCGGCCGCCATCTCCGAGATGTTCGTGTACGAACGCATCCGCAACGAACAGGATCACCAGCGTGTGCCGCTCAAGCACATGCTCGGCACCAACCAGCCGAAACTGCAGGAAATCGTTGCGTTGATGGAAGCCAACCTGGAAGAGCCGATCGACCTGGACGAACTGGCGGTGTACGTCGCCGTGTCGCGCCGCCAACTGGAGCGGCTGTTCCAGAAATACCTGCACTGCTCGCCGTCGCGCTACTACCTCAAATTGCGCCTGATTCGTGCACGGCAGCTGCTCAAGCAAACGCCGATGTCGATCATCGAAGTGGCCTCGGTGTGCGGGTTTGTGTCCACGCCGCACTTCTCCAAATGCTACCGCGAATACTTCGGCATTCCGCCACGGGATGAGCGCGTAGGTTCCAACACCACCCAGCAAGTGGCGATGCTGCCGATTCCGCAGGCGTTGGTGTTGTCACCGTTGTCGGGGCCGATGTCGGCGTTGAGCCAGGCGCGTAATGAATCGACGTTTGCCAGTGTAAGGCTTTAGACCGAGGTGGCTTTATCGCAGGCAAGCCAGCTCCCACATTTGAATTGTGAACCCAGTCAAATGTGGGAGCTGGCTTGCCTGCGATAGCGATCTATCAGGCGCCCGAGCTCTGCTTGAACTGCACCAAAGCCGGCAACAACTGCTTGTCGATCGCCTGGCGCACCGCCGGCAAGATCGTCGCGCTGCCGGTGTACATCTGTTCCACCATGCCCTTGAGCGCCTTGGCCCGCGCAGCGCTCAAGCCGCGTACCGCACATTCGCAAGCCTGTTCGGCGCTGGCGCCGCTGGATACCTCGAAACCCAGCGAGCGCAGTTGGCTCAGCAGGTCATCCTGGTCAATCAAGTCCGCGTGCATCATGACGTTTATCCTGGTGTAGGGAGCGGGATTGATTGGGATTCTGGTAGGCCCGCGGCCGGTCGGCAAGGGCAGAATCGGCGAATGGCTCAGATGGCTATGAACAGGTCGTTTTCGGGTCATTTACCAATAGCAACAATAGGCACACTGGAGGCCAGGCACGCACCTTGACGGTTTGGTCACCCTCGGGAT
Organism: Pseudomonas sp. Leaf15; assembly: GCF_001421425.1. NCBI lineage: Bacteria > Pseudomonadati > Pseudomonadota > Gammaproteobacteria > Pseudomonadales > Pseudomonadaceae > Pseudomonas > Pseudomonas sp. Leaf15. Next base: position 171,045 of record NZ_LMKI01000002.1, read on the forward strand.
GTCACGCTCACACCAAGCACTCTGCCCCGATCCAGTCACGGCTGGCCCGGGGCTTTTTTTGGCTGGGGTTTGTGGTGGATATGCTGGCCTCTTCGCGAGCAAGCCCGCTTGTGTCTTGATCTGGGAATAAACTCTGTGGTGAGAGGGGTGGATGGCAAGCTGTGAGTCCGCGGTGCTAGAAGCACGAG
>NZ_LMKI01000003.1:0-146872 GCF_001421425.1 Pseudomonas sp. Leaf15
GCCTGCATGCGGATACTACTGATCAGACTAAATGCCATGCTGCGAGACGGTACAGAATGGCGCTGACGGACGGTAGGTTAAGACAGTTGCTCCCACATTTGACCGAGTTTTACCTTTGAAATGGCGCCAAATGTGGGAGCGGGCTTGCTCGCGAATGCAGGCGCCTCGGTCTACCGCTGCAACACCAGAATCCTTGAGAGCAACTCATCCCGATCAATGTAACAACCCTGAAAATGCCGCGCCCCCGAAGCCGGGTCAAACGCATTGCGCGCATGCAAGGTGCGGCGGTTATCAAAACACCACAACTCACCAGGATTCAGGCGTTTGACCAGCCGGAAACGATCCTCGCGCGTCATCGCAATAAAACGCCGATACGCCCGGTACAACAACGGCATCTGCGCCACGCTGGCCTCAAACGGCCCACGCAAAAAGTTGGCCATGCGAATCTCTGCCACATCGCCCAGGGCGTCCAGCGCAATGATCGGGGCCAGGCGGCGATAGTCGCTGTGCCGGTCTTTATTGCGAAACTCCACCGGGATTTCACACAGTGCGCGAAACGCCTCCGGGTCTTCCGTGCGCAGCGCCTGGGCGATGGCAAACCCATCGACAAAAATGCTCTCGCCACCGTCGGCGTCGTTCACCAGGCAATGCAAAAATTGCAGCCCAGGTTGCAGCTCCCGCGTCGGCAAGTCGCTGTGCAGCGGCAGGTTGAAAGCGGTGTAGGCGTTACTGTCGGCATCGGCCTTGGATTGCACGTTGAACAGCACGCCGAAGTTGCTTTCGCGAATAAATGAAATACGCTTGGCGATCAGTGCAAGCGAGCCTGGCTCGGTGGGCACGCCACGGATTTGCGTAAGGCCGCCGTCACGCAAGGCCAGCAACCATTGCAGCAGGGCTTTGGGGTCTTCCATCACCGTCACATAGTCGAAGACGGGCAGCTCGAAGGTGCTGTGCCACAGTTGCGACTGGGGTTTGGCCGCACGGCGTTCGGCGCGTGATTGATCGTCATAGGCGTGGGCGCGCAACCAGCCTGGGTCGTACTGGCTGCGATGGCCGCCGGACCATTCCACGCACAGAAAACCTTGATCGATGTGCGCGCTGACTGGGCGCAGATGCTCGTCCACATCGACAATTTCCAGCACCTGCTCACGGGTGACGCTGTACACGCATTCGCTGCAAGGGCAGTTGTCCCGCAGCCACTGATGATGGAACGGGCTGACCCGCCCATCGGCCCACTGCACGCGAATTTGATCATCCAGCACCTGCGCCCCGGCAAGGTCGCAGATCTTCGGGTAAGTACGGAAATCGGCAACAGCGGCGGCGGTTTGCATGGCGGCTCCTTATTGTTTTTTGGGGGGTAATCCAATCACTCGGCCCAGCAAGGCAGGGCGCGGCAGGTCGGCCTGTTCGGCGCTGATGCCCGCGAGCTTTTCCAGGGTGGCCTCGGTAAACGGCGCCGAATGCGGCCCGGCCAGATCGACGTGCAGCAGCATCTGTTCGTTGCCGGCCAATTCCTTCGCATCGCCCACAAGGTGCAGGCTGTGATAGAGGTGCAGGCGCTTGGCGTCGTGGGCGATCAGTTGGGTGTGCACCTCTACGTCTGCGCCAAGTTTCACTTCGTGCAGGTAGTTCAGGTGCAGTTCCAGGGTGAACAGCGAGTGGCCGTTGGCTTCGCGGTTTTCGCTGTCCAGCCCGAGGGTGTCCATCAGCGCGTCGGTGGCGTAGCTGAAGATCAGCAGGTAGAACGCGTCGCGCAGGTGGCCGTTGTAGTCGACCCAGTCGGGCTGGATGTGGGTGGTGTAGGTGGTCAGTGCAGGCATCACATATATTCCAGAATGTATGCAGTCAAAATGTGGGAGCTGGCTTGCCTGCGATGGCGATGGTGAATTTTGCATCGCTATCGCAGGCAAGCCAGCTCCCACACAGATCAACAGCGGTTATTCAGCGAAGCTCATGCCGTGTTTGGCTTTGGTGGTTTTCACCGCTTCCAATACCGCCAGCAAGCAATCATCACGATAGCGCTCCAGCGCCGAAATGCTGTGTTTACCCAACTGATCGCTGGTGCCGTCGACCACATCATCAATCAACTTGTCGGTCAGCTCCGGCGCCGGCAAATACGTCCACGGCAACTGCAGTGCCGGGCCGAACTGGGCCATGAAGTGGCGCATTCCGGCATCACCGCCCGCGAGGGTGTAAGTCAGGAATGTGCCCATGAACGACCAGCGCAAACCGGCGCCAAAACGAATCGCGTCATCGATCTCGCCCGTGGTTGCCACGCCATCATTGACCAGGTGCAACGCCTCACGCCACAGCGCTTCAAGCAAACGGTCGGCGATAAACCCTGGCACTTCCTTGCGCACATGCAGCGGGCGCATGCCGAGGGATTCATACACCTTGATCGCCGCTTGAATCGCCTCCGGCGCGGTGTGCTTGCCGCCCACCACTTCCACCAGCGGCAGCAGGTAAACCGGGTTGAACGGGTGGCCGACCACGCAGCGTTCCGGGTGGGTCGAACCCTCGTAGAACTCACTCGGCAACAGGCCCGAGGTGCTGGAGCCAATCAGTGCGTTCGGCTTGGCGGCGGCGCTGATTTTGCTGTGCAGTTCGAGTTTCAGCTCCAGGCGTTCCGGGGCGCTTTCCTGGATGAAGTCGGCGTCTTTTACGCATTCTTCAATGGTGGTGACAAAGCGCAGGCGATCCTGAGAGGCTCCCGGCGCCAGGCCTTGTTTCTCCAGCGCACCCCAGGCGTTGGCGACACGTTTGCGCAATGCGGCTTCAGCGCCGGGCGCCGGGTCCCAGGCGACCACATCCAGGCCGTGGGCCAGGGCGCGGGACACCCAGCCGCTGCCGATAACGCCGCTGCCGAGGGCGGCGAAGGTTTTGATTTCGGTGATAAAGCTCATGTCGACGTTCCTGAATAATGTGATGTACCCATGTGGGAGCGGGCTTGCTCGCGAATGCGGTGTGTCAGTTGATGCATTCGGTGCAGGTGTACCGCTATCGCGGGCAAGCCCGGCTCCCACAGGGTTTTGTGGTGTCTGAGTTAACCGCGCTTGGTCAGGCCCATCTTGATTCGGCCTTCCGCCGGGGTCATGACCCGAGCACCCAGGCGGCTGAGGATTTCACTCGCGCGCTCCACCAGTTGGCCGTTAGTGGCGAGCACGCCCTTGTCCAGCCACAGGTTGTCTTCCAGGCCGACCCGCACGTTGCCGCCCAGCAGCACCGCTTGCGCCGCCATGGGCATTTGCATGCGGCCGATGCCGAAGCCAGCCCACACGGCGTCGGCAGGCAGGTTGTCGACCATGGCTTTCATGGTGGTGGTGTCGGCCGGCGCGCCCCATGGGATGCCCAGGCACAGCTGGAACAGCGGGTTATCGAGCAAGCCTTCCTTGATCATCTGCTTGGCGAACCACAGGTGGCCGGTGTCGAAAATTTCCAGCTCGGCCTTAACGCCCAGCTCTTGAATACGCTTGGCGCCCGCCCGCAGCTGCGCCGGGGTAGAAACGTAAATGGTGTCGCCATCGCCGAAGTTGAGTGTGCCGCAGTCCAGGGTGCAGATCTCCGGCAGCAGCTCTTCCACGTGGGCCAGGCGCGTCAGCGGGCCGACCAGGTCGGTGTTGGGGCCGAACTCCATCGGGTTCTCGCCACCGCCGATTTCCAGGTCGCCGCCCATGCCGGCGGTGAGGTTGACGATGATGTCGATGTCGGCCTCGCGAATGCGCTCCATCACTTCGCGGTACAGCGCCACGTCGCGGCTGAACTTGCCGGTTTGCGGGTCACGCACATGGCAGTGCACCACGGTGGCGCCGGCTTTGGCGGCTTCCACGGCGGCGGCGGCGATTTGTTTGGGAGTGACCGGCACGTGCGGGCTGCGGCTGGTCGTGTCGCCAGCACCGGTGAGTGCGCAGGTGATGATGACGTCGTGGTTCATGAGGCGGTTCCTTACAGGCGGGCGTAGTGATGCCGTTCGCAGCCAACAGCGGCTGCGATACGGTGATGCGAATCAGGTTATTTGCTGGTCAGTTGCAGGTTGGCTGCGGCTGGTTTGCCGTCGAAGGTGGTCACGCCTTCGAGCCAGCGCTGCTGGTCTTGCGGGTGGTCCTTGAGCCACTGCCTGGCAGACTCGAGGGCGTCTTTGTGATCCAGCAACGGCTGCATCATTCGGCTCTCGTCGGCGGCGGTGAAAGTCAGGTTGGTCAGTAGCTTGTGCACATTGGGGCACTGCTCGGCGTAGGTCGGCGAAGTCACGCTCCACACCGTGGCCATGCCTTCGTTCGGGCCAAGGGCGTCATCGCTGCCGGTGAGGTAAGTCATCGCGACGTTGACGTTCATCGGGTGCGGCGCCCAGCCAAAGAACACCACGGCCTCTTTGCGGCGCACGGCGCGGTCGACGGCGGCGAGCATCCCGGCTTCGCTGGACTCCACCAACTGGAACTTGCCGAGGCCGAACTGGTTCTTGGCGATCATCGCCTTGATCTGGGTATTGGCGCCCGAGCCTGGCTCGATGCCGTAGATCTTGCCGCCCAGTTCTTTTTCAAACTTGGCGATGTCGGCGAAGGTTTTCAGACCTTTGTCCGCCAGGTAAGTCGGCACGGCGAGGGTGGCGCGCGCATCTTCCAGGCTCGGTTTGTCGAGGACTTTGACTTGCTTGGCGTCGACAAACGGCGTGATGGTCTGGGTCATCAGCGGGTTCCAGTAGCCCAGGAACATGTCCAGGCGCTGGTCGCGGATACCGGCGAAGATGATTTGCTGGGAGGCGCTGGTTTGTTTGGTCTTGTAGCCGAGGCCGTCGAGCAGTACTTGGGTCATGGCGCTGGTGGCGATTACGTCGGTCCAGTTCACCACGCCCATGCGCACGTTTTGGCAAGAAGCGGCATCCGCTGCCAGTACATTAGTGCTCAAGATGGCGCTGGCGCTGAGTGCAAGCACGCAGCGGCTGATCAGTCGGTTCATGGTGGATCCCTCGGCAGGTCGTTATTGTGGGGGCCGGCGTCTTTGTGCGCCGTGGGATCACGTTACGCAGCTTGAGGGGAGGCAAAGCGCACGGCGGCGACCAGCTCTTGCACTGCAGCGACCTGTGCTCTTGAATGGCCGGTTGAACTGGCGTATCACAGTGAGCACGCTGCCCGTCCAACGAGAGCGCCACCATGTCCCAGGATTTCTACTTTCTGCTGATGCCGGGTTTCTCGGCCATCGGCTTTATTTCCGCGCTGGAACCGCTGCGCGTGGCCAACCGCTTTCGCGGCGAGTTGTATCGCTGGCACGTGTTAAGTGCCGATGGCGGCGCGGTGTTGGCGAGCAATGGCATGTCGGTGAACGCCGACGCCGCGCTGGAGCCGCTGAAAAAAGGCGCGACGCTGATGGTGGTCGCAGGCTTCGAACCCTTGAAGTTCACCACCCCCGCGCTGGAGCACTGGTTGCGTCGCCTTGACCACGAGGGCGTGACCCTCGGCGCCATCGACACCGGCGCCTGTGTGCTCGCAGAAGCCGGTTTGCTCGACGGCCACCGCCTGACCCTGCACTGGGAAGCCATCGACGCGTTCAAGGAATCCTATCCACAGCTCACGGTGACCCAGGAGCTGTTCGAGATTGACCGCCGGCGCATCACCTGCGCCGGTGGCACCGCCTCCATCGACCTGATGCTCGACCTGATCGCCCAGGCCCACGGCCCGGACCTGGCGATCCAGGTGTCCGAGCAATTCGTGCTCGGGCGCATCCGCCCGCGCAAAGACCACCAGCGCATGCAGATCGCCACGCGCTACGGCATCAACAACAAGAAGCTGGTGCAGGTGATCGGCGAGATGGAGCAACACAGCGAACCGCCGCTGAGCACATTGGCGTTGGCCGAGGCCATTAAGGTCACGCGGCGCCAGCTGGAGCGCCTGTTCCGTCTGCACCTGAACGACACACCGAGCAACTTCTACCTCGGCCTGCGCCTGGAAAAAGCCCGGCAGCTATTGCGCCAAAGCGACATGAGCGTGCTGGAAGTGAGCATTGCGTGCGGGTTTGAGTCGCCGTCGTACTTCACCCGCAGCTACAGGGCGCGGTTTGCCAAGTGCCCGAGAGAGGATCGGCGACGGGAAGTGGTTTGACGGGCAATTATAGTCAATTATACTCGCGACTATAATTTATAGCTGTTCCAATAATTGAGTATAAAACCATGTCCAAGCACAGCGGCTTTGTGTTTCGCCGCCCGACGCTGGCTCGCAGCATTGCTGATGGCTTGGTCGGCGCCGGGATTCAGGATTTCACTTCAGGCCTGTTCCTCGCAGCACCTCGACGCACCGGCAAAAGCACCTTTTTGCGCGAAGACCTGATCCCGGAGTGTCAACTGCGGGGTTGGCTGGCGGTTTACGTGGATCTCTGGGCTGACAAAGAGAAAGATCCGGCGGAGTTGATCGCCAGCGCTATCGCCGCGGCTCTGGTGCCCTATGAAAAGGGTATTCGCAAGCTGGCCAAGAACATTGGAATCGAGAAGCTAAGCTTCCTGCGTACCCTTTCCTGGGACTTCAGCACGCCACAATTGCCGGTTGGCGCGACGCTGACTCAAGCGTTGGAGTTGCTCCACAGCGCTGCCGAAAAGCCCGTCGTGCTGGTGATTGATGAAGCGCAGCACGCACTGACCACCGAGTCCGGCATCAACGCGATGTTCGCGTTGAAAGCTGCCCGAGATCAGCTCAACCAAGGCCGTGACGAGGAGGGCAGTGGCTTGCGCCTGGTGTTCACCGGCTCCAATCGCGACAAGCTCGCGCATTTGGTCCTCGGTAAAAGCCAGCCATTCTTCGGCTCCAGCATCACCCCCTTTCCCTTGCTCGGCAAAGAGTTCACTCAGGCCTACACCCTGCACCTCAACGCGCATTTGGCCAGCACCAATCAGTTCAACGCTGCGGATATCGACGAAGCCTTCGAACTGGTCGGCCGTCGCCCGGAGATGCTGCGTACCATCATCGGCGAAGTGGCGCTGGAGTTGGGCGAAGCGAGCAACCTGGGCCAGCTGCTGCACAGCCGCGCCGAACTGTTGCGTGCCGGCGTGTGGACCGAATTTGAAAGCGCGTGGAACAACCTCACCGTTCCCCAGCGTGCTGTGTTGGAGGTGATGGTGGAGCGCTCGCAGAACAACGAGCCTTTTGCGCCGTTTACCGATAGCACACTCACGGCGGTCAGCAAGGCACTGGAGGACATGGGCAGCGACGTGGTGCCGGGCACCCAGACCATTCAGGCCTGTATCGATGCCTTGCGTGACAAAGAATTGGTGTGGAAGTCGAGTCGCGGGGGGTATGCCCTTGAGGACAAATCCTTTGGCGATTGGCTGCTGCACAAGCGCTGTACACCGAACTCAAAGACACCATAAATCAACTGTGGGAGCTGGCTTGCCTGCGATAGCGGTAGATCAGGCAGTGCAGCGTTGTCTGGCAGACCGCCATCGCAGGCAAGCCAGCTCCCACAGGGGTTTTTGGGTGTGGCTTATTTTTTTACCAGCGCCGAACACGCCGCCTTGAAGGCCTCATGCTGATACTTGTTCAGCGAAGCCGGCAGGGCAAAGTCGTGCTTCTTGTTCTGCGCATTGATGGTCTGCGGCGACAGCAATGTCACCTCAACCCCGTCCAGCAACTGAAACACCCCTTCAATCTTGAACGTGGTCGGGCCACCGGCGAATTCGCCTTTCTTGCTGCGCTTCTTGATCGCGATGCGGGTGATGGCGTTTTCTTGCACAAAGGCCTTCACCTGGGCGGCGAAGGCCTTGACGTTGGCTGCCTCATCGTCGTCATCGAGGGCGATTTTCTTGGTGGCCAGGGCCACATGGGTCAGCGCCTGGTTGTCCAGGGAAGCGACGGCGATGATGGCTTCGCTGCCTTTGATTTCGATGCCGCAGATAGTCATGAATAGCCTTGTTTCAGAGAGGAAGTGACGGGATTGTCGCTTATTCCTGCCCAATCGACTCCAAAAACTCCGACCGCTCATCACTCATCCGCGCCAGGCAGTCATTCTGTTGAATCGCGTAGTCCTTGCTGCCATTCACCGCCGGGAAGGTGTCCACCGCGCAGTCGGCATCGCGAAGTTTTTCCCACTTCTGCTGGGCATCCTTCAGACGAGCGGTAATGTCGGCCAGTTGCGATTTGTTGCTGCCATAGGTTGAACCCATGCGTTCGAGCAAGCCCTGATAGTTATCCTTGAGCAATTGCTCGGCGGTGGTTTTGTTATAGGTGGCGCATTCCAGGGTTTGTTTGTCGTTTTCGATGCCATCGCAAGGCGTGTTGTCGGTGTCTTCGGCGGCGTGGACGCCGGTTGCGATGAGTGCCAAAGCCAGGAAAATCGATTTCATTGCGCCGTCTCATATCAGGTGATGAGCAAATTCTGGCTCAAGCGTGGGACAAAGAACAGCCACCCGTCAGCGATGTCATGTAGGCCTTTGTCGCTGATTGACGCTTTCGGCAATTCCCCTGTCGTTTTTGCACCCGGCTCAGGTTGCCCCTGGGCATATGCTGGCCCCAAAGCGCCGGCAGACGATTCGGCGCATGAATCGCCAATAAGGGGACGCCTGATGAGCCCAGCCGAGTTGCACGCCGACAGCATCGTTATCGACGGTCTGATTATTGCCAAGTGGAACCGCGACCTGTTCGAAGACATGCGCAAAGGTGGCCTCACCGCCGCCAACTGCACGGTGTCGGTGTGGGAAGGCTTCCAGGCCACGATCAACAACATCGTTGCCAGCCAGACCCTGATCCGTGAAAACAGCGACCTGGTGATCCCGGTGAAAACCACCGCCGACATTCGCCGTGCAAAAGAGCAGGGCAAGACCGGCATCATCTTCGGCTTCCAGAACGCCCATGCGTTTGAGGACCAACTCGGCTACGTCGAGATCTTCAAGCAGCTCGGCGTGGGTGTGGTGCAGATGTGCTACAACACCCAGAACCTGGTTGGCACCGGTTGCTACGAGCGCGATGGCGGCCTGTCGGGCTTTGGTCGTGAGATCGTCGGCGAGATGAACCGTGTCGGCATCATGTGCGACCTGTCCCACGTCGGTTCCAAAACCAGCGAAGAAGTCATCCTCGAATCGAAAAAGCCGGTGTGCTACTCCCACTGCCTGCCGTCGGGCCTTAAAGAGCATCCGCGCAACAAGTCCGATGAAGAACTCAAGTTCATCGCCGACCATGGCGGTTTTGTCGGCGTGACCATGTTCGCGCCGTTCCTGGCCAAGGGCATCGATTCGACTATCGACGACTACGCCGAAGCCATCGAATACACCATGAACATCGTCGGCGAAGACGCGATCGGCATCGGCACCGACTTCACCCAGGGCCATGGCCAGGATTTCTTCGAGATGCTGACCCATGACAAGGGTTACGCCCGCCGCTTGACCAGCTTCGGCAAGATCATCAACCCGCTGGGCATCCGCACCGTGGGCGAGTTCCCCAACCTCACCGAGACCCTGCTCAAACGCGGCCACAGCGAGCGCGTGGTGCGCAAGATCATGGGCGAGAACTGGGTCAATGTCTTGAAAGACGTCTGGGGCGAATAAGCCACCGCATTTCTCCCCGACCGTTCGCGTCGGGGCATACCTGAGAATTTTCTGGAGTTAAGTTTCCATGGCCAAAATCGCCCCGCAATTGCCTATCGAAGTCGACAGCGAAACCGGTGTCTGGACCTCCGACGCCCTGCCGATGCTGTATGTGCCAAGGCATTTCTTCGTCAACAACCACATGGGCATCGAAGAAGTGCTGGGCGCCGACGCCTACGCCGAGATCCTCTACAAGGCCGGCTACAAATCTGCCTGGCACTGGTGCGAAAAAGAAGCTGAATGCCATGGCCTGGAAGGCGTTGCAGTGTTCGAGCATTACATGAAGCGCCTGTCGCAACGCGGCTGGGGCCTGTTCAAGATCCAGGACATCGACCTCGACAAAGGCACTGCCAGCGTCAAGCTCGAACACTCGGCCTTTGTCTATGTGTACGGCAAGGTCGGGCGCAAAGTGGACTACATGTTCACCGGCTGGTTTGCCGGTGCCATGGACCAGATTCTGCAGGCGCGCGGCAGCAAGATTCGCACCGTAGCCGAGCAAGTTTACGGAGGCTCCGAAGAGGGCCATGACGACGGCCTGTTCACCGTCAAGCCGTTGTAAGTCGAGGAACCGTGCCATGGCTTTCGAAGCAATGTTTGCGCCGATCCAGATCGGCAAACTGACTATCCGCAACCGCGTGCTCAGTACCGCCCACGCCGAGGTGTATGCCACCGACGGCGGCATGACCACCGACCGCTATGTGAAGTACTACGAAGAGAAAGCCAAGGGCGGTATCGGCCTGGCGATCTGTGGCGGCTCCTCGGTGGTGGCCATCGACAGCCCGCAGGAGTGGTGGAGCTCGGTGAACCTGTCCACCGACCGCATCATCCCGCACTTCCAGAACCTGGCCGACGCCATGCACAAGCATGGCGCCAAGATCATGATCCAGATTACCCACATGGGCCGTCGCTCGCGCTGGGACGGCTTTAACTGGCCAACCCTGATGTCGCCGTCCGGCGTGCGTGAGCCGGTGCACCGCGCTACCTGCAAGACCATCGAGCCGGAAGAAATCTGGCGCGTAATCGGCAACTACGCCAGCGCCGCCAAGCGCGCCAAGGCCGGTGGCCTGGACGGTGTGGAACTGTCCGCGGTGCACCAGCACATGATCGACCAGTTCTGGAGCCCGCGGGTCAACAAGCGTACCGACGAATGGGGCGGCACTTTCGAGGGCCGCATGAAGTTCGGCCTGGAAGTACTCAAAGCCGTGCGCGCCGAAGTCGGTGACGACTTTTGCGTGGGCATGCGCCTGTGTGGTGACGAGTTCCACCCGGACGGCCTGTCCCACGAGGACATGAAGCAGATCGCCAAGTATTACGACGACACCGGCATGCTCGACTTTATCGGCGTGGTGGGTTCGGGTTGCGACACCCACAACACCCTGGCCAACGTTATCCCCAACATGAGCTACCCGCCGGAGCCGTTCCTGCATCTGGCGGCCGGTATCAAGGAAGTGGTCAAGGTTCCAGTGCTGCACGCGCAGAACATCAAGGACCCGAATCAGGCCACACGCATTTTGGAAGGCGGCTATGTGGACATGGTCGGCATGACCCGTGCGCACATCGCCGACCCGCACCTGATCGCCAAGATCAAGATGGGCCAGATCGACCAGATCAAACAATGCGTCGGTGCCAACTACTGCATCGACCGCCAATACCAGGGCCTGGATGTGTTGTGCATCCAGAACGCCGCGACCTCCCGTGAATACATGGGCGTGCCGCACATCATCGAGAAATCCACCGGGGTCAAACGCAAAGTCGTGGTGGTGGGTGCTGGCCCGGCCGGCATGGAAGCGGCGCGGGTCGCGGCCGAACGTGGCCACGATGTGACCCTGTTCGAGAAGAAAGAATTTATCGGCGGGCAGATCACTACAGCCTCCAAAGCTCCGCAGCGTGACCAGATCGCCGGCATCACCCGCTGGTTCCAACTGGAGCTGGCGCGCTTGAAGGTCGACCTGCGCCTGGGCGTGGCGGCGGATGTCGAGACCATCCTCGACCTGCGCCCTGACATCGTGGTGCTGGCCGTCGGCGGGCATCCGTTTATCGAGCAGAACGAACACTGGGGCGCCGCTGAAGGCCTGGTGGTCAGCAGCTGGGACGTACTCGACGGCAAAGTCGCGCCGGGCAAGAACGTGCTGGTGTACGACACCATCTGCGAGTTCACCGGCATGTCGGTGGCCGACTTCCTGGCCGACAAAGGCTGCCAGGTGGAAATCGTCACCGACGACATCAAACCAGGCGTGGCGATTGGCGGTACGTCGTTCCCGACTTACTACCGCAGCATGTACCCCAAAGAAGTGATCATGACCGGCGACATGATGCTGGAAAAGGTCTACCGCGAGGGCGACAAGCTGGTGGCGGTGCTGGAGAACGAATACACCGGCGCCAAGGAAGAACGCGTGGTTGACCAGGTGGTGGTCGAGAACGGTGTGCGCCCGGACGAGGCCATTTACTACGGGCTCAAGGAAGGCTCGCGCAACAAGGGCCAGATCGACGTCGAAGCCTTGTTCGCGATCAAGCCGCAGCCGTGCTTGAGCGAGGCGGGTGACGGCTACTTGCTGTTCCGCATCGGTGACTGTGTGGCGCAGCGTAATACCCACGCCGCGATCTATGACGCCCTGCGCTTGTGCAAGGATTTCTGACGCACCTGATCGTTCCCACGCTCTGCGTGGGAATGCTGCCCTGGACGCTCCGCGTCCGCTCTTAAGGTCGTGACGCAGAGCGTCACAGGATGCATCCCCACGCAGAGCGTGGGGACGATCATTGTGGGAGCTTCACCATGTTGAACACCTTGCTTCCTATTCTTTTGTTTGCAGCCATCGGCCTCGCCGCCCTCGGCGCCCTGCGCCGGGTCAACATGTGGCGCCGTGGGCGTGCTTCCAGGGTCGACTTGCTCGGCGGCCTGTTGGCCATGCCCAAGCGCTACATGGTCGACTTGCACCACGTGGTGGCCCGCGACAAATACATCGCCAACACCCACGTCGCTACCGCCCTGGGCTTTGTGCTGTCGGCGCTGCTGGCTATTTTGGTACATGGTTTTGGCCTGCATAACCGTGTCCTCGGCTATGCGTTGCTGCTGGCCTCGGTGCTGATGTTCGTCGGCGCCACCTTCGTCTACCTGCGTCGGCGCAACCCACCCGCGCGTCTGTCGAAAGGCCCGTGGATGCGCCTGCCGAAAAGCCTCATGGCGTTCTCGGTGAGCTTCTTTCTGGTGACCTTGCCGGTGGCGGGGATTCTGCCCGCCGACTTCGGTGGCTGGCTGCTCGCCGCGCTATTGAGCCTGGGCGTGCTGTGGGGCGTGAGCGAAATGTTCTTCGGCATGACCTGGGGCGGGCCGATGAAACACGCCTTTGCCGGTGCCCTGCACCTGGCCTGGCACCGCCGCGCCGAGCGTTTTGGTGGTGGCCGTTCTACAGGTTTGAAGCCGCTCGACCTCAGCGATAAAACCGCGCCATTGGGCGTGGAAAAACCCAAGGATTTCACCTGGAACCAACTGCTCGGTTTCGACGCCTGCGTGCAGTGCGGCAAGTGCGAAGCCGCGTGCCCGGCGTTCGCCGCCGGCCAGCCGCTGAACCCGAAAAAACTCATTCAGGACATGGTCGTTGGCCTGGCCGGTGGCACCGATGCCAAGTTCGCCGGCAGCCCGTATCCAGGCAAGCCGGTGGGCGAACACAGCGGCAACCCGCACCAGCCCATCGTCAATGGCCTGGTCGACGCCGAAACCCTGTGGTCGTGCACCACCTGCCGCGCCTGCGTGGAAGAGTGCCCGATGATGATCGAGCACGTCGACGCCATCGTCGACATGCGCCGCTACCTCACCCTGGAAAAAGGCGCCACGCCGAACAAGGGCGCCGAAGTCCTGGAAAACCTGATTGCCACCGATAACCCCGGCGGTTTCGCACCGGGCGGTCGCCTCAACTGGGCAGCGGACCTGAACCTGCCGTTGCTCAGCGAAAAAGCCAGCTGCGACGTGCTGTTCTGGGTCGGTGACGGCGCGTTCGACATGCGCAACCAGCGCACCTTGCGCGCCTTCGTCAAAGTGCTCAAAGCGGCCAAAGTCGACTTTGCCGTGCTCGGCCTGGAAGAACGCGACAGCGGTGATGTGGCGCGGCGTCTGGGCGATGAAGCCACTTTCCAACTGCTGGCCACGCGCAATATCCGCACACTGGAAAAGTACAGCTTCAAGCGCATCGTCACCTGCGACCCGCACAGCTTCCACGTGCTGAAGAACGAATACGGCGCCTTCAACGGTAACTATGTTGTGCAGCACCACAGCACCTTCATGGCCGAACTGATCGGCGAGGGCGCGCTGAACCTGGGCCAGCACAAGGGCAACAGCGTGACCTACCACGACCCTTGTTACCTGGGCCGCTACAACGGCGAATACGAGGCGCCGCGCCAAGTGCTGCGGGCGTTGGGCATCGAGGTGAAGGAGATGCAACGCTCGGGCTTCCGTTCGCGCTGCTGCGGCGGCGGTGGCGGCGCGCCGATCACCGATATCCCTGGCAAGCAGCGCATCCCGGATATGCGCATGGATGACATCCGCGAAACCGGCGCCGAGCTGGTGGCTGTAGGTTGTCCACAATGCACGGCGATGCTTGAGGGCGTGGTTGAGCCACGGCCACTGATCAAGGACATCGCTGAACTGGTGGCCGACGCGTTACTTGAAGACGCCGCACCGGCCAAGGCCCCTATCAAGCGTCAACCTGCGGAGGTGCACTGATGAGCGACATTATCCGCCGCGACCCACGGGCCGAATGGATCGCCCGTAACCGCCTGCACCCGTTGCACGCAGCCATGCAGCCGCTGCAACACAGCTGGATGGGGCCGAACGGCGTCATCCGCAAAAATGTACATGGCGTGGGTTTTATCGGCCCCAACGGCATCAAGCGTATCGACCGCAGCGGCGCCCAGCAGGGCGGCGCGGCCAAGCGCACGGCGGCGGTGGAAGTGCAGTTGCCGTTGCACCAGGTAACAGCGCCAGCGTTCTACATCAACGTGGTGCCGGACATGGTTGGTGGCCGCCTGAGCAGCCATGACCGCGACGTGCTCGGCCTGGCCCGGCAACTTGCCGGCAGCGACGGTGCAGTGCTGGCGGTGGTGTTTGGCGAGCACAAAGAAAGTGCTTTTGCCACGGCGGGCGTCGATCGTCTGCTGGTGTTGGAAGGCCACGAATTCGAGGGTTATTCACCGGAGCAACGCATCCAGGGCTTGCGGGCTGTGGATAACCAGTTCAACCCGCGCCATTGGTTGCTGCCCGACAGCCGCAGTGGCGGCGGTGAATTGGGCCGGCGTTTTGCCGCGAGCCTCAAGGAGCGCCCGGCCACACGCGTCTGGCAGATCAAGGGTGAAGAGTGCATCGGCCGCGCCGGTGCGGGCCAGGAGGATTTGGCCCGGCCACTGCCGCGCCTGATTCTGGCAGCGGTGGAATGCGCCGAGCCGGTCAGCGAAACCCGTCACGAAGCCTTGCCCGTGGAGTTATCCACAGCACTGGCGCGCAGCCTGCCGCGCATCGAAGATCTCGGCGCAGTGGCGGTGGACCCTGGGGCGATTCCGATGGCCGAGGCGGAGTTTATTTTCTCTGGCGGCAATGGCGTCAAGGATTGGGCATTGTTCCACCAGACCGCCGCCGCCTTGGGCGCCACCGAAGGCGCGTCACGGGTGGCAGTGGACGATGGCTTTATGGCGCGTGATCGCCAGGTCGGCGCCAGCGGCACCTGGGTCACGGCGCGGGTGTACGTGGCCGTGGGCATTTCCGGGGCGATCCAGCACCTGCAAGGCATCGGTGCCTGCGACAAGGTGGTGGCGATCAACCTCGACCCTGGCTGCGACATGATCAAGCGTGCCGACCTGTCGGTGATCGGCGAAAGCGCCGCGATTCTGCAAGCCTTGATCGCTGCGGTGCAGGTTTACCGCAACGGCGCCAAGCGCGATGCGGCTTAAGGAGATGACCATGACCACGAATGTAATCAGCCTGGTGTCCATCGGCGCCCACCCGACCTCCGGCCGCCCGCGCCGTGCGGAGCAGGATGCTCGCGCCGTCGAGCTGGGCCTGCAGCTGGCCGGGGATAAGTTGCAGGTGTTGCATGCCGGTGACATCCAGGAATCCACTTTACGCAGCTACCTGGGCATGGGCCTGCCGCAATTGCATGTGCTGGAACAACCGGCGGGCAGCGACGCCTTGCCGGTGCTCAGTGATTATCTGCGCGAGGCTGGCGCTCAGGTGGTGCTCACCGGCAGCCAGGCGGAAACCGGCGAAGGCTCGGGCATGTTGCCGTTCCTGTTGGCCGAGCAATTGGGCTGGCCGTTGATTGTCGGGCTGGCGCAGGTCGAGTCTATCGACGGCGGCGTGGCCCATGTGCTGCAAGCCTTGCCGCGCGGTCAGCGGCGCCGCCTGAAGGTGCGCCTGCCGTTCCTGGCGACTGTGGATAACGCCGCGCCCAAGCCACGGCAAAGCGCCTATGGCCCGGCGCAGCGCGGGGAGCTGGCGGCCCATGAAGTCGAAATCGAGGCGGACGAGTTATTCACAGACGCGGTGCTGCAACCGGCCAAGCCCCGGCCCAAGCGCCTCAAGGTGATCAAGGCCAAGAGCGGCGCGGATCGGATGAAGGCGGCGACTGCCAAGGCCAGTGGTGGCGGTGGGCAAGTGCTTAAGGGGCTTAGCCCTGAAGCGGGCGCGGAAGCGATTCTGAAGCTACTCATCGAAGAAGGCGTGGTGCGCTAAAGGATTACCCACAATCCCTGTTGATCCGCCTGTGGATAACCTGTTCGCGGTTGCCCACACCCCCGGCTGATCAAGCCCTGCAGCCCTCTGTACGAAAAACAACCAGGCTAACTGACGGTTTTTGCTTGGGTTTTTTCCTGGGTAAGTTTGAAACCATGCACAAACTTGCCCCCAAAGTCTGTTGGCGCTTCTGTGGATAAGATGTTCGCTCTCGGCTGTGAGCCTTATAGATAAAGGCTTTCAGTGGCCTGATCAAAATATGATCAATTTGCCTTACTGCCTCGCTGAAACCCCTGAATGCCCCGATTTATGAAGGTTTGAGGTGGTTTTCCACAAGCCTGGCGAAGTTGCCCCCAAAGTCTGTTGGTGCTTCTGTGGATAAGGTGTTCGCGTACTGCTGTAGGCCACGTATTCAGGGGCTTTCAAGGGTTTGATCAATAAGTGATCAGGTGTGGCTAAAACCCTACGACTTGAATAAGTCACGGATTTTCTTCAGTTAATTTCGGGGGTTGAGCGCACTTGCCCACAATTGCTGTGGGTGGCTTTGTGGATAAGTTGTTGGGCGAAGGCTGGAGGGTAGATGGGCAAAGGGCTGTAAGGGGGTTGATCAAATTTTGAACAGTGACCAATTTACATGTGGGAGCTGGCTTGCCTGCGATTGCGATACATCAGCCGATACATTCCTCGACTGTTACTCCGCTATCGCAGGCAAGCCAGCTCCCACAGTTTGATCTTGGGTGTGTCAGTTACTCGTGCGCCGCCACACCCTTGAGATACGGCGCTGGCGCCGCGCCCAGGTTGTTCAGCAGCCGCTCGCTGTACCAATCGACAAAGTTCACCACACCAAACTCATAGGTCTTGGAGTACGGGCCCGGCTGGTACGCGGTGGAGTTGATCCCGCGCTGGTTCTCTTCGGCGAGGCGACGGTCCTGATCGTTGGTGGCGTCCCAGACCTGGCGCATACGCTCCACGTCGTAGTCCACACCTTCCACAGCGTCCTTGTGCACGATCCACTTGGTGGTGACCATGGTTTCCTGGGCGCTGATCGGCCACACGGTGAACACAATGATGTGGTCGCCCATGCAGTGGTTCCACGAATGCGGCAGGTGCAGGATGCGCATCGAGCCCAGGTCCGGGTTCTTGATGCGGCCCATCAGCTTGGCGCAGCCTTGTTTGCCGTCCAGGGTCATCGACACGGTGCCTTTGAGCAGCGGCATGCGCACGATGCGGTTGCGCAGGCCGAAGCTGGCGTGGGCGTAAGGGATCTTTTCGGCGTCCCACGCGGCGGCGGAGGCGGCGACGTGATCTTTAAACGCCTGGTCGGCGCGCGGGTCGGTGACGTCGTCCCATTCCAGCAGGGTTTTCAGCAGTTCCGGGTGCGATGCGTTGCAGTGGTAGCACTCGCGGTTGTTTTCCAGCACCAGCTTCCAGTTGGCCTTTTCGAACAAGGTGGTTTGAATCGCCACCTTGGTGTTCTCCATGTCGTAGGGTTCCATGTAGTGGTTCAGCGTCGACAGGAAATCATCGATGGCCGGCGGGGTTTCGGCCAGGCTGATGAAGATGTAGCCACCAGCCGTTTTTACGTTCACAGGCTTCAGGCCGTACTGCTTCATGTCGAAGTCGGCGCCCATCTCGGTGCCGGCGAACAGCAGGCGGCCGTCCAGCTCGTAGGTCCACTGGTGGTAGTGGCAAACGAGCTTGGCAACCTTGCCCTTGTCGCTGGTGCACAGGCGCGAGCCCCGGTGGCGGCACACGTTATGAAAGGCATGCACCACGCCGTCGGCGCCACGGATCACGATGATCGGGTTCTTGCCAATTTGCAGGGTGATGTAGTTGCCCTTGGCGGGGATCTCGCAAGTCATGCCGGCGATCAACCACTCTTTCTGGAAGATCTCCTGCATGTCGATATCAAACAACCGCTCATCAGAGTAGAACGGCTGCGGCAGCGAATAAGTGCGCTCGCGCTCTTGCAGCATTTGCGCGGTGGCCTTGCGTGCGGGTTCCAGCGGATCGCCCAAGCTTAAGGTTGCGGTGACGTCCATCGTGTGTGTCCTCATGGCCATTCTGTGTGGCCGGCGAAAGTGGCTGATCAGGTTTTGCAGCAAGGCGTAAAGAAAGCGTCGTTGTTGGAAGCGAGTGTGGGGCCGCCGATGCACCGAACCTTGTCCATTAGCGACATGGCCCACTCTGATCCCGACGCGCAAGCCCCGTGGTATGGGGGCTGGTCGCGATAAGTATGTGAATGTCGCAGATAGGTAAATGGGCGGTTCCGGCGTTACGCAGAATCGCCACCATAAAGCCGAGCATCGGCAGTGGAGAGCAAGCATGTCCAACAACTTCCTGAACCCGGTAACCACCCAGACCTGGGCCAATGGTCGGCACATCGTCCGTTGCGTCAAAGTCATCCAGGAAACCTGGGACGTGCGCACCTTTTGCTTCATGGCCGACCAGCCGATTTTGTTCTTTTTCAAGCCAGGGCAGTTCGTCACCCTGGAGCTGGAGATCGAAGGCCAGCCGATCATGCGCTCGTACACCATCTCCAGTTCGCCGTCGGTGCCCTACAGCTTCTCGGTGACCATCAAGCGCGTGCCGGGCGGGCGGGTTTCCAACTGGCTGCACGACACCCTGCATGAAGGCCAGGAGTTGGCGGTGCACGGGCCGGTCGGGCTGTTCAATGCCATCGACTTCCCAAGCCCGAAAGTGCTGTACCTCAGCGGCGGCGTCGGCATCACGCCGGTGATGTCCATGGCGCGCTGGTTCTACGACACCAACGCGAATGTCGACATGACGTTTGTCCACAGCGCCCGCTCGCCCAAAGACATCATTTACCATCGCGAGCTGGAGCACATGGCGTCGCGGATCGATAACTTCAGCCTGCACCTGATCTGTGAAAAACACGGGTTGGGCGAGCCCTGGGCGGGGTATCGCGGTTACCTGAACCACAAGATGCTGGAATTGATGGTGCCGGACTTCCTGGAGCGCGAAGTGTTCTGCTGCGGCCCTACGCCGTACATGAGCGCGGTAAAGCGCCTGCTGGAAGCCGCCGGCTTCGACATGACGCGCTACCACGAGGAATCCTTCGGCGCCACGCCGCCGGAAGCCCGCGCCGATGCGGTGGAGCAAGCCGAGCAAGCCGCGGACGCGCCAGAGGTCGACCTGGCAGACCTGCATCAAGTGGAATTCATCGCCTCCGGCAAAAGCATTCGTGTGGCACCGGGCGAAACCGTACACGCGGCCGCGGCCAAGCTTGGCCTGCTGATCCCCAAAGCGTGCGGCATGGGCATTTGTGGGACATGCAAGGTCATGAAGCTGGGCGGGGAGGTCGAGATGGACCACAACGGCGGGATCACCGAGGAAGACGAAGCCGAAGGCTACATCCTGTCGTGCTGCAGCGTGCCGAAGGGCGACGTGCGTATTGAGTTCTAAACGATCGTTCCCACGCTCCCCGTGGGAATGCAGCCCGTGACGCTCCGCGTCACAAAGTGC
Organism: Pseudomonas sp. Leaf15; assembly: GCF_001421425.1. NCBI lineage: Bacteria > Pseudomonadati > Pseudomonadota > Gammaproteobacteria > Pseudomonadales > Pseudomonadaceae > Pseudomonas > Pseudomonas sp. Leaf15. Next base: position 19,764 of record NZ_LMKI01000003.1, read on the forward strand.
CCGGTATTCAAGCCATGCCCACAGGCCGGGACGCGGAGCGCCCCAGGAGGCATTACCACGCAGAGCGTGGGAACGAGCGAGTTGAGTGAGCCACCGATGATCGTTCCCACGCTCCGCGTGGGAATGCAGCCCGTGACGCTCCACGTCACAAAGTGCCCGGTATTCAAGCCATGCCCACAGGCCGGGACGCGGAGCGCCCCAGGAGGCATTCCCACGTAGAGCGTGGGAACGAGCGAGTTGAGTGAGCCACCGATGATCGTTCCCACGCTCCGCGTGGGAATGCAGCCCTTGACGCTCCGCGTCACAAAGTGCCCGGTATTCAGGCTATGCCCACAGGCCGGGACGCGTAGCGCCCCAGGAGGCATTCCCACGCAGAGCGTGGGAACGAGCGAGTTGAGTGAGCCACCGATGATCGTTCCCACGCTCCGCGTGGGAATGCAGCCCGTGACGCTCCGCGTCACAAAGTGCTCGGTATTCAGGCCATGCCCACAGGCCGGGACGCGGAGCGTGTGGGAGCGAGCATTAGTGCCAGCGTTGAATATCGATGAGTCCTTCTTGTCCTGCGTAATTGCGCGCACTGGAATACCGCCAGTGTTCGGCTAAGTCCACATATCCTCGTTTCACCGGGTTGTGGTGAATGTAATCAAGCTTTTGGTGCATCACCCGCTCGCTGTACACCAACTCAGCGTGTGAGCCTTCCTGCCAAAGTTGATAAACCCGGTCTATCTTGTGCGCCCGTTTGCTGAACCGCAGGCGTTGTAATAAACGCTCTGCGCCTCGGCGCTGCAAATCGTCAATGATGGTACGGGCGGTAAAGGATTTGAATTGGCTCACGCATTTGCCAAGGTCGGGCGCTTGAGCGACGAAGTGCAAGTGGTTTTCGAGAACGACGTAGCCGAAGAGATTCAAGGCATCGTGGCTTTGTTGATATCGCCAGCAGTCCAGAAGATGACCAACGATGTAGTCACGGGTGAACAGCGGCAGCCATTCCATGACGGTACAGGTGAGGAAGTGCGGCTTTTCAGGTTCGGTGATGACGTAGCGGCTTGTGCCCATGGATTCGTCCTTGAATCTGCGTGCGGGTTGGACGCGGAGCGTCCGGGGAGGCATTCCCACGCAGAGCGTGGGAACGATCACCTGTGGGAGCGGGCAAGCCCGCTCCCACAGGTGTTAACGGTTACTGCGCGTAGACATGGACGACAAAATGCTGGCCTGATGCTGTCAATTCATAGGCTTTGTCGTAGATCCTCAACGTCCTTGATGGCTCGCGGATGGTGTCGCCGACGTTGGCGATCCTCCGGAATTCATCCCAGTCGATGACGGTAGTGCTGGTAGCGCCGTCGATTCTCAGGGTGTTGCCTTCACATTGATATTCCATAAGTTTAGCTCTCTGCTGGATTTCCGTTTCCGGCCGATTATTCGGCAGGCAGTGGTTCCCGAAAGGTGGCCGCTGCAGCGGCGTTTTCCTTTCGGGTTCCAAGAGGCTAGTCGATGAAATTGGACTGTGATGCTGTCAGAAACACCAAATAACAGACTCGGCAATGCGCCAGTATTCGAGAGGCTTACGCGTTCATCACTTCCCTGATGTCTGCGGCTAATTCTCTTACACGTTCTTCCTCGGTATCCCACGCGCACATGAACCGTGCGCCACCTTTGCCAATGAAGGTGTAGAAGCGCCAGCCCTTGGCCGTGAGCGCCGCGATGGCCGGTTCCGAGAGTTGCAGGAACACGCCGTTGGCCTGTACCGGGAACATCAGCTCCACGCCGGGAATGTCCGCCACCAGGCTGCTGAGCAATTGCGCGCAGTGGTTGGCGTGGCGGGCGTGTTTGAGCCAGGCGTCGTTTTCCAGCAGGCCGACCCAGGGGGCGGAGAGGAAACGCATTTTCGAGGCCAACTGGCCAGCCTGTTTGCAGCGGTAGTCGAAGTCTTCAGCCAATTTGCGATTGAAGAACAGGATGGCTTCGCCGACGGCCATGCCGTTTTTGGTGCCGCCGAAACACAATACGTCCACACCGGCTTTCCAGGTCAGGTCGGCCGGCGAGCAGCCGAGGAACGCGCAGGCGTTGGAGAAGCGCGCGCCGTCCATGTGCAGGTTCAGGCCCAGCTCTTTGCAGGTGACGCTGATGGCGCGGATTTCTTCCGGGGTGTACACGCTGCCCACTTCCGTGGCTTGGGTGAGGGTGACCACGCGCGGTTTGGGGTAGTGGATGTCCTGGCGCTTGAGGGCGATCTCGCGGATCGATTCCGGGGTCAGCTTGCCGTTTTCGGTGCGTGCGGTGAGCAGCTTGGAGCCGTTGGAGAAAAACTCCGGCGCGCCGCATTCGTCGGTTTCGACGTGGGCAGTTTCCGAGCAAATCACGCTATGGTAGCTCTGGCACAGCGAAGACAGCGCCAGGGAGTTGGCTGCGGTGCCGTTGAAGGCGAAGAATACTTCGCAGTCGGTTTCGAACAATTTGCGGAAACCGTCGGCGGCACGGTGGGTCCATTCATCATCGCCGTAGGCGCGTTGATGGCCCTGGTTGGCTTGTTCCATGGCGGCCCAGGCTTCCGGGCAGATGCCGGAATAGTTGTCGCTGGCGAATTGTTGGCTCTTGTCAGTCATGGCCCATTCCTGTGGTCGATGTTGGTGCGCACTGTAACCAAGATTGTCGCGGGTGCGCACGCACTGTAAATGCAAAGTCACTGGGGAATTATGCACGGTACACACACGTTGGCTGTCGGACGCGTCCGCGATGGCGCACTGGATCTGCTCAAGTGGCTGGCGTTGCTGAGCATGGTGCTGGACCACTTGCGCTATGTCGGTTTGAGCCTGGATGGCTTGTATGTGCCGGGGCGTCTGGCGTTCCCGTGGTTTTGCCTGGCGATTGCGGCCAATGTGCACCGGGCTGCCAATGCCCCCGTCACCGGCCAGTGGCGCTACCTGGGCTGGCTGTTGCTGTTCAGTGTGATCAGTGAAGTGCCCTATCGGCTGTTTATCGAGGATGTCGATACCTTGAACGTCTTGCCGACGTTGGCGCTGGGGTTGCTGGTTGCACGAGGATGGCAGCAGAAGGCGCTGTTTGATCGAGGATTGGCGCTAATCGCCCTGGTCATCGCGGGACTGTTTTCTGCCCAGCTGATGTTCGGGTTTTTCGGTGTGTTGCTGCCGCTGGCGATGCTGCTGGTATTTATCCGCCCATGGTATTTCAGCCTGTTGCCGGGTTTGGTCTGCCTGGCCGGCAATCAGTGGCAGATCCTGCTCAATAGCGGCACGCCAGTGGCGCATATGGGGTTGGCCGCTTGCCTGATTGCGCCATTGGCGGGTTTGCTCTTGTTACGACATGGTAAAAACGCCTCGCCACCGGCCATGCGCCGCTGGGCGTATGCGCTGTATCCGCTGCATTTTCTGCTGTTGCTACTTGTCCGCCAGGTCATCGCCTAACCCCTTGTGGGAGCTGGCTCCCACAAGGGCTTTGCACAATATTCCGGCAATGTCGTAAACGCACCTTTGCGTGGCGTGCGTAGGCATTTGACCTCTCTGCGCCAGCCCTACCATCGCATCAAAGGGCCCTGCGAGGGCCTCAACAATACGAAAGGCTGGGAGAGACGCGATGTTCAGCAAAAAAGACCAGATTCAAGGGTATGACGACGCATTGCTGGCGGCGATGAATGCCGAGGAGCAGCGTCAGGAAGATCATATCGAGCTGATCGCGTCAGAGAACTACACCAGCAAACGCGTCATGGAAGCCCAGGGCAGTGGCCTGACCAACAAATACGCCGAAGGCTACCCCGGCAAGCGCTATTACGGCGGCTGCGAGCATGTGGACAAGGTTGAAGCCCTGGCCATCGACCGCGCCAAACTACTGTTCGGTGCCGATTACGCCAACGTGCAGCCGCACTCCGGCTCTTCCGCCAACAGCGCGGTGTACCTGGCGCTGATCAATGCCGGTGACACCATCCTCGGCATGAGCCTGGCCCATGGCGGCCACCTGACCCACGGCGCCAAAGTGTCGTCCTCGGGCAAGCTGTACAACGCCGTACAGTACGGCATAAACACCGACACCGGCCTGATCGATTACGACGAAGTCGAGCGCCTGGCCGTCGAGTGCCAGCCGAAAATGATCGTCGCCGGCTTCTCGGCTTACTCCAAGACCCTGGATTTCCCGCGCTTCCGTCAAATCGCCGACAAAGTGGGCGCGCTGCTGTTCGTCGACATGGCCCACGTCGCCGGCCTGGTTGCCGCGGGCCTGTACCCGAACCCGCTGCCTTACGCCGATGTGGTCACCACCACCACCCACAAGACCCTGCGCGGTCCGCGTGGCGGCCTGATCCTGGCCAAGGCCAACGAAGCCATCGAGAAGAAACTCAACGCTGCCGTGTTTCCCGGCGCTCAGGGCGGCCCGCTGATGCACGTGATCGCCGGCAAGGCCGTGTGCTTCAAGGAAGCGCTGGAGCCAGGTTTCAAGGCTTACCAACAACAGGTGATCGACAACGCCCAGGCCATGGCGGACGTGTTTATCAAGCGCGGCTATGACGTGGTGTCCGGCGGCACCGATAACCACCTGTTCCTGGTCAGCCTGATCCGCCAGGGCCTCACCGGTAAAGAGGCGGACGCTGCCCTCGGCCGCGCCCATATCACCGTCAACAAGAACGCCGTGCCGAATGACCCGCAGTCGCCGTTCGTGACCTCGGGCCTGCGCATCGGCACCCCGGCGGTGACCACGCGGGGTTTCAAGGTGCCGCAATGCATCGAACTGGCCGGCTGGATCTGCGACATCCTCGACAACCTCGGCGATGCCGATGTCGAGGCCAACGTGGCCAAGCACGTGTCTGCCCTGTGCGCTGATTTCCCGGTTTATCGCTGAGCGCGGTTTTGGAGTAATGACTATGCAACGCTACTCGGGCTTCGGCCTCTTCAAGCACTCACTCAGCCACCACGAAAACTGGCAGAAGATGTGGCGCACGCCCACACCGAAAAAGGTCTACGACGTGGTTATCGTCGGCGGCGGCGGGCATGGTCTGGCGACGGCTTACTATTTGGCCAAAGAACACGGCATCACCAACGTGGCCGTGGTCGAGAAAGGCTGGCTGGGCGGCGGTAACACCGCGCGCAACACCACCATCGTGCGTTCCAACTACCTGTGGGACGAGTCGGCGCACTTGTACGAACACGCGATGAAACTGTGGGAAGGCCTGTCCCAGGACCTGAACTACAACGTGATGTTCTCCCAGCGCGGCGTCTACAACCTGTGCCACACCCTGCAGGACATCCGTGATTCGGAGCGTCGCGTCAGCGCCAACCGCCTCAACGGCGTGGACGGCGAACTGCTCAACGCCAAACAAGTGGCCGACGAGATTCCGTACCTCGACTGCTCAAAAAATACCCGCTACCCGGTGCTCGGCGCCACCGTGCAACGGCGCGGTGGCGTGGCCCGTCACGATGCCGTGGCCTGGGGCTTTGCCCGTGCGGCTGACGCACTCGGCGTGGACTTGATCCAGCAGACCGAAGTGATCGGCTTTCGCAAGGAAAACGGCGTGTGCATCGGCGTCGAAACCAACAAGGGTTTTATCGGCGCCAAGCGCGTCGGTGTGGTCACCGCCGGTAACTCCGGGCATATGGCCTCGCTTGCCGGCTTCCGCCTGCCAATCGAATCCCACCCGCTGCAAGCGCTGGTGTCCGAGCCGATCAAGCCGATTATCGACAGCGTGATCATGTCCAACGCCGTGCACGGTTACATCAGCCAGTCCGACAAGGGCGACCTGGTGATCGGCGCCGGTATCGACGGCTACAACGGCTATGGCCAGCGCGGCTCGTACCCGGTGATCGAACACACCATCCAGGCCATCGTCGAGATGTTCCCGGTGCTGTCGCGGGTGCGCATGAACCGCCAGTGGGGCGGCATCGTCGACACCACGCCGGACGCCTGCCCGATCATCTCCAAGACGCCGGTACCGAACATGTTCTTCAACTGCGGCTGGGGTACTGGTGGTTTTAAAGCGACTCCAGGCTCAGGCAACGTGTTTGCCGCCAGCCTCGCCAAGGGTGAAATGCACCCATTGGCAGCGCCTTTTTCCATCGACCGTTTCCACAACGGTGCGTTGATCGACGAACACGGCGCTGCGGCCGTCGCCCACTAACAGGAGAAATTCCCTATGTTGCATATCTTCTGTCCTCACTGTGGCGAACTGCGCTCCGAAGAGGAATTCCACGCGTCCGGCCAAGCGCACATCCCGCGCCCGCTGGACCCGAATGCCTGCACCGATGAAGAGTGGGGCGACTACATGTTCTTCCGTGACAACCCTCGCGGGCTGCATCACGAACTGTGGATTCACGCCGCCGGTTGCCGTCAGTACTTCAACGCCACCCGCGACACCCTGACCTACGAAATTCTTGAAACCTACAAGATTGGCAGCAAGCCGCAATTCACCGCCAAGGCTTCTGGAGAGAAGGTATGAGCCAGATCAATCGCCTGTCCAACGGTGGTCGCATCGACCGCAACAAAGCCCTGACGTTTACCTTCAACGGCCAGAGCTACAAAGGCTTTGAGGGCGACACCCTGGCCGCAGCATTGCTGGCCAATGGCGTCGACATCATCGGCCGCAGCTTCAAGTATTCGCGCCCACGCGGCATCTTTGCCGCCGGCGCCGAAGAACCCAACGCAGTGCTGCAGATCGGCGCCACCGAAGCCACCCAGATTCCCAACGTACGTGCCACGCAACAGGCGCTTTACCAGGGTTTGGTCGCCACCAGCACCAACGGCTGGCCGAACGTCAACAATGACGTGATGGGCATTCTCGGCAAGGTCGGCGGCAAGCTGATGCCGCCGGGTTTCTACTACAAAACCTTCATGTACCCGCAATCGTTCTGGATGACCTACGAGAAGTACATTCGTAAGGCTGCGGGCCTTGGCCGCTCGCCAACCGAGAACGACCCGGACACCTACGACAACTTCAACCGTCACTGCGACGTGCTGATTGTGGGCGCCGGCCCTGCTGGCCTGGCGGCTGCACTGGCCGCTGCGCGCAGCGGTGCCCGCGTGATCATTGCTGACGAACAGGAAGAATTCGGCGGCTCCTTGCTGGACTCGCGTGAAAGCCTCGACGGCAAGCCGGCGGCCGAATGGGTTGCCAGCGTGATCGCGGAACTCAAAGCCCTGCCGGACGTGGTGTTGCTGCCGCGTGCCACCGTCAATGGCTACCACGACCACAATTTCCTGACCATCCACGAACGCCTCACCGACCACCTCGGTGACCGTGCGCCGATCGGCCAGGTGCGCCAGCGCATCCACCGTGTGCGTGCCAAGCGTGTGGTGCTGGCGACCGGTGCGTGCGAGCGTCCGCTGGTGTACGGCAACAACGACGTGCCGGGCAATATGCTCGCCGGTGCAGTCTCTACCTACGTGCGCCGCTACGGCGTGGCGCCGGGCAAAAAACTGGTGCTGTCGACCAACAACGACCACGCCTACCGTGTCGCGCTGGACTGGCTCGATGCGGGCCTGCAAGTGGTCGCCGTAGCTGATGTGCGCCACAACCCACGCGGCGCCCTGGTGGAAGAAGCCCGCGCCAAAGGTATTCGTATCCTCACCGGCAGCGCCGTGCTCGAAGCCCGTGGCAGCAAACACGTGACCGCTGCGCGTGTGGCGGCGATTGACGTCAAAGCACACAAAGTCACCAGCCCCGGCGAGTGGCTGGACTGCGACCTGGTGGCCAGCTCCGGCGGCTACAGCCCGGTGGTTCACCTGGCTTCGCACCTGGGCGGCAAGCCGACCTGGCGTGAAGACATCCTCGGGTTTGTACCGGGCGAAGCCCCGCAAAAACGTGTTTGCGTGGGTGGTATCAATGGCGTCTACGGCCTCGGCGATTCCCTGGCCGATGGTTTTGAAGGCGGCGTGCGCGCCGCCAGCGAAGCCGGGTTTGCGCCGGTGGAAGGCACGCTGCCAAAAGCCTTGAGCCGTCTGGAAGAGCCAACCCTGGGTATTTACCAAGTGCCCCATGACAAGCCGACCGCACGGGCGCCGAAGCAATTTGTCGACCTGCAAAACGACGTCACCGCTGCTGCCATTGAGCTGGCGACCCGCGAAGGGTTCGAGTCGGTCGAGCACGTCAAGCGCTACACCGCGCTGGGCTTCGGTACTGATCAGGGCAAGCTCGGCAACGTCAACGGCCTGGCCATTGCGGCCCGCTCGCTGAACGTGACCATCCCGCAGATGGGCACCACCATGTTCCGTCCCAACTACACGCCGGTGACCTTCGGCGCCATTGCGGGCCGTCACTGTGGGCACATTTTCGAGCCGGTGCGCTACACCGCGCTGCAAGCCTGGCACGTTAAGAACGGCGCCGAGTTTGAAGACGTGGGCCAATGGAAACGCCCTTGGTACTTCCCGCGTAACGGTGAAGACCTGCACGCCGCCGTGAAGCGCGAATGCCTGGCCGTGCGCGACAGCGTCGGCCTGCTGGATGCATCCACCCTCGGCAAAATCGACATTCAAGGCCCGGATGCCCGCGAGTTTCTCAACCGCATCTACAGCAACGCCTGGACCAAGCTCGACGTGGGCAAGGCCCGCTACGGCCTGATGTGCAAGGAAGACGGCATGGTCTTCGACGACGGCGTCACCGCCTGCCTGGCCGACAACCACTTCCTGATGACCACCACCACCGGCGGCGCCGCCCGCGTACTCCAGTGGCTGGAAATCTACCAGCAGACCGAGTGGCCAGACCTCAAGGTGTACTTCACTTCGGTCACCGACCACTGGGCGACCATGACCTTGTCCGGCCCCAACAGCCGCAAGCTGCTGGCGGAAGTCACCGACATCGACCTGGACAAGGACGGCTTCCCGTTCATGACCTGGAAAGAAGGCCTGGTTGGCGGCGTACCGGCGCGGGTGTTCCGTATCTCGTTTACCGGCGAGCTGTCGTATGAAGTCAACGTGCAGGCCGACTACGCCATGGGCGTACTCGAACAGATCGTTGCGGCCGGCAAGAAGTACAACCTGACGCCGTACGGCACCGAGACCATGCACGTACTGCGCGCCGAGAAGGGCTTCATCATCGTCGGACAAGACACCGACGGCTCGATGACCCCGGACGACCTGAACATGGGCTGGTGCGTAGGCCGCACCAAACCGTTCTCGTGGATCGGCTGGCGCGGGATGAACCGTGAAGACTGCGTGCGTGAAGAGCGTAAGCAGCTGGTGGGCTTGAAGCCGATTGACCCGAATGTATGGCTGCCGGAAGGCGCGCAATTGGTGTTCGACCCTAAACAGTCGATCCCGATGAAGATGGTCGGCCACGTGACCTCAAGCTATGCGCATAACTCGCTGGGTTATTCGTTTGCGATGGCGGTGGTCAAGGGTGGCTTGAAGCGTATGGGTGAGCGGGTGTTCTCACCGCAGGCGGATGGCAGCGTGATCGAGGCAGAGATTGTGTCCTCGGTGTTCTTTGACCCGAAAGGCGATCGCCAGAACATCTGACACTGATCGTTCCCACGCTCTGCGTGGGAATGCATCCCGGGACGCTCCGCGTCCCAAGAGCGGACGCAGAGCGTCCATGGCGGCATTCCCACGCAGAGCGTGGGAACGATCAACTTAAGAGACAAGGTGCTTTATGACAGCAGCCAATGTTTACCAACAACGCCACACCACCGGCGCCAAGGCCGAGTCGTCGCTGCACCATGCCGACCTCGCCAGCCTGGTCGGCAAGGGCCGCAAGAACGCCGGCGTGACCGTGCGGGAAAAGAAACTCCTCGGCCACCTGACCATCCGTGGCGATGGCCATGACGCCGCGTTCGCCGCCGGTGTGCACAAAGCCCTCGGCATCGAACTGCCCGGCGCACTCCAGGTCATCGTTAAAGGCGAAACCAGCCTGCAATGGCTCGGCCCGGATGAGTGGCTGTTGATCGTGCCAAGCGGTGAAGAGTTTGCCGCCGAACAAAACCTGCGCGCTGCCCTGGGTGAGTTGCATATCCAGATCGTCAACGTCAGCGGCGGCCAGCAGATCCTCGAACTCAGCGGCCCGAATGTGCGCGACGTGCTGATGAAGTCCACCAGCTACGACGTGCACCCCAACAACTTCCCGGTGGGCAAGGCGGTGGGCACCGTGTTCGCCAAGTCGCAGTTGGTGATCCGCCACACGGCTGAAGACACCTGGGAACTGCTGATTCGTCGCAGCTTCTCGGATTACTGGTGGTTGTGGCTGCAGGATGCCTCGGCCGAATTCGGCCTGAATGTCGTTGCATAACGATTGTTCCCACGCTCTGCGTGGGAATGCATCCCGGGACGCTCCGCGGCCCAAGAGCGGACGCAGAGCGTCCATGGCGGCATTCCCACGCAGAGCGTGGGAACGATCAAGGAGTCACGCACAATGAGCCGCGCACCCGATACATGGATTTTGACCGCCGACTGCCCCAGCGTGCTCGGCACGGTGGACGCGGTCACCCGCTACCTGTTCGAGCAGGGCTGCTACGTCACCGAGCACCATTCGTTCGATGACCGCCTCTCGGGTCGGTTTTTTATTCGCGTGGAATTTCGTCAGCCCGAGGGTTTTGACGAGCAGGCGTTCCGCGATGGCCTGGCTACGCGCGGCGAAGCCTTTGGCATGATCTTCGAGCTGACGGCGCCGAACTACCGGCCAAAAGTGGTGATCATGGTCTCCAAGGCCGATCACTGCCTCAACGATTTGCTCTACCGCCAGCGCATCGGCCAACTGTCGATGGACGTGGTCGCGGTGGTGTCCAACCACCCTGATTTGAAACCTTTGGCCGACTGGCACCAGATTCCCTACTACCATTTCCCCCTCGACCCCAACGACAAACCGTCCCAGGAGCGTCAGGTGTGGCAAGTGATTGAAGAGACCGGTGCCGAACTGGTGATTCTTGCGCGCTACATGCAAGTGCTGTCGCCGGAGCTGTGCCGCAAGCTCGATGGCAAGGCCATCAACATTCACCACTCGTTGCTGCCCGGTTTCAAAGGCGCCAAGCCGTATCACCAGGCGTACAACAAGGGCGTGAAACTGGTGGGCGCCACGGCGCATTACATCAACAACGACCTGGATGAAGGCCCGATCATCGCCCAGGGCGTGGAGGTGGTGGACCACAGCCACTATCCCGAGGACTTGATTGCCAAGGGGCGCGATATTGAAGGGCTGACACTGGCCCGGGCCGTTGGGTATCACATTGAGCGGCGGGTGTTTTTGAACGCCAATCGAACGGTGGTGCTCTGACGGGCGCCATCGCAGGCAAGCCAGCTCCCACCTTTGAACGTATTCGCAAGTCAAAATGTGGGAGCTGGCTTGCCTGCGATGAGGCCATCAGCAACAACACAAGGAAACAGCATCTGTACCCGAGCACTTAAACGCGCTGCCTGCCTGGGCGACGCGGTTCCATAAAAACAACAGCGAGGTGAAAGCATGTCTGGTAATCGTGGTGTCGTGTATCTCGGCAACGGCAAGGTCGAAGTACAGAAAATCGACTATCCCAAAATGCAGGACCCCCGTGGCAGGAAGATTGAGCACGGCGTCATCCTGCGCGTGGTCTCCACCAACATCTGCGGCTCCGACCAACACATGGTGCGCGGCCGCACTACTGCCCAAACCGGCCTGGTGCTCGGTCACGAGATCACCGGCGAAGTGATCGAAATGGGCAGCGGCGTCGAAAACCTGAAAATCGGCGACCTGGTATCTGTACCGTTCAACGTCGCCTGCGGCCTTTGCCGCTCCTGCAAAGAACAACACACCGGCGTGTGCCTGAGCGTCAACCCGGCCCGTCCTGGCGGTGCTTATGGCTACGTCGACATGGGCGACTGGACCGGCGGCCAAGCCGAATACGTGCTGGTGCCTTACGCCGACTTCAACCTGCTCAAACTGCCGGACCGCGACAAGGCCATGGAGAAAATCCGTGACCTGACCTGCCTCTCCGACATCCTGCCGACCGGCTACCACGGCGCCGTGACTGCGGGCGTTGGCCCAGGCAGCACCGTGTACATCGCAGGCGCCGGCCCCGTTGGCCTTGCAGCTGCGGCGTCTGCCCGCCTGCTCGGCGCTGCGGTGGTGATCATCGGCGACGTCAACCCGATCCGCCTGGCGCACGCCAAGGCCCAGGGTTTTGAAACTGCCGACCTGTCCAAAGACACCCCACTGCACGAACAGATCGCCGTTCTGCTGGGCGAGCCGGAAGTGGACTGCGCGGTAGACGCCGTAGGCTTCGAAGCCCGTGGCCACGGCCATGAAGGCGTCAAGGCGGAGGCTCCGGCCACCGTGCTCAACTCGCTGATGGGCGTGGTGCGCGTGGCGGGCAAAATTGGTATCCCAGGCCTGTACGTCACCGAAGACCCAGGTGCTGTGGATGCCGCCGCAAAAATGGGCAGCCTGAGCATTCGCTTTGGGCTGGGCTGGGCCAAATCCCACAGCTTCCACACCGGGCAAACGCCGGTGATGAAGTACAACCGTCAGTTGATGCAGGCGATCATGTGGGACCGTATCAACATTGCGGACATTGTCGGTGTGCAGGTGATCAGCCTGGATGATGCGCCACGTGGGTATGGCGAGTTCGATGCGGGCGTGCCGAAGAAGTTTGTGATTGATCCGCATAAGCTGTTTAGTGCGGCGTAAGGCACTAAGCTGCACAAATGGCGACCCTGGAGGTCGCCATTTTTTTGCTCATTTGAGCGTTATCAGCCTCAGGTAGGGATCAGCCACCTCGGTGTTTTTTACAGTCGGAAAGGGCGACAGTGAGTCGCCCTTTTTGCTTCTGCGGTTAAGCCTTCACGCATTGATATTATTTGAAGGTGCAGTCTTGCGAGGTGCAGTATTTGTTCTCAGTACCCGCGGAATTGAGGACGACTTCCTTTTTGCCGTTTTTTTCAATTGTTTCGGGTTCCCAAGTGCCTGCGTCTGCTGTGGGTAAAGTAGAAAACCGTTTGGACAGTCGGACTCGAGCATTTTTTCCGGTGCCTATATAGTCGCATTTAACAAAACTGATGATGTCACCTGCTTTATCTTCTGCGGCTTCGCCTTGTGTGCCGACTTTGCGCTGTGAAATAGTGACTCGGTTGAACTTCAATGTTTCGTTTGCATACGAAGTGTCATCGAAAATTCCACTGTCTTCATTGGTGCCACGCCAGTCACCGGAGGTGTAAACGTAAGTGCCGTTTGATTTCTCACCTTTAATCGATTGCGCGTCGGGGCAGCTTCCCGCAAATGTATAAGCACTCGACAGTAGTGCAGCTAAGGGAAGGGCGGCTTTTAGGCAGCGCATTGTAAGACTGGTGGTTTTTTTAGTGGCTAAAGTTTTCATCCGTGTTAACTCCATTAGTAGAAAGAGCGTCCATTTTCTTTAGCTACTACGTCGTTGCCTACTGTGAGAATTGACAGGGCTTTAGCTTGTTTCTCTATTAAGGTTGCAACCTTTATTACCTAATGCAGTTGTGAAGTGAAAGGCTACTTCAGGTTTAGGAAAGGGCGACATAGTGTCGCCCTTTTGTTTCTGGTGCTTAAGCCTGCAAGCGTCGGCTGATCACATCCAGCAGATCACAGCCATCGCGCAATGGAATGGCGCAGAGCAGGGCAAAGTCCTGGAGCACGAGGTTGTCGGTGTTCAGGCCTTCGCGAAACGCCAGGTTTTCCATGACTTGGGTGACGGCGCGGATGCGGTAGACGGCGGCGTCGTGGAGCACGTCGAGCGGGACTTGGGTGTCGATGAGCAGGGAGGGCGTGGTGGCGTCGTGGCCGGTGAGCGGCATGTATCGGTTCATGTTTTAACCTTTATTTCAGAGAGTGGGGCTACCACTCACACGTCGCCAAACGAATGGGTGGCAGCTGTACGCAGGTTGGCGAACCGGTGAAATAAAGCAAAGGCCGGCAGACCCGAAGGTCTCCCGCGCACAGCCGCCATAAAGCAGCCTTACGCGTGCGAAAGCACCTGCAAAGGAGCAGGTGCTTTTGCATGCATTATTTCAATCGAGTCGCCAAACCCGTGTCGCCATATGGACGACCGCCGAACTATAAGCGCCATCCTCCGCCGGGAGCAAGTCGCTCGGCCAATGTAGCTCAAATGTGGGAGCTGGCTTGCCTGCTCCCACATTGATTGAGTTGTGTCAGCGAGTGGCCAGAGCGCCTTGGTACAGCACCGGTCCGGTGGGTTGTCCGGTGGGTGAGCCGCCTTGTGGCTCCAGGCTGACGGCGAGGGTCGCGGGTGCAGTCAGCAGCGCCTGCTGTTCCTTGCTCAGCTGGATTCGGCCTTTACCCGAGCTCGGCACCAGGCCCAGGGAGACGGGTTTGCCACCGGCCGCAATGACCCACAGTTCCAGGGCACGCGTCGGCTCTACGGCGGCCAATGTGAGCGGCTCGACTTGCAGGTGATCGCCAAACGCCTGCACCTGCAACGCCGGCTGCTGGTTGGCCGCGACCAACGTGGCGTTGTACTCGGCGCCGATGTCCCGCTGATACAGCACGCCCACCAGCACCGCCACGACGATCGCGCAGGCAGCGGCCAGTAGCCGGATATTCATCCAGAACGGTTTCTTCGCCGGCACGTGCAGCACTTGCGGTTCAATTCTGGCCTTGATACCGGCCCACACATGCTCGGGCACTGGCCGTTCGGGCACGGCGCCCGTCAGGCTGGCCAGGGCATCTTGCCAGTGGCCGAGTTCGACGCGCAGCGCGGCATCGTCCAGCAGCAGGCTTTCAAAGCGCCGACGGGCAGTGGCGGGCATCAGCCCGATGGCGTAATCGGCAGCGAGGGCGCGGCGCAGGGCGGTGGTTTGGTAGTTCATGATTCAAGGCACCTGCGCAGGCGCTCCATGCCGCGGCGAATCCAGGATTTGACCGAGCCCAGGGGCGCCGCCAACTGTTCGGCCAGTTCCGAGCACGACAGGCCCTGGAAGTAAGCCACGCTGATCGACTGGCGTTGCATGCCGTCGAGGGTGTCGAGGCAGCGGTTGAGGGCGCGGGCTTCGCGCTCACTGTCGAGCTGTTCGTAGGCGCTGGGGCTGTCGTCGAGCATGGCGTCTTGCTGACCCTCAGCTAATGGCTGTTCACGGTGTTTGCGCAATTGGTCGATGGCCAGGTTGCGGGTGATGTTGACCATCCAGGTCATCGGCGCGGCCAAATGGGCTTCGTAGCGCGAAGCGTTGTACCAGATGCGCACAAAGGCCTCTTGCAACACCTCTTCGGCGAGGTCCGAGCGCCCCATGAAACGAAAGGCAACGCCGTGCAATCGCGGCGACACGCTGCGGTACAGGGTTTCGAACGCCTGGCGGTTGCCCAGGGCGCATTGGGCCAGCAGTGGCCGCAGCGGGTCAGCATCGTGGACGGAAATAGGGCTTCTCCAGGCTCTCGTTCGAGGGCGACGGGACTGCGCACGGTAGGCAGAGGGTAGTCTAGCTTGAGCATTCATTCCATCTGACTCCGGGCGGTGCATGGGGGATATACGCGCGCGAGGAACATTTGGATGCAGATTTTTCTGAACTCATCTGCAGGTGGGAACATTCCTTCGGGGGTGTCAGTCAAACGCGTGCTTTTAGCTCCTACATTCAGAGGTTGTCTTGATGAAGATTTCACGCGGTTTTGCCCTGTCATGCCTGTTGACCGTGGCCGCCAGCCCGGTGTTTGCCGCAGGTTTCAGCCTCGGTGACGTGGCCAATGCCGTCTCCGGTGCCCAGGGCAGCAACAACAAGGCGGCGGCTGCAGCGCCTAGCTCTGAGACCGCCGGCCTGCTGAGCGCCCTGACCTCGCAACTGAATATCACCCCAGAACAAGCCGTGGGCGGGACCGGCGCGATGCTGGGCTTGGCCAAGAACAAACTGAGCGGCACCGACTATTCGCAACTGGGCAAGAGCGTACCGGGCCTGGATCAACTCTCGGGGAGCAACTCCCTGGGCAGCCTCGGCGCCTTGAGCGGGATGCTCGGCCAGAGCGGCGGCAGCAAGACCAGCGGCCTGGATGGCTTGCTGGGTAACGTGAAGAGCACCAACGACTTGAACACCGCCTTTAGCGCGTTGGGCATGGATAACAGCATGATCGGCAAGTTTGCGCCGGTGATCCTGCAATACCTGGGCGGCCAGGGCGCCAACGAGTCGGTGCTGGGCAAGCTGGCCTCGGCGTGGGGCACTGGCAGCTAACGCGACTCTGCGCGCAGTTGTGCGATGCGCGCATCCTTTTCCTTCCAGAGCTGGTTCACCCAGTTCTGGACGGTCTGGCGAAACGCCGGGTCATTCTCGTAATCCCCTTGCCACAACGCCGGGTCCAGCTCACGGGTGCGGATATCAATGATCACCTTGGGCACTGTGCCGCAGATCAAGTCCCAGAACCCCGGGATCTTCTGCTGCGGATAGACCACAGTCACGTCGAGGACCGCGTCCAATTGCTCACCCATGGCCGCCAGCACAAACGCCACGCCACCCGCCTTGGGCTTGAGTAAGCGGGCAAATGGCGAATCCTGCTGCTTGCGCTTGGCCTCGCTGAACCGTGTGCCCTCCAGATAATTGACCACCGTCACCGGTTGGCGCTTGAACAGCTCGCACGCCTGCTTGGTGATCTTCAAATCCTGGCCCGCCAGTTCCGGGTGTTTGGCCAGAAAGGCCTTGGTGTAGCGCTTCATGAACGGGTAATCCAGCGCCCACCAGGCCAGGCCCAGGAAGGGTACCCAGATCAGCTCTTTTTTCAGGAAGAATTTGAAGAACGGCGTACGCCGGTTGAGCGCCTGGATCAGCGCGGGAATGTCGACCCAGGATTGGTGATTGCTGATCACCAGGTAAGACGTATCGCCGCGCAGCTCGTCGCCACCGCGAATATCCCATTGGGTGGGGATGCACAGCGAGAAGATCAGCTTGTCGATCTCGGCCCAGGTCTCGGCGATCCACATCACGGCCCAAGAGGCGTAGTCGCGAAAGCGGCCGGGCGCTACCAGCTTGAGCAGGGCAAATACCATCAACGGGCCGAACAGCACCAGGGTGTTGAGCAATAACAGCAGTGTGACAAAACAGCCGGTGAGCAGGCGGCGCATAAGTAACTCTTGGAATCGGGTGGGCAGGCCATGATAAGCAAGCTGAGTCTAGAGGCCAAATCGCAAATTGCTGCACGAATGTGAGCTGACGCGGAGCGTCCAGAGCTGCATTCCCACGCAGAGCGTGGGAACGATCTAACTAAACAACGCTTTTGCGGTCTAGAATCCGCCTACTTCTTTCCAAGGAAATCACTTCGTGAAACTGCTCCTTGCCTCGCTTGCCCTGGCTGCCGTGCCCGTCATGGCCGCCGAACCGACCCTCTACGGTCGCTACGAATACATCCAACTGCCGGAGATCGGCCAAACCTTCAAGGCCAAGATGGACACCGGCGCGCTCACCGCCTCGCTGTCGGCCCGCAACATCGAAACCTTCCAGCGCGACGGCGACGACTGGGTGCGCTTCCGCCTCGGCGGCAAGGACGCCAGCGACAAGGTCTACGAGCACAAAGTCTCGCGCATCAGCAAAATCAAAAGCCGCGCCGACGAGGACGACGACAAGGACGAAGCCACTGTGGCCAAGCGCCCGGTAATCGACCTGGAAATGTGCCTGGGCAACGTCAAGCGCACCGTGGAGGTCAACCTCACCGACCGCAGCAGCTTCAACTACCCGTTGCTGATCGGCGCCAAGGCCCTGCGTGAGTTCGGCGCGGCGGTGAACCCGGCCCGCCGTTACACGGCCGACAAACCGGACTGCTGATCGAGCCTATGCCGCACATCCTGATTGTCGAAGACGAAGCGGCGATAGCCGATACGCTGATCTTTGCCCTGCAAGGCGAGGGGTTCACCACCACCTGGCTGAGCCTTGGCCAGGAGGCGCTGGCCCATCAACGCCAGACGCCTGCCGACCTGATCATCCTCGACATCGGCCTGCCGGACATCAGCGGCTTTGAGACCTGCAAACAGCTGCGCCGCTTCAGCGAAGTGCCGGTGATGTTTCTCAGTGCGCGCGATGGCGAGATCGACCGCGTGGTGGGCCTGGAGATCGGCGCCGACGATTATGTGGTCAAGCCGTTCAGCCCACGGGAAGTGGCGGCGCGGGTTCGGGCGATTCTCAAGCGCGTCAGCCCAAGCGCCGCGCCGGCCGTGTTCCAGGTCGACCTGGAGCGCATGCAGATCAGTTATCGCGGCCAGGCGTTGAGCCTCACGCGGCATGAATTTCGCCTGCTGCACAGCCTGCTGGAGCAGCCCGAGCGGGTGTTCAGCCGCGAGCAATTGCTCGACGCGGTGGGCGTGCCGGCCGATGCCGGCTACGAGCGTAATATCGACAGCCATATCAAAAGCCTGCGCAGCAAACTGCGGGGCATTGCGGCGGATGCCGAGCCGATCCAGACCCATCGCGGCCTCGGCTACAGCTACAGCCCGAGCCACAGCTGATGCGCCTGGGGCTGCGGATCTTCCTGGTGTATGCGCTGTTTATCGGCCTTACCGGTTACTTTGTGCTCAACACGGTGATGAAGGAAATCCGCCCTGGCGTGCGCCAGTCCACCGAAGAAACCCTGGTGGACACGGCCAACTTGCTGGCCGAGATCCTGAGGTTGGACGTAAAGAACGGCACCCTCGGCCAAAGCCACTGGCCCGAGTTGCTCAAAGCCTATGGCAGTCGCCAGCCTGGCGCGACCATTTGGGGCCTGCCGAAAAATCAGGTTAACCACCGCATTTATGTGACCGACGCCCATGGCATCGTGCTGCTCGACTCCACGGGCGAAGCGGTGGGCCAGGACTATTCCAGGTGGAACGACGTGTATTTGACCCTGCGCGGCGAGTACGGCGCGCGTTCCACGCGCAGTGAACTGGACGATCCCACTTCGTCGGTGATGCACGTGGGCGCGCCGATCCGCGACAACGGGCAAATCATCGGCGTGGTCACGGTGGCCAAGCCCAACAGCTCGTTGCAGCCGTATATTGATCGCACCGAGAACCGCCTGCTGTGGTACGGCGCCGGGTTGGTGGTGTTGGGCCTGCTGCTGGGTGCATTGCTGTCGTGGTGGCTGAGCGTGGCGCTGCATCGGCTTACGGCGTATGCCCAGGCGGTGAGTGAAGGGCGACGTGCCGAGTTGCCGCATTACCGAGGCGGCGAACTCAAGCAGTTGTCCACCGCTGTGGAGCACATGCGCACGCAGCTGGAAGGCAAGGCCTACGTCGAGCATTACGTGCACACCCTGACCCACGAATTGAAAAGCCCGCTGGCGGCTATTCGCGGCGCGGCGGAATTGTTGCAGGGCGACATGAGCCGCGAGCAGCAGCAGCGTTTTGTCGGCAATATCGACAGCGAAAGCGCACGCTTGCAGCAGTTGATCGAGCGGCTGCTCAACCTGGCCCAGGTGGAGCAACGCCAGGGTTTGGAAGAACAGACCCGCATGCCGTTGGCGGCCCTGGTCGACGAAGTGCTCAAGGCGCAATGTGCGCGAATCGAAGGCGCTGGCCTGCAGGTGGAACAGACGATAGCGGCGGATGTGAAGGTGTTCGGTGAGCCTTTCTTGCTGCGCCAGGCGCTGGGCAACCTGCTCGACAACGCCTTGGACTTCACCCCGCCCGGCGGCACGTTGCGATTCAGCGCACAGACGCAGCACAACGACGTGCAGGTCAGTCTGTTCAATCAGGCTGCGCCGATTCCCGACTACGCCTTGCCGCGCTTGAGCGAGCGTTTCTACTCGTTGCCGCGCCCGGTCAGTGGGCGCAAAAGCACCGGCCTGGGCCTCAACTTTGTTGAAGAAGTGATGAAGCTGCACGGCGGCGCATTGCAGATCGGCAATGTGCATGGCGGCGTGCAGGTGGTGCTGCATCTCCACACAGTCTCCACAGTGCCCACATAAATCTCCCACAGGCGCGGTTCACGCTCTGCCCATCCAAACAGGGAGAGCCCCATGAACCGAAGCCTGCTGTTCAAACTTGGCGCCATTGCGCTGCTGATCCTGCTGTTGCTGATTCCGCTGCTGATGATCAACGGCATCATCAGCGACCGCCAGCAACTGCGCGACGGCGTGCTGATGGACATCGCCCGCAGCTCCAGCTACAGCCAACGTATTACTGGGCCAGTGATGGTGGTGCCGTATCGCAAGACCGTGCGCGAGTGGAAACTCAATGAAAAGCTCAACAAACGCTACGAGGAAACCCGTGAAGAGCGCGGCCGTCTGTATTTTCTGCCGGACCGTTTTGAACTCGACGGCAAGGTGCAAACCGAACTGCGCTCGCGCGGCATCTACCAGGCGCGACTGTTCCACGCAGATAACCGCATCAGTGGGCGTTTCGAGTTGCCGGCGCAACTGGGCATTACCGAAAACTTTGCCGATTACCGTTTCGAGCCGGCGTTTCTGGCGGTGGGTATCAGCGATATTCGTGGCATCGAAAACGCCCTGAAGCTTGAGCTGGGCAGCCAACGCCTGGCCTTCTCGCCTGGCTCGCAAGTGGACTGGTTGGGCGAGGGCGTGCATGTGACGCTGCCCACGCAGGACAGCAAACAACCGGGCGTGGTGGACTTCGCTTTTGACCTGCGCCTGCAAGGCACCGAGCAGTTGCAAGTGGTGCCGGTGGGCAAGACCAGCCAGGTGTCACTCGCGTCCAACTGGCCGCACCCAAGCTTTATCGGCAACTTCCTGCCGGCGCAGCGCGAGGTCACCGACAAGGGCTTCAGCGCCAACTGGCAGACCTCGTTTTTCTCCACCAACCTCGAACAGGCCCTGCAAACCTGCCTGGACCGCCAGGGCTGTGAAGACTTCACCCACCGCAGCTTTGGCGTGAACTTCATCGACCCGGTGGACCAGTACCTCAAGAGCGACCGCGCGATCAAATACGCGCTGCTGTTTATCGCCCTGACGTTTGCCGGTTTCTTCCTCTTCGAAGTACTGAAGAACCTCGCGGTACACCCGATTCAGTACGCGTTGGTGGGCTTTGCCTTGGCGTTTTTCTACCTGCTGTTGTTGTCGTTGTCCGAACACCTGGGCTTTGCGTTGGCCTACCTGATCTCGGCGAGTGCCTGTGTGTTGT
Source organism: Pseudomonas sp. Leaf15 (assembly GCF_001421425.1). NCBI lineage: Bacteria > Pseudomonadati > Pseudomonadota > Gammaproteobacteria > Pseudomonadales > Pseudomonadaceae > Pseudomonas > Pseudomonas sp. Leaf15. The sequence goes on from NZ_LMKI01000003.1 coordinate 40,724, forward strand.
TGATTGGTTTTTACGTGTGCCACGTGCTGCGCAGTGTCGTGCATGGCCTGGGCTTTTCGGCGGGGTTGGCGGCGTTGTATGGCTTGTTGTACGGGCTGTTGAGCGCCGAGGATTACGCGCTGCTGATGGGCTCGCTGTTGCTGTTTGGTTTGCTGGGTACGGTGATGGTGCTGACGCGCAAGCTGGATTGGTATGGCGTGGGCAAACGCAAGGTACGGGAGGTGGCGCAATGATTGGGTTGCGTGAAGATCAGCAGGTGTGCGCGCAGTTGGTCGGAAAAATCAATGCGTTATTTTATGCGGCAAATGGGCTTTCTGTGGCGAGCGGGCTTGCCCCGCGTTGGGCTGCGCAGCAGCCCCAAAACCTGCCACAGAGAAGTTTCTGGTACACCGCGTTTTGCTTGACTGGGGCCGCTTCGCAGCCCAACGCGGGGCAAGCCCGCTCGCCACAAGGGGCCGTGTTTCACCCCGTTAGAGCGGTGGCTGAGTTTCCAGCATCGAAGGCCGTTGGCTGACCTCGGCATACCAATCGGCAAGCTTGGGGTTGCCGGCACGCCATTGCAGGTCGGGGTGGCGAAAGTCCAGGTAACCCAGGGCGCACGCCACGCCGATGGCGGCGATGTCGAAGTGACTGGCCAGTTCGGCAATCGCATCGCTTTCCAGCTCGGCGAGGGTGCGATAGATCTTGCTGCGCTGCCCTTCCAGCCATTGGTCCCAGTGTTTTTCCAGCGGGCGCATGGCGGTTTCGTAACGCACCAGCACGGCGGCATCCAGGATGCCGTCGGCCATCGAGGCGAGGGTGAGGCGGCGCCAGCGGGCCGGGCCGTCACGCGGGATCAGCGGGTTGCCGACGTGCTGGTGGTCGAAGTAATCGAGGATCACCCGGCTGTCGTGCAGCACCGAACCATCGGCCAGGCGCAGGGCCGGGATCTTGCCCACGGGGTTGTCCTGCACCACCTGTGCATCGGGGTTGACCGGCGTCGGCATGCAGCCATGCAAGGCCACGCGGTCCTGCTGGCCGGTCTCGATCAGCAGCACGCGGACTTTGCGAACAAAGGGTGAAGCGGGGTTGTGAAACAAGGTCATGCTGGGCGCGGACATGGGCATTCCTCGGAAATGGCAGGGGCTAGCCTAGAGGGATTGTGGTTGTTTTTGAAGGCCTCATCGCAGCGGTGCGACGACTCGACAAGCCAGCTCCCACACTTGACTGCGTACACACATCAACCTGTGGGAGCTGGCTTGCCTGCGATGAGGCTTTCAGCCACGCCGCTTAAGCAACGCCCAAGTACCAATGGCAGCCGGAATACCCAACCCCACCCAACTCAACGAATCCCACAGCCCATCCCCCAACAGCGCCGCAAACAACCCCGCCGCGCTGAGCAGGCCAATCCCCAACGGAATGCCGAATACCTTCCAGAAACTCGACTGGCGCGGCTTCATGACTTGGCCGCCTTGCGCCGCACAATCCACAAGTAAACCCCGCTGCCCAACACGATGATGGTCAGCACATCCAGCACCGCCCAGAGGATCTTCATCGGCATGCCGCCGTAGTCGCCAAAGTGCAGCGGCTGGGACATGCCCATGGCGTCCATATACCACGGCCGTTCGGCGATGGCGGTGACGGCCAGGGTGCTGGCGTCGATCAGCACCGGCGTGAGCAGGTGCGAGGTCAGATGTGTGCTGCCCTTCATGAACACCGCGTAGTGGTGCTCGCTGGAAAAGCGCGTGCCGGGGAAGGCGATAAAGTCCGGCTCCATGCCGGGCGCGGCCTTGGCGGCGATGCTCAGCAATTCGGTGGCCGGTGCGCGTTGGGTCAGCGGTGGCGCGTTTTTGTACGGCTCGATCATGGCGCTGAGGCTGTCCTGGCGCCAGGCGGCGATGATCAGGTCGGCGCAGGCGCTGATCACGCCGGTGACACCCACCACCAGCGCCCAGGTCAGCGTGACCACGCCGATCAGGTTGTGCAGGTCGAGCCAGCGCAGACGGGTGGATTTGTCTTTACGCACGGTGGCGAACTTCAACCGGCGCATAAACGGCAGGTACAGCACCGTACCCGAGACAATTGCCACCACAAACAGAATGCCCATGAACGCCAGCAGCAACTTGCCTGGCAGCCCGGCGAACATATCCACGTGCAAGCGCAGCAGGAACAGGGTCAACCCGCCATTGGCCGCCGGGGTTTCCACGGCCTCACCGGTGCGCGCATCCAGCATGAAGGTGTGGGACGAGTTGGGCTCGGTGCCGGCCGTGGCAGCCATGATCGCAATCACACCGTTTTTGTCGTCTTCGTCCCACGCCAGATACTGCATGGCCTCGCCGGGGCGATGAGCCTGGGCTTTGGCCACCAACTGCTCAAGGTTTAGTTGCGGCGTATCGGCGGGCATCTGTACCAGTTCCGGCTCGTTGCCCAGCAGGTGGTCGATCTCGTGGTGAAACACCAACGGCAGGCCGGTGAGGGCGAGCAGCAGCAGGAACACCGTGCAGATCAGGCTGGTCCAGGTGTGGATGAAGGACCAGCGGCGGATGGTTTTGCTTTTCATTTTCTAGCCTTCAGACACACCGAAGCCGCCCACAGGGGCGGCCCGGTTGTTAACTCAGCCGATTACCACTGGTAGGTGGCGCTGGCGACGACGCTGCGTTGGTCGCCGTAGTAGCAATAGAAACCATCGCAGGTTGAAATGTAGTCCTTGTCGAACAGGTTGGTCGCGTTGAGTTTTACCGAGGCACCTTTGAGGCTGTTGTCCAGACGGCCGAGGTCGTAGTGCACGGCCGCATCGAACACGGTGTAGGCGTCGGCCTTGCCCAACCACGTATTGCCTTGGTCGCCATAGGTATTGCCGGTGTAGCGAGCACCCAAGCCAATACCGAAGCCGTCGAGGACACCCGTGTGCCAGGTGTAATCTGTCCACAGGGTTGCTTGCTGGTTTGGCATCAGTTGCAGACGATTACCTTTGTAGTCGCCTTTTTGCACCTCGGATTTGGCCAGGGTATAGGAAGCGATAACTTTGAGGTTGTCGGTCACATCAGACACGGCTTCCAGTTCCAGGCCTTTGACTTTCACTTCACCGGTCTGGTTGGTGACTGGAATGCTGCCGGCGGTAGTGGTGGTTACCAGAACGTTTTTCTGGGTCAGGTCATACACGGCGGCACTGAGCAAAGTGTTCGAGCCCGGTGGCTGGTACTTGATACCCAGTTCCCACTGTTTGCCTTCGGTGGGTTTGTAGGACTCGGTCGCCGAGACGCTGGCATTGCTCGCCGGTTGGAAGGATTCAGCGTAGGAAATATAGGGTACGAAGCCGGAATCAAATACGTAGCTGAGTGCGGCGTTGCCGCTGAAATGTTTGATTCGGTCGGTATTGGTCGCATCTTTCTGGTTGAAGTACGTGGTGCCCTGATGCACCCAGTCTTCGCGGCCGCCCAAGGTCAGGCGCCATTGGTCAAGCGCCATCTGGTCTTGAGCGTAGAGGCCGGTCTGCACGGTTTTCTGGTTGTAGTCGTAATAAGCCCCGGAGCGAGCGGGACGAACGATGGGCTGGCCGTAGATCGGATTGTTAACGTTGGTCTTCAGGCCATCGCCGTAAATCGACAGGTAAGAGGTATCGGTGCGCTGGTGATCCAGGCCGAGTAGCAGGGTGTGGGAGATATCGCCGGTGGCGAAGTCGGCCTGGAAGTTGTTGTCCAGGGCCAATTGGCCGATGTTCTCGTCCACGTTTGTCGAGGTGCGGCCGACGTTGCCGTCTGCGTCAACCATCGTGTAGGGATATGCACCTACGGTGAGTGTCTGAAATGACAGCTCCGACTTGGTGTAGCGCAGGTTCTGCTTGAACTGCCAGGTATCGTTGAAACGATGCTCGAAGGCATAGCCCAATGCGTAGTAGGTGCGGTCGTAGTATTCGTAATCCGGGTCGCCCAGGTTTTTGTGATGGGAAATATCACCCAGTGGTGATTTGATCTTGGTGCCCTGGATGGGCAAAAACTGGCTGGTGGCACCGGTATCGTCACGGGTGAACTGCGACAGAAAAGTCAGCTTGGTATCCGGGTCGATATTCCAGGTCAGGCTGGGCGCAATGTTGTAGCGCTTGTTGTCGATGTGATCGATCTGAGTGCCGGCATCGCGCACCACGCCACTGAGGCCATACAGAAACTGCCCTTCATCATCGATCTTGCCGGTGCTGGCGAAGTTGATCTGGCGGTAGTTGTCACTGCCGTATTGCACCTGGATGGCGCTGCTTTGTTCTTCACTGGGACGGCGGCTGACCATGTCCAGCAGGCCGCCCGGCGGCGTTTGGCCGTAGACCGACGAGGCCGGGCCACGCAGCAGGGCGAGGCGGTCGAGGTTCCAGGTTTCGGCTTTCGGGTTGGCGTACACACCGCGTGGCAGTGGCAGGCCGTCGAGGAATTGCGTGGGTTCGAAGCCGCGTACGCGCATCCAGTCGTAGCGGGTGTCACTGCCGTAGCTGGCGGACACGATGCCGGGCATGTATTTAACCGCGTCATCCAGGTTCTGGACGTTGCGGTCCTGCATCTGCTCGCGGGTGGCGACGGAGATCGAGCGCGGCGCTTCAACCAGCGCGGTGTCGGTCTTGGTGCCGGCGGCAGTGCGTTTGGTCAGGTAGCCGTCGACGGGGCCCCAAGCGCTTTCATCGCTGCCCTGGGCAATGATGCTGGTCTGCGGCAACGCCACGACACCTTCAGGAATGGCCACCAGCGTAAACGTCCCCGCGCTGCTCTGCTCCAACTGCAACCCCGTGCCACGCAACGCCTCACGCAACGCGCCCTGGGCATCGAACTGGCCTTTGACCGGTGCCGAGGTTTTGCCCGCTGCCAGCGAAGGGTTCAGCGTCAGCGCCAGGCCGGCCTGGCTGGCGATCTGGTTCAGGGTGCTGGCCAATGGCGCAGCCGGCAGGTTGTAGGCGCGCACGTTGCTAGCTTGCTCGGCGGCGATCAGCGTGGTGCTCGTCAGCGGGGCGCTGAGAGCAATGGCCACGGCTAACAGGCTGGGGCGCAACAAGGTGTCTAGCGTGCGGGACATGGGGCGGCTCCTGAATGAAAATATTTCTCAATTGCCTAGGTGCCGGACGAGAATCAAAAAGTGATAGGGCTGGGTGAAAATATTTTTTTGAGGTGGCTTAGAGGGCCTCATCGCAGGCAAGCCAGCTCCCACCTTTAACGGTGTTCACACTTCCAAAGGTGGGAGCTGGCTTGCCTGCGAAGGCGATCGCCCAGGCGCTGAAAAACCTAAGGCTTACCCTTCACAGTCACCCACCACGGCGTGTGCTGCTCGATCTGCACCGGCAAGGTCGGCAGCAGGGCGTTCAGCGCCAGCGTGGTGTCGTGCAGCGGGAAGCTGCCGGTGATGCGCAGGTCGGCCACGTTTTTGTCCACGCCCAGGTAGCCGGTGCGATAGCGGCCAAGCTCCGCAACCACATCGCCCAGGCGGGCGTTGTCGACCACCAGCATGCCGCGCGTCCAGGCGTCTGCGGCGGGTGTGACCACCCGCGCAGGGCCGAGGCCGTCGCTGCGCATCAGCACTTGCTGGCCTTCTTTGAAAATCTGTTCCTGATGCAGCGCCTCAGGCTGGGCGGCCACAGCAGATTGCAGCACGCTCAAACGCGTGGCGTCGTCTTCGCGCCTGACGATAAACCGCGTGCCCAGCGCCCGCAGGCTGCCGTCGCGGGTTTGCACGTAGAACGGGCGCGCATCGTTGTGGCCGGTTTCGACCAGGATTTCGCCTTCCTGCAACACGATCAATCGGCGTTTTTCATCAAAGCGCACGTCGATGGCGCTGTGGGTGTTGAGGTTGATCAGCGTGCCGTCGGCCAGCTTCAGCGTGCGTTGTTCGCCGGTAGCGGTGCGTTGGTCGGCCAGCCAATAATGGATCGGCACGTAACGCTCACCGGCAAACAGCGCCAGGCCAATCACCAGCGCAATGCTGGCCAAACCGCTGCCCAGCTTGCGCACGCGCTGGCGAATGCCTTGGCGTGACTGCAACAACGCCGCCCGCGCCGGGCCCGAGGCCATGCTGAAGCGCTGGTCGAGCATGCCCAACTGGCGCCAGGCGCGTGCGTGTTCTTCATCACTGGCCAGCCATTTGGCGAACTCTTCTTGTTCCACAGCGCTGCCGTCGCCCGAGTCCAGCGACAGTTGCCAGGCAATCGCCGCATCCAGCACGCGGGCGGTGACCGGTTTGGACCCGGTCACAGCGGCTCGCCATACAGTGCGATGTAGCACTGGCGAATGCCCTGGGCCAGGTACTGGCGCACACGCGGCACCGACACACCCAGGCGCTGCGCGATTTCGGCGTGGCCCAGGCCGTCGAGGCGATTATAGAGGAAGGCGGCGCGGGCCTTGCTCGACAGCTTGCCGAGCAGGCGGTCGATGGCCTTGAGGTCTTCGAGGATCAGTTGCTGTTGTTCGGGCGAAGGGTGTTCGCTTTCCGGGATCAGCATCAGTTCGGTGAGGTAGGCCTGTTCCAGTGCCGCGCGGCGGAAGTAGTCGAACAGCAACCCTTTGGCGATGGCCACCAGAAACGCGCGGGGCTCGCGGGGTTCGCGCAGATCGTCGCGGCCCAGCAGGCGCATGAACGTGTCCTGGCTCAGGTCTTCGGCGCGGCTCGGGCAGGCCACATTGCGTCGCAGCCACGCCAACAGCCAGCCACGATGGTCGCGATACAACGCGCCAACAAGCTCACTGTGTGGGGTTTGGACCGACGACAAGGCATCACCGAATAAACAAGGGGTTTAAACTAACGAGAATTATTCGCGATTGTGTCAGAGGCAGGGAGTGCGCGCAATTGGCGTCTGTCGGACGATCGTTCCCACGCTCTGCGTGGAAATGCCTCCTGGGACGCTCCGCGTTTCGCTAGAAAGAGGGTGTTTGTTTGCGCCGTGTCCATTGGCTCAAGCGCTCTTGCAGCACCTGTGGGCTGTCGATTCCCTGTTGGCGCGCACGGCTGAACAGGATGAGCATCAGCTCTGCCGTGGCCAATGCATCGGCGCTGGCGTGATGGCGTTCGCCCACGTGCAGCTTGAAGTGGCTGATCCAGTCATCGAGCCCGGCTTCACGGATATTCGCGTCGGGGCACAACAGCGGGGCGATGTCGGCGACATCAAGGAACGGGTGGGCCAACCGATAACCCAGGCTGTCCTTGAGCGCCCGGCACAGCATGTGTTGGTCGAACGGCGCATGGAACGCCAGCAACGGGCTGTCGCCGACAAAGGCCATAAAATCCAGCAAGGCTTCGGCCGGGTCGCTGCCGGCGGCAATCGCACTGGGGCCGAGGCCGTGGATCAACACGCTGGGGCCGACCTTGGTGTTGGCCCGTAGCAGGGTGCGCTCGAACATCTGCGAAAAATCCACCGCGCCATCCTCGATGACCACTGCGCCGATGGACAGCACCTGGTCGCGGTTGAGGTTCAGGCCGCTGGTTTCCAGGTCGACCACCACCCAGCGTTGCCCGCGTAAAGACCCGTCGCCCAAGGCTGCGGGCTTGGGCAAATGCACCAGTCGCTGCTGTTGGGTTGCATCGAGCCCGGGCTTTTTCTTACGCAACCAACCGAACAGGCTCACAGTTGATACCGCAACGTCAGGCTACTTTGCAGGCGTTGGGCCTGGCGCAGGGATTCGCGCAGGATGCGCCGGTCCAGGTGGTTGAGGCTGTCGGGGTCGACACGGTTGGAATACGGCAAGTTCTCGCGGGTTTGCAGCTGATGCTGCTGCATGCGGGTTTGCTGGATAAAGTGATACGCCTCTTCATAGGCGGCACCGTCCAGCGGTTCGATCACCTCTTTGGCCACCAGTTGGCGCAGGCGCTCCAGGGTGTTGTTGGTGTGAATACCATTGGCCAGGGCCAACAGGCGCGCGCCATCCACAAAAGGTGTAAGGCCCTGCACCTTGAGGTCGAGCGTGGCCTTTTCGGTGCCTTTGCGCGTCAGTACAAAGTCGCGGAAACGCCCCACCGGCGGGCGCTGGCGCAAGGCGTTCTCGGCCAGCATGCGTTGGAACAACCGGTTATCGGCCACTTGATCCAGAATGCCCTGGCGCAGTTGCTCACAACCGCGCTCGTCGCCCCACACCACACGCAAATCGAAATAGATGCTTGAGCCCAGCAGGTTCTCCGGCGTGGCTTCGCGGATAAAGGCACCAAAGCGCCGCGCCCATTCAGCCCGCGACAGGCACAGCTCGGGGTTGCCGGCCATGATATTGCCCTTGCACAGGCTGAAGCCGCACAGCGCCAGGCTTTGGTTGATCTGCTGCGCCAGGGGCAGCAGGCGGCCGCGGATCTCGGCGGCTTCGGCGGCGTCCGTGGCCTCGAACAGGATGCCGTTGTCCTGGTCGGTAAACAGGGTTTGTTCGCGGCGCCCTTCGCTGCCGAAACACAGCCAGCTGAAGGGCACGCCAGGGTCGCCTTTGTCGGCCAGGGTCAGTTCGATCACCCGGCACACGGTGTGGTCGTTGAGCAGGGTAATGATGTGGGTGATCTGGGTGGACGACGCCCCATGGGCCAGCATGCGTTCCACCAGTTGGCCGATCTCGCCGCGAATCACCACCAGGTTTTCCACCCGGGGTGCGTTGCGGATGGTGCGGGCCAGGTGCACCAGGTCGACCCGTTGCAGGGAAAACAGGTCGCGCTCGGACACCACGCCACACAGGCGCTGGTCTTTGACCAGACACACATGGGCGATATGCCGCTCGGTCATGGCAATGGCCGCGTCGAAGGCGCTGTGGTCCGGGCTTAAAAAGAACGGCGCCTGGGTCATATGGCCGGCGATGGCTTGATTGAAATCGCTGGTGCCATCGGCGACCACCTGGCGCAGGTCGCGCAAGGTGAAAATCCCCAGCGGCGCCTTGTGCGCATCGACGATCACGATGCTGCCCACTTGTTGCTCATGCATCAGCGTCACTGCCTCGCGCAGCGGCGTGGTCGGGCTGCAGGTGACCGGGTGGCGCATGGCCAATTCACCCAGGCGGGTGTTCAGCGAATACTGGGTGCCCAGGGTTTCCACGGCCTTTTGCTGCACCTGCTGGTTGACCTGATCCAACAGGCTGCTGACACCCCGCAGGGCAAAATCGCGAAACGGGCTGGACAGGGCGAACAGCTTGATAAACGCCGGCTTGTTCAGTTGCAGGCAAAAGGTGTCTTCGGCGGCTTTGTGCTCGGTGCGCGTGGCACGTTCACCCAGCAACGCGGCGAGGGGGAAGCACTCGCCGGTGGTGATTTCGAAGGTGGTTTGCGTCGAATCCGGCCGCTCGCCGACGACGCGGCCCTGCTTGACGATATAGAAGTGCTCCACCGGCCCGCCGGACGGTTTGAGAATGCTGTCGCCGGGGCCGTAGAAGCGCAGTTGGCACTGTTCGACCAAAAACGCCAGGTGGGCGTTTTCCATCTGGTTAAACGGAGGGAAGCGTTGCAGGAATTGCAAAGTGCCGTGGATGTTCTGCAACACGGCGGTTTTTCCCGCCTGCGTGAAAGCATCAGCTTTACTCATAACAGTGACCGCAATTTTTTTGTCGTTATCGTCCTGCATGGTCGACTCCCGCGCGGCGGGTGCCCATTGGACGTAAGTCTAGGTCTCGGTAAAACCCACCACGACTAGGGAAAAACCTTACATGACTATCGTCCAAACCCCGTAGAACGCCCACTAGGCAAACTTTCCGACGAAGTGCACATTGTTCGCCCTTCCGCAGATGTCTGACGAGTGTGCTGGGAGCTTGAATAGAACTGCTGAGAAACGTATGTCCGACCACGATATTTTGAGTGATGCCGAGCGCGAGGCGCTGAGCGCCGTGATGCTGGAGCCCGATCTGCCGCCACAACGGGTGCTGATTGTCGATGACGACAAGGACGCACGTGAATTGCTGGCAGAAATCCTGGGCCTGGACGGCATTCGTTGCATGACCGCCGACAGTGGCGAGACAGCGTGGGATTTGTTGAGCTCCAGCAGTTCCATCGGTTTGCTGATCACCGATTTGCGCATGGCGCCGAGCAACGGCCTGCAATTGATTCGCAAGGTGCGCGATTCAACCCGTGCGGCGTTGCCGATCATCATCATGTCGGGAGACGCGGAAGCCCCGGATGTGATTGATGCGATGCATTTGAGCGTGGTGGATTTTTTGCTCAAGCCGATTGATAGCGTGAAGTTGGCGAAGATGGTCAAGCGGGAATTGGGGATGGCGCAGTAGTTGCCGTTGGTCGGTTTCTTGTAATACCTGTTAACTCTGACAGTAGTTATGTCAATGGAAAGCCTGTGTACTGGGTTTAGGCGCACTGGAGTGAATCAGTGCCTATCACCTGAACAGGAGTTCATCATGGGTAATATCACGGGTGCCGCTGACATCAAGGTTACCATTGACGGTAATATCAGTGTTTTTTCCGCAACGGAATTTTTAGGCTATCTCTCTTCGTCCCGAATAAACGGTCTCGGCAAGGAGAGTATTTATATTTCGTATGGTCACGAAGTGCCGAGCGGCGATGATCAGGAGTTTGATCTTACGGAAAGTGGGGCAACTTATCGTGATGCCAAGGGGGATGATTGGAGCATGCCCACGTCCGGAAAGTTGAAGCTGACCGTAGTGCGTTCGGAGTTTGGTGACTCTTTCCAACACGCAGCCACGTTGGTAGATCTGACTTTTGGTGGGCAGACGCCAGTTGTTGTACTTAACGGTAAGTACACTATTAAGTATAGCGCGCTGGAAAAATGAGGTTGGTAGAGCTGGTACAGCAATAGCTTGGACGTCACGAGTTCGCTAGCGTTCGTTAATTTCTCCGTGAAAGTTGTAATTTCCGACATTGAGTGTGGTTTGAAGAGCACTGATGTAATTGTTGGTGAAGTGATAGTCAATAGTGTTAACTTACTTATTAAAAAGCAGGAGTTAATTATGAGCACCTCTGGAAAAATGGACGCGGAAGTTTTTCGCAATGGTATTTCTGTAAATAAATATTCTTCTACTAAGGTTTCAGGCAGTGATCTCTCCTTTGAGAGTAATCAAGGGTTGGAAGGTATCTCTATGAGGTTTGAACCGGCAGTGATTGATGGTCCAAATACGTATGAATTCAAGGCAAGTGACTATAAGTTTCAGTACAATACTGCTAATGGTACTTTCGATATAACAGGTAAAGTTGAGGTGATGTCTAAAAACTCAACGGATAATATGGAGTTCAAATTTAGCGGGAAATTTATGGATGGAAGGAAGGAGTTGACAATCGAAGGGACGGGTAGTTTGAATTACAAATTCCCATAATGGTTTGTGATTACAGAAACAGTCCCTGATCCTGTGATCAGGGACGTTTTCAGTTGCTAGTTAAATCCCCATCTTGGCCTTGAACTCCCGACGCCGACGATGCAACACCGGCTCCGTATACCCATTCGGCTGCTTGGTCCCTTCAATCACCAACTCCACCGCCGCTTGAAACGCGATGTTGCTGTCGAAATCCGGCGCCAGCGGACGGTACAACGCATCCCCGGCATTCTGACGGTCCACCACCGGCGCCATGCGCTTGAGGCTTTCCATCACCTGGGCTTCGTTGACGATACCGTGGCGCAGCCAGTTGGCGATGTGCTGGCTGGAGATGCGCAGGGTGGCGCGGTCTTCCATCAGGCCCACATCGTTGATGTCCGGCACTTTCGAGCAGCCGACGCCCTGGTCGATCCAGCGGACGACATAGCCGAGGATGCCCTGGGCGTTGTTGTCCAGCTCGTTGCGGATTTCTTCTTCGGACCAATCGGTGTTGCTGGCCAGAGGGATGGTCAGGATGTCGTCCACCGAGGCGCGTTCGCGCTTGGCCAACTCAGCCTGACGGGCGAACACATCAACCTTGTGGTAGTGCAGCGCGTGCAGCGCAGCAGCCGTTGGCGATGGCACCCAGGCGGTGTTGGCGCCAGCCAGTGGGTGGGCGATTTTCTGCTCAAGCATCGCCGCCATCAGGTCGGGCATGGCCCACATGCCTTTACCGATTTGCGCACGGCCTTGCAGGCCGGTGCTCAAGCCGATATCGACGTTCCAGTTTTCGTAGGCGCCGATCCATTTTTCCGCCTTCATGGCGGCCTTGCGCACCATCGCGCCCGCTTCCATGGAGGTGTGGATTTCATCGCCGGTGCGGTCGAGGAAGCCGGTGTTGATAAACACCACACGCTCGCTCGCGGCTTTAATGCAGGCCTTGAGGTTGACCGTGGTGCGGCGCTCCTCGTCCATGATCCCGACTTTCAGCGTATTACGCGGCAGGTTCAGCACGTCTTCGATGCGGCCGAACAGCTCATTGGTAAACGCTGCTTCTTCGGGGCCGTGCATCTTCGGTTTTACGATGTACACGGAGCCGGTGCGGCTGTTCTTGCGGCTGCTGTTGCCGTTGAGGCTGTGGATCGCCGCGAGGCTGGTGAGCAGGCCGTCGAGGATGCCTTCCGGCACTTCGTTGCCGTCTTTATCCAGGATCGCGTCGATGGTCATCAAGTGGCCAACGTTGCGCACGAACAGCAGTGAACGGCCGTGCAGGGTTACGTCCTGGCCATCCACGCCGGTGTAGACGCGGTCGGCGTTCATGGTGCGGGTGAAGGTCTTGCCGCCCTTGGCCACTTCTTCGGCCAGGTCGCCCTTCATCAGGCCGAGCCAGTTGCGGTAGATCACCACTTTGTCATCGGCATCGACGGCGGCGACGGAGTCTTCGCAGTCCATGATAGTGGTCAGCGCGGCTTCCATCAGCACGTCTTTGATGCCAGCGGCGTCGGTCTGGCCGACCGGGGTGCTGGCGTCGATCTGGATTTCGAAGTGCAGGCCGTTGTGTTTAAGCAGGATCGCAATCGGCTCGGCCGCAGGGCCCTGGAAACCGATCAGCTGTGCATCGTCGCGCAGGCCGCTGTTGCTGCCGCCCTTGAGGCTGACGATGAGCTTGCCATCCACCATCTTGTAACCGGTGGAGTCGACGTGGCTGCCGGCGGTGAGCGGCGCGGCTTCGTCGAGGAAAGCACGGGCGAAGGCAATGACCTTGTCGCCACGCACTTTGTTGTAACCCTTGCCCTTCTCGGCGCCGTCGGCTTCGCTGATGGCATCGGTGCCATACAGCGCGTCGTACAGCGAGCCCCAGCGGGCATTGGAGGCGTTGAGGGCAAAGCGGGCATTCATGACCGGTACCACCAGCTGCGGGCCGGCCATACGGGCGATTTCGTCATCGACGTTTTGGGTCGAGGCCTGGAAGTCTGCGGCTTCTGGCAGCAGGTAGCCGATATCTTGCAGGAAGGCTTTGTAGGCCACCGGGTCGTGGGCTTTGCCCGCGTGGGTCTGGTGCCAGGTGTCGATCCGCGCCTGGAAATCATCGCGTTTGGCGAGTAGGGCTTTGTTCTTCGGTGCCAGGTCGTGGATGACCTTGTCGGCGCCGGCCCAGAACTGGTCGGCAGTAATGCCGGTGCCGGGAATGGCTTCGTTGTTCACGAAGTCGAACAGGACTTTGGCGACCTGCAGGCCACCAACTTGAACGTGTTCAGTCATTGCTTGCCTCACTCTGCGGAGCTTATGCGCTGTTTCAGATTTTCATTATGTAGTGCACGGTTTGGCATACTACATGATGACTTGCGGTTGTGAAAATTAGACTAAATACGTCGTTTAGCGACTCATTTTGGTCGTACGGTCACAGCGGAGAATCGGATGTTCTCAAAAAACTATTGGATTGTTCCAGATAAATATAAAAATGGTACACGATTTGTTTCTGGCCGCTTCCGTAGGCATTGGCTTCATGTGGGAGCGGGCTTGCCCGCGATAGCGATAGCTCAGCCAACCGATGTGTAACTGACAGACCCCAACGCGGCATAAATATCGACACAACTTTTGAAGGCAGCCAATTTCTCCTGTGGCGAGCAGGCTTGTCCTGCGTTGGGCTGCGAAGCAGCCCCAAACTCAGACGCTGAGTTCCAACAGGAAAATTGCAGTGCCTTTACTGGGGCCGCTTCGCAGCCCAACGCAGGACAAGCCTGCTCGCCACAACAGCCCACTTGCAACATACGCCCATCGCGGGCAAGCCCGCTCCCACAGGGTGTGTGCCTATAATCGATGATCAACCCACCGAGGGCTTCGCCATGGACCATCTTGTACTCACTATTATCGCCGCCGACAAACCCGGCCTGGTTGAACGCATTGCGCAGAACATTGCCGCCCACGGCGGTAACTGGCTGGAAAGCCGCATGGCGCATATGGCCGGGCAGTTTGCCGGGATCTTGCGGGTCAGTGTGCCGACGGAACAGCGTCAGGCCCTGGTGAGCGCGCTGGAAGACTTATCCACACACGGAATCCGTGTGCTGGTGGGCGAGGGCAGCAGCGGGCAGGCCTCGGCGTCCAAATCGATCATGATGACGCTGGTGGGCAATGACCGTGCGGGCATCATGCGCGAAATCACGGCGCTGCTGAGCAAACAAGGCGTGAACCTGGCCAGCCTGAGCACGGATGTGCGACCGGCGCCCATGAGCGGTGATCCACTGTTCAGCGCCGAAGCGCTGTTGCAAGTGCCGGCCGCGTTGTCCCTGGATACCTTGCAGCTGTCCCTGGAAACCTTGGCCGATGATTTGATGGTGGAACTGCACCACGAGGAATAATCGGTCCACAGGGTTATGCATGGAAATCTTGCATGGGCCTGTGGATAACCTGTAGAGACCCGGCGCCAGGCCACGTCGGCCGGGCTTCTTCGTCGGTTGAGCAAAAAACGAGCAGTTTCAAGGGCTTGTGCACAAATGGCGGGGATCAGGTTGTGGATAACCTTGGGGTGAATGCCTGCAAGCCACGTGCACTGTGGCTTGCAGAGGTTTGTACGTTATTTGATCAGCGTTTGCGCACCGTCAGCCACGCATCCAGGCTGTAGACCACCAGGCCTGCCCAGATAAACGCGAAGGCAATCAGCGTGCTCGTCGCCAGGTGTTCGCCGAACAGCAGCACCGCTTCCAGCAGCACCAGTGTCGGCGCTACGTACTGCAGAAAGCCCAGCGCGGTATAGGGCAGATGCCGTGCGGCAGCGTTGAAACACACCAGCGGGATCAGCGTGACCGGGCCTGCGGCCACCAGCCACCAGGCTTCGGAAGTGCTCCAAAACTCAAGCTGCGCACTATGGGCCGACGGGTTGAACAACAACCAGGCGACGGCGATCGGCACCAGCATCCAGGTTTCCACCACCAGCCCCGGCAGCGCCTTGACCGGCGCCTGTTTGCGGATCAAACCGTAGAAGCCGAAAGTCAGCGCCAGCACCAGCGACACCCACGGCAAACTGCCGACTTGCCACACTTGCTGCGCCACACCCACCGCCGCCAGCCCGACGGCGATCCATTGCAGACGGCGCAGGCGCTCGCCCAGGATCAGCATGCCGAGCAGCACATTCACCAACGGGTTGATGTAGTAACCCAGGCTCGCTTCCAGCATGCGCCCGCTGTTCACCGACCACACATAGGTCAGCCAGTTGGCCGCAATCAACGAGCCACTGAGAGCCAGAATCGCCAGGCGCTTGGGGTTGTCACGCAGTTCGCGGAACCAGCCGGGGTGCTTCCACACCATCAGCAGCAAACCGCCGAACAGCGCCGACCACAACACGCGGTGCACGATGATTTCGGCGGCGGGAACACTGGCGATGGCTTTGAAATAAAGTGGGAACAGACCCCAGATGACATAGGCACTCAGGCCCAGGATGTACCCCTTGCGGGGGTTGGCGGCGTGCATTGCAGAATCCTTGCTCAGGCAGCTTACAAAGCGCGATTGTAAGGATTTTTGTCAGGCAAGGCAGGGGCTTTTCTGTGGGAGCTGGCTTGCCTGCGATGAAATCACCTGGGTGCCACTGATACACCGAGTTGTCTGAATCGCAGGCAAGCCAGCTCCCACACCGGTGGTGTACTGCGCTTTAGAAGAGTTTCAGGGGTTCTTCATTCAGTGCCGACAGTTGCTCGCGCAACGCCAGCACCTGGTCGCCCCAATACCGCTCGCTGCCAAACCACGGGAAGCTGTGGGGGAACGCCGGGTCGTCCCAGCGGCGCGCGAGCCAGGCGCTGTAATGCATCAGGCGCAAGGCGCGCAGGGGTTCGATCAAGGCCAGTTCGCGTGGGTCGAAGTCGTGGAACTCCTGATAGCCGTCCATCAATTCCGACAATTGGCCCAGGCATTCCTGGCGGTCACCGGCGAGCATCATCCACAGGTCCTGCACGGCCGGGCCCATGCGGCAGTCATCCAGGTCGACTATGTGGAACATCT
This sequence comes from Pseudomonas sp. Leaf15, assembly GCF_001421425.1. NCBI lineage: Bacteria > Pseudomonadati > Pseudomonadota > Gammaproteobacteria > Pseudomonadales > Pseudomonadaceae > Pseudomonas > Pseudomonas sp. Leaf15. Next base: position 56,932 of record NZ_LMKI01000003.1, read on the forward strand.
CGTCGCGGCACATCATGTTGCCGGGGTGGCAGTCGCCGTGCATGCGGATGTTTTTGTGTGGCGTGGCCTTGTACACCTCTTCCACGCGCTTGAGCAGGTCGCGTGCTACGGACTCGTAAGCGGGCAGCAGGCTTTTGGGAATGAAATTGCCTTCGAGCAAGGTGTTGAGGGAATCGTGACCGAAGTTCTTCACACCCAAGGCTTCGCGGTGCTCGAACGGGCGGGTAGAACCCACGGCGTGCAAGCGCCCGAGCAATTGCCCAAGGCGATACAGCTGGTCGAGGTTACCCGGCTCCGGCGCCCGGCCGCCACGGCGTGGGAACAGGGTGAAGCGAAAACCCGCATGTTCGAACAGGCTTTCGCCGTTGTGGACCAGCGGCGCAACCACCGGCACTTCGCACTCAGCCAGTTCGAAGGTGAAGCGGTGTTCTTCCAGGATCGCTTCGTTGGTCCAGCGCTGCGGGCGGTAGAACTTGGCGATCAGCGGCTCGGAGTCTTCGATGCCCACCTGATACACACGGTTTTCGTAGCTGTTGAGCGCCAACACGCGCGCGTCGCTGAGAAAGCCGATGCTTTCGACGGCGTCGAGTACTAAATCAGGGGTGAGTGTTTCAAACGGGTGGGCCATGCGAACTCCTGCGCGCAGCAGGGCGCCGCGTCCGGCCGGGTATGGTAACAGCATAGCCAGGTGGTGGCTGTTGTGGCGAGCGGGCTTGCCCCGCGTTGGAGTGCGCAGCGCTCCCGCTGTTTTGGGGCCGCTGCGCAGCCCAACGCGGGGCAAGCCCGCTCGCCACAAGGCCCTGTCAGGCGCCGACTATCCCACCATCATCCCGCCGAATCGCCATCACCGACGAGCGCGGCTTGCCATTGGGCAGATGCTCCGGCCAGGTCGAACCGCCGGTTTCCCCCGGATGCTGAATCCCCACAAACAACGTCTTTTGGTCCGGCGAAAAACTGATGCCCGTGACCTCGCACGCCACCGGCCCAACCATGAAACGACGGATTTCCCCGGTGTTGGGGTCGGCGCACAGCATCTGGTTATTGCCCATGCCGGCGAAGTCGCCCTTGTTGCTGTAGTCGCCGTCGGTGAGGATCCACAAGCGCCCGGCCTTGTCGAAGCCGAGGCCGTCGGGGCTGTTGAACATGTTTTGCGGGTTGATGTTGGACGAGCCGCCTTTTGGCGTACCCGCATGCACACCGGGGTTGCCGGCCACCACAAACAAATCCCAGGTGAAGGTGTTGGCGCCGTGGTTATCCGCGTCGGCTTTCCAGCGCAGAATCTGCCCGTAGACGTTTTTCTCACGCGGGTTCGGCCCGCCCACCGGCTGGCCGTCTTCGCCGCGTTTGGCGTTGTTGGTAAGCGTGCAATACACCTGGCCGTCGGTGGGGCTGACCACGATCCATTCCGGGCGGTCCATGCGTGTGGCTTTCACCACACTGGCGGCCAGGCGGGCGTGGATCAGCACTTCGGCCTGGCTGGCGAAGCCTGAGCTGGCGTCGATGCCGTTTTTGCCATGGGTCAACTCGACCCATTCGCCCTTGCCCTTGGGGTGATCGGCATTGCCGTCGCCGGCATCGAAAATCGCCACGTACAGGGTGCCGTGGTCGAGCAGGTTCTTGTTAGCTTTGGGGTTGTGGTGGTTGATCGGATCGCGGCTGACGAACTTGTAGATGAACTCGCCACGCTCGTCGTCGCCCATGTACACCACGGCGCGGCCATCACGGGTTTCTGCCAGTGCAGCGTTTTCGTGTTTGAAGCGGCCCAGGGCGGTGCGTTTGACCGGAGTGGATTGCGGGTCGAACGGGTCGATTTCAACCACCCAGCCGTGGCGATTGAGTTCGTTAGGGTTCTTGGCCATGTCGAAGCGCGGGTCGTGCAGGTGCCAGTTGATCTCGCGGCTGGCGGCCACCACGCCGTAGCGCTTTTGCCCGGCGTCAAAGCTTTGTTGCGGGTTGCTGCTGCCGAAGCAGTCGGTGAAGTTCTCTTCGCAGGTCAGGTACGTGCCCCATGGCGTCTTGCCGTTGGCGCAGTTCTGGAAGGTGCCGAGGGCTTTTTTGCCGGTTTTGTCGGCGCTGGTTTTCAGCCAGGCATGGCCGGCAGCGGGGCCGCCCAAGTGGATCGGCGTATTGCCGTGGATGCGGCGGTTGTAGCGTGAGTCCTGCACGAACTGCCAGGTGTCGCCCTTGCGCCGCACCTCAATCACCGACACGCCTTCGCTGGCCTGGGCCTTGCGCACGTCTTCAGCCGATTGCGGTGCGCCGCCGTGGGCATAGAGGTAGCGGTAGTTGGTGTATTCGTTGTTGATGGCCATCAGCGCACGGTTGTTGTCGCCGGGGAAGGCGAACAGGCTCATGCCGTCGTTGTTGTCACCGAACTGTTGTTCCTGGGCCTTGGCGGTGCCGTTGCCGGACGGGTCGAAGGCCGGCGCGTTCTTGTGCAGCGGCTGGCCCCAACTGATCAGCACCGAGGCGGAGTAACCTGGCGGCAAGGTGATGGCGTCGCTGGTGGCGGCGGCGATGCTGGTAAAGCCCAGCAAGGGGCTGGCGGTGGCAGCGTTCACCGCCATTGCGCTGCGGGTGAGCAGGTTGCCGCCCAGGAACATCGCGGCACCGCACAGGGCACCGGCGCCGATAAAGCGGCGGCGGGTGAGGCCGACCATCTGTTCAAGGTCGGTGGCTTGGTTTTCTTCTAATAGGCTCATTTCAGGCTCCCTGCGGTTTTTGCAGACACCTTAAGGAGCGCTCGTGACGAATTTGTTGCAGCTTGAAGACGGCGGGCGCCTAGGCCGGTGTGCCGAGCAGCACATTGCTGGGTGAGAACTGCACCTGGACCGCTGCGCCTTCGACCGCATCCAGTGCCTTGAGCGCGGCGGGCTGCGCCAGGGCGCATAAAACCTGGCCGCTGGGCAGGTTGATGCGCACTTCAATGGGGCCGTCATCGGCGTCGAGAATCGTCTCGATCACACCGCTCATGCAATTGTGTCCAAGTGTTGCAGTCTGCCCGATGGCGAGCAATTCCAGCCACCCGGCCTTGATCAAGGCGACCACTTCTACGCCGGTCTCCAGCTCCAGCCGTTGCGTGCTGTCGTGGGTGATCTGCGCACTCAGGCTCAAGCCGCCCGAGAGTTGCAGGCGAATCAGGTCATTGCGGCCCTGATGTTCGATGGCGCTGACCTGGCCGTGCAATTGGTTGCGCGCGCTGGTGCGCAGCATAAGGCGGCCTAGCAGGTTGAGGTCGCTCGCGTCTTCATCCGAACCGAGCACCTCGGCTTGCAACACTTGCAGGCGCTGGTACAGACGCAGCACCCGTTCACCTTCGGCCGTCAGCTTGGCACCGCCGCCGCCTTTGCCGCCGACGCTGCGCTCCACCAGCGGTTTTTGCGAGAGATTGTTCAACTCGTCGATAGCATCCCACGCGGCCTTGTAACTCAGGCCGGCGCTCTTGGCCGCGCGGGTGATCGAACCCTGCTCGGCAATGTGCGCCAGCAAGGCGATGCGCTGGGGACGGCGGATGATGTGTTGGCTGAGGGAGGTCGGCAGAGACATGTGGATACGCTTCGATAAGGTCAGCGGACGTTGCAGGCGCCGCGCACGCGAGTCAAGTCATGTGCCCGGTTTTGGCGTGCGGGCCAGGCAGTACACATCGACCTGACGGGCGCCGGCGTCCATCAACAGCCGGGCCAGGCTGTGGGCGGTGGCGCCGGTGGTGAGTACGTCGTCCACCAGCGCGAAGTGGCGGCCCTGCACCTGGGCGTCGGGCGCCAGCGCAAACGCCGTGAGCAGGTTGCGTAGGCGGGTTTTTGCATCGAGGTCTTGTTGCGCGACGGTTTCATGGGGGCGTAACAACAGGCGTTCATCGTGTGGGAGGTCGAGGTCTGCGCTGAGCCAGCGGGCCAACATCAACGATTGGTTGAAGCCGCGCTCACGCAGGCGCTTGCGCGCCATGGGCACCGGCAGCAGGCAGTCGGGGCGGGCGAGTTCGGTGTTGTCGAAACGGTGTTGCAGATATTGCCCCAGCAAGCGTGCGAGCAGATGGCCCAGCGGCCAGCGCGAGTGGTGTTTGAAGCGGCTGATAAGGGTGTCGACGGGGAAACTGTAGGTCCAGGGTGCGATAACCTGTTTATAGGCAGGCGGTTTTTTTTGGCATGGACCGCAGATCAAGCCCTCCATCGGCAGTGGCAGGGCGCACACCTCGCAGTGCTCCAACAGCCAGGGCAGCTCGATTTCGCAGACGTTGCACAGGTTGTGACTTGAGTTTGTCGCTTCATCGCAGATTAAACAGGTATGGTTGTTTTCTAACCAGATGTAAACCTGATGTTTGTATCCAAGTTGACAGTGCATGAATCTTCCTTAAATATGCCGAGCATCCGTGTCGTGACTGACTGTGGGTATTACGGGTATTGCCGGTATTGCCCTTCCCACAGCGTAAGCCCAAGCATAATCAAGGAATCGCCCATGAGCGCCAGCACCTCTGCCACCCTGCGTCACGATTGGTCTTTAGCCGAAGTCAAAGCGCTGTTTGTGCAACCCTTCAATGACCTGTTGTTCCAGGCGCAGATCGTGCACCGCGCGCATTTCGACGCCAACCGCGTGCAGGTGTCGACCTTGCTGTCGATCAAAACCGGCGCCTGCCCGGAAGATTGCAAATATTGTCCGCAGTCGGGCCACTACAACACTGGCCTGGAAAAAGAAAAGCTGATGGAAGTGCAGAAGGTCCTCGAAGAGGCAGCCCGCGCCAAGGCCATCGGCTCGACGCGCTTCTGCATGGGCGCCGCCTGGAAGCACCCGTCGGCCAAAGACATGCCCTACGTGCTGCAGATGGTCAAAGGCGTGAAGGCCATGGGCCTGGAAACCTGCATGACCCTCGGCCGTCTCGATCAGGACCAGACCGAAGCCCTGGCCCAGGCCGGCCTGGACTACTACAACCACAACCTCGACACCTCGCCGGAGTTCTACGGCAGCATCATCACCACCCGCACCTACGGCGAGCGCCTGCAAACCCTGGCCTACGTGCGTGATTCGGGGATGAAAATCTGCTCGGGCGGCATCCTCGGCATGGGCGAGTCTCTCGACGACCGTGCCAACCTGCTGATCCAACTGGCCAACCTGCCGGAGCATCCGGAGTCGGTGCCGATCAACATGCTGGTGAAGGTTGCCGGTACGCCGCTGGAAAACGCCGAAGACATCGACCCGTTCGACTTTATCCGCATGCTCGCCGTGGCGCGTATCCTGATGCCGCAATCCCATGTGCGCCTGTCGGCCGGTCGTGAGGCGATGAACGAGCAGATGCAGGCTCTGGCGTTTTTTGCCGGTGCCAACTCGATCTTCTACGGCGACAAGTTGCTGACCACCGCCAACCCGCAGGCCGACAAGGACATGCAACTGTTCTCGCGCCTGGGGATCTTGCCGGAAGCCCGTGAAGAGCACGCCGATGAAGTGCATCAGGCGGCGATTGAGCAGGCGTTGGTGGAGCAAAAGAGCAGCGAGCAGTTCTATAACGCGGTGGTTTAACGCCTCTCTCCACATGTGAAACGCAATCCAACTGTGGGAGCTGGCTTGCCTGCGATAGCGGTCTTCCAGGCACATTGATACTGAATGTGCTGCCGTCATCGCAGGCAAGCCAGCTCCCAGATTGGACCGGTTCAACCTGAACTGCCGAGGCCTGCATGTCTTTCGATCTCGCCGCGCGCCTCGCTGCCCGCCGTGCCGAACACCTCTATCGCCAACGCCCTTTGCTTGACAGCCCGCAAGGCCCGCAAGTGGTGGTGGATGGCAAGCCGCTTTTGGCATTCTGCAATAACGACTACCTGGGCCTGGCCAATCACCCGCAAGTGATCGAAGCCTGGCGCGCCGGTGCTTCCCGTTGGGGCGTGGGCGGTGGCGCTTCGCACCTGGTAATCGGCCATGCCACGCCGCACCATGAACTTGAGGAAGCCCTGGCCGACCTCACCGGGCGCCCGCGTGCGCTGCTGTTTACTACCGGCTATATGGCCAACCTGGGCGCGGTCACCGCGTTGGTGGGGCAGGGCGATACGGTGCTGGAGGATCGGCTCAACCACGCCTCGCTGCTGGACGCCGGCCTGCTGTCCGGGGCGCGTTTCAACCGCTATCTGCATAACGACGCCAGCAGCCTGGCCAAGCGCCTGGAGAAGGCTACCGGCAATACGTTGGTGGTCACCGATGGGGTGTTCAGCATGGACGGCAATCTGGCCGACTTGCCTGCGCTGGCCCGTGAGGCCCGCGCCAAAGGCGCCTGGTTGATGGTCGATGACGCCCATGGCTTCGGACCGTTAGGTGCTACGGGCGGTGGCATCGTCGAGCATTTCGGCTTGAGCCAGGAAGACGTGCCGGTATTGGTCGGCACCCTTGGCAAAGCGTTCGGCACCGCCGGGGCGTTTGTGGCGGGCAGTGAGGAGCTGATCGAAAGCCTGATCCAGTTCGCCCGGCCCTACATCTACACCACCAGCCAGCCACCGGCACTGGCCTGCGCCACCTTGAAAAGCCTGGAGCTGCTGCGTACCGAGCATTGGCGACGTGAGCACCTCAATGGCCTGATCCGCCAGTTCCGCCAGGGCGCCGAGCAGCTTGGCCTGCGCTTGATGGACAGCTTCACGCCGATCCAGCCGATCCTGATTGGCGACAGCGCCACCGCCATGCGCCTGTCGCAGATGTTGCGCGAGCGCGGCCTGATGGTGACGGCCATCCGCCCACCGACCGTGCCGGCCGGCAGTGCGCGTTTGCGCGTGACATTGACGGCGGCCCACAGCGCGGCGCAGGTGCAGCTACTGTTAAACGGATTGGATGAGTGTTTCCGGTTGTTAAGTATTACGGAGCCCGACCATGCGTGATCGACTGGTATTGCTGCCCGGCTGGGGGCTCGGCGTGTCACCGCTGGAGCCTTTGGCTGGCGCCTTGCAGGGTTTGGACGAACACCTGCACGTGCATATCGAACCGTTGCCGGTGCTGGCTTCCAGCGATCTGGATGAATGGCTCGACGAACTCGACGCCACGCTGCCTGACAACGCCTGGCTGGGCGGCTGGTCCCTGGGCGGCATGCTCGCCTCCGAGCTGGCGGCGCGGCGCGGCGAGCGTTGCTGCGGGCTGCTGACGTTGGCGAGCAACCCGTGTTTTGTCGCCCATCAAGGCTGGCCCAGTGCGATGCCTGCCGAGACGTTCGATGCGTTCCTCGCGGGTTGCCACGCCGACTCTCAAGTCACCCTTAAACGTTTCGGTTTGTTATGCGCCAAAGGTGCCGAAGACCCGCGCGGGCTGTCGCGCCTGTTGGTCAGCGGGGCGCCGAATACGTCGTCGAGCGTATTGATGGCTGGCCTGGAACTGCTTGCTCAACTGGATACCCGCGCCGCTTTGCAGGCGTATCGCGGCCCGCAACTGCACCTGTTTGCGGGGCTGGACGGGTTGGTGCCCGCCGAAGCTGCGAGTGACCTGTTGGCGCTGCTGCCTGATGTAGAAATCGGCCTGATTGAACAGGCCGGTCACGCTTTTCTTCTGGAAGACCCTCACGGAGTAGCGGGGGCCATCCAGGCTTTTTTGCATGAGTGTGTTGATGACTGATTTATCCCAGCCGCCACTGCCGGGCGGCTTGCCGGACAAGCGCCAGGTGGCGGCCTCGTTCTCCCGCGCCGCTGCCAGCTACGACAGCGTCGCCGAGCTGCAGCGCGCAGTCGGGCATGCGCTGTTGTCGCGCCTGCCCGCTGCCATCGCACCCCGACGCTGGCTGGATGTGGGTTGCGGCACGGGTTATTTCAGCCGTGTGCTGGGCGATTTGTTGCCGGCAAGCCAAGGGGTGGCGCTGGATATCGCCGAAGGCATGCTCAGCCATGCGCGGCCTTTGGGTGGCGCACAGCACTTTATCGCGGGTGATGCAGAACGCTTGCCGCTGGCAACTGAGCGCTTCGACCTGCTGTTCTCCAGCCTCGCGGTGCAGTGGTGCGCGAATTTCGACGCGGTGCTCAGCGAGGCTTATCGCGTGCTGCAACCCGGTGGCGTGCTGGCATTTGCGAGCTTGTGCGTGGGCACTCTGGATGAGTTGCGCCAAAGCTGGCGTGCGGCGGATGGCCTGGTTCACGTCAACCGCTTCCGCACCTTCGAGGCTTACCAACAGCTGTGTGCCGCCAGCGGTTTACGGGTGCTGAGCCTGGAGCGCCAGCCTCACGTGCTGCATTACCCGGATGTGCGCAGCCTGACCCATGAGCTCAAGGCATTGGGCGCGCATAACCTCAACCCCGGTCGGCCGGGAGGGTTGACGGGCCGCGCGCGGATTGTTGCACTGGTGCACGCTTACGAGCAGTTTCGTCAGGCCCAGGGCCTGCCCGCCACGTACCAAGTGGTGTACGCCGTACTGGAGAAACCTTTATGAGCGCCGCTTATTTCATTACCGGCACCGACACCGATGTCGGCAAAACCACCGTCGCCGCCGGGCTGCTGCATGCCGCGCGGCTTGCGGGTAAAAGCACCGCCGCCGGAAAGCCGGTGGCCTCAGGCTGCCAGGTCACCCCAAAAGGCTTGCGCAATGCCGACGCCTTGGCTCTGCTGGCCGAATGTTCGCTGCCGCTGACCTATGCCGAGGTCAACCCGGTGGCCTTCGAGCCCGCGATTGCGCCGCACTTGGCCGCTCGAGAGGCCGGTGTGGCGCTCACGGTGCAATCATTGTTGAAACCGATGCAGCACATACTCGCGCAGGGCGCGGATTTCACCTTGATCGAAGGCGCGGGCGGCTGGCGAGTGCCGTTGGCCGATCAGGACAACCTGTCGGACCTGGCCATTGCGCTCAAGCTGCCGGTGATTCTGGTGGTGGGCGTGCGTCTGGGGTGTATCAGCCATGCGCTGCTGACCGCCGAAGCCATCGCGCGAGACGGTTTGTCGTTGGCGGGTTGGGTGGCGAATATCATCGATCCCAAGACCTCTCGTCTGGAAGAAAACCTCGCCACCCTGGCTGAGCGGTTGCCCGCGCCGTGCCTGGGGCGGGTGCCAAAGCTCAAGCAGGCCAGCGCGAAAGTGGTGGCCGAGTACCTGGAATTGGACCTGCTTGACTGATTTTGGCTATCGATAAGGCATTATGCCATTAGTGTTTTTGACGGGCGTTTTGCCAGGATGTCTGCTTCAATTCAAGTTCACGATTCTCTAAAGGCAGGCTTACGCCATGGAAATCTCTGGAAGCAGCGCGTTTTATTCGGGGCTGAGCACCATTCAGGCCGGGCAGAACCGCGTCGACCAGGCCGCCGGCAAAATCGCCGGCGCCGCGACGACCCAGCCCTCGGATGCACAAAGTGATCGTCTGCAAGCCAACGATCGCGCCCAGCCGTCCAACTCGGCGAGCAACATGGTCGAAATGGCCCAAGGCAAGTTTCAAGTGGAGCTGGGCGCGAAAGTCGCCAAGGCTTCGGATGAAATGCTCGGCACGTTGATCGATACCTACGCTTAATCCCCTCTCTCTGTCTGTATAGGGCTCTACTGTGGGAGCGGGCTTGCTCGCGAATGCGGTGTATCAGTTTCAGATGAGCTGACTGACACACCGCATTCGCGAGCAAGCCCGCTCCCACATTGTGCTGATTCGCCCCTGGGAACTTCTACACTTTCAAATCACGTGGCATCGCGCCGCAGGCCTTGCCGTGCGTGGCATTGATGCGCGTCATGACAAACGGCGTCGGCGCGATGCTTGACAACCCCAGGTCGTAAACGTATGTTTCAAACACCTGTTTGACCGCCATAACAAATCCACGCGGTTGTTCATCCCAGATACATCAGCAGAGGTTTATCGCTATGCCTGACTACAAGGCCCCCTTGCGTGATATTCGCTTCGTTCGTGACGAACTGCTCGGTTATGAAGCGCACTATCAGAGCCTGCCGGCTTGCCAGGACGCTACCCCGGACATGGTTGACGCCATTCTTGAGGAAGGCGCCAAGTTCTGTGAGCAAGTGCTGGCACCTTTGAACCGCGTGGGTGACATCGAAGGGTGCACCTGGAGCGAGTCAGGCGTAAAAACCCCTACTGGTTTCAAAGAAGCCTACAAACAGTTTGTTGAAGGCGGCTGGCCAAGCCTGGCCCACGACGTGGAGCACGGTGGCCAGGGCCTGCCGGAATCCCTGGGCCTGGCCGTGAGCGAAATGGTCGGCGCCGCCAACTGGTCGTGGGGCATGTACCCTGGCCTGTCCCACGGTGCGATGAACACCATCTCCGAGCACGGCACCCCGGAACAGCAAGACGCTTACCTGACCAAGCTGGTTTCGGGTGAGTGGACCGGCACCATGTGCCTGACCGAGCCGCACTGCGGCACCGACCTGGGCATGCTGCGCACCAAGGCCGAGCCTCAGGCCGACGGTTCCTACAAAGTCTCCGGTACCAAGATCTTCATCTCGGCCGGTGAGCACGACATGGCCGACAACATCGTCCATATCGTACTGGCGCGCCTGCCGGACGCACCGGCCGGCACCAAAGGTATTTCGCTGTTCATCGTGCCTAAATTCCTGCCGAACGCAGACGGTTCGATCGGCGAGCGCAACGCGGTGACCTGTGGCTCCCTGGAACACAAAATGGGCATCCACGGTAACGCCACCTGTGTGATGAACTTCGACGCGGCCACCGGTTTCCTGATCGGCCCGGCGAACAAAGGCCTGAACTGCATGTTCACCTTTATGAACACCGCTCGCCTGGGCACCGCGCTGCAAGGCTTGTCCCACGCTGAAATCGGCTTCCAGGGCGGCCTGAAATACGCTCGCGACCGCCTGCAAATGCGCTCCCTGACCGGCCCGAAAGCGCCAGACAAGGCTGCCGACCCGATCATCGTGCACCCTGACGTGCGCCGCATGCTGCTGACCATGAAAGCCTTCGCCGAAGGCAACCGTGCGATGGTGTACTTCACCGCCAAGCAAGTGGACATCGTCAAGTACGGCACCGACGACGAAGCCAAGAAGCAAGCCGACGGCCTGCTGGCGTTCATGACCCCAATCGCCAAGGCGTTCATGACCGAAGTCGGTTTTGAATCCGCCAACCACGGCGTGCAGATCTACGGCGGCCACGGCTTTATCGCCGAGTGGGGCATGGAGCAGAACGTGCGCGACAGCCGCATTTCGATGCTGTACGAAGGCACCACCGGCATCCAGGCACTCGACCTGCTGGGCCGTAAAGTGCTGATGACTCAAGGCGAAGCGCTCAAAGGCTTCACCAAGATCGTGCACAAGTTCTGCCAGGCCAACGAAGGCAACGAAGCCGTCAAGGAGTTCGTTGCACCGCTGGCAGCACTGAACAAAGAGTGGGGCGAGTTGACCATGAAGGTCGGCATGGCCGCGATGAAAGACCGTGAAGAAGTCGGTGCCGCCTCGGTGGACTACCTGATGTACTCCGGCTATGCGTGCCTGGCTTACTTCTGGGCCGACATGGCACGCCTGGCCGCTGAAAAACTGGCTGCCGGCACCACCGAAGAGGCGTTCTACACCGCCAAGCTGCAGACTGCGCGCTTCTACTTCCAGCGCATCCTGCCGCGTACCCAGACCCATAAGGTCACCATGCTGTCGGGCGCCAACAACCTGATGGACATGAAAGAAGAAGACTTCGGCCTGGCTTACTAAGCCCTGTCGGTCTCTTGAAAACCGCCGCTTCTTTTGGATGCGGCGGTTTTTTTATGCGGCGATAAAAAACACAGCACAGCACTCAGGGATTGCGCCTGGCTGCCGTTACAGTGATGGCAATGTGATACAGGTCACATTGAATGTGCTTAACTGTGCTCAGTGAAGGCACTGTGCCATCTTTCTGGGCGGGTCGGAGCTTTACCCTTGTCACGCGTGTCCGCTTTACGTTTCAGTCATTTTCTTCCTTCGTTACTGCTATTGATGGCCGGGCTCTCGGCTGCGTATATCAAAGACCTCAGCGTGTTCTTCACCTCGTTGTTCAATGTGCTGCCGACCCTGGTGCTGTTGCTCGGCGGCGCGTACTGCGCGGTGTATCGGCGCCAGCGTGAGCTGTTCTTGATGATCACGGTGTACGTCGTTTACTTCCTGCTCGACACCCAGACCGACTACTACCGCGACAACGGCCGCGTGCGCGAAGACGCCGCCGTGGTGTTCCATCTGTGTTGCTTGCTGTTGCCCCTGCTGTTCAGCATTTATGCGCTGTGGCAGGAGAAAACCCACCTGTTCCGCGACTTCGTGGCGCGCTGCGCCGTGCTCTTTGCGTTTGTCAGCGTGGCCCTGGCACTTGAACAGAGTTTTCCCCAAGCCTTGCTGAACTGGCTGGCGGAGATTCGCTGGCCGGCGCTGCATGGCAGTTGGATGAGCCTGATCCAGCTGTCGTACCCGATGTTCCTGATAGGTTTTGTCACCCTGGCGGCGCAGTACTGGTATCAGCCGCGGCCCTTGCACGCCGCCCAACTGGTGGGTTTGCTGGGGCTGTTCTGGATGTTGCCGCAAACCTTCATCCTGCCGTTTACCCTGAACATCATGTGCAGCCAGGTAATGCTGATGATTGCCGCGGGCGTGGCGCATGAGGCTTATCAGATGGCCTTTCGCGATGAACTCACCGGCTTGCCGGGGCGGCGCGCGCTCAATGAGCGCATGCAGCGGCTGGGGCGCAATTATGTGTTGGCGATGAGCGACGTCGATCACTTCAAACGCTTTAACGACACCCACGGCCACGATGTCGGTGACCAGGTGTTGCGGCTGGTGGCCAGCAAATTGTCGAAGGTCAATGGCGGTGGGCGCGCCTATCGTTATGGCGGGGAAGAGTTTGCCGTGGTGTTCGCCGGCAAGACGTTGGACGAGTGCATGCCGCATCTGGAAGAGATCCGCGAGATCATCGCCAACTACGACATCAAGCTGCGCAACCCGGACCGCCCTCACGATGACCAACAGGGCCGCCAACGCCGGGCGGGCAGTGGCGCCTCGAGTGTGTCGGTGACGGTCAGCATCGGCGTGGCCGAGCGCCAGGCCGAACAGCGCACGCCCGAAGAAGTGCTCAAGTCCGCCGACCAGGCGCTCTACGCCGCCAAGGGCGCCGGGCGTAACTGCGTGGTCGCCTCCGGCCAGAACCGCCGTGGCGCGGTGCGCATGGAGAGCGCTGCCGGTTGAGTGATGGCGGTGTATTCAGCGGTTCTACAGTGATTGTTCGAGGCGGTGGCCGGCAGTAGGTTGAAGGTATCTGCTGCCGGAGACATTGCCATGCCTGAGTACAAAGCTCCCCTGCGCGACATGCGCTTTCTGATCGACAACGTGTTTGATTTTCACGGCCACTACGCCGCGTTGGGCGCGACCGACGCAAGCCCCGATATGGTCAGCGCGATCCTCGAAGAAGGCGCCAAATTCTGCGAAAACGTGCTGTCGCCGCTCAACCGCAGTGGCGACGAAGAAGGCTGCCACTTCGACAACGGCGTGGTCACCACGCCCAAGGGCTTCAAGGAAGCCTTTGCCCAATACGTAGAAGGCGGCTGGCATGGCGTGGCGGCGGACCCGGCCTACGGTGGTCAGGGCTTGCCGCTGTCCCTGGGGCTGGTGCTCAGCGAGATGATCGGCTCCAGCAACACTTCCTGGGGCATGTACCCGGGTCTTACTCATGGCGCCATGTCGGCGATCCACGCCCACGGCACCGAGGAGCAGAAAGCCACGTTCCTGAGCAAACTCACCGCCGGCGAATGGACCGGCACCATGTGCCTCACCGAAGCCCATTGCGGCACTGACCTGGGTTTGATCAAGACCCGCGCCGTGCCCCAGGCGGATGGCAGTTACGCGGTCACCGGCAGCAAGATCTTTATCTCGGCCGGCGAGCACGACATGAGCGCCAATATCATTCACTTGGTGCTGGCCAAACTGCCGGACGCACCGGCGGGCACCAAGGGCATCTCGCTGTTTATCGTGCCCAAGTTCCACGCTGATTCAGGCGAGCGCAACGCGGTGCACTGCGGTTCCATCGAGCACAAGATGGGCATCAAGGCCTCGGCCACCTGCGTGCTGAACTTTGACGGTGCCAAGGGCTTTTTGATTGGCGAGGCGAACAAGGGCCTCAATTGCATGTTCACCATGATGAACCACGCGCGCCTGGGCACTGGCATGCAGGGTTTGTGCAATGGTGAGGCGAGTTTCCAGGGCGCGATCAAATACGCCAACGACCGCCTGCAAATGCGCTCGCTGACCGGCGCCAAGGCCCCGGATAAAGCCGCCGACCCGATCATCGTGCACGCCGACGTGCGGCGCATGTTGCTGACCATGAAGGCCTTTAATGAAGGCAATCGGGCGCTGACCTACTTCACCGCGCAACTGCTCGACACCGCGCACTTGAACAGTGATGCCGCCCAACGCCAGGAGGCCGAAGACCTGTTGGCGTTCCTCACGCCTATCTGCAAAGCCTTTATGACCGAAACCGGGCTGGAGGTGACCAACCACGGTATGCAGGTGTTCGGCGGCCATGGCTACATTCGCGAATGGGGCATGGAGCAACTGGCGCGCGATGCGCGGATTGCGCCGATCTATGAAGGCACCAATGGCATTCAGGCGCTCGACTTGCTGGGCCGTAAGGTGCTGGGCAGCCAGGGCAAGTTGCTGCGCGGGTTTACCAAACTTGTGCATAAGTTCTGTGCGGCGAATGCCGAGCACCCGCAGCTCAAGGCCCATGTTGAGCAGCTCAACCACCTGAACCAGCAATGGGGCGAGCTGACGATGAAGGTTGGCATGGCCGCCATGAAAAACCCGGATGAAGTGGGCGCGGCGGCGGTGGATTATTTGATGTACAGCGGTTACATCATTCTGGGGTATCTGTGGTTGCGCATGGCCATTGCGGCGCAGTCGCATGACGACGCCGAATTTGCCCAAGCCAAATTGGCCACCTGCGATTTTTACTTCAAGCGCCTGTTGCCGCGCACTGCAACGCACCGCGCCGCCGTGGAGGCGGGCAGTGAGTGCCTGATGAGCTTGCCGGCGCAGTTGTTTGCCTTGTAAAGGCGACTGATTTACCGCGGTCAAAATGTGGGAGCTGGCTTGCCTGTGATGGCATCAACTCGGTGTACCTGATGTACCGAGGTGTCTGCATCGCAGGCAAGCCAGCTCCCACATTAGCTCTTAGTGTGACCCGAAAATACTTGATGGTCACTAACAGACCCTATGTGTCTCAAATGTTGTTCGGGTACACTCGGAGCCTGTAAAACCGATCCTATCGAATCACTTTTCCTGTTCTCACGAGGTTTGCCATGGCTGATTACAAAGCGCCGCTGCGTGATATGCGCTTCGTCCTCAACGAAGTTTTTGAGGTCGCCAACACCTGGGCCCAATTGCCGGCATTGGCAGACACCGTAGATGCCGAAACCGTTGAGGCGATCCTTGAGGAAGCCGGCAAGGTCACGGCCAAATCCATCGCGCCGCTCAGCCGTAATGGCGACGAGCAAGGTTGCCGTTGGGCGGACACTGCCGTCAGCACGCCGGATGGTTTCCCACAGGCTTATAAGACCTACGCCGAAGGTGGCTGGGTGGGCGTAGGCGGCGACCCGATCTTCGGCGGCATGGGCATGCCCAAGGCAGTCTCGGCCCAGGTTGAAGAGATGATCAACTCGTCGAGCCTGGCGTTTGGCCTGTACCCGATGCTCACCTCCGGCGCCTGTGTTTCCATCAACACCCACGCCAGCGAAGAACTCAAGGCCACCTACCTGCCGAAAATGTATTCGGGTGAGTGGGCCGGTTCCATGTGCCTGACCGAAGCGCACGCCGGGACCGACCTGGGCATTATCCGCACCAAGGCTGAACCTCAGGCGGACGGGTCCTACACCATCAGTGGCACCAAGATCTTTATCACCGGCGGCGAGCACGACCTCACCGACAACATCATTCACCTGGTGCTGGCCAAGCTGCCGGATGCGCCGGCCGGGCCAAAGGGGATTTCGCTGTTTCTGGTGCCGAAGTTCATGGTCAATGCCGACGGCAGCCTGGGCGCGCGTAACCCGGTGAGCTGTGGCTCGATTGAACACAAAATGGGCATCCAGGCGTCTGCGACCTGCGTGATGAACTTCGATGAAACCGTGGGTTACCTGGTGGGTGAGCCGAACCGTGGCTTGGCGGCGATGTTCACCATGATGAACTACGAGCGTTTGGGTGTGGGCATCCAAGGCCTGGCGTCGGGCGAGCGCTCCTACCAGAACGCGATTGAATACGCGCGCGACCGTCTGCAAAGCCGCTCGCCGACCGGCGCCCAGGCCAAGGACAAAGTGGCCGACCCGATCATCGTGCACCCGGATGTGCGCCGCATGTTGCTGACCATGAAAGCGTCGAACGAAGGCGGTCGCGCGTTCTCCACCTACGTGGCCACCCAATTGGACATCGCCAAGTTCAGTGAAGATGCCGCCGCCCGCGAACGTGCGGACAACCTGGTGGCGCTGCTGACACCTGTTGCCAAAGCCTTCCTCAGCGACCTTGGCCTGGAAACCACCGTGCTCGGCCAGCAGATCTTTGGCGGCCACGGCTACAT
Source organism: Pseudomonas sp. Leaf15 (assembly GCF_001421425.1). Lineage (NCBI taxonomy): Bacteria > Pseudomonadati > Pseudomonadota > Gammaproteobacteria > Pseudomonadales > Pseudomonadaceae > Pseudomonas > Pseudomonas sp. Leaf15. The sequence continues at coordinate 73,388 of NZ_LMKI01000003.1, forward strand.
CCGCGAGTGGGGCCAGGAGCAGTTGGTGCGTGATGTGCGCATCACCCAGATCTACGAAGGCACCAACGGCATTCAGGCGCTGGACTTGATGGGGCGCAAGATCGTCGGCAGCGGCGGGGCGTTCTACACCTTGTTTGCTGACGAGATCCGCCAGTTCATCGCGGCTTCAGGCGCCGAACTGGGTGAGTTCACCCGACCGCTCAGCGCTGCCGTGGATAATCTGGATGAGTTGACCGCCTGGGTACTGGACCGCGCCAAAACCAACCCGAATGAAATCGGCGCGGCTTCGGTTGAGTACCTGCATGCCTTTGGCTACATGGCCTATGCCTATATGTGGGCACGCATGGCCAAGGCCGCACTGGGCAAAGAAGCGCAAGAAGACTTCTACGCCAGCAAGCTGGGCACCGCGCGCTTCTACTTTGCACGCCTGCTGCCGCGTATTCATTCGCTGAGTGCGTCGGTAAAAGCCGGTAGCGAATCATTGTTTTTGCTGGATGAAGCACTGTTCTAAGGGCTTGGAGGGCGTGTAAGCATTCTCTTACATGACGTGCTGCTATTCGTCCTCTATCGCCAAATTGGATCCACGGATAATCTACTTCACATGGACGTCGCGCAGGAAGCGCAAAGCAACAACACGGACACGTAGGATTCTGCCAGGACGGCGGAGTGAAATGGATGTCAGGGAAACAGTCTGCAAAGCCCCGCTTCGGCGGGGTTTTCTTTTGCCCGTGAAAAAGTCAGGCGTTTGCCTGCGGGGCATTCATCACGTCTTCCAGCAAGGTGCGCAACAACGCCACCGTGGCTTGCTGGCGCTGGACGTCGCGGCACACCAGGCCCACCTTCAGCGGCACTCTTGGTTCACTCAAAGGCTTCCACAGCAGCGCCTTGCTGTTGTGCTCATCCTGGGAGCGCCCCGGCAACACGGTGGCGAGCTGGCTATGGGGCAGGCTGTCGAGAATCCCGACCATCGTATTCAACTCCGCCTGCACCTGAGGCCGTCGTCCTAAGTTGGATAACTGGCCTTGCCAGATCTGCCGCACCTGAAACTCTTCCCCCAACAACAGCATCGGCAGCTCGGCCGCCTGTTTCAGCGAGACTTTCTTGAATTCCCGCAGAGGATGGTCTTCGGGGATGACCACCTTCAGTTCATCTTCGTACAGCAACACGCCCGTCAACCCCGGCTGGCGGGGTGGCAGGTAGCTGATGCCGATATCCAACGAGCCGTTGAGCAAACGCCGCTCGATCTCAAGCCCGGTCAATTCATAGATCTGCACCACCAGGTGCGGCTGGGCTTTGCGCACGCGCTCGAGCATCTGCGGGACCAGGCTGGTGTGCACGGTTTGCAGCACGCCAATGGCCAAGGTGCGCATCGCCTGGCCCTTGAAGTTGCGCAACGCCTCGACGGCTTGCTGCATACCATCGATGAGCGGCAATGCGTGGTTGTACAAGGTGTGTGCTGCCAATGTCGGCAACAGGCGCTTGCTGCTGCGCTCGAACAGGCTCACATCCAGGTTCTGTTCCAACTGGCGAATCTGTTGTGACAAGGCCGGTTGCGAGATCGACAGGCGCTCGGCGGCACGGCCCACGTGGCCTTCCTCATACACCGCGACGAAATAACGCAGTTGCTTGAAATCCATAAGACTTACTTATCGAAAAAGCTGGAAAATCGAAATGGCCGATGGCCCCTCGGGCGCCTAGTCTAGCGCCTATTCGCAGGGCTTACAGGGCCGGATCGGGCAATGAATAGCGTTTATGTTGATGGCGTTTACATAGGCAAGGCAAAAAACCTCAAGGGTGTGTTTGTACGGGGCATCGACCAAGGTCCGGTTGCCATTGGGGGTGAGCTGTGAATCTGTTTCGTCGCCCTGCGCCGAGCCTGGATGATTTGATCGTGGATACGCGCCAGGACGGCTCGAGTAAATCCCTGATGCCGACTGTGGCAAGGCCCGCGCAGGTGTTTGTGCGTGGCCAGGGCTCCTGGCTGTGGGACAGCGACGAGCGCGCCTACCTGGATTTCAGCCAGGGCAGCGCCGCCAATAACCTCGGCCATAGCCCGCAGGTACTGATCAAAGCCCTGGCCGATCAGACTCATATGCTGATCAACCCTGGCAACGGCCTGCACAACCGCGCCCAACTGAACCTCGTCGACCGGCTGTGCGACCACACCGGCAGCGACCAGGGTTACCTGCTCAACAGCGGCTCGGAAGCCTGTGAAGCCGCGATCAAACTGGCGCGTAAATGGGGCCAGCTGTATCGCGGTGGTGCCTATCGCATTATCAGCGCGAGCGGCGGCTGTCATGGGCGAAGCTTTGCGGCTTTGGCAGCCTCGGCGAGTGCCGGCGGCAACCGTTTTGAGCCGCAACTGCCGGGTTTCAGCCATGTGCCCTTCAACGACTTGCCGGCGCTGCACGCCGCCGTCGATGCCCAAACGGTTGCCATCATGTTGGAGCCGATTCAGAGTGAAGCTGGCGTTATTCCTGCTACCGAGCACTATTTGAAGGGGGTCGAGCGGCTGTGCCGTGAACTGGGGATCCTGCTGATCCTCGATGAAGTGCAAACCGGCATGGGGCGTTGCGGCAGCCTGCTGGCCGAACAACAGTACGGCGTGCGTGCCGACATCATCACCCTCGGCAAAGGCCTGGGTGGCGGTGTACCGCTGGCGGCGTTGCTGGCACGCGGCAAGGCCGGTTGTTTCGAAGAAGGGGAATTGGCGGGGACGCATCACGGCAATGCACTGATGGCGTCTGCTGGTGTTGCCGTACTCGACACCGTTCTGGAAAGCGGTTTTCTTGAACAGGTACGCGAATCCGGCCTGTACCTGGGAGAAGGCCTTGCCCGGCTGGCCTATCGATACGGCCATGGGCAACTACGCGGCAACGGACTCCTGTGGGGCCTGACGCTGTCAGATGATTCTGCGGATGCCGTGGTAAAGGCCGCATTGCACGAAGACCTGATCCTTATCGCCCCGCAACCCGACTGTTTGCGTTTTACTCCAGCCTTGAACGTCAGCAAAAGCCACATCGACGAAATGCTCCTGCGCCTGGCGCGCGCGTTCTCCCGCGTGCGTACCGCCCAACTGCAGTGTCGCAAGGGCATCGCCGTTTAACCCCATATTCCTGAACCGTCTCGCGGCATACGCGGCGCCTCCAGCCTGATTCTTTTGGCTGGGGGCGTTTTTTTGTTCGTGAAATTTTTGGATTGAAAACGTTGATTGAGCATCCGTGAAAACAATGGCTTTTTTAGCGGGCGTCAGCAAGGACTGCCGCTGGTGCAAAAAGAATTTTACTTGCTCCGTTACTAATCTGTACCACTGGGTGGTATGTTTGTGGGAAGGGATATCCATGAAGCTTAGGTTGTTCAAGACACGGGACTTTGCTGATGCAGCCGCCAAGGCTTGGATCTGTGATTCGGAGTTAAGGGAAGCATTCAGCGAGATGTTGAAGGGCCAAGCCGATAACCTGGGAGGCGGTGTCTGGAAGAAGCGCCTCAATCAAAACCGTCATCGTTCAATTGTCCTGGCCAAGGGCAGGCACTACTGGATTTATCAGCTGCTATTTGCCAAGCAGAATCAAAGCAATATCAGTCAAAAAGATTTGATTTGGTTTCGGGCGATGGCAAAAACTTATGAAAGCTTAAACGACACACAAGTCCAGCAATTACTGGATTTAAGGGAGTTTGTGGAGATTCATCATGATCAAAAAATATGAAAGTGAAGCGCTGGAGTCGATTCATAAATCTGCCGTAGCACTTCATTCAATTGGAGCAATCAGCAAAACCACCCTCCGAGAATATGACGAAGCGTGCTTATCGGCTGTCCCTGAACAAATTCCGGCCGAGCAGATCAAGCAGCTGCGTGAAAGCAGTCATGTCAGTCAGCCCGTTTTCGCCCGCTACCTCAACACCAGCGCCTCCACCGTGAAAAAGTGGGAGTCCGGCGAAAAACAACCCAGCGGCATGGCGCTCAAGTTACTGAGCATCGTACAGAAACACGGCTTGGAGATTCTGGCCTGAAGATGGCCCAATGCCAGATCCCACTGAACCCTCACGAACGCCCAAGGTCGATTAGCTACACGGCTCACACGAGCCGATTTTTTGGAGCTTACCCATGGACATCATTCGTATCATCATCGCTATCCTGCTGCCGCCACTGGGTGTGTTCCTGCAAGTGGGTTTCGGCGGGGCGTTCTGGCTGAACATCCTGCTGACCCTGTGCGGTTACTTCCCCGGCATCATCCACGCGGTGTACATCATCGCCAAGCGCTGAGGCCGTCAGCCTTTTGCGATGAGCCGTGAATTGCGCTCGTTGCGAAAGGCCAACTGCTCGATGGTCTGGGTGGCATGCTCGGCTTCTTCCCGCGCCTTGAGGATGATGCCGTGCTGCTCGGACTTGCTGCACACCGGGTCGGCATTGCTCGCATCGCCCGTGAGCATGAACGCCTGGCAACGGCAGCCGCCGAAGTCCTTTTCCTTTTCATCGCATGAACGGCACGGCTCGGGCATCCAGTCGTAGCCGCGAAAGCGGTTGAAGCCAAACGAGTCGTACCAGATGTGCTGCATGCTGTGGTCGCGCACATTGGGAAATTGCACCGGCATCTGTCGGGCGCCATGACAGGGCAGGGCGGTGCCGTCCGGTGTGACGGTCAGAAAAATACTGCCCCAGCCGTTCATGCAGGCTTTTGGGCGTTCTTCGTAGTAATCCGGCGTCACGAATATCAGCTTGCACGGGTGGCCTTCGGCTTCGAGCTTGGCGCGGTATTCGTTGGTGATGCGTTCGGCGCGTACCAACTGTTCCCGGGTCGGCAACAAGCCCACACGATTGAGCTGCGCCCAGCCGTAGAACTGGCAAGTGGCGAGTTCGACGAAGTCTGCCTCCAGGGCAATGCACAGTTCGATAATGCGATCGATCTTGTCGATATTGTGCCGATGGGTAACGAAATTCAGCACCATCGGGTAGCCGTGGGCCTTTACCGCGCGAGCCATTTCCAGCTTTTGCGCGAAGGCTTTTTTCGAGCCGGCCAGCAGGTTGTTCACCTGCTCATCGCTGGCCTGGAAACTGATCTGGATATGATCGAGGCCAGCCTTCTTGAAGTCGCTGATCTTCTGCTCGGTAAGGCCGATGCCCGAGGTGATCAGGTTGGTGTAGAAACCCAGCTTGCGCGCTTCGGCGATGAGTTCGGCAAGGTCCAGGCGTACCAGGGGTTCACCGCCGGAAAACCCCAGTTGCGCGGCGCCCATTTCCCGCGCTTCGCGAAACACCTTGATCCACTGCTCGGTGCTCAGCTCTTTACCCTGCTCGGCAAAATCCAGCGGATTGGAGCAATACGGGCACTGCAACGGGCAGCGGTAAGTCAGCTCGGCAAGCAACCACAGTGGCAGGCCAATCGGTGGCTTTTCAGGCCAGTTCGATCCAGTGCTCAGCACGGGCGACCTCCATGAAATCCTCGATGTCTTGACCGAGTTCAGGCACGCCCGGGAATTGTTTATCCAGCTCGGCGATGATAGCGGCCACGTCGCGCTCGCCGTCGATCAGCCCGCCGATCAAGGCGGCGCTGTCGTTGAGCTTGATCATGCCTTCGGGGTAGAGCAGCACATGGCCTTTTTGCGCCGGCTCGTACTGGTAGCGATAGCCCTGGCGCCAGGTCGGTGTTCTGCTGCGATCAAAGCTCATAGGGTGATCCCTTTATGCCAGACCCGCTGCGCGGTCACGCTGTGATACGGCGGGCGTTTAAGTTCGTAGGCCATGCTCATGGCATCCAGCATGCTCCACAGGATGTCGAGTTTGAACTGCAGAATTTCCAGCATGCGTGCCTGGCCTTCGCGGGTGGTGTAGTGCTGCAGCGTGATCGCCAAACCATGCTCTACGTCGCGACGGGCCTGGCCCAGGCGGGTACGGAAATACTCGTAACCGGCCGGGTCGATCCACGGGTAGTGCTGCGGCCAGCTGTCGAGGCGCGACTGGTGGATCTGCGGTGCGAACAGTTCGGTCAGCGAGCTGCTGGCGGCTTCCTGCCAGCTGGCGCGGCGGGCAAAGTTGACGTAGGCATCCACCGCAAACCGTACGCCGGGCAGTACCAGTTCCTGGGAGCGCAACTGGTCGGGGTCGAGGCCGACGGCCTGGCCCAGCCGCAGCCAGGCTTCGATACCGCCGTCTTCACCGGGCGCGCCGTCGTGGTCGAGCAGGCGCTGGATCCACTCGCGGCGGATCTCGCGGTCGGGGCAGTTGGCCAGGATCGCGGCGTCTTTGAGCGGGATGTTCACCTGATAGTAGAAACGGTTGGCGACCCAGCCCTGAATCTGCTCGCGGGTGGCGCGGCCTTCATACATCGCCACGTGATACGGGTGATGGATATGGTAGAAGGCGCCTTTGGCCCGCAGGGCGGCTTCGAACTCGGCGGTGGTCAACGGTGTGTCAGTCACTTCGTCTGCTCCTACAATTCAATGCTCATGCCGTCGTAAGCCACTTCGACATTGCGCCGCACCAGCTCGGCGCGCTCGGGGGAGTCTTCGTCGAGGATCGGGTTGGTGTTGTTGATGTGGATAAGCACTTTGCGCTGCTTGGGTAGCTGCTCCAGTACTTCGAGCATGCCGCCGGGGCCGCTCTGCGCCAGGTGGCCCATCTCGCGGCCGGTGCGCGTGCCGACGCCACGGCGCTGCATTTCATCGTCGTCCCACATCGTGCCGTCCACCAGCAGGCAGTCGCTGCCGGCCATGATTTCCAGCAGTGGCGCGTCGACTTTGCCCAGGCCCGGCGCATAGAACAGCTTGCCGCCGGTGCGCAGGTCTTCGACGATCAGGCCGATGTTGTCGCCTGGGTGCGGGTCGAAGCGGTGCGGCGAGTAGGGCGGTGCGGCGCTGCGTAGTGGCAGCGGGGTGAAGCGCAAATTCGGGCAGGCCGGGATCGTGAAGCTGGCGTCCAACTCGATACGGTTCCAGGCCAGGCCGCCGTTCCAGTGGGTCAACATGCTGAACAGCGGGAAACCGGTGCTGAGGTCTTCATGGACCATGTCGGTGCACCACACCTGATGCGGGCAACCTTCGCGCAAGCTCAACAGGCCGGTGGTGTGATCGATCTGGCTGTCCATCAGGATGATCGCGCTGATGCCGGTGTCGCGCAGCGCGCGGCCGGGTTGCATGGGCGCAAAGCCTTGCAGTTGCGCACGGATATCCGGCGAAGCATTGCACAGCACCCAGTTCACGCCATCGTCGGAGATCGCGATGGACGACTGGGTACGCGCCTGGGCGCGCAGGCTGCCGTCGCGAAAGCCTGCGCAGTTCACGCAGTTGCAGTTCCACTGCGGGAAGCCACCGCCGGCGGCGGAACCTAGAATCTGGACAAACATGATTGCTCCATCACGCAAAGCTCAAAACAAAAACGCCCCGGGCGAACCGAGGCGTTGTATTACTCAGCCAATCAACGGCTGGCGAAGTACATGGTGACTTCGAAACCGATACGCAGATCAGTGTAAGCGGGTTTGGACCAGGTCATATTCATACTCCTACCAAGGGATGGGACGTTCACTACCAAGTAATACATATAGTCCACCTCCTATTGGAGATGTTCAGATATTGCGTATGAATATTACGCAATTCTTTTCAAGTTAGCGCTGTCTTGACGGAAAAAGCCTGTTGCAGGGTTGGCAACGATCAGCCTGCCGGTTGCCAGGAATCGTTGATTCGCGGGCCGTTGGCCACACAGCGCCAGCCGCCTGAGGCATCGTTGAGCTGCTGGGCCGCACGCTGCAGATCCTCACGTGTGCGGTTTTGTATCAACTGTTGTAGCTGGTCCAGGTAACCCGTCGAGTGGCCCGCCAACTGCGCCTGCCACAGCAGCTCGGCGGCTTGGCTGAGCGGCAGTTGCTGGGCACTGAATTGCTGCGCCAGGGCCTGGTTGCCCAGGTCTGGGCTGCGGTCGATTAACGTCGGTAGCTGGTTCAGAAAGGCCTGCAGGTGATCGACGATCCCGCGCAGTGAAACGCTGGGGGACTGCACGCCAAACAGCAGCCCGGTGTGCCCGTTGATCTGTCGGATACTGCTGAATACTGCGTAGCCAATTTGCAGTTCGACCCGCAGACGCTGGTAAAACGGCCCGTGCAGCAGATGCCCAAGCAGGCGCCAGGCGGCTTCGTCGGCCAAGGTTGTGGTCGGCGCTGGGCAAAACAGCAGCAAAGCCGCTTCGTTGGCGTCTGTTTTCACCCTGTGCCAGAGCTTCTGGCCGTCGAGGGTTGGCGGTGTGTGCTCAATGCTTGCCGCCTGCCCAGGCAGCCGCGCTGCGGCGATTTTGATCGCAGCTTCACAAGCGGCCGGTAACCCAACGCCGAGCCCATGCCATCGAGCAGTCGCCCATGACACTGGCCCGGAGTGAGCGCCGCTGCAGCAAGTCGGCAGCGCCTTGAGCAACGCTCGGATGGCGATCATGGGTGTCGCGGCGGGTGCGGCTTCCGGCGGTTGGCTTAAGCACTGCGCCAAGGCTTCCAGCACTGCCGGCATCGGTTCGTGAAGACCGATCATCTTCACCAACCATTCATTGCCGATCGTTTCGAAAGACAACTCAACTCCCGCCTGACGAGCGTTCTCGCGCAGCATCTGCAATCCGTGTTCCAGTCCTGCGGGCGCGGCGTAATCAAAACGCCATTGCAGATACAGCGCGCCTTCATCGGTGTCATCCACCAATGCCTGGCTGAAAGTCAGCCCCGACACCTCCCGACGGCCTCGGGAGCGGTCCTGGGCGAAGGTACGCAAACCGCGGTGGGCGCTGGTCTGGCCACGGATCAGCCCGGCGCGTTGTTCGTTGGCAGGTGGACGCAGGAACGGGTTGCTGGGCGGCAACTGCCAAGGGTGTTCGGACGGTCTAAGGTGCAGCGAATCCAGCAGCGCTTTCAGTGCGGCAGCGCCTTGTTCCGACAGGTCTTCACGTTCATTTCGCACCACTGCCAGTGCGCTTTGGATCTGTTGCTGACGGGCGTTCTGCAAGGCGTACTCTTCGCGCAAAGGTGTCCAATCGCTGTGTGCGAAAAAGCTCAGCCAATCATGCAGCAACGCTTCGATTTGCGTAGCCGAATCGCCTTGAGTATCGAGGGTAAAGTCGATATCCAGTACGGCTTGCCCGGCAAACGCATAAAGCACGGACGCCTGCAGGGCATTGGCCAGTTTTTGTGCTTTCAGCTCGGCCAGCAAACCACCCGGCGCCGCAGCGTTGAGCCAGGTGCAGAGAAACTCCAGTGCTTGGCGAGGCGCGTCACAGGTAATGACGTGGTGCAGGTGATTATTGGCGACGTGTTGATAGCCCCGCGCGTGGCCTGGCATCAATGCTGGCGGTGCGGTTTGGGGGCGCAGAGGGCCAGGGGCCAACTCATCGCTGAAACGCTGGGCCAACGCTTGCAGTTCTTCCAGCGACTGCGGGCCGGCAAGACTCAACGTCATCTGCCCGCTCTGATAGAACGCGTTGTGAAACGCCCGCAGTGCCTGCTGAAAGGCCTCACGTTCCGCCGGCAGGCTATCCCGATTACCGGCGTGAAAACCGCGCAGCGGATGGTCCGCCGCCAAGCCTTCCAGCAGCGCAACCTGCTGCTGCGCCTTGGCATCCTGCGACCAGGCTACAAACTCCGCCTGCAGCACTTCGCGCTCACGCAGTTGGTCTTCAATCGCCAGGCGCGGATGGGTCAGCATATCCGCCAGCCGCTCGAGCCCACCGGCAAAGGTCGGCACCGGCAATTCAAAGAAGAAGTCCGTGGTGCGCTCGCGGGTGCGGGCGTTGACCTGCCCACCCTGGCGCTGCACGTAGGCCATCAAGCCTTCGCTTGTGGGAAACCGCGCGGTGCCAAGAAACAGCAAATGCTCAAGAAAATGCGCCAAGCCCGGCCACGCCAATGGCACATCATGGCTGCCGGCGGCCACGCGCAACATGGCAGCGCAACGCTTCAGGCGCGGCGCGTGACGCAAGGAAACCCGCAGGCCGTTGGCCAGGGTCAAGTCGAGGTGATGAGGGTGAGCCGGCGCAGGCATGGGCACTTCCGAAACGTAGAATGTGCCTATGCTAACAAACCGTCTGGCTCAGGGCTTGTGCAGCGCGCCGTACAGCTCTGGGCGACGGTCTTGCAGGTAGTGATTGGCCGCGCGGGCATCCAGTATCGATTGGCGATCCAGTGTACCGACGATCAACGCTTCATCCAGCCCCGCTTGGGCGATTCGCTGGCCATTGGGCGCAGCAATACTGCTTTGCCCGCAGTACTGAATCTCGCCTTCGTGCCCGCAGTAGTTGGCGTAGGCCACATAGAACTGGTTTTCAAAGGCCCGCGCCCGTACGGTCACGTCGGCAACAAAGTCGAACGGCACCATATTGGCCGTCGGCACCAGGATTACCTCGGCGCCGGCCAGGGCCAGGCGTCGGGTGTTTTCCGGGAACTCCAGGTCGTAGCAGATCAGAAACCCGAGCTTCCAGCCGTTAAGCTCCACCAGTGGGAAATCATCTTCCCCGGCGCTGAACATCGAGTGGTCCAGGTCGCCAAACAGATGAGTCTTGCGGTAGTTGCACAGGCGCTGGCCGTGGGTATCGATCAACTGCACGGCGTTGTAGATCTGCCCGTCCTCAGCCCGCTCCGGGTAACCGTAGAGAATGGCCAGTCCGGCGCTTTTGGCCAGCTCGGCAATCGCCTGAGCCGACGGCCCATCCTGGGCTTCGGCCAGCGCGCCCACCGCTTCGGCACCGATGTTGTAGCCGCTGAGGAACATCTCCGGCAGCACCAGCACGTCGGCACCGGTCGCCTCATGCGCCAATTGATGCAGGCGCTTGAGGTTGCCGGCCACATCCAGCGGCAGCGGTGGGCATTGGTACAGGGCGACACGCATGCTTAACTCCTTAATCGGCCAGGGCGATCGGGCCGATTTCGTCAAAGACATCACCTGGGCCCGGGTTTTCGGGGTGAGTGCTGCCGCCGAAGTGGGTCATGATGCCCCATACCGCATTCAGCGAGGTTTGCACCGCGCCCTCGACCCACGCAGGCGTCCAGGATACGTCGTCACCGGCGATAAAAATCCCACGCTGTTCGGCGGGCATGTCCTTCTGCATAAAGTGCGCATACATGCGCTGGTTGTAGCGATAGTGGCCGGGCAATGCACCTTTGAAGGCACCGAGGAAATGCGGGTCGGCTTCCCAGGACACGGTGATCGGGTCGCCGATGATGCGCGCCTTGATATCGACTTTCGGGTAGATCTTTTTCAGCGCGTCGAGGGCCAGTTTCACGCGCTTGTCGATGGGCTGCGGGAGCATTTTCAGCGCGTCGCTCATCCACGAATACGACAGGCAGATCACGCCTGGCTTGTCGTCACCGTTGTCGAACAGATAGGTGCCACGGGTAAGGCGATCGGTGAGGGTCATGCTCATCAGGTCGCGGCCGGTCTCCGGGTCTTTGTCTTTCCAGAACGGGCGGTCGACCATCACGAAGGTTTTCGACGACTGCATGTAGCGCGTGCGGTCCAGCGCCATCCACATTTTTTGCGAAAACAGGGTTTCGTCGCATTCGATCTGGGTGGTCAGCAGCCAGCTTTGACAGGTAGTCAGCACGGCGGCGTATTCGCGGGTGTCACCGTAGTTGTCGGTGACCGCAAAGCGGCCATCGGCAGCGTGGGCAATGCGTTTTACCCCTGCCCGTGGCGCGCCGCGATGCAAGGAGCTGAGGCTGGTGCCGCCAGGCCAGTGGGCGCAACGCTCCGGCACATGGCGCCAGATGCCCATGGGCACTTGTGCTACGCCGCCAACCACCAGGTGCTGGTGATCGTCGCAGTTGGTCATCACCACGCGGAAGATTTCCAGCATCGAGTTGGGGAAATCCGAGTCCCAACCGCCCGTGCCGAAACCCACCTGGCCAAACACTTCACGGTGCGCGAACGACAGTTTGGCGAACGCCTTGGACGTGGCGACGAAGTCATAGAAGGTGCGGTCGTCCCACAGCGGTACCAGCTTGTTCCACAGTGCCTTGAGGCGTGGCACGTCGCGATCGCGAATGGCTTGCTGGATATCACCGAACTGCGAGCCGGCCTCCAGCGCATCCGCCCAGGCATCGGCAACTTCCTGGAATAGCACCGGCAGGTCCGAGAGTTTCTGCGCGTAGTGGGTCTGGCCTTCGAGGTCGACCACGGTGCTGCCGGAAGCCGGTGTCAGCGGGTTGGGAAAGGGTTTGGTCTCCAGGCCCAGCTTGTCCACATAGTGGTAGAACGCGGTGGACGACACCGGAAAACGCATGCCGCCCAGCTCGGCGATGATGCCTTCGGCGCCTTCAAAGGCCTGGGAGCGCAAACGCCCGCCCATCTTCGAGGCCTCATACACCACCGGCTTGAGGCCCAGCTTCATCAACTCGTAGGCGGCCACCAGCCCCGCGATCCCGGCCCCCACAATCGCCACTTCCGCGCCATGGTTGGCCGCGGGAATACTGCCCAGGCCAGCCGGATGTTCGATCCAGTCATCAAAGGCAAACGGAAAATCCGGGCCAAAGATGGTGATAGGTTTTTTACCGTCGGCGGGATGGCGATTGGTCTTGCTGATGGTGCTGGACGGAATGCTCATGGCTGACCTTACTGACGACTCGGCGGGATTCGGCCCGTTGAGTATAGGAAAATATGGCAGCCAGTTTAGGGAGCGTAGCGGTCGTTATTAAGACGCAATGTGTCGTCGGATTGAATTGTTTTTAGTCAGAGTGACGAAGTTTCTGGTCAAACTGGCTGACCACGGTCCAATTTGTTACTGAGGATGATCGACGTGGTGGTTTTCTCTACGCCCTCGACACTGCCGATCTGGTCCAGCAACTGGTCCAGCTGTTCCGGCGAATCAGTGCGCAGCCAAGCCACGTAATCAAACTCGCCACTCACCGCACACAACTGCTGCACCTGCGCCATGGCGCTCAGCCTGCGCAGCACTTCCTTGCCCGAACGCGCTTGAACAGTAATGCCGACATACGCCTGCAACCCACCGTCGACCACACGCTGCCCGAGGCGCACGCCATAACCGGTGATCACCTGGGTTTTCTCCAGACGCGCCAGGCGCGACGTCACCGTAGTGCGCGCAATGCCCAACTGCCGGGCAAGCATGGCCACGCTTTCGCGGGCGTTGATCTGCAAGGCGGCGATCAGTTGGCGATCGATTTCGTCGAGGGTGGGCAAGGGTGGGGCTCCGGTGCGAGGGCAGTGAGGCGGTATGTTACAGACTTCCAGACACGAAAAAGCCGCGCAGTGCGCGGCTTTCTTGTTGGGTGGGCCCCAGTATTTTCAAATCCGACATCAAAGCCTCCGATGCCTGCGAACAAGCTGTCAATAGTGGGTTGCTGCGTTCGTGAACTCGTTGTTCCGGATGCTCGCGGCACGCTGGCGGGAGGGCTCTGGGCCTTCAGGTGATTCAGTAGCCTGTAATACGGATACAGGGCGGTATAAGAAAAAGCCCTTAACGCGGGCTCAGACTCGTTTTTTTGCGTCGTTGTAAACTTCGTCGTCACGTCGGTTGCCGACGGCGACGATCAGTACTTCGATGGCTTTTCCATCAACCCGGTACACGATGCGTGTATCGCCAGTCCGAATTCGACGACATCCTGCAAGCGAGCCGCTCAGGGCCTTCCCACTTTTATCGGGTTCTCCATTTACTATTCTTTCCTCGATGACGTCGAGGATCCTGTTTGCTGCTGTGGATCCAAGCCTGTCGAAGTCGCCTTCAGCATCTGGGTGATAGTTGACTCCCCAAGCCATCGCAAATCCTTAGTCTTTTTTGGCGTACCTGGCTCGCATATCTGCGTGAGAGATAGCCGATTTTGGGTTAAAGCTCGCCAAGCGATCACGTGCAGTAGCTTCGATTCGTAGGTCTTCCAGCTCATCCATCAATTCTTGATAAGCATCTACGTTCACGATGACTGCAGCCGGTTCATTGTCTTTGAACACGACCAAGCGATCGGTGGTGCGGCTTGAGATTTCTTTGAGCTTTGAACTGAAGCTCCTAACCATTGCGGTAACCGATATGGCCTGGTCGGCCCGATCAAGTAGCGCTGCCATAACTGAACTCCAAGGCAATTTAACCTAACTACGTACAAAGGCATGCTAAATTCTATGTGCTGTACGATGCGAAGTATTGCTCATATTTGAGCATTTGTTAAGCATTCGCTAAGCATTTTTTGTATGTCTGATCGAGTGATTTTTGCTGGCAGGATTCTCAGTTGGCGGCGAGTTCGCTGCTAAATTCGTTGATTTAAGATCTAAGTCTTTGTTTTTTTGGAGCGCTACTAGCTTTCGCACGGTTCAGCGTTCGGTAGCGGTGGCACGAAACGCCACCATTGCGCGCTTCAAACGCAACCTGCTGCTGCGTGTCCTCATTCTCCCGGCCGGGTGCAGTGCGCAGACCATGTGCCGTGCCGTGCTGGATTTTATGGTGTTTGGGGAGGGCTACTTTCAACGCAAAACCGACCAAGTCGATTATGGGCGCGTTGGTCAACTGACAATTGCTTGACCTAACGGGGCTGAGATGAAGGTGTTGGAAAATTCGAGTGGACATATTGTGGACACTTTTGCTGGTCTGGCTGGAAAGTCTGAGCCAAAAAGCTTGGGTGCAAAAACGACGAAAGCCGCGCAGTGCGCGGCTTTGAGTATGGTGGGCCCAGTAGGACTCGAACCTACGACCAAGGGATTATGAGTCCCCTGCTCTAACCAACTGAGCTATAGGCCCTCAGTAGGACGCGGATTATAGCGACGGTTTCCGTGCTGTGCCATCCGAAAAGTCTGAAACCCGCATATGAAGAAACGTCTCGGCAAAAAGCTCCGGCGGCAGTGGCAGGCTGACGATGTAGCCTTGCATCTGTTCGCAGCCTTCGGCGGCGAGGAAGGCTTGTTGTGCGGGGTTTTCCACGCCTTCGGCAATGATGGTGAATTGCATGCTGTGGCCCAGGGCGATGATGGCGCGCACGATGGCGGCGTCGTGGGGGTCGTCGGGCAGGCCGCGCACGAAAGACTGGTCGATCTTGAGGAAATCCAGTGGCAGGCGCTTGAGGTAACTGAGGGACGAATAGCCGGTGCCGAAGTCATCGATGGCCAGTTGCACGCCCAGGTGCTTGAGTTGGTGCAGCACTTCGAGGGCTTCTTCGGCCTGGCTCATGATGAAGTTTTCGGTGATCTCCAGTTGCAGGCAGCCGGGCTCCAGGTGGTAGTCGTGCAGCAGTTGTTCGATGCGCGCAAGCAGGTTGGGGTGACGCAGTTGTGCGCCGGCGAGGTTGACTGACAGTGGGCCGAAATCGTTGAAGGCGTGTTTCCAGGTGTGCATCTGGCGGCAGGCCTGTTCCAGTACCCAATCGCCAATCTGCAGGATTGTGCCGTTCTCTTCGGCCAGGGCGATGAAGTGTTCCGGCGGCACGTCGCCAAAGGTCGGGTGGTGCCAGCGAATCAAGGCTTCGGCGCCGATCAGTTCTTGGGTGGCCAGGCTGAGCTTGGGTTGGTAGTAAAGAAACAGCTCTTCACGCTCGATGGCGCGACGCAGTTCGTGCTCGAGGGCCACTCGTTCGTTGGCCTGGGCAGTGAGGTCGCGGGTGTAGCTCTCGACACGGTTGCGGCCTTTGGCCTTGGAGCGGTACATCGCGGCATCGGCGTTTTTGACCAGGGTGGCGACATCGGTACCGTCCTGTGGGTAGAGGCTGGTGCCGATGCTGGCGCTGATAAAGAACTCATGCTCGCCGGCCTGGAACGGCGGGGTGAAGCAGGCGAGCAGTTTATTGGCCAGGTGTTCGGCATCGCTGGCTTGTTGCAGGCCGGGCAGCAGGATGATGAATTCGTCGCCGCCCAGGCGTGCCACGGTGTCGATGTCGCGCAGTTGCTCCTTGAGGCGCACGGCGATGTCCTTGAGCAGCAGGTCGCCGACGGGGTGGCCGAGGCTGTCGTTGATATGCTTGAACCGATCCAGGTCGAGGAACAGCACCGCGCCCTGGTTACCGGTTTCTTCCTGGCTAATGAGGGCGGCTTGCAGTCGGCTTTCAAACAGGGTGCGGTTGGGCAGGCCGGTCAGGGGATCGTGGTGTGCCTGGTAGTCGAGGCGAGCCTGGGCGTGCTTGAGGCTGGAGATATCGGCAAACACGGCAACAAAGTGCGTGATCAACTGGTCGCGGTTGCGCACGGCGCTGATGGTCAGCCAACTGGGGTACAGCTCGCCGTTTTTGCGACGGTTGGAAATCTCGCCCTGCCAATGACCGTGGGCCGTCAATTGATGCCACATCGCCGCATAGAACGCGCTGTCATGCAGGCCGGAGGCGAGCAGGCGCGGCGTGCTGCCAAGGGCTTCGGCTTCGCTGTAGCCGGTGATCTCGCTGAAAGCCCGGTTGACGGCGCTGATGTTCTGCCGGGTGTCGGTGATCAATACGCCTTCGGCGGTACTTTCGAATACGGTGGCGGCCTGTTGCAGTTTTTCCTGCATCACTTGGCGCTCGGTGATGTCGCGGGCGATGGTCAGCATGCAGTCATCTTCGCCGATGGGCAGCGGGCGGCTGGACACTTCGCACAGGCGAATCAAGCCGTCGGCGCGGCGGATACGGCAGGCGAAGTCACGCACAAAACCGTCGCGTTGCATCAATTCCAGCATGTGTTTGCGTTCGTTGAGGTCGACCCAGATGCCCAGGTCCAGGGTCGACTGGTCGAGCGAGTTCGCACTGGTAAAGCCCGTCAGGCGGGTGAAGCCTTCGTTCACTTCAATCAACAGCCCATCGCGCTGGCGGCTGAGCAGCAGACCGTCGGGTGAGGCGTGGAAGGCCTTGGCGAATTTCTCTTCGGAGGTTTGCAGCAGTTGCTGGGTTTCCTTGAGTTGGGTGATGTCACGCACCACCACCACCAAGGCTTCGGTGGTGTCGAGTTGGAACGGCTCGGCGGAGAGCAGTCCGGTAAACGCCTGGCCATTACTGCGCAGAAACGGCATCTCCAGGTTGCGGATGCTGGTGGTCTGCACACGTCGCAACAGGTCAGGGCCGATGCCTTGAACACCCAGAATATTCAACTCGGTCGCGGTTTTACCCACGACTTGTTCGGCGCTTAGCCCAATCTGGTCCTCGAATGCCTTGTTCACCTCCAGCAGGCAGCCATCAGAGAGGCGGGCGATGACCAGGATGTCCGGGCATTGCTGAAACACCGAGGCAAACTTCTCTTCGGAAAGCTGCAGCGCCTCTTCAGTGCGTTTGGCTTCGCTGATATCGATCATCAAACCGCGCAACACCGGCTCATGGCCGTGCTCGATCAGGCTGACGATGTCACGCACCCACAAGCAGCGACCGTCGGCGGTAATCACCCGATAATCGAGGCTGTGATCGCGGTTGGCGCGGGTTTCCTGGTAGCAGAATGCCTCGGCACGGGTCAGGTCGGCGGGGTGGATGATGTTGCGCCAGAAACCTGGAATCAACCAATGGGCGCGGGGATAGCCCAGCAGGTCTTCGGCGTGGGGCGACACGTAGCTGTAGGTGAAGTCGGTGATGCTGGCTTCCCAGGCAATCGCAGACAGGCTCTCTACCAGGCCGCGATAGTGGTATTCGCTGCTGCGCAACTCTTGCTCAAGGGCGACCCGCCGGGCAATTTCCGAGCTGAGCCGGCGGTTGATGCGTATCACGATAGCCAACACAGTGCTCAACAGCAGTACAGCCGGCAGGCCGTACATCAGCAAGTCGGCCCAGAAGGTGCGGTGATCGGTGAAGCTGCCGACCCAGTGTTGCTGGATCGCATCGGTTTCGTCGGAGCTGAGGTCGGCGAGGACTTTGTCCAGAATGCCCACCAGTATTTTCTGATCGCGCGGCACGCCCATTGCCAATTGATAGCGATAGGGCGTTTCGCCGCTGACGTACAAACCGTCCAGCTTGAGTTGGCGCAGGCTCCAGACGCTGGAAGCGAGGTCACCGACAACCGCATCCACTTCATCGGTGGCCAAGGCTTGCAGCGTTGAGCTGACGTTCGGCATGGCCACCAGGTTGAGGTCGGGGTGGTGAGTGCGCAGTAATTCGTGCGGCGCGTAGTTTTCCACCACGGCGATCTTCAGGCCGTAGAGGTCTTTGAGGTTGCGCGGTTTTGCGCCGCCCTCATGGGCAAGGATGACGATCGGGAAGTCCAGGTACGGACGCGTAAAGGCCAGATAGCTCTGGCGCTCGGGCGTCGACATGATGCCGGGCAGCAGGTCGAGCTGGTTGTTTTTCGCTTGTTCGAGCACGGCGGTCCAGTTTTCCGGCTCGATCAGCTTGATCCGCACGCCCAGGCGGTCCTGGATCAGGCGTACATAGTCGGCAGCGAGGCCTTGATAACGGCCATTTTCATCACGGTATTCGAAGGGCGGCCAAGAAGCGTCCACCCCCAGGCGCAGCTCCTGATGGTCCGCCAGCCAGCCACGCTCATCATCAGTAAGAGTCAACGCGCCAGCCGTTGCGGTCCAGGCGAGCAGCGACAGCAGTATCACGGTCGGCAGTCTGGGCATAACGGTCTCGTTATGGCACGGGGAATCTGTCGAGTGTAGACGGGCATTTAGGGGGAGGGGTGCTGCGGGGGAAGTTAATCTGTAGAAATTAATCTATAGAAAACAAAACCCCCGGCCTGGGCCGGGGGTTCTGGTATCACTCGTCGAGGAAGGAGCGTAGATGCTCGCTTCGCGTCGGGTGGCGCAACTTGCGCAGCGCCTTGGCTTCGATCTGACGGATCCGCTCGCGGGTCACGTCAAACTGTTTACCGACTTCCTCAAGGGTGTGGTCGGTATTCATGTCGATGCCGAAACGCATGCGCAGTACCTTGGCTTCACGGGCAGTGAGGCCGGACAGTACGTCGCGAGTCGCTTCTTTAAGGCTCTCAACAGTGGCGACATCGATTGGCGACTGCATGGTCGAGTCTTCGATGAAGTCACCCAGATGGGAGTCTTCGTCATCACCAATCGGCGTTTCCATGGAGATCGGCTCTTTAGCGATCTTCAATACCTTGCGGATTTTATCCTCAGGCATTTCCATGCGTTCGCCCAGCTCTTCCGGGGTCGGTTCGCGACCCATTTCCTGCAACATCTGCCGGGAAATACGGTTGAGCTTGTTGATCGTCTCGATCATGTGCACCGGAATACGGATGGTGCGAGCCTGGTCGGCGATCGAGCGAGTGATCGCCTGACGGATCCACCAAGTGGCATAAGTCGAGAACTTGTAGCCGCGACGGTATTCGAACTTGTCCACCGCCTTCATCAAGCCGATGTTGCCTTCCTGGATCAGATCGAGGAATTGCAGACCACGGTTGGTGTACTTCTTGGCGATCGAGATCACCAGACGCAAGTTCGCTTCAACCATCTCTTTCTTCGCGCGGCGGGCCTTGGCCTCACCGATCGACATGCGACGGTTGATGTCCTTGATTTCAGCAATCGTCAGACCGGTTTCGGTCTCAAGCGCGGTCAGCTTCTGCTGGCAACGGATGATGTCCGGCTGCAGGCGACCAATGGCTTCGGCGTATTTCGCCTTGCCTTTGGCCAGTGCGTCGGTCCAGCTTTCGTCTACTTCGTTGCCCGGGAACTGGCGCAGGAAGTCAGCACGCGGCATGCGTGCATCACGTACACACAGCTGCATGATTGCGCGTTCTTGCGCACGCAGACGTTCAAGGGCACTGCGAACACGCTCAACCAGGCCTTCGAATTGCTTCGGTACCAGCTTGATCGGCATGAACAGCTCAGCCAGGGCCACCAGCTCGGCAATCGCCAGCTTGTTGGAGCGACCGTGCTTTTTCAGGGCCTTGCGGGTGATTTCCATTTGATCGGAAACCGCACCGAAACGCTGGGCTGCGATGATCGGGTCCGGGCCGCTTTCAACTTCATCTTCGTCGTCGCTGCTGGCTTCAGCATCGTCGTCTTCGGTGTCGTCGTCGGCTTTCGCGGCTTTCGCATCGACAGGCGGCGGCACTTCGGCGGCAGGCGGCGCAATGCCGTCGTCCGGGTCGATGTAACCGCTCAGAACGTCAGACAGGCGGCCACCTTCGGTGGTGACGCGAGTGTACTCGGAGAGAATGTGGTCAACCGTGCCAGGGAAGTGCGCGATTGCGCCCATCACTTCACGGATACCCTCTTCAATACGTTTGGCGATTTCGATTTCGCCTTCACGTGTCAGCAGCTCGACGGTACCCATTTCACGCATATACATGCGCACAGGGTCAGTCGTGCGACCGATGTCGGTCTCCACCGCTGCCAGCGCGGCCGCCGCTTCTTCAGCAGCTGCCTCGTCGGTATCGGAGTCGGCCAACATAAGGGCGTCCGCATCCGGAGCACTCTCGTGTACGGGGATCCCCATGTCATTAATCATGCGGATGATGTCTTCCACCTGCTCTGGATCTGAAATATCCTCAGGCAGGTGATCGTTGACCTCTGCGTAAGTCAGATACTTCTGCTCACGACCAAGGGTGATCAACTCTTTGATACGAGACTGTTGTTGCGCTTTTCCGGACATAACACCCTATCCACTGAAGGTCTTGGCGGGCAAAAAACAAGCCGAGGATTATACCCGAGCTATGACCTCACACGCCAGCTGAGGTCGGGTTAGATGTACAAACATTCTGTTTTAAGAGGTCGCGCATCTGTTTTGCTATCTGAATTTGCTCTTCAGCCGATAAACCCGGCTGCCTTGCACGCTTGATCAGCTCATCCAGGGTCTGCGTGTGCTGACCTGCGGATAACCTAGTAATGGTGTCTAAAAACTGTTGTTCAAGGTTGTCGCCGTCAATTAGCCACTCCTTTTCCGCCAGTGCTTTAAGCAAGCGTCCTTGTTCGGTGCCATGCCAACGAGCCATC
Organism: Pseudomonas sp. Leaf15; assembly: GCF_001421425.1. NCBI lineage: Bacteria > Pseudomonadati > Pseudomonadota > Gammaproteobacteria > Pseudomonadales > Pseudomonadaceae > Pseudomonas > Pseudomonas sp. Leaf15. Next base: position 94,170 of record NZ_LMKI01000003.1, read on the forward strand.
AATTGAATTGAGTTTAGCTTAGGATTTTTCTGTACCGCCTCGATCAAGGCGATCAGTACCTGAGCATACGTATTGCTCTCGTTGGCGAAGTGATCGGCGCTCTCAACTTTTTTTGCCAATTGCGGGTGGTGAATAAGTGTACGCAGTGCAATGAGCGTTGGAGCTTCGACGGCGACAGGAGTTCGCGGCGCGTATGCCTCGTCGCGGTCACCGCGTTTGCCGTTCTTGTTCCAGGGTTTCTTGTCCCATTTTTTACCGCCGGCGCCGGGTTTCTTCGGTGTCCACTCCTGCTGGGGCGCGTAGGCCTCCTGCGGTTGGTGGAAGTCGGAATAGTCCGGCATGGCGTCGTAATCCATGCCTGGGTCGTAAGCCGGTGGCGCTTCCTGCGGTGCGCTGTGCACCAACTGGCTGACGGCCTCGCCACTCAGGCCGGTGATTTCCAGCAGGCGCATGCGCATCAGTGATTTCAGGTTGGCGCCCGGCACTTTGTCGATCAGCGGCGCTGCGAGGGTGGCCATGTGGGCCTTGCCTTCGAGGGAGCGCGGGTCGGCTTCTTCGGTCAGCTGCTGGAAGAAATAGTCCGCCAGCGGCTGCGCGTGTTGATTGATGCGGGCGCGGAAGGCGTCGGTGCCTTCGGAGCGCACCAGGGTGTCCGGGTCTTCGCCTTCGGGTAAAAACAGAAAGCGCGCGCGGCGCCCGTCCTGCAGGCTCGACAACGTGGCTTCGAGCGCACGCCAGGCAGCGTTACGGCCGGCCTGGTCGCCGTCGAAACAGAACAGCACGTTGGGCACCACGCGAAACAGGCGCTTCATGTGTTCTTCGCTGGTGGCGGTGCCCAGGGTGGCGACGGCATTGCGCAGGCCCTGCTGGGCCAGCGCGATCACGTCCATGTAGCCTTCCACCACGATGATTTCATCGAGGTTGCGATTGTTTTTGCGCGCTTCAAACAGGCCGTAGAGTTCCTGGCCCTTGTGAAATACCGGGGTTTCCGGGGAGTTCAGGTACTTAGGCTTGTCATCCCCGAGTACCCGGCCACCAAAAGCGATGATACGGCCACGGCTGTCGCGGATCGGAAACATCACGCGATCGCGGAAGCGGTCATAGCGCTTGCCGGTCTCGGCGTTTTCCACCAACAGGCCGGCATCGATCATGGCCTTTTGCTGCAGCGTATCGCTGCTCAGATGCTTGTACAGGTTGTCCCAGCCCGGCGGGGCGAAACCCAGGCCAAAATCCCGGGCGATCTCACCGGTCAGGCCACGGCCCTTGAGGTACTCGACGGCGGCCTTGCGCTGCGGGTGGCTTTTAAGCGCCTGACGATAGAAGTCGGCAGCGGCCGTCAGCAGCGGGTACAGCGGCGAATCGGTGGGTTGTCGCGGTTTGTGCGCGCGGCCACTTTCTTCGCGTGGGATTTCCATGCCGGCGGCTTTGGCCAGTTCCTCGACGGCCTGGGGGAAGTCCAGGTTGTCGTGGTCCATGATAAAGCCAAGGGCATTGCCGCCTGCGCCGCAGCCGAAGCAGTAGTAGAACTGCTTGTCTGGGCTGACGCTGAATGACGGGGTTTTTTCTTTGTGGAACGGGCAGCAGGCAGTGTAGTTCTTGCCGGCCTTCTTCATTTGCACGCGTGAGCTGACAACATCGACGATGTCGGTGCGGTTAAGAAGGTCGTCAATAAAACTCTGGGGAATCAGCCCGGCCATGGCGTTCTCGTCATCACTGCGTGTAAATGAGGGCCCGTGAAGCGTTCAAGCGCACGTATCGAGTGCTTGAACATCTGTCGTCTGCATGGGGAGTGTATCTGCCGAGCATTCACTGACGTTAGTTTCTATCAGTCTTCGGCTTTGAAATGTTGCCCTGGCGTCCGGTGTTGGCCAGTAGTGGCCTCGGAAACGCCTTGATGGGCACAGCCGACACAGTTGATCGTCTGTTTGTAAAATTAAGTGTGCTCGTCAGTAGCCTTGTTAGGCTCGTCAGAAGAGACGCGCACCGCTGGCAGAAGAGCCAGTCCTGACGTGTGAAGCAGTGTCTCGGTCGCATGTGCGGCGTCGACGGTGAAGCATCAAGCGATATCCGCAAATGCCAACAGCCCGGCTGAGGGCCGGGCTTGGCAGAAGCTTGCTACGTAAGTCTGTGTATTAGTACAGACGAACGGCGCGGCGCTGTTCGCGCTGAACTTTCTTGGCGTGACGCTTAACAGCGGCTGCTGCTTTACGCTTACGCTCAGAAGTTGGCTTCTCATAAAATTCGCGGCTACGAACTTCAGCCAGAACACCGGCTTTTTCGCAGGAGCGCTTGAAACGACGCAGAGCTACGTCGAAGGGTTCGTTCTCTTTTACTTTGACGGCTGGCATCCAGAGCTACCTTCTTTCATTACCGGGAATCAACGTTCTCGTCGCAAAAAATTCGCGGCTGAGGTCGTCGGTTTTTAAGGGTTGCGGATGTTAACCCCTCATTGACCGGAATGCAAAGCCTCTGATCGAAAACCGCTAGTCGGGAGGGGGAGTGGCGACTATTATGCGCGCCTTCGAATTCAGCCTCTACAAGGCGCAAACCCATGCTAGTACTGGGACTTGAAACCTCCTGCGACGAAACCGGTGTCGCACTTTACGACAGTGAACGCGGGCTTTTGGCCGATGCGCTGTTCAGTCAGATCGACTTGCACCGCGCCTATGGCGGGGTGGTGCCGGAGCTGGCCAGCCGCGATCACGTCAAGCGCATGCTGCCCTTGATTCGCCAGGTGTTGGACGAGGCCGGCTGCGTGCCGACCGAGATCGACGCCATTGCCTACACCGCAGGCCCCGGATTGGTTGGAGCCCTTCTGGTTGGGGCCTCTTGCGCCCAGGCGCTGGCCTTTGCCTGGGGCATTCCAGCCCTCGGTGTGCACCATATGGAAGGCCATTTACTGGCGCCGATGCTGGAAAAAACACCGCCGCAGTTCCCGTTCGTCGCTTTGTTGGTTTCCGGTGGCCACACGCAGTTGGTTCAAGTGGATGGAATCGGCCAATACACGCTTTTGGGTGAGTCGCTGGACGACGCCGCCGGCGAAGCTTTCGACAAAACCGCGAAGATGATGGGCCTCAATTATCCCGGTGGCCCGGAAATCGCGCGGCTGGCCGAAAAAGGCGTGCCTGGCCGCTACACCTTCCCGCGCCCGATGTGCGACCGCCCAGGCCTGATGTTCAGCTTCAGCGGCTTGAAAACCTCCGCGCTGAACACCTGGCAGCAAAGCGTCAGCGCCGGGGACGACAGTGAACAAGCCCGTTGCGACATCGCGCTGGCGTTCCAGCAAGCCGTGGTGGAGACTTTGACCATCAAGTGCAAGCGCGCCCTGAAACAGGCAGGTATGCAGCGCCTGGTGATCGCAGGCGGCGTCAGCGCCAACAAGGCGTTGCGCGCCTCACTGGAAAAAATGCTCGGCGACATGAAGGGCGATGTGTTCTATGCGCGCCCCGAGTTCTGCACCGACAATGGCGCGATGATTGCCTACGCCGGTTGCCAGCGCCTGCAGGCCGGGCAGCACGAAAGCCTGGCGATCAGCGTGCAGGCACGCTGGCCGATGGAGCAGCTTTCACCGCTTTAGGCGGTTTGGTCTGAGCCGGGCTCATCAACGGTATTTAAAAATGCCGTTCGCGCCCGGCAAACAGGTCGCGTAAATTGCCGCGGTGGCGCCACACGATCAGCAGTGTCAGTACGCTCATCGGCAGCAACGCCGCCGGTGCCTGCCAGGCCAGCAAGGGCAGGGTGAGTGGCGTGGCGATCAGGGCGGCCAGCGAGCTGGTGCGGGTCAGGTAGAACGTCAGCAGCCAGGCCAGCACGGCCAGCAGCGCTGCCGGAGGGTAAACCCCCAGCAGCATACCGGCCGCGGTCGCGACGCCTTTGCCGCCGCGAAAACGGAAGTACAGCGGAAACAGATGGCCCAGGACGGCGCACACGCCCACCCAGGCCTGCTGTTGCAAGGTAAGACCGGCGAAGCTGGCGATCAGTACGGGCAACAAGCCCTTGCAGAGGTCGCCCAGCAGCGTCAGTACGGCGAGTTTCTTGCCGGCCAGGCGCAACATATTGGTGGCGCCGGCATTGCCTGAGCCACTCATTCGCGGGTCGGGATTTCCCGTCAGGCGGCTGAGCAAAATGGCGAAGGACAGCGAGCCGAGCAGGTAGGCGAGAATCGCCAGTAACCAAAACATGCTAACTATTCCGGGCGAGGACGCCCTGATTCTAACGGGGCAATGCGCCCTTGTCGTGCTGCGGAGAAGAGCTTGGACAGAGTGTTTATCGAAGGCCTGGAAGTCGACACCGTAATCGGGGCCTACGACTGGGAGCGCGGCATCAAGCAATGCCTGCGCCTGGACCTTAGCTTCGCCTGGGACAATCGCCCGGCGGCTGCCGGTGACGACCTGACCCTGGCGCTGGATTACGCCAGCGTGTCCACGCGTATCCAGGCCTTTGCCGAGCAATCCCAGTACCAGTTGGTGGAAACCTTTGCCGAGCGGTTGGCCGAAGTGCTGATGAACGAATTCCAGATTCCCTGGCTGCACCTCAAATTGACCAAGCCCGGCGCCGTACCGGCCGCCAAAGGCGTGGGCGTGGAGATCGAGCGCGGATGTCGCTAACTCAGGTTTACCTTGGCCTTGGCAGCAATATCGAGCGCGAGCCGCACCTGCGTGCCGGCCTGGACGCGTTGGCGGGCTTCTTGACCGATGTACGCTGCTCCGCGGTATTTGAAAGCCAGCCGGTGGGCATCAAGAGCGGGCCATTCTTCAACCTTGTCGTGTCGGCGTATACCGACCTGCCGTTGATGGAACTCGATCGCCGGTTGAAATTCATCGAGGCCGACAATGGTCGTTATGCCCCGGACCGCAAAGGGCTGCCGTTGGATATCGATGTGCTGCTGTACGGTGACCTGGTGGGGAATTTCGACGGTTTGATCCTGCCGCGCGCAGAGATCCTGAAGAATGCTTTTGTGCTGTGGCCGTTGTCGTTGATGGCGCCGGATCGTGTACACCCTGAAGTCGATAAGACCATGGCCGAGTTATGGCGCGATGCCCAGATCGACCAGGTGCTGGCGCCTGTCGGGTTTGAATGGCAGGGCCAGCAGTTGACCCCGGCGGATCTCCTGTAGCCGCCGATGCGCCTGGCTTGACCGGATTCAACTGTGGGAGCGGGCTTGCCCGCGAAAGCGGTGGGTCAGTCAGCATCAATGTTTACTGTGCCGACGTCTTCGCGGGCAAGCCCGCTCCCACACGTTTTGCGCTTAACTGAACGGCATTGATGCAAACCCGTCTGCCACAAAGAGTAACGACTACAGGTTGTGTTGCTCTTTGTAGGCCTTGAGCACCTTAAGCCGCTCACGCTTGAGCGCCTCGCCCAGCTCCGGGCCTTTGAAACCTTTCTCCAGCAAGGGCGCCACCGGTACTTCGCGAGCCGCCTTGGCTGCGCCGCGTAAATACTCCGCCTGTGGATAACTTCTCTGCTCCAGGCCCTTGCGGCCCCGGGCGTCCATTTCACAACTCACCACAAACTCTTCAAAGCGTTGCGGCCGGCGATACACGTCAAAACTCTGCAGCAACTCCAGCAATGTCGAGGCTTTGAGCTCCAGCGCGCGGTGGCCATGGGTGTGATATTGGCCGACCAGCAGCGCCAGTTCCTGGCAATCCTTCGGCACCTTGAAGCGTTCATTGACCGCCTTGATCAGCTTCAAACCCGTGTGTTCGTGGGCAATATGCTGCGGCAACTTATCCACAGGCGTCAGGCCTTTACCCAAGTCGTGCAGCAGGCAGGCCCAGCGCACAGTCAGCGGCTGCTGATGCAAGGCGGCCTGTTCGAGCACGCTCAAGGTATGGATGCCGGTGTCGATTTCCGGGTGGTGGGCGGCAGGTTGTGGCACACCAAACAGCGCATTCACTTCGGGCATCAGGGTTTTCAGTGCGTCGCAGTCGCGCAGTACCTGAATAAACACTTGAGGCTGATCCTCCATCAGCGCCCTGGAAATTTCTTTCCAACTGCGCTCCGGGGTCAAGGCTTGCAGTTCGCCGGACTCGCTGAGTTGGCGCATCAGTTCCAGGGTTTGCGGGGCGACGGTAAAACCCAGGTGGGCATAACGCGCAGCAAAGCGCGCAACACGCAGCACTCGCAAGGGATCTTCGGCGAACGCCGGAGAAACGTGGCGCAGAATCCGAGCTTCAAGGTCGCTCTGGCCGCCATAGGGATCGGTCAGGTTGCCGTCATCATCCTCGGCCATGGCGTTGATGGTCAGGTCACGGCGAATCAGGTCTTCTTCCAGCGTCACCTCGGGGCTGGCGTGAAACACAAAGCCGCCATAACCCCGACCGCTCTTGCGTTCGGTGCGAGCCAGGGCGTATTCGTCGCCGTTCTTGGGGTCCAGAAATACCGGAAAGTCAGCGCCGACTGGCTTGTAGCCTTTGGCGAGCATTTCTTCAGTGGTCGCCCCCACCACAACGCGGTCAATATCGGTGACCTTGAGGCCGAGCAGGCGATCACGCACCGCGCCGCCGACTGTGTAGATTTTCATGAAAAAGCCTCCATTAGCGGCACAGGATACCGCCTGTGCCGGACCAATGGAGGCTTTGCTGTTTCAGAGGTGTACGACGGCCAGGTCCAGGCGGCCATAGTCGTTATCGTTGTGGTCGGTGCGTGGCGGCACATGGTGGGTTTTCATCACCTGATCGCCCTGCAGGGTTTCCAGGTGAATGTCGAAGCCCCACAGCCGGTGCAGGTGTTTGAGCACTTCTTCGGTGGATTCGCCCAAGGGTTTGCGGTCGTGCTGCTGGTGACGCAAGGTCAGCGAGCGATCGCCGCGTACGTCAATGCTGTAGATCTGCACGTTGGGCTCACGGTTGCCCAGGTTGTATTGCGCCGCCAGGGTTTCACGGATGGTGCGGTAGCCAGGCTCGTCGTGGATGGCAGGCACCACCAGATCATCCTTGAGGTCGTCATCAAGAATGCTGAACAGCTTGAGGTCGCGAATCACCTGGGGTGACAGGTACTGCAGGATAAAACTCTCATCCTTGAAGCTGCTCATGGCGAACTTGATGGTGGACAACCAGTCGCTGCCGGCGATTTCCGGGAACCAGCGGCGGTCTTCTTCGGTAGGGTGTTCACACATGCGCCGGATGTCGCGGTACATGGCAAAGCCCAGCGCATACGGGTTGATGCCGCTGTAATACGGGCTGTCAAAACCGGGCTGGAACACCACGCTGGTATGGGAGGTGAGGAACTCCATCATGAAGCCGTCGGTGACCAGGCCTTCGTCGTACAGGTCGTTCATCAAGGTGTAGTGCCAGAACGTCGCCCAGCCTTCGTTCATCACCTGGGTCTGGCGCTGTGGGTAAAAGTACTGGGCGATCTTGCGCACAATGCGCACGATTTCCCTTTGCCATGGTTCCAGCAGCGGTGCGTGTTTTTCCAGGAAATACAGGATGTTTTCCTGAGGTTCGGCGGGGAAGCGTGCATTGTCCTTGTCGCTGTTTTTGCCGGCTTTTTTAGGAATCGTGCGCCACAGGTCGTTGATCTGCTTTTGCAGGTGCTCCTCACGCTCCTTCTGGCGCAGGCGTTCTTCCTCGGCAGAAATCGGATACGGGCGTTTGTAGCGGTCGACGCCGTAATTCATCAGCGCGTGGCAGGAGTCGAGCAAGTCCTCAACCGCATCGATGCCATGGCGTTCCTCGCATTGCATGATGTACTGCTTGGCGAACACCAGGTAATCGATGATCGAACTGGCATCGGTCCAGGTGCGGAACAGGTAGTTGCCCTTGAAGAAGCTGTTATGCCCGTAGCACGCGTGGGCCACCACCAGCGCCTGCATACAGATGGTGTTTTCTTCCATCAGGTAGGCGATGCACGGGTCGGAGTTGATCACGATCTCGTAGGCCAGGCCCATCTGCCCACGGGTGTAGGACTTCTCGGTACTGAGGAAGTGTTTGCCATAGGACCAATGGTGGTAGCCCAAGGGCATGCCGACCGAGGCGTAGGCATCCATCATCTGTTCGGCGGTGATCACTTCGATCTGGTTGGGGTAGGTGTCCAGGGCATAACCCGCCGCGATACGGCTGATTTCCCGGTCATAGGCCTGGATCAGTTCAAAGGTCCACTCGGAGCCGGTGGAAATGGGTTGGCGCTTATGCTCTTTTTTGGCGGTCATGTCACTAACCTGCGCTGGAAGAGTTCACGGAAGACCGGGTAGATATCGCCGGCCGAGACCAGTTGCTGCTGGGCGAACGTATCGGCAAAGGCTTCGCCGATGCGCTCGTATTCGAACCACAGTGCCTGGTGCTCACGAGGGGTAATTTCAACGTAGGTGTAGTACTGCACGAACGGCATGATCTGGTTGATCAGGATGTCGCGGCAGATCGGCGAGTCATCGTTCCAGTTATCGCCGTCGGAGGCTTGCGCGGCGTAGATGTTCCACTCATTGGCAGGGTAGCGCTCGGCCATGATTTCCTGCATCAGCTTTAACGCGCTGGACACAATGGTGCCGCCGGTTTCCCGAGAGTAGAAGAACTCTTCTTCGTCCACTTCCCGGGCGCTGGTGTGATGGCGGATGAACACCACGTCGATCTTGTCGTAGTTACGCTTCAGGAACAGGTACAGCAGGATGAAAAAGCGTTTGGCAATGTCCTTGGTGGCCTGGGTCATGGAGCCGGACACGTCCATCAGGCAGAACATCACCGCCTTGGAGCTGGGGTTGGGTTGCTTGACCAGCAGGTTGTATTTCAGGTCGAAGGTGTCGAGAAACGGCACGCGGTGAATGCGCGCGCTGAGTTTCTCGATTTCCGCCTCGATTTGCTGGATATCGCCGAAGTTATCCGGTTCTTCGCGCTTTAAACGCGCCAGTTCTTCCTTGGCTTCCTTCAGTTTGGCGCGGCTGCTACCGGACAAGGCGATACGCCGTGCATGGGCCGAGCGCAGCGTGCGAATGATATTGATGCGGGACGGGTTGCCCTCGTTGCTGATCCCCGCGCGCACGGTCTTGAAGGTGTCGGTGCCGGTCAGGTTGCGTTTGACCAGGTTCGGCAGTTCCAGGTCTTCAAACATGAACTCCAGGAATTCTTCCTGGGTGATCTGGAACACGAACTCGTCCATGCCTTCGCCGGAATTACCCGCTTTGCCGGGGCCTTTACCGCCGCCACCGCCTTGAGGGCGCTGAATATGCTCGCCGGTGGTGAACTCCTTGTTGCCGGGATGCACGACGGTCTGTTTGCCGCCCCGGCCGTGGTGCAGCACCGGTTCGTCGATGTCGCGTCCGGGAATGCTGATTTGCTCGCCATGCTCCATGTCGGTAATGGAGCGGCGGCTGACGGCCTCTTCGACGGCCTTTTTGATGTGGTCACGGTAACGCCGCAGGAAACGCTGACGGTTTACCGTGCTCTTGTTCTTGCCATTGAGGCGTCGGTCGATCACATAGCTCATGGGGAGCCCTCCGGGCAGCTTCACGTTACAAGCTTCAAGCCGCGAGCTGGAAGCTTAGAGACAAGCGGTCGGCCGCCAGGCCATAAGCCTGGCAGCACGCGCCTGTCGCTGCCTTACTGCGATTTGCGCACCCGCAGATACCACTCGGAGAGCAGTCGTACCTGTTTGTCGGTGTAGCCGCGTTCGACCATGCGTGTAACAAAGTCGTTGTGTTTTTGCTGGTCCTCCTTGCTGGCCTTGGCGTTGAAGCTGATAACCGGCAGCAGGTCCTCGGTGTTGGAGAACATTTTCTTCTCGATGACCACCCGCAGTTTCTCGTAGCTGAGCCAGGTAGGGTTCTTGCCGTTGTTGTTGGCACGGGCGCGCAGCACGAAGTTGACGATTTCGTTGCGGAAATCCTTCGGATTGCTGATGCCGGCCGGTTTTTCGATCTTCTCCAGTTCCTCGTTGAGGGCCACGCGGTTGAGGATCTCGCCGGTTTCCGGGTCGCGGTACTCCTGGTCCTGGATCCAGAAGTCGGCGTACAGCACGTAGCGGTCGAAGATGTTCTGGCCGTACTCGCTGTAGGACTCCAGGTACGCAGTCTGGATTTCCTTGCCGATGAACTCGATGTAGCGCGGCGCCAGATATTCCTTGAGGAAGCGCAGGTAGCGTTCGCGGGTTTCGGCCTGGAATTGCTCCTGTTCGATCTGCTGTTCCAGCACATAGAGCAGGTGCACCGGGTTGGCGGCGATCTCGTGTGGGTCGAAGTTGAAGACTTTGGACAGTATCTTGAATGCAAAGCGTGTCGACAGACCGTTCATGCCCTCGTCCACGCCCGCGGTATCGCGGTATTCCTGGATAGACTTGGCTTTCGGGTCGGTGTCCTTGAGGTTTTCGCCGTCATACACGCGCATTTTGGAGTAGATGTTGGAGTTTTCCGGCTCCTTGAGGCGCGAGAGCACGGTGAACTGGGCGAGCATCTTCAGGGTGTCCGGCGCGCAATGCGCCTTGGCCAGGGAGCTGTTGAAGAGCAGCTTGTCGTAGATCTTGATCTCATCGCTGACCCGCAGGCAGTACGGCACCTTGACGATGTAGATCCGGTCGATGAAGGCTTCGTTGTTCTTGTTGTTGCGGAAGGTGTGCCATTCCGATTCGTTGGAGTGGGCCAGCAGTATCCCGGTGAACGGAATCGCGCCCAGACCTTCGGTACTGTTGTAGTTGCCTTCCTGGGTGGCGGTAAGCAGTGGGTGCAGCACCTTGATCGGCGCCTTGAACATCTCCACGAACTCCATCAGGCCCTGGTTGGCCCGGCACAGTGCGCCCGAGTAGCTGTAGGCGTCGGCGTCGTTCTGTGGGAATTCTTCCAGTTTGCGGATATCGACCTTGCCCACCAGCGCCGAGATGTCCTGGTTGTTCTCGTCGCCGGGCTCGGTCTTGGCCACGCCGATCTGGTTGAGGATCGACGGGTAGAGTTTCACCACGCGGAACTGGCTGATATCGCCGCCAAACTCCGACAGGCGCTTGGTCGCCCATGGCGACATGATGGTGTTGAGGTAGCGGCGTGGGATGCCGAAGTCTTCTTCGAGGATCGCGCCATCTTCCGTGGCGTTGAACAGCCCCAGAGGCGACTCGAACACCGGCGAGCCCTTGATCGCGTAGAAGGGCACCTTCTCGATCAGTTGTTTGAGCTTTTCCGCCAGGGACGACTTGCCGCCGCCGACCGGGCCGAGCAGGTAGAGGATCTGTTTCTTCTCTTCCAGGCCTTGGGCGGCATGCCGGAAGTAGGAGACGATCTGGTCGATGCATTCTTCCATGCCGTGGAAGTCTTCAAAGGCCGGGTAGCGGCGGATCACCTTGTTGGAGAATATTCGCGACAGGCGCGAATTGTTCGAGGTGTCTACCAGCTCCGGCTCACCAATCGCCAGCAGCAGGCGTTCGGCGGCAGATGCGTAGGTGCTGCGGTCCTTTTTGCACAGCTCGAGATACTCCTGCAGGGTGAGTTCTTCCTGCTGGGTGGACTCGAAGCGTTGTTGGAAGTGGCTAAAGATACTCATGACGTCGTCACCTCGCTCGATACGTGGAGCCGACGCCGGATCAATCAGTCGATGCTGGCAGCCCTTGGCAATCGCCACTGGCTGTTTTCCCCCCAGAACACCCTGAAACGCTACCGATGACCCGCACGCCGGTGTACCGGCTCTCCCCTGATTCGGATGGCCTGCGCTTAAGGATAGTTCGGAATCCGGGAGGTCAAGGCGCGATGCGCAATTAGTTTGGCTGCGCCGTTCGTCAGAAACGGCGCAAGCCCAAGCGTCACGCGGGGTAGCGGGGTGTGAAAAAAATTATTGCGAATCGCCGGAGGCAATTTCTGCAGGATAGGTCGTGCGCCACAGCTCAAAGCCGCCGTCCAGGCTATAGACGTCGGAGAAGCCCTGGCTGATCAGATAGGCCGCTGCGCTCTGGCTGGAATTGCCGTGGTAGCAGGCCACGATTAGCGGCGTGTCGAGGTCGGCGGCACGGATGAAGTCTTGGATGTTGTGGTTATCCAGATGCTGCGCGCCGCTGATGTGGCCTGCTGCAAAGGTCGGCTGGTCGCGAATGTCGACCACCACGGCGCCTTGCTCGCGCAGGGCCTGGGCTTGTTCGGGAGGGATACGTTTGAATTCGCTCATGGCGGGCTCCTAGGGCTTGGCGCCCGGCAGTGTGACAGAAGGGGGAGGTTCGCACTGGCAGCTCAGGCGCTCGCCGGTGTCGATGTTCATCAGGGTCATGGCGCCGCCCCACACGCAACCGGTGTCGAGGGCGAACACGCCGGGTTCTTCGCATTTGCCTTCCAGAGCCGCCCAGTGACCGAAGATGATCTTCGTGTCACGGGTCTTGCGTTCCTTGTGGGCAAACCATGGCTTATAACCGGGCAGCGCAGTGTCGGCGCCTTCCTTGCTCTTGAGGTCCAGCTTGCCTTCGGCGGTGCAGAAGCGCATGCGTGTGAAGTAGTTGGTAATCACGCGCAGGCGGGCCACGCCGGTAAGGTCGTTGTCCCACTTGACCGGCTCGTTGCCGTACATGCCGTCGAGGTAGGCGGTGTACAGGTTGTCATCGGCCAGGGCGCTTTCGACTTCGGCGGCGCACTTGAGGGCTTTCTTCAGCGTCCATTGGGGCGGGATGCCGGCATGCACCAGGGCCATGTTGCGGCCTTCGTCGTAATGCATGAGCTTTTGGCGGCGCAGCCAGTCCAGTAATTCTGTCCTGTCCGGCGCTTCCAGGATCTCGCGCAGGGTGTCGCCTTTTTTCAGGCGTTCGATGTTATTGCCGGCGGCCAGCAGGTGCAGGTCATGGTTGCCCAGCACGCACACCAATGAATCGCGCATCTTATAAAGAAAGCGCAGGGTCTCGAGGGACTCGGGGCCGCGATTGACCAGGTCACCGACCAGCCACAAGCGGTCGCTCGCCGGGCTGAAGGCTACGCGCTCCAGCAGGCATTTGAGGGGTTCCAGGCAGCCTTGCAGGTCACCGACCGCGTACGTCGTCATCAGTGCAGGGCTCCGGGCACTGCGAGGCGAAACGGCGCGATGATGGCGTCGAACAGTTTTCCGTCGGTGGCTTTCATCTGATACGAGCCTTGCATGGTGCCGACCTTGGAGGTCATCACCGTACCGCTGCTGTAGGTATGGCTGGCGCCGATGTCGATCAACGGCTGCTGACCAACCACGCCGGCACCACGCACTTCCTCGACCTGGCCGTCGCCATCGGTAATTACCCAGTGGCGCGACAGCAGTTTGGCCGGCACCTGCCCGTTGTTCTTCACCGTGATGGTGTAGGCAAAGGCATAACGGTGGTCTTCGGGTTGTGATTGGTCCGCCAGGAAGCGGGTGACGACGCTGACGTCGATCTGGTAGCGAGGATCGGACATGCAAGAGGCCTTAAGAGCAAAAGCGGAGGACAGCAGATGCGGATCAGTCTAGGCCATGAGCGGGGCACTAGGCCAGACATGTGTCGGGCAGCCGGCAGGCGTTATGGGTATAACGCAGCGCAAATGTGGGAGCGGGCTTGCTCGCGAAGGCGGTGCATCAGTTACACATTCGGTGACTGACACTGCGCATTCGCGAGCAAGCCCGCTCCCACAGGGGTATCGAGTTGCAGCTTATTCCACGGTTGGCGCGGGCTGGATCGCAAGCTGATCGGCCAGGCGCACAAATGCGGCCAGGTCCAGTTGCTCGGGGCGCAGGCCGCCGTCGACGCCGGCGGCTTCGATCTCGGCATTGCTCAACAGCGCCTTGAGCGTGTTGCGCAAGGTCTTGCGGCGTTGGTTGAACGCTTCGCGTACCACGCGCTCCAGCAGCTTGTGGTCCTTGGCCGGGTGCGGCAGCACCGCGTGCGGCACCAGGCGCACGATGGCCGAGTCGACCTTCGGCGGCGGGTTAAAGGCGCCAGGACCGACGTTGAACAGGTGCTCTACGCGGCAATGGTACTGAACCATGATCGACAGACGGCCCCAATCACCCCCACCTGGGCCTGCGGCCAAACGCTCAACCACTTCCTTTTGCAGCATGAAGTGCATGTCGCGGATGATCCCGGCGTTGTTCAGCAGGTGAAAAATCAGCGGTGTGGAGATGTTGTACGGCAGGTTGCCGACCACGCGCAGGCTGTTGGGCGCAGCGTTGAGGCTGTTGAAGTCAAACTTCAGCGCGTCGCCCTGGTGCAGGTTAAAGTTGGGCATGCCGGCAAATTGCTGGTTGAGGATCGGGATCAGGTCCTTGTCCAGCTCCACCACGTCCAACTGGCCGCCACTGTTGAGCAGGCCTTGGGTCAAGGCGCCCTGGCCCGGGCCGATTTCCAGCAAGCGGTCTTCTGGCTTGGCATGGATGGAGCGCAGGATACGGTCGATCACGCCAGCGTCGTGCAGGAAGTTTTGCCCGAAACGCTTGCGCGCCCGGTGTTGGTAATGCTCAGTCATATACGGGTCTCGGCCATCTGATAGGCGGTTTCCAGGGCCACGTGCAGGCTGCCGGTATCGATCTTGCCGCTGCCCGCCAGGTCCAGGGCGGTGCCATGGTCGACGGAGGTGCGGATGATCGGCAGGCCCAGTGTCACGTTGACTGCGGCGCCGAAGCCTTTGTACTTCAGCACGGGCAGCCCCTGGTCATGGTACATCGCCAGCACTGCGTCGCAGTGCTCCAGATATTTGGGGGTAAACAGAGTGTCTGCAGGCAATGGGCCACGCAGGTCCATGCCTTCTTGGCGCAGGCGCTCTAATGTCGGTTCAATGATGTCGATTTCTTCATGGCCCAAATGACCGCCTTCACCGGCATGCGGGTTGAGCCCGCAGACCAGGATGCGCGGTTGGGCAATGCCGAATTTCTGTTGCAGGTCGGCGTGCAGGATGCGTGTGACGCGCTCAACACGCTCGGCAGTGATGGCATCGGCGATATCGCGCAACGGCAGGTGCGTGGTTACCAGCGCAACCCGCAGGCCGCGCGTGGCCAGCATCATCACGACTTGTTCGGTATGGGTCAGCTCGGCGAGGAATTCCGTATGGCCGGAAAAGGCAATGCCGGATTCGTTGATCACGCCTTTATGCACCGGGGCGGTGATCATGCCGGCGAAGTCGCCGTCGATGCAGCCTTGGCCGGCACGCGTCAGGGTTTCCAGTACAAACGCCGCGTTGGCCTTGTCCAGTTGCCCGGCTACCACCTTGGCTGCCAGCGGCGTGTTCCACACATACAGGCTGCCGGCCGGGGCGGGCAGGTCGGGCCAGTTGCCCGGCGCCACGTCCAGCAAGGTGACAGCCACACCCAGTTGCGCGGCCCGCTCAAGGAGCAGGTCGCGGCTGGTAATGGCAATCAGGGGGTGTGGCTGAGGGTGCGAGGCGAGCAGCAGGCACAGGTCTGGACCAATGCCGGCCGGCTCGCCGGGTGTTACCGCGAAACGCTGGGGTTTCACTGTGCTGCCTGGTCGGTGCCTGTTTGCTCGGCGCCTGGCAGCTTGTTCTCTACGTAGGCTTCGTCACGGATCTGACGCAACCAGGTTTGCAGCTCTTCGTCGTACTTGCGGTTACGCAGCACGGTCAGGGCTTGTTGCTCGCGGGCCTGGGTGGTGTTGTCGGTGGCGCGACGGCCAAGGACTTCCAGGACGTGCCAGCCATATTGGGTCTTGAACGGCTTGGACAGAACGCCTTGCGGGGTCTTGGCCATGACGTCCTGGAACTCCGGCACCAGCGCTTTCGGGTCGATCCAGTTCAGGTCGCCACCGTTAAGGGCCGAACCCGGGTCTTCCGAGAAACTCTTGGCCAGGGTAGCGAAGTCTTCACCGCCTTCGATGCGGTCATAGATCTTCTGGGCCAGTTCCTTGGTTTGCGCCTCGGTGCGGATTTCGCTTGGTTTGACCAGGATGTGACGAACATGCACTTCGTCTTTCAGCGAGGTCTCGCCGCCGCGTTTGCCGAGCAACTTGAGGATGATGAAACCGCCTGGCGTACGCGCTGGCTGGGTGATTTCACCCACATTCATGGCGCTCAGCTCACGGTCGAACGGAGGTGGCAGTTGCGCGGCTTTACGCCAGCCCATGTCACCGCCGTCCAGGGCGTTGTCGCTGCCGGACATGGCGATGGCCGTCTGGGCAAAGTCAGCACCGGCTTTCAGGCGATCATAAATAGCCTGGGTTTTCGCCGCAGCGGCATTGAGTTGCTCGGAGCTGGCGCTGTCCGGGGTGGGAACCAGGATATTGGCCAGATGCAGCTCTTCGGAGAGCTGCATCTTGCCGAGGTCCGAGGCCAGGAAGTTCTTCACTTCCTGCTCAGACACCTGAACCCGCTCCGCTACACGGCGCTGACGCACACGGCTGATGATCATTTCACGCTTGATCTGGTCACGGGCGTCTTCATAAGACAAACCATCGTGGGCCAGGGCAGCCTTGAACTGGTCAATGCTCATGTTATTGCGCTGAGCGATGGTGCCGACGGCCTGGTTCAGTTCTTCGTCCGAAATACGGATGCCGGAGCGCTCGCCGATCTGCAGTTGCAGGTTTTCGACGATCAAGCGCTCAAGTACCTGAGGGTCCAGCACGCTGGTAGGCGGTACGCCGCCGCCACGTTTGGCGATGGTTTGCTGAACTTCCTTGACCCGTTGGTCGAGTTGGCTCTGCATGATCACGTCGTTATCGACGATGGCCACTACCTTGTCCAGCTGTTGAACCGCAGCGTGCGCCGATGCGGCCCCCAGGAACAGCGCGCCCAGTACTAGCGGGCGCAAGCAATCAGAAAGCTTGGTCTTCACGTTCACGATAACCTTCAATGCCTTTGTCGAGGAAGCTCTCTACCTTGGCGCCGGTCAGGCCGCCGAGTCCTTTGAGGACGATCTGGAAGAAGAGCCCGTGGTCACCCTTTTCGTTCTGTGGGGCGATCTGAGTGTATTCGTCGTTGGAAACCCAATAACGGTTGATCACGCGCAGTTTCCAGCAGCAGTTGTCGTACTCGAAACCACCGAAGGCTTCCAGAGTGCGGTTGCGGGCATAGTCATACTGCCAGCGGGTGATCAGGTTCCACTGCGGAATGATCGGCCACATCATCGAGAAGTCGTGTTGCTGGATTTTGTAGTAATCCTTCACGAACCCAGGCTGGCCTTCGGTGCCGAAATCGCCACCGAACTGCCATTTGCCGGTCAGTTGGTTGTAGACCACCTGGTCGTTGCGATAGCGATAGCCGAGGTTGATAACCTTGTTCGGGTTGTCTTCCGGCTGGTAGTGGAACATCGCGCTGCCGGAACGAGGACTGTGGCTTTCGGTATCCCAGTTATAGTCGGCAGTGGCGCGCCAGTCGCGGTTGAAGCGGAACTCGTATTCCAAGGCGATCGGCGAGACGTTCGAATGAGCGTCATCACGTGTCGCGGCATCAATGCCCGGCAATTGAACTTCACGATCCTTGAAGTAGACCGCCTGGCCGATGGATGCGCGTTGACGCTCAAAGCCGTTTTCTTGAATCCAGCGGCTGGTCAAGCCAAACGACAGTTTGTTCTCGTCGCCGATACGGTCCGAACCGGAGAAACGGTTATCCCGGAACAGCGAGGAGTAGCTGAACACGTTTTCGCTGGTATCGAACACCGGAATGTTCTTCTGATCTTTCTCTGGGACGTAGAGATAGAACATGCGCGGTTCAAGGGTCTGGCGGTAGTTTTCGCCGAACCATTGGGTATTGCGGTCGAAATACAGGCCGCTGTCGATGCTGGCGATTGGAACTGCGCGATCCTGTGAGCTGTTGAAGCTCTCACCCAGCGCCGAGGCGCCGAGGCGGTTGGTCACCAGGTCATTTTTGCCGGTGCCGTCCAGGTCAAGATCATACTTGGTGTACACGTACTTGAGCTTCGGCGTGATGTAGCCGTAGGTCGCGGTCATCGGCAGGGAAATGCTTGGAGCCAGGTTCAGGCGCGTACCGTTTGCACGGTTCAAGCCCAATACAAAGGTGTCCAGGCGAGGCGTGCCATTTGCCTGTGGGAACGGATTGAATGGGCCGCCGTCTTTTTCCGTGTAGTTGCCGGTCTCGAGATCCCGATCAAACCTTACAGCCTCGGTTTCATAAGCGAAATCTACGCCACCAGGATGGTAAGGCAACATGCCGTTGAAGGTCAGCTGCGGCAGACGGTCATACGGGGTGATCTGCGAAACGGTCGCCAACTGATAAGCCTGGACGTTCAAGCGCGCCTGGTAGGAATCGCCGCGATAGGTCAAGGCACCCTGTTGGTTCACGAAGTCCTGAGCTTGAACGCCTTCCTGGTTGGTTTTCAGATCCTGGTAAAAGTACGGATCGCTGATCTTGGTGTAGTCAACCAGTGTCGTCAGTCGCGAATCAAGCCCGCCTTTATGCTGCCAATTGAGCATGTAACGGGTTTTTTCGTAATCGGTCTGTTTCTTGCGTTCGTCGCTGTCGTCGTTCAGATACGCGCCGCCGAACTGCCCTTCGCTGGACTTGGTGAGGTAGCGGAATTCGCCTTCCATCATCAAGCCGCGTTTGGTCATGTATTGCGGGTACAACGTGGCGTCGTAGTTTGGCGCCAGGTTGAAGTAATACGGCGTAATCAGGGTAAAGCCGGTTTCGCTGCCGGTGCTGAAGCTTGGCGGCAGGAAGCCGGATTGACGACGGTCGTCGATCGGGAAGTAGATGTACGGGGTGTAGAGGATCGGGATGTTCTTGATCCGCAACGTCGCGTTGGTGGCCGTACCGAAACCGGTGGCCGGGTTCAACGTGATGTTGTTGCCCTTGAGCTGCCAGGCGTTGCTGTCCGGCTCGCAGGTGGTGTACGTACCGTCCTTGAGACGGATGATCGCGTTTTCCGCACGTTTGGCGTACAGCGCGTTACCGCGAACACGCGACTTGTGCAGCACGTATTCGGCGTTGTCGATCTGGGCCGCACCGGTATCGAGCTGCACCTCGGCGTGGTCGCCGACGATCAGGGCACCGTTGTCGCGCAGACGCACATCGCCGTTCAGCTCGCCACGGTTCTCGGCCTGGTACAGGTTGGCTTCCTGAGCCTCCAGCTGCATGCTGCCCTGGCGCATGACGACGTCACCGGCCAGGGTCGCAACCTGCTGTTCCTGCTCGTAGCGAGACACCTTGGCACCGATGAAGGTCGGCGAATCGCTTTTGTCCGTCTTGTCGTTCATGCCAGGACGGGTCGGCTCGATATACGCGCCGGAGCAATACGGGCCGGTCTCAGCCAGTTGGGCTGCGGTAAGCTTGTCGCGAGGCACCCAGTCCAGGTGGCTGTAGTCGGCACTGCGCGAACGCAGGCCACGGCCCTTGGACTCGGTGACCAGGGTGGTCTTCGGCTCGGCCGCAGCACTGCCGCCAGCATCGGCTTGCGCCGTGCTGCCAGCGGCGCTGACGGCTGCACCGTCGTGCACCGGGCGCGGTGGTAATGGGGCTGCGGCGGTTTTTGGCGCGCAATCCCAGGCACCCGAAGCAGAGACTGAGCAGTCATACTGTTCCGCGGCGACCACGAATGAGGTGGCGAAAGGTTGCATGGCCAGCAGACTGCCGGTTACCAGCAACGGAAATTTTCTACGAAACGCGGGGGATTTCAATGCCATCTTATTAGTCCGGGCTTCCTGCGTGCCATCTGCCCGCGGTTTGGGCCGCACGCCTCTCGATGGTCTGAAAAAGATGCGTGATAATAAAGCATGACCCGCTTGACGGCTAGCGCCGTCGGAGACCCTTGTAATGCCCGAGCAAGATCTACGTTTACAACAGCTGAAAGTTTGGCTGGATGAGCAGTTGCCGATCCTTTTCAACGCTCAGGACTGGGGTGTCGTACCTCCGGCCACATTGACCGCGGCCAGCAGCGACGCGAGTTTCAGGCGTTATTTCCGCTGGGAGGGCGGTGGTCGCACGTTCGTCGTCATGGACGCTCCACCGCCCCAGGAAAACTGCAAACCTTTCGTCGATATCGCTGATTTACTCGCGAAATCGGGAATAAATGTGCCAAAAATTTATGCAGAAGATTTGCCGCGCGGCTTTCTTTTGCTTAATGACCTGGGCAGAAAAACCTATCTGGACGTGATTGACGAACAAAACGCCGACGAATTGTTCGCCGATGCCATCGATGCATTGCTGGCTTTTCAGCAATTGCCGATGGACGCACCGCTGCCCAGCTATGACGTGGCCTTGTTGCGCCGTGAGCTGGAATTGTTTCCGGAGTGGTACGTGCGCCGGCATTTGGGTATCGAATTCGACACCCGGCAGCAGGCCCTGTGGCAACGTGTCAGCGATCACCTGATCGACAGTGCCCTGACCCAGCCCAAAGTGCTGGTGCATCGCGACTATATGCCGCGCAACCTGATGATCAGCGAGCCGAACCCCGGCGTGCTGGATTTCCAGGACGCGGTCTACGGCCCGGTTACCTATGACATCACGTGTCTGTTCAAGGACGCGTTTCTCAGCTGGCCCAAGGCCCGCGTGCGCGAGTGGCAGCGCGGCTACTGGGCGCGTGCCGGCGCGTTGGGCATCCCGGTGCAGACCGATTTCGAGGAGTTCCTGCGGGCCAGTGACCTGATGGGCGTGCAGCGCCACCTCAAGGTCATCGGCATTTTTGCGCGCATCTGCCATCGCGACGGCAAGCCACGCTACCTGGCCGACGTGCCGCGTTTCTTTGCTTATATAGAAGACGTACTGGCCGACCGGTCTGAGCTGGACGAGTTGGGTGAGTTGCTCGCCAGCCTGCGTGAACCGGCTGAGGTGCGTGTATGAAGGCCATGATCCTGGCCGCCGGCAAAGGTGAGCGGATGCGTCCGCTCACGTTGCACACGCCCAAACCGCTGGTGGAGGCGGGCGGCAAGCGTTTGATCGAGTATCACCTGGAGGCGCTGGCCAAGGCCGGCTTCACCGATATCGTGATCAACCATGCCTGGCTCGGCCAACAGATTGAAAGCTACCTGGGTGATGGTGCGCAGTTTGGCTTGCGCATTCAGTATTCAGCCGAGGGCGAGCCACTGGAAACCGGCGGCGGGATTTTCAAGGCATTGCCGCTGCTGGGCGACGAGCCTTTCCTGTTGGTCAACGGCGATATCTGGACGGACTTTGATTTCGCCAGTCTGCACAACAAGGCGCTGGAAGGGCTTGCCCACTTGGTCATGGTCGACATGCCTGCCCATGCGCCAACGGGAGGCGACTTTTATTTGGACAACGGTCTGCTTCATGATGCCGCGCCCGGTGCCGATAACCTGACCTTCAGTGGCATTTCAGTGCTCGACCCACAGTTGTTTGCGGGCTGCAGCGCCGGTGCCTTCAAACTGGCGCCGCTGTTGCGGAAGGCCATGACCAAAGGTCTGGTAACGGGAGAGCACATGACAGGACGCTGGATTGATGTCGGCACGCTGGAGCGTCTGGCAC
Source organism: Pseudomonas sp. Leaf15 (assembly GCF_001421425.1). Taxonomy (NCBI): domain Bacteria; kingdom Pseudomonadati; phylum Pseudomonadota; class Gammaproteobacteria; order Pseudomonadales; family Pseudomonadaceae; genus Pseudomonas; species Pseudomonas sp. Leaf15. The sequence continues at coordinate 115,447 of NZ_LMKI01000003.1, forward strand.
AGGTTGAAACCTTGCTGACTGCGGGGCAATAAGATGTTGTGGCCAGGGACACTGATCGGTGCCGGGGCTGGCTTTGCCATTGCCAGTATTCCGGGGGCCTTGTTGGGCGCATTGCTGGGGCAGGCACTGGATCGCCGCCTGCAGTTGCACAGCTGGGCGCAATTGCGCGAGCGCCTGGGCGGGCGCCCGGCGTTGCGCAACGACGAATTGCTGTTTGTGTTGTTGGGGCGCCTGGCCAAGAGTAATGGCCGGGTGGTGGATGGGCATATTCAGCAGGCGCGCCAGGAGATGCGCTCGCTGGACATGAGCGAGCCGGCCCAGCGTCGGGCGATTATCGCGTTCAATCGTGGCAAGTCGGGATCCGACCGAATGCGCAATTACCTGCGCGTACTCAAAGCCCAACCCCATGCGGCAGAAGGTGTGTTGCGTGCATGCTGGCGCATGGCCTGGGCGGACGGCAGGGCCGATGACGCCGAACGCGACCTGATTGACTTGTGGGGCAAGTGGCTGGGGTGGACGCCGCAACAGCTGCAGGCGCTGGCGTCTGATTACGCCCCCGAACGCAAGCCATTGGCCAGTCGTGGCGGGTCGTATCAGGAGGCGTTGCGGATTCTGGGGGTGACGTCCACCAGCGAACCGGCGGCGATCAAACGTGCCTATCGCCGACTGCTCAGCCGCCATCACCCGGACAAGATCGCCGGCAGTGGCGCGAGCCTGGCGCAAGTGCGTGAGGCCACCGAACGTACCCGCGAGCTGCACAATGCTTATGCGTTGATTCGCGAACGGCGGGACTTTCGATAGTCACGTCAATTTGGAAGTGACAATCCAGCCAGCTCCCACAGTTGATCGGGTGACCAGGCCAGGCTCAGTTGGAGGCCGGCTCCGGGCTCAACCACCCACGAACCCGCCGATACAGCTGCTCTTGCTCAGCCGCACTGTTGCCCGGCAGAGTCTTGAGCGACACCTGTTTATAGCCGTCATTCTTCCCCCGCTTGGCGGCCTGCATACGTTCCAGGGCGTTTTTGCGCTCTTGAGCGTCGTCCTGGTAGTACACATCCGCCGTCGGCACTTTCAGCGCCGGCGCCAGTTTTTGCAGGTCCGGCTGCCTGGCCGCTGGCGTCTTGCCGGCCACCATCACCAACTTCTGCACTTGGGACGGCTGTTTCTCGCTCAGGTAGCGCGCGGCCCACCAGGCGCCGGTGCCGTGGCCAAGCAGCACCACACTGCGCGCGCTTTGGGTTTGGGCAAAGGCAACGGCGGCGTCGATGCGATCAAAGATGCGCTTGGCGTCGGTTTTGTCCTGTTCATCAGCACCCGGCACCACCGCCGGGTCAGTGCCTTCGGCTTCGGCGCTGGCGGCTTGTTCGATCGGTTTGGCGGCCGTGCTGCCGTCTTTGCTGCTGGTGTCGACCGCTGTTTTGGGCGACTCCATGACCCGAGGCGGCAAGGTGTCGAGGTTCACATCCGGCAACGACAGGCTCAGGGTGCCCCAATCGGCATCGGGTAACTTGCGGCGCAGCGGCGCAATTGCTTGTGGCCAATCGGCACTTTCCCCGGCGCCCGGCACAATAATCACCACACCTTCAGGCTCGGCGCTGTTGGCCGGTTTCCACAGGGCCAGGAATGAATCACTGCCGGCCTGCAATTGTTGCTGTTCCTGTGCCGGCAGTTGACGCTCCAGGGCGCTGGCTTCTTCCTGGCTGCGCTCGGGCAGCGGTTGGCGTTCAGCCGGTTTTTCGGCGGTGGGCGCAGGCGCGTCGGCGGCTTGAACAGAAAAGGCGCTGGTAAATAGCAGCGATAGGCACAATGCTGGCAGTGCCGAACGGTGGGTAAAGGGCATCGTTAATTCCCGGCCAGAAGTGATTCCAGCAGCCTAATGGGTTGGTCAGTGTTTGTCAGTGATGTGAGACGTGGATCATGGGTTTTCGCTGTCTGCTGGTTATCGGCTGTGTGTGCTTTGCCTTGATGGCGAATGCCGCGCCTGCGCCTGTCGCGCCGCAGGCGCAGCTCAATGCTCAGCAGCGTGAATGGTTGGCGCAGCACCCGCAGTTGCGCGTGGGCGTGGTATTGCAAGCACCGTACGCCCAATACGACCGGCGCCTGCAGCGCTTGTCCGGGGCGAATGTCGAGTTGATGCAATGGCTGGCCAAAGCGCTGAATATCGACCTGACCTGGCGCAATTTCCCCAGCCAGGAGCAACTGGAAGCTGCCGTGCGCGATGGCGAGGTGGATATCGCCCCGGGCCTGCAGCAAACCCCGGCCGGCTTGCGTCTGTGGTTATTCAGCGACCCTTATATGCGCGTGCCTCAGCATATCGTCGGCATTCGCGAGGGCGGCGGCGCGGTGGAGCTGGAAAAGCTTGACGAGCTGTCCCGCGTCGCCGTGCGCATGCCCAGCGCTGTCGCCGATTACCTGCGCAGCAATTACCCCAACCTCAACCTGCAAGGCGTGCCCCTGGAGCGCCAGGCCCTGCAATTGCTGGTGAGCCAGCAGGCGCGTTATGCCGTGGTGGATGAGGCGCAATTGAGCCGATTGTCCGGCGAGGCGGAGTTTGCCGGGCTGGCGGTGGTCGGCGATATCGGCCTGCCGCAATTGCTGCGTGTGGCCACCCGCCGTGAGTGGCCGGAACTGGCGAGCATCATGCAAAGTGCCTTGCGCGCGATACCCGCCCGCGACCTCGACCAATTGCACAGCCGCTGGCTGCAACCCAAATACCCACGGCTGACGGAGTCGCCGGGCCTGTGGCAAAACCTCAGCCTGCTCTTGATGATGCTCCTGCTCGCCAGCCTCGCCGTGGTGCTTTGGCAGCGCCGTCAACAGCGAGTGCTGGAACACAGCTTACTGGCCGCCCGGGAAGAAAGCGCCGCGCGTGCGGCCGGTGCCGAAGCGTTGCGGCTGACGCAGTTCTCCATCGATCAAAGTACGGTCGGCATTCTTTGGGTCAATTGGGACAGCCATGTACGTTACGCCAACCGCGCCGCCGAAACCATGCTGGGCTACGCCGCCGGCGCGCTGATCGAGCGACCGCTGATCGATTTTGACCCGACCTTGAACATGGACCGCTGGCTCGACGTATGGAAGCGTGCGCGTGCCAGCGAAGAGGGCCCGCAGACCTTCGCCACCGATTGCGTGCGTGCTGACGGCAGCATCCTGCCGGCGGACGTGTCGTTGAGCTTCCTGCGCTTTGCCGAGGGCGAGTACCTGGTGGTTTATCTCAACGACGTCACCGAGCGCCGTCGTTACGTGGCCGCCTTGCAGCAAAGCGAAACACAGCTGCGCGAGCTCTCTGCCCACCTCGAAACCGTGCGCGAAGAGGAAAAGGCGCGTATCGCCCGTGAAGTGCATGACGAGTTGGGTCAGATGCTCACGGTGCTCAAGCTGGAGACGTCGATGTGCGAACTGGCCTATGCGCAATTGGACCCGGGCTTGACCGAGCGACTGAACAGCATGAAACGCCTGATCGCCCAGCTGTTCCAGCTTGTCCGGGATGTGGCGACCGCGCTACGCCCGCCGATTCTCGACGCTGGCATCGCCTCGGCGATTGAATGGCAAGCCCGCCGCTTCGAAGCGCGCACGCACATTCCCTGTCTGGTACAAGTCCCGGATAACCTGCCGGCCCTCAGCGATGCCAAGGCAATTGGCCTGTTCCGCATCCTGCAGGAGGCGCTGACCAATGTGATGCGTCATGCCCAGGCGCATACTGTCGAACTGACCCTGACAGTGGAAAGCGCCGACTTGCGGCTGACCATCAGCGATGACGGCGTCGGTTTCGTCGAGAACCCAGGCCGCCCGGTGTCCTTTGGCGTAGTCGGCATGCGTGAGCGGGTGCTGATGATGGGCGGGCAATTGAGCCTGCACAGCGAGCTGGGGGAGGGCACCACGTTGAGTGTCACGGTGCCGTTGGATGCATAACGATAGGAGCAAGCCCCTGTGATTCGCGTATTGGTAGCCGAAGACCACACCATTGTTCGTGAAGGCATCAAGCAATTGATTGGCCTGGCCAAAGACCTGCTGGTGGTCGGCGAGGCCAGCAATGGCGAGCAGTTGCTGGAGACCTTGCGCCATATCGCCTGTGAGGTGGTATTGCTGGATATCTCGATGCCGGGCGTCAATGGCCTGGAAGCGATTGCGCGCATCCGTGCACTGAGTAACCCGCCCGCGATTCTGGTGCTGTCGATGCACGATGAAGCGCAAATGGCTGCCCGCGCCCTGAAAGTCGGGGCGGCGGGGTATGCCACCAAGGACAGTGACCCGGCGCTGTTACTGACGGCGATTCGCAAAGTGGCGGCGGGCGGGCGTTACATCGACCCGGACTTGGCGGACCGCATGGTCTTTGAGGTCGGCCTCACCGATACGCGGCCGTTGCATTCATTACTGTCGGAGCGCGAGTTCTCGGTGTTCGAGCGCCTGGCCCAGGGCGCCAACGTCAACGATATCGCCCAGCAACTGGCGCTGAGCAGCAAGACCATCAGCACCCACAAGGCGCGGTTGATGCAAAAGCTCCATATCACCTCCCTGGCCGAACTGGTGAAATACGCCATGGAACACAAACTCTTGTAACCCCCTCGATCGTTCCCACGCTCCGCGTGGTAACGCCTCTTGTGACGCTCTGCGTCACGCTTTGGGACGCAGAGCGTCCTGGGCTGCATTCCCACGCGGAGCGAGGGAATGATCAAGCCGGGCTCCTCCAGGTGCGCGTATCTGTTTACGACATAGGCTTTGCCGGCAGACGCTGATGATTGCCGCCGCACTGTTCTCTGCCCGCCATCGGTGTAGGGCAATCCCTACCCCCAACCTTCCATCCGGCTGATGTGATTCTCTCCTGGCCCCCGATTTCCGGGGGCTCGCGCCTGGACTACGCTTTGTGCCACAGCAGTCCAAAACAAAAGGTGCGGGTATGAGCGAGGTGGATTCAAATGATGTGCTGGTCAGCTTTCGTGGCGTGCAGAAGAGCTACGACGGCGAGAACCTGATCGTCAAAGACCTCAACCTGGAGATTCGCAAGGGCGAGTTCCTCACCCTGCTCGGGCCGTCCGGTTCGGGCAAGACCACCAGCCTGATGATGCTCGCCGGTTTCGAGACGCCAACGGCCGGGGAAATTTTGCTCGCCGGACGCGCTATCAACAATGTGCCGCCGCACAAACGCGACATCGGCATGGTGTTCCAGAACTACGCGCTGTTCCCGCACATGACGGTGGCAGAGAACCTGGCATTCCCCTTGTCGGTGCGCGGCTTGAGCAAGACCGATATCAGCGAGCGAGTCAAACGCGTGCTGAGCATGGTCCAGCTGGATGCCTTCGCCCAGCGTTACCCGGCGCAACTCTCCGGCGGTCAGCAACAGCGCGTGGCCTTGGCCCGGGCGCTGGTGTTCGAACCGCAGCTGGTGTTGATGGACGAACCCCTCGGCGCCCTCGATAAACAACTGCGCGAACACATGCAGATGGAGATCAAGCACCTGCACCAGCGCCTCGGCGTGACCGTGGTGTACGTGACCCACGACCAGGGCGAAGCCTTGACCATGTCCGACCGCGTGGCGGTGTTCCACCAGGGCGAGATCCAGCAGATCGCCGCGCCGCGCACCCTGTACGAAGAGCCAAAAAATACCTTCGTCGCCAACTTCATCGGCGAGAACAACCGCCTCAATGGCCGCCTGCACAGCCATACCGGCGATCGCTGTGTGGTGGAGTTGGCGCGCGGTGAAAAGGTTGAGGCGCTGGCAGTGAATGTCGGCCAGCTCGGCGGCCCGGTGACCCTGTCAGTACGCCCGGAGCGCGTCAGCCTCAATGGCTCCAGTGAATCCTGCGTCAACCGCTTCTCTGGGCGGGTGGCGGAATTTATCTACCTGGGCGACCACGTGCGTGTGCGCCTGGAAGTCTGCGGCAAGGCCGATTTTTTTGTGAAACAACCGATCGCTGAGCTGGATACAGCGCTTGCGGTCGGCGACGTGGTACCGATTGGCTGGCAAGTCGAGCACGTTCGCGCACTCGACCCACTTCTAGAGGCGAATTAATCGCCCCATGGCTTCACCAACCCTGCACGTGGAGAGAACAACAATGTTGAGATCCCTTAAATATTCCGCCCTGGCCATTGGCTTGATGGGCGCGACACAGGCCATGGCAGGCCCGGACCTGACGGTCGTATCCTTCGGCGGCGCGAACAAGGCGGCTCAGGTCAAAGCCTTTTACGCACCGTGGGAAAGCGCGGGCAATGGCAAGATCGTCGCCGGTGAGTACAACGGCGAAATGGCCAAGGTCAAAGCCATGGTCGATACCAAGAGCGTGTCGTGGGACTTGGTGGAAGTGGAGTCGCCGGAACTGTCCCGTGGCTGTGACGAAGACATGTTCGAACCGCTCGACCCGAAACTGTTCGGCAATAGCGCCGATTATGTCAAAGGCGCGATTCAGCCCTGCGGTGTGGGCTTCTTTGTGTGGTCCACTGTGCTGGCGTACAACGCCGACAAGCTGACCACCGCACCGACCAGTTGGGCGGATTTCTGGGATACCAAGAAATTCCCAGGCAAGCGCGGCCTGCGCAAAGGCGCTAAGTACACCCTGGAATTCGCCTTGATGGCGGACGGCGTGGCCCCCAAAGACGTGTACAAAGTGCTGGCTGGCAAAGACGGCCAGGATCGCGCGTTCAAGAAACTCGACGAACTCAAACCGTCGATCCAGTGGTGGGAAGCCGGTGCACAACCGCCGCAGTACCTGGCCTCGGGTGATGTGGTCATGAGCTCGGCCTACAACGGCCGCATTGCTGCCGTGCAAAAAGAAAGCAACCTGAAAGTGGTGTGGAACGGCGGCATCTACGACTTTGACGCCTGGGCCATCCCTAAAGGCCTGGCCAAGGATCGCGCCGAAGCAGCGAAGAAGTTCATCGCCTTCTCGGTGCAGCCGCAACAGCAGAAGATCTACTCGGAAAACATCGCCTACGGCCCGGCCAATACCCAGGCCGTACCGTTGTTGGCCAAGGATGTGCTGAAAGACATGCCGACCACGCCGGAGAATATCGCCAACCAGGTGCAAATCGATGTGAGCTTCTGGGCGGATAACGGCGAGCAGCTCGAGCAGCGCTTCAATTCCTGGGCGGCCAGGTAACACCGCATATTCCTCTGTGAAAGCAGGCTGGTGTGGGAGCTGGCTTGCCTGCGATGGGATCGACTCGGTCTTTGAGTGACACCGAGGCGATGCCATCGCAGGCAAGCCAGCTCCCACAAAAAAGCACCGCTCACAGGGAACTCTTAGAAGATTTCCGGAGTTTGCCATGGTTATCGCCATTCCCAGCCCCACCCTCAAGCAGCGCCTGGCGCGTGCCGAGCGGCTCAATCGCTGGAAGGCCCAGGCCTTGATTGCGCCGCTGGTGCTGTTTTTGCTGCTGGTGTTCCTGGTGCCGATTGTTGCGCTGCTCTACAAAAGCGTCGGCAACCCGGAAGTGGTGGGCGGTTTGCCGCGTACCGTGGTGGCGGTCAAGGCCTGGGATGGTCGCGGCCTGCCGGGTGAACCGGTGTATCAGGCGCTGAGCGAAGACCTGGGTGAAGCACGTAAAAACCAGACGCTGGGCGACTTGTCCAAACGCTTGAACATGGAACTGGCCGGCTACCGCAGCCTGTTGACCAAAACCGCACGGGCGCTGCCGTTTACCGAAACGCCCGGCTCTTATAAGGACGCGTTGGAAAACCTCGACGAACGCTGGGGCGACCCGGCGTACTGGCAGGCGATCCGGCGTAATACCAGCAGCCTCACGCCGTACTACCTGCTGGCGGCCGTCGATCACCGTATCAATGACCTTGGCGAAGTGGCCCCGGCCACACCTGACCAGGCCATCTACCTGGACATCTTTGCCCGCACGTTCTGGATGGGCTTGGTAATTACCTTCATCTGTCTGCTGCTGGCCTATCCGTTGGCCTACCTGCTGGCCAACCTGCCGGCACGCAAAAGTAACCTGCTGATGATTCTGGTATTGCTGCCGTTCTGGACCTCAATCCTGGTAAGGGTGGCGGCATGGATTGTATTGCTGCAGTCCGGTGGGCTGATCAACAGCGCATTTATGGGCATGGGCCTGATCGATACACCCATGGAGCTGGTGTTTAACCGCACCGGGGTTTACATCTCGATGGTGCACATCCTGCTGCCCTTCATGATTCTGCCGATCTACAGCGTGATGAAAGGCATCTCGCCCACGTATATGCGTGCAGCGATTTCCCTGGGGTGCCACCCGTTTGCCAGTTTTTGGCGCGTGTACTTCCCGCAGACCTATGCCGGTGTCGGCGCCGGTTGCCTGCTGGTGTTTATCCTGGCGATTGGTTACTACATCACCCCGGCGCTGCTCGGCAGCCCGAACGACCAGATGGTCAGCTATTTCGTCGCGTTCTACACCAACACCAGCATCAATTGGGGTATGGCCACGGCGCTGGGCGGCTTGCTGCTGCTGGCGACCGTCGTGCTGTACCTGATCTACAACCGTCTGGTCGGCGCCAGTCGCCTGCGCCTGAGCTGAGGAGAGTTGGCGATGCTGAGCCCTTATATGTCACCCGTGGAGCGCGTGTGGTTCTACAGCTTGCGGATCCTGTGTGGCTTGATCCTGCTGTTCCTGATCTTGCCGGTGCTGGTGATTATCCCGCTGTCGTTCAACAGCGGCAGTTTTCTGGTGTACCCGCTGCAAGGCTTCTCGTTGCACTGGTATCAAGACTTCTTCGCCTCCGCCGAGTGGATGCGTGCCTTGAAGAACAGCATCATTGTGGCCCCCGCGGCCACGGTGCTGGCGATGGTGTTCGGTACGCTGGCGGCGATTGGCCTGACGCGCGGCAACTTCCCCGGCAAGGCGTTGGTCATGGCCTTGGTGATTTCGCCGATGGTGGTGCCTGTGGTGATCATTGGCGTGGCCAGCTATCTGTTCTTTGCGCCACTGGGGTTGGGCAACAGCTTCCTCTCGCTGATTGTGGTGCATGCCGTGCTGGGTGTGCCGTTTGTGATCATCACCGTGTCGGCGACATTGCAGGGCTTCAACCACAACCTGGTGCGGGCGGCGGCCAGCCTGGGCGCCTCGCCGTTGACCGCGTTTCGCCGTGTGACCTTGCCGTTGATCGCGCCGGGGGTGATTTCCGGGGCATTGTTTGCCTTCTCGACGTCCTTTGATGAAGTGGTAGTGACGCTGTTTCTCGCCGGCCCCGAGCAAGCGACTTTGCCGCGCCAGATGTTCAGCGGCATCCGCGAAAATTTAAGCCCGACGATTGCCGCAGCGGCAACCTTGCTGATTGCGTTCTCGGTGCTGCTGTTGCTGACCCTTGAATGGCTGCGAGGCCGCAGCGAGAAACTGCACACCGCGCAAGTCTAAAGGTCGAAACCGGATCAAATGTGGGAGCTGGCTTGCCTGCGATAGCATCAACTCGGTATGTCAGGAAAACCGAGGCGGTCGCATCGCAGGCAAGCCAGCTCCCACACCGACCGAGCCATTCAGTGCGTGAATGCTGGGCAACCTGAAATACCCGGCTATTCTTGTGCCAGCCCATCATTAATAAGAGGCCGCGCACATGAGTACTTCCTCATTCAAGATCGCCCACAAACTGCTGACCGGCGCTGGCGCCATCGAACAACTGGCCGCCGAGCTCACGCGTCTTGATGTGGATAACCCGTTGATCGTTACCGATGCCGCGCTGGTCAAGTCCGGCACCGTGGCGCTGGCGCTCGAGCACCTGGGCGAGCGCACTTATGAGATTTTCGACCGTGTGCTGCCCGACCCGGAAATCGCCATCGTCGAGGACTGCATGCGCGTGTACCGCGAGGGCGGGCATGACGGTCTGATCGGCGTGGGCGGTGGCAGTGCCATCGACATCGCCAAGAGTGTCGCGGCCTATGCCGGTTACCACGGCGCGCTGGCGGACTTGTTCGGCGTCGACCAGGTGCCGCGCAAAGGCCCGCCGCTGATCGCCATCCCGACCACGGCCGGCACCGGTTCGGAGGTGACCAATGTGGCGATTCTCTCCGACAAGGCCGCACAACTGAAAAAAGGCATCGTCAGCGATTACTTATTGCCGGATGTTGCGCTGATCAGCCCGCAAATGACCCTCACGTGCCCGCGCAGTGTCACCGCCGCCAGTGGCGTGGATGCGCTGGTGCATGCCATCGAGTCCTACCTGTCGCTGAATGCCTCGCCGATCACTGACGCGCTGGCCATCGGCGCGATCAAGCTGATCGCCAATGCGCTGCCCAAGGCCTACGCCAACCCTGCCAACCTGCAGGCCCGCGATGATATGGCCACCGCCAGCCTGATGGCCGGCATGGCGTTCGGCAATGCTGGCGTCGGCGCAGTGCATGCCTTGGCGTACCCGTTGGGCGGGCGATTCAATATTGCTCACGGCGTGAGCAATGCGCTGTTGCTGCCTTACGTGATGCACTGGAACAAACTGGCCTGCGTGGAGCGCATGCAGGACATTGCCCAAGCCATGGGCGTGAATACCGCCGGGCTCAGCGTCAACGACGCCGCGGACCAGGCGGTCGAGGCGATGACGCGGCTGTGTGCCGCCGTGGAAATCCCGGCAGGGCTGCGCAGCTTTGGTGTGCCGGAAGACGCGATCCCCGCCATGGCGACGGAAGCCGCGGGCATTGAGCGCCTGATGCGCAACAACCCGCGCAAGCTCAGCGCAGCGGATATCGAGAAAATCTACCGGGCGGCTTACTGACCATTGAGTTAGGTCACGGTGTGCTGGGTAAAGCATGAGGTATACAATGCGCGCCATCGTGATTTAGCTCAAAAAGGTGCGTCATGCAGCCCTTCGTTATCGCTCCATCGATTCTCTCCGCCGACTTCGCCCGCCTGGGTGAGGAAGTGGACAAGGTATTGGCCGCCGGTGCCGACTTCGTGCACTTCGATGTCATGGACAACCACTATGTGCCCAACCTGACCATCGGCCCGATGGTCTGCGCGGCACTGCGCAAGTACGGCATTACTGCGCCGATCGATGCGCACCTGATGGTCAGCCCGGTGGACCGCATCGTCGGTGACTTCATCGAGGCCGGCGCCACCTACATTACCTTCCATCCGGAAGCCACGCTGCACGTCGACCGCACCCTGCAACTGATTCGCGAAGGCGGTTGCAAGGCTGGCCTGGTGTTCAACCCGGCCACGCCGTTGAGTGTGCTGGAGTACGTGATGGACAAGGTCGACATGGTCTTGCTGATGAGCGTCAACCCGGGCTTCGGCGGCCAGAAGTTCATCCCCGGCACGCTGAACAAGCTGCGCGAAGCGCGCGCGCTGATCGATGCGTCGGGCCGTGATATCCGCCTGGAAATCGACGGTGGGGTCAACGTCAACAATATTCGCGAAATCGCCGCCGCTGGCGCTGACACCTTTGTGGCTGGCTCGGCGATCTTCAACGCCCCCAACTACCAGGAAGTCATCGACAAGATGCGGGCCGAACTGGCGCTGGCGCGTCCATGAGCGGTTTTGAGCAGTTGTTCCCCGGCAAACTGCCACGACTGGTGATGTTCGATCTGGACGGTACATTGATCGATTCGGTGCCAGACCTGGCGGCGGCGGTGGACGAGATGCTGCTCAAGCTGGGGCGAAAGCCAGCGGGCATCGAGGCGGTGCGTGAGTGGGTCGGCAACGGCGCGCAGATGCTGGTGCGTCGGGCCTTGGCCAACCATATTGATGCCGAAGGTGTGGATGAGGTTGAGGCCGAGCACGCCCTGGAACTCTTCAATGTTGCCTATGAAAGCAGCCATGAGCTCACCGTGGTTTACCCCGGCGTGCGCGACACGCTCAAGTGGCTGCACAAGCAAGGCGTGGAGATGGCGCTGATCACCAACAAGCCGGAGCGCTTTGTCGCACCGCTGTTGGACCAGATGAAAATCGGCCGGTATTTCCGCTGGATCATCGGCGGCGACACCTTGCCGCAGAAAAAGCCTGACCCGGCGGCGCTGTTCTTCGTAATGAAAATGGCCAATATTCCGGCCTCGCAATCGTTGTTTGTCGGCGATTCGCGCAGTGATGTGCAAGCCGCCAAAGCCGCTGGCGTGCAGTGTGTGGCGCTGAGCTACGGCTACAACCACGGCCGACCGATCGCCGAGGAGTCGCCGGCGCTGGTGATTGATGATCTGCGACTGCTAATCCCCGGTTGCTTGGGAGCGGGCGCTGAGATAACGTTGCCCGACATCGAATCAACCCCTTCTGGAAATTCCATCGTGGTGGTCACTCGCAAACTCTGGATGAAAGTCATCAAGGCCCTGGCCCGCTGGCGTTGGCGCGCCTGACTGATCCTGGCCGCGTTGCGGCACGTTTGCACACCTGACCGTTTGACCCTCAAGCCACGAGGCACCTCATGATCCGCGAAGAATTCCTGCGTTTGGCCACTGCCGGCTATAACCGTATCCCCATGGCCTGCGAAACCCTGGCTGACTTCGATACGCCGCTGTCGATCTACCTCAAACTGGCCGACAAGCCCAATTCCTACCTGCTCGAATCGGTGCAGGGCGGCGAGAAGTGGGGCCGTTACTCGATCATCGGCCTGCCGTGCCGCACCGTGCTGCGTGTGCATGACCACCATGTGAGCATCACCCATGATGGCGTCGAGATCGAAAGCCATGACGTGGAAGACCCGCTGGCGTTCGTCGAAACCTTCAAGGCGCGCTACAACGTGCCGACCATTCCCGGTCTGCCGCGTTTCAACGGTGGCCTGGTGGGGTATTTCGGCTACGACTGCGTGCGCTACGTGGAAAAACGCCTGGGCAAATGTCCGAACCCGGACCCGCTGGGCGTGCCGGACATTCTGCTGATGGTCTCCGACGCGGTGGTGGTGTTCGACAACCTCGCCGGCAAGATGCACGCGATTGTCCTCGCCGACCCGTCCCAGGCCGATGCCTTCGAGCAAGGCCAGGCCAGCCTTGAGGCGCTGCTGGAGAAACTGCGTCAGCCGATCACTCCACGCCGTGGCCTGGACCTCAGCCGTCCGCCGGCCGCCGACCCGATCTTTCGTTCAAGCTTTACCCAGGATGACTACGAGCGCGCGGTCGACACCATCAAGGAATACATCCTTGCCGGTGACTGCATGCAGGTGGTGCCGTCGCAACGCATGTCCATCGACTTCAAGGCGGCGCCAATTGATCTGTACCGCGCGCTGCGGTGCTTCAACCCGACGCCGTACATGTACTTCTTCAACTTCGGAGACTTCCACGTGGTGGGCAGTTCGCCGGAAGTGCTGGTGCGGGTCGAAGACAACCTCATCACCGTGCGCCCGATAGCCGGCACACGCCCGCGTGGCGCGACCGAAGAGGCCGACCTGGCGCTGGAAGAAGACCTGCTGAGTGACGACAAGGAAATTGCCGAACACTTGATGCTGATCGACCTGGGCCGCAACGACACCGGGCGGGTTTCGGAAATCGGTTCGGTGAAGCTCACCGAGAAGATGGTCATCGAGCGGTATTCCAACGTGATGCACATTGTGTCCAACGTCACCGGCGAGCTGAAAGCCGGGTTGACCGCGATGGACGCACTGCGGGCGATTCTGCCGGCGGGCACTTTGTCGGGCGCGCCGAAGATTCGCGCGATGGAGATCATCGACGAACTGGAGCCGGTCAAGCGTGGTGTGTATGGCGGCGCCGTGGGATATTTCGCCTGGAACGGCAATATGGACACTGCGATTGCGATCCGCACCGCCGTGATCAAGGACGGCGAGCTGCATGTGCAGGCGGGTGGCGGGATTGTGGCTGACTCGGTGCCGGCCCTGGAATGGGAAGAAACCCTGAACAAACGCCGCGCGATGTTCCGGGCTGTGGCGTTGGCAGAGCAAACGCCGCAAAGCTAAAGTCAGACATTGGACAACCTGTGGGAGCAGGCAAGCCAGCTCCCACAGTTGTTTTGTGGGATGTTTAAGATCCGCTTAGAAATCCAGACTCACCCCAACACTGACGCCTTGCTGGGTAAAGCTGTCATCCTTCCTCACGTTATACGCCGCCCGTAGCGCCAGCTCCTGAGTCAGCTTGTGGCTGACGCCCAGACTCAATCGGTCCGAATTGCTGCGCGGCGTGTAGCCGTCCAGCTTGAAGTCGATGCCTGGCACGCTGTTGAGCGACATCTTTACCTTCTGGGTGTCGTTTTCGAACTCATGCTCGTGGGCCACTTCGCCAAACACTTGGGTTTGCGGCGTAATCCGGTAGCTGCCCTGCAGGCCGACGCCCAGGCGTTTGGAATCGCGTTGCTGGTCATCGAAGGTCAGCGCGGTGGAGCGGTTGCCCTTTTCCGAATAACCATCGACTTCGACCCGCGAATAGTCCGCGCTGATGAACGGTGACAAATGCCAATCGCTGCCGGCGCCGGCAATGTCGTAGCCCAAGCGGCCGCTCAAGGCCCAGAGCCAGCCGTCGGTGTCGCCTTTTTCGGCGCCTTCGCTGACGCCCAGGGCGAACTTGCGCTTGAGGCTGTCGAAGTCCAGCTTGCCGCCGGTCAGCGCCGCATCGGCCCACCAGTGGTTTTGCTGATATTGCGCGAAGGCGGTGCCCATGTAGCTGTTGAGCTTGTAGTCCGAATCGCGGGCGCCGGCTTCGAGTGTCTGGCGATACAAGCCGGCGGCCACGCCGACGCGCCAGTTTTCGTCGAGGCGATAGCTGCCGCCGACGTTCACGTTGTAGCCGCTGCCGTCGCCGCTGGCCGAACTGCGTTGATCATCAAAGTCCAAATGCTGGCCACCACCGGCGACAATCGCGCGCCATTGGCCGACGGCCTGCCAGTTGCCACTGTCGGCTTGCCACTGGTTGCGCAGTTCATCCTGGTGGGCGCGCAAGGTGCCCTGGGCCATCTCTGGCAGCAAAGTCACTTCCCACGGCGCGGCGAGCAGTGAGTAGGCGTAGTCGGCGATCAACTGTTGCCCGGCGATGGTGGGGTGTACCGAGTCGTTGTAGATCAGCTTGGTCGGGTCCGGGGTGGCGCCGCCAATGCCATACACCGGGTTGGCGGTGCAGCCGTTGCCGCTGAAGCAGGTGCCGGTGAGGTTTTGCCCGGTGGCCAGGCCAAAGCGCGCAGGGTTGGCGAAGGTTTCATTGAGCAGTAACGGGATGTTCAGCGGGATGACCTGGGCGTCGATCTGCGACAGGCGCTGCACCAGCGCCTGGTTGAAAATGCTGCTCAGGGCCGAGCTGGCGCCTTGCGCGGGCGTGCCGTTGATGGCGGGTGTCAAGCCCAGGTCGGGCAGCATCCACACCATGATGTAGCGCGCGCCGGCCTGTTGCAGGGCTTGGGCGCTGTCGGCCAGGCGCCCGCCGGCGGCCACGGCCTGGCCTGGGCTGAGGACGCGTCCTTGCAGAAAGTCATTGCCGCCACCGGATAGGAAATACAACGCGTTCGGGTCAGCCCGCCCGCCGTTGGCCGGCAGATAACCCTGACGGCTGCGCAGTACGGTGCCACCACCGGTGTTGCCGGGCGGGATCGCCGCATTGGAGACCGAGGTGATGGAGTCCAGGATGTTGTCGGTACGGTAGCCGCCGACCGCCCAGTTATTACCATCCGGCAAACCTTGGGCGGCACGTACCGGCGAGGTGGAGGCATTCAGGTCGTTGGGTGCCACGCCCAGCTTGGCCCCCAAAAGCGTAGATGACACCAGGCCATAATCGCCCTGGAATGTCGGCCCGGTGCGGTTGGTAAAGCGCAAGGTGGCGCCGGCCGAGCCATCGGGGAACTGGCCGGCGTCGGCCAGGCTGTCGCCGAACACGACCATGGTTGAGTAAGGTGAAGGTGCTGCAAACGCCTGCGCGCAGGCCAGTGACAGGAGGCAGCCGGCGAGGGGGGCGAAAAACGGTGGTCTGAGCATGCGAAATTCCATTTAGTTGTTTTTGTATCGGACGCGAAACACTAGCAATGTAGTGAGGGTTTTCGTCGAAGAAAACTGTTTTTTCCTGTAAAGACACCGTAGTGATTCCCCCGTATTCGCTGCTCCATATTGCACCGCTGGCGAGGCTACGTTACTGTGCCTGAACGTATGAATGAGACCCTCCCCGTGTTGATCATCAGCAAACTCTTGATGCGAGTAGTCAAGGCACACGCCCGTTGGCGTTGGCGCGCCTGACATTTTTCTCTGCCGGCTCGGCCGGACCTGTACCGATTTGCCTTCTTCACCCTTTGTTTGACGCCCCTTGCCGGCTCACCCTGGCAACCGGAACGTGCGTCTGGCAGCGGGACACTCTCTTGGAAGGCGGTCATTCGAAATCAGTGAATTCAAGAGGTTTGAACCCACATGTTGCTGATGATTGATAACTACGATTCCTTTACCTACAACGTTGTGCAGTACCTGGGCGAACTCGGCGCCGAGGTCAAGGTGGTGCGCAACGACGAACTGACGGTCGCCGAAATCGCTGCCCTGAACCCGGAGCGCATCGTGGTTTCGCCTGGCCCGTGCACGCCGACCGAAGCGGGCATTTCCCTCGAAGCGATCAAATATTTCGCCGGTAAATTGCCGATCCTGGGCGTGTGTCTGGGCCATCAGTCCATCGGCCAGGCGTTTGGGGGTGACGTGGTACGTGCGCGCCAAGTGATGCATGGCAAAACCAGCCCGGTGTTCCATAAAGACCTCGGCGTATTCCACGGCCTCAACCTGCCGGTGACAGTCACTCGCTACCACTCGTTGGTGGTCAAGCGTGAAACCCTGCCCGAGTGCCTGGAGCTGACCGCCTGGACTCAGCTGGAAGACGGCTCGGTCGACGAGATCATGGGCCTGCGTCACAAGACACTGAATATCGAAGGGGTGCAATTTCACCCCGAATCAATCCTGACCGAGCAGGGCTACGAGCTGTTCGCCAACTTTCTCAAGCAGAGCGGCGGCACGCGCTAAGGACTTTCCATGGATATCAAGACTGCCCTGAGCCGTATCGTCGGCCATCTGGACCTGAGCACCGCTGAAATGAGCGATGTGATGCGCGAGATCATGACTGGCCAATGCACTGACGCGCAGATCGGCGCGTTCATGATGGCGATGCGCATGAAGAGCGAGAGCATCGACGAAATCGTCGGCGCCGTGTCAGTGATGCGTGAGCTGGCCGACAAGGTTGAGCTCAAGACCCTCGACGGCGTGGTCGATGTGGTCGGCACCGGCGGCGACGGTGCGAATATTT
Organism: Pseudomonas sp. Leaf15; assembly: GCF_001421425.1. Lineage (NCBI taxonomy): Bacteria > Pseudomonadati > Pseudomonadota > Gammaproteobacteria > Pseudomonadales > Pseudomonadaceae > Pseudomonas > Pseudomonas sp. Leaf15. The sequence goes on from NZ_LMKI01000003.1 coordinate 132,540, forward strand.
TCAACGTGTCGACGGCTTCCTCCTTTGTGGTGGCGGCAGCCGGTTGCACCGTGGCCAAACACGGTAACCGTGCGGTGTCGGGCAAAAGCGGCAGCGCCGACTTGCTGGAGGCGGCCGGGATTTATCTGAACCTGACGCCGGTGCAAGTGGCGCGCTGCATCGACAGCGTGGGCATTGGCTTCATGTTTGCCCAGTCCCACCACGGCGCCATGAAACACGCCGCCGGCCCGCGCAAGGACCTTGGCCTGCGCACCCTGTTCAACATGCTCGGCCCGCTTACGAATCCGGCCGGCGTGAAACATCAGGTGGTCGGTGTGTTCAGCCAGGCGCTGTGCCGGCCGTTGGCCGAAGTGTTGCAGCGTCTGGGCAGCAAGCACGTGCTGGTGGTGCATTCCAAGGATGGCCTGGACGAATTCAGCCTGGCGGCACCGACCTTCGTGGCGGAGCTGAAGAATGACCAGGTCAGCGAATATTGGGTCGAGCCCGAAGACCTCGGCATGAGAAGCCAAAGCTTGCATGGCCTGTCGGTGGAAAGCCCGGCGGCCTCGCTGGAGTTGATCCGTGATGCCTTGGGGCGCCGTAAGACAGAAAACGGCCAGAAAGCCGCAGAAATGATTGTTCTGAATGCTGGCGCGGCACTTTACGCGGCGGACCACGCCTATAGTCTTAAGGAAGGTGTCGCCTTGGCCCACGATGCGTTGCACACCGGTCTGGCTCGCGAAAAGCTCGAAGAACTGGGAGCCTTTACCGCTGTGTTCAAAATGGAGAATGAAGGATGAGTGTCCCGACCGTTCTGGAAAAAATCCTCGCGCGCAAGGCTGAAGAGGTGGCCGAGCGCCGTGCCCGTGTGAGCCTGGCTGAGCTGGAGGGCTTGGCAAAAAGCGCCGACGCGCCGCGTGGTTTTGCCGCTGCGCTGATCAAGCAGGCGAAGGAAAAACAGCCTGCCGTGATTGCCGAGATCAAAAAAGCTTCGCCCAGCAAAGGCGTGATTCGCGAAGTTTTCATTCCTGAAGACATTGCCAAGAGCTATGAGAAGGGCGGCGCAACCTGCCTGTCCGTGTTGACCGATATCGACTTCTTCCAGGGTTCCGACCTGTTCCTGCAACAGGCCCGCGCCGCGTGCAAGTTGCCGGTGATCCGCAAGGACTTCATGGTTGACCCGTACCAGATCGTCGAAGCCCGCGCCTTGGGCGCCGATTGCGTGCTGCTGATCGTCTCCGCGCTGGACGACGTGAAGATGGCCGAGCTGGCGGCCGTGGCCAAAAGCGTAGGCCTGGACGTACTGGTAGAAGTGCACGATGGCGATGAGCTGGAGCGCGCGCTGAAAACCCTCGACACGCCGTTGGTGGGGGTTAATAACCGTAACCTGCACACCTTTGAAGTCAGCCTGGAAAATACCCTCGACCTGTTGCCGCGTATTCCGCGTGATCGGTTGGTGATTACCGAGAGCGGCATCGTCAACCGCGCCGACGTAGAGCTGATGGAAATCAGCGGTGTGTTTTCGTTCCTGGTGGGTGAGACATTTATGCGCGCCGAGAACCCAGGTGCGGAATTGCAGCGTCTGTTCTTCCCGGAGCGTGGCGTGGCGGTGAGCGGTTCGACCCTCGACTGACTTGAAATACGGTCAACATGTGGAAGCTCCCACATTTGGTTTTGTGTTTGTTCAGAGGATAGGTGTTCGATGATTGAGCCGGTGTCGATGACAGTTGAAGCAGGGCTTGCCGCCGAGCAAGACTTGCTGGCGGCCGTTTGCGCCGGTGAACAGGCATTCGGGCTACTGTTCTGGCAGCCAAATGACCAGGCTTTGGTCATGCCACGCCGTTTGAGCCGCTTGCCGGCTTTTGACGCTGCCAGCCAAGTTTCGGCTGCTGCCGGTTGGCCGGTGTTACTGCGCGAAACCGGCGGAGAGCCGGTGCCGCAGTCGGCCGCCACGGTCAATATCGCACTGGTTTACGCGCCCCCGCGCAGCGAGGGCGATCAGGGCCGCATCGAAACCGGATATCAGCGTTTGTGCCAGCCGATCTGTGACTTGCTGATTGAGTTGGGCGGTGACGCTTCTGTTGGCGAAATCGACGGCGCCTTCTGCGACGGTCGCTACAACGTCAACCTTAACGGCCGCAAGATGGTGGGCACCGCCCAGCGTTGGCGGCAAAGCAGCGGCCGCCCGGTGGGTTTGGTGCATGGTGCATTGTTGCTGGATAACGACCGTGAGGAATTGATTGCGGCGGTCAATCGCTTCAATGAGGCCTGCGGCCTCGACCAGCGGGTGCGTGCCGACAGCCATATCGCGCTACACGAAGCCTTTCCCGCACCGGATGCCATCACCCGATTGGACGCGTTGTACCGTCAGATGCTGGCCGGATTCCTGCCCGCTTAACGCGTACCGAACACCACCATCGTCTTGCCTTTGACGTGTACCAGGTTGCGTTCTTCCAGGTCCTTGAGCACACGACCGACCATTTCCCGCGAGCACCCGACGATGCGTCCGATCTCTTGGCGCGTGACCTTGATCTGCATGCCGTCGGGGTGAGTCATGGCGTCGGGCTGTTTGCACAGTTCCAGCAGGCAGCGGGCCACGCGGCCGGTGACATCAAAGAACGCCAGGTCACCCACCTTGCGCGTGGTGTCGCGCAGGCGTTGAGCAATCTGCCCGCTCAAGGCGTAGAGGATGTCGGGATCATGCTGGGCCAGTTCGCGAAACTTGGCATAGCTGATCTCGGCAACTTCGCATTCCACCTTGGCCCGCACCCAGGCACTGCGCTCCTGCTCTTTGCCCGCTTGTTCAAACAGCCCCAGCTCACCGAAGAAATCCCCGGTATTGAGGTACGCGATGATCATTTCGCGGCCGTCTTCATCTTCGATCAGGATGGTGACCGAACCCTTGATAATGAAGAACAGTGTTTCGGAGCGTTCGCCCGCGCAAATGATGTTGTGCTTAACCGGGTAACGCCGGCGCTGGCAGTGCATCAACAATTTGTCGAGGTTCTTGATCTTGGGTGTGGGAGCAAGAGCAACCATGGTTGTATCCCGAAAAGACTGCACGGTGTGGTTGGAATTATTTTTATCCAGCGGTAACGGCATTGATACACGCTGTAAAAAGGATGGCAATACGCCATTGAATTGGCGCCAGCTTAACAGACACATTCTGCCTCGATTAGGGAATTTAGCGGGCAAACGTTGTCATTGATCGTTTTCATGCTGGGCGCTGCGGTTTCAAGACCCTGTGCTAAGCTGGCGACCCTTTTTTAGCAGTGGAGTCTGGGCGATGAAGGCACGCATCCAATGGGCGGGCGAGGCCATGTTCCTCGGTGAGTCGGGCAGTGGCCATGTAGTGGTTATGGATGGCCCGCCGGACGCCGGTGGCCGTAACCTGGGTGTACGCCCGATGGAAATGCTCCTGCTCGGTGTTGGCGGTTGCAGCAATTTCGATGTGGTCAGCATCTTGAAGAAGTCCCGCCAGGCCGTCGAAAGCTGCGAAGCCTTCCTGGAAGCCGAGCGCGCCACTGAAGACCCCAAGGTGTTTACCAGGATCCACATGCATTTTGTGGTCAAAGGCCGGGCGTTGAAGGAAGCTCAGGTCAAGCGTGCCATCGAGCTGTCGGCCGAGAAGTATTGCTCGGCATCGATCATGCTGGGCGCCGCCGGTGTGGCCATCACCCATGATTACGAGATTATCGAGCTGGGTTGATTGCGAGTCGGCAATAGAAAAGGGCGCCTCGATGGCGCCCTTTTTCGTGTTGCGTTGCTCAGATTCGGTAGGTGCTTTTGGTCATGACCTTGGCCAATACGCTCATGCCGAACCGCACCGGCGCCGGGAAGCGAAAGCCGCCTGCATCCAGTGCGCTTTCTGCGTGGTGTTCTTCATCAATGCGCATTTGCTCAAGAATCGCCCGCGACTTTTCATCTTCGGCCGGCAGTTGCTCCAGGTGTTCATCCAAGTGTTTGCACACCTGATGTTCGGTTGCGGCGACAAACCCGAGGCTGACCTTGTCGCTGATCAGGCCGGCAGCGGCGCCGATACCGAACGACAAACCGTAAAACAGCGGGTTGAGCACGCTGGGATGGCTGCCGAGTTGGCGAATGCGCTGCTCGCACCAGGCCAGGTGGTCGATTTCTTCTTCGGCCGCATGTTCCATCGCTGCGCGTACCTGCGGCAGCTTGGCGGTCAGCGCCTGGCCCTGGTACAGCGCCTGGGCACAGACTTCACCGGTGTGGTTGATGCGCATCAGGCCGGCGACGTGGCGGGTGTCGGTCTCGCTCATCTGCGCATCGGGCTGCACGATGGCGGGCGAAGGCCGGTACGGTTGGCCGATGAAGGGCAGCAGGGTGCGCATGGCCATGTCGGCTTGCAGCAACAGACGGTCAATCGGCGAGTAGTGACGTTGGGTAGTCATGCTGACCTCCGGGAAGAATCTCGGCGGCCAGTTTACCGCAAGAGAAGGCAATGCGTTTGCGCTGTGTCAGGGGCATAGGGTCGCAGCTTTGAGCCGCGACCTTTGCGCCACGGCTAATCAGCCCGGCGGCCAGTTCATCTGGCGCTGACCCAGCACGTGCATATGGATGTGATAAACAGTCTGCCCGCCATCCTCGTTGCAGTTCATCACCACGCGAAAGCCCTTCTCGCAGCCTTGTTCGACCGCCAGCCTTTGAGCGGTGAACAGAATGTGGCCAGCGAGGGCTTTGTCTTCTTCGGTGAGGTCGTTGAGGGTGCGGATTGGCTTTTTCGGAATGACCAGAAAATGCACGGGTGCCATTGGGGCAATATCGTGGAAGGCGAGGACTTGGTCATCTTCATAGATGATCTTCGCAGGTATTTCTCTGTTGATGATCTTGGTGAACAGAGTATCCACAGCTGTTTCTCCATTATGTAAGTGCAGAACGAGTGTACCGAGGCCGTCAGCGCGGGCAATAGGCCTTGTTGATGGCGCCGGCAATCTTGCGGGTCAGCCAGCGTGGGCTCAAGCGCGGGCTGAAGGCCAGCCAGCGGTTGCGTCGCCCGGGAATAATGATGGCTTTGTTTTTTTCCAGCGCGCGCACGGTGTAGAGCGCCACTTCTTCCGGGCTCATCAGTTGACCGCTGCGGTCGAGCTTGGCGGTGTCCATTTGCGCGGTGCCGAAGAATGCCGTGCGCGTGGGGCCGGGACACAGCACCGAGACCTTGATACCGCAGGTCTTCAACTCTTCGCGCAGGCCTTCGGAGAAGTGCAGCACATACGCCTTGCTGGCGTAATAGCTGCTCATCCAGGGGCCGGGTTGGAAGGCTGCGATCGAGGCTACGTTGAGGATCTGCCCACCGCCATGCAGCGCCATGGCGTTGCCAAGGGCGTGGCACATGCGGGTGAGGGCCAGGATGTTAACTTCGATCAGGTCTTGCTCGGTCATCCAGTCCTGGGCGAGGAACGGCCCGCTGGTGCCCATGCCGGCGCAGTTGACCAACAGGTCGATCTGCCGCTCGCCTTCTTCAAGTTCCAGCAGGAACCCGGACAAACGCAGGGGTTCGCCCAGGTCGCAGGCACGAAACAGCACCTCGACGCCGAAACGCTGAGTCAATTCAATAGCAATGCTTTCCAACTGATCACGCTGGCGGGCCACCAGAATCAAGCTGCGGCCGCGACGGGCCAGTGCTTCGGCCAAGGCCAGGCCGATGCCGCTGGAGGCGCCGGTGATCAGAGCGTAACGGGTCATGCCTTTCTCCATCGCAACGCCGCCGAGCCTGTGACAGAGGCATCACAGGCGGCGGGGCGTTTCTTCACTGTTCTGGAGAGTCTACAGGTTCGGCTGCGTCCTCAGCACTTTGCACGCTTTCTTCTTCATCTACGGTGACGCTTTGATCGGTGGCGTCATCGGCGGTGATGGAGCTGCTTTCGTAGCTGCTGTCCATATTCGCTTCAAGTTGGTTCAGGTAGCCGTTCATGCCCAGCGTCACCACAATGGCGAGCATCACCGGGATAAACGCCAGCCACAGGGTCGCCAACACCTTGACTGCTGTGGAGTTGCGCGGCGGCGGCGGGCCATATTGGTTGGCGCCTGCGTTGCCCGGCAGTACCAGCAGCAGGATCGGGAAGACGCTGTTGACCAATGGCACAAGGTTGAGGAGGTACAGCCAGCCGGACCAGCCCAGATCGTGCAGGCGTTGCACACCGATTTGCACGCTCACCCACACCAGTGCGACAAACAAGGCCAAGCCCAGCAGCACCCCGAGGATGGTGCCGGCAGTCGGCGAGGCGGTTGCCACGGCGAAGCTCGCGGTACTGATGATGCCACCGGCCACCAACAGCGCCAGGGTCAATACCAGCGTCCAGGCCAGATAACGCAAGCGGCCGATGCGCCCGTGGATGGTGAACACTTTAAGGGTTGAGTATTCCTCGGTGTATTCACCCACGGCAGCACGCGGCGGTGCGTACGGCGAAGCCGCAGGGCGCGAGAAGTCTGGCGCGCTGGCGTCGGTTTCGTGGGTTTCGGCCAGGTTGAAGGTTACCGGCTGCTCGGGTTCGATGCGGGCATCGACGCCGGCGTTTTTCAGCGCAGTAAGATAGGTTTCGGCATCGGCGCGGGAAAGGTCGCGCTTGAGTGCGACCGGGCGACCGGTGAAAAGCTTTTCGATGGCTGCCACATCGCTTTTGAACAGCTCGGCGAGGTTCAGCTTGGCGGTGGTGCTTTCGACACCCGGGAGCAGGGCTCCGTCAAACACAATCTTGAAACGGCTGTCGCTCATGCGGGCATCCTTGTCACTTGTTCAGGGAAGGGGTTGCAGGCCTGCACACGTGGGCAGGCCTGCTGTTCAGTTCAACGGGGCCAGCGCAGTTGCGCTGCCTGCTCGCGTGCCTTGCGGTATTCGGCATCCAGGCGGGCAATCAGTTCATCGACGCTGGGTAAATCACCAATCTGGCCTACACCTTGGCCGGCTGACCATACGGTTTTCCAGGCCTTGGCCTCATCGCTCAACGGCTTGAGCTTGGAACCGAAGTTGATTTCGCCTTTGCCCTGCAGGGCGGCGAGATCGAAACCGGCGTTTTCCAGGCTCTGGCGCATGAAGCTTGCGGGTACGCCGGACACCGCAGCAGTGTGCACGATGTCGGCGGCGCGCGATGTGAGCAGCATCTCTTTATAGGCTTGCGGGGCGTGACTTTCGGTGGTGCCGATAAAGCGCGTGCCGAAATACGCCAGGTCTGCGCCCAGCAGTTGCGCGGCGAGTATCTCATGCCCGTGGTTGAGGCAGCCGGCCAACAGCAGGGTTTTATCAAAGAACTGGCGAATTTCGGCGATCAGCGCGAACGGGCTCCAGGTGCCGGCGTGGCCTCCGGCGCCCGCTGCCACGGCGATCAGGCCGTCAACACCGGCCTCTGCGGCTTTCTCGGCATGTCGGCGGGTGGTGACATCGTGAAACACCAGGCCACCGTAGCTGTGGACCGCATCCACCAGCTCCTTGACCGCGCCCAGGCTGGTAATGACGATCGGCACCTTGTGCTCGACGCAGATCGCCAGGTCGGCCTCAAGCCTCGGGTTGCTGTTATGCACGATCAGGTTGACGGCATAGGGCGCGGGGTTGTCCAGCTGCGCCAGGCCCGCTTCGATTTCCTCCAGCCAGGCCTTGAAACCACTGCTTTCGCGCTGGTTGAGTGCCGGGAAACTCCCCACCACGCCATTGCGACAGCACGCCAGGACCAGCTGCGGGTTGGAAATCAGAAACATCGGCGCAGCCACCACGGGCAGGCGCAGACGTTGTTCGAGCGAAGCGGGCAGTGACATTGGAGGTTCCCCGAGTAATTGAAATTAGAACGGTTTGACCACGACCAAAATTACGATAGCCAGCAATATCAGAACCGGCACTTCATTGAACCAGCGATAAAAGACATGGCTGCGGGTGTTTTCGCCACGGGCGAAGCGTTTTACCTGGGCGCCGCACATATGGTGGTAGCCGATCAGCAGCACCACCAGGGTGAGTTTGGCGTGGATCCAGGCACCGGATTGAAAAATGGCCGGGTTGAGGTAGATCAGCCAGCCACCGAATATCAGGGTAGCGATCATTGCCGGCCCCATGATGCCGCGGTACAGCTTGCGCTCCATTACGCTGAAGCGTTCCTTGCTGACGGTGTCCTCACTTTGCGCGTGGTAGACGAACAGGCGTGGCAGGTAAAACAGCCCGGCAAACCAGCAGACGATACTGACGATATGGAAGGCTTTGATCCATAGATAGAGCATTTCTAGTTATTCCCAGGTTCACGGTAACTGAAGATAGTAGTGGCTCATGCGCCTGTACGTCACGTTGACGGTTGTCGCAGGACGATACGGCCCCTATTATCGACGGCTTTCCAGTGGGTTCGTTGAGGGCAGGTTTATGGTCAAGGTCGGTATCGTCGGCGGCACGGGTTACACCGGTGTCGAATTGCTGCGTCTGTTGGCTCAGCATCCGCAAGCTGAGGTGGTGGTTATCACTTCTCGATCCGAGGCCGGGCTGGCCGTGGCCGACATGTACCCGAACCTGCGAGGCCACTATGATGGCCTGGCGTTCAGCGTGCCGGACATCAAGACCCTGGGCGCGTGCGATGTGGTGTTCTTCGCCACGCCTCACGGGGTTGCGCATGCGCTGGCTGGCGAATTGCTGGCGGCGGGTACCAAGGTCATCGACCTGTCGGCCGACTTCCGCTTGCAGGACGCCGATGAGTGGGCCAAGTGGTACGGCCAGCCACACGGCGCGCCTGAGTTGCTGGAAGAGGCGGTGTATGGCCTGCCGGAAGTCAATCGTGAGCAAATCAAGCAGGCACGCCTGATTGCTGTGCCGGGTTGCTATCCGACCGCAACGCAGCTGGGTTTCCTGCCATTGCTGGAAGCGGGTCTGGCCGACGCTTCGCGCTTGATCGCCGACTGCAAGTCGGGTGTGAGTGGCGCCGGCCGTGGTGCAGCTGTAGGTTCGCTGTACTCCGAGACGTCGGAAAGCATGAAGGCCTACGCGGTTAAAGGGCATCGTCACTTGCCGGAAATTCGCCAGGGGCTGCGTCGTGCCGCCGGTAAAGATGTAGGCCTGACCTTCGTGCCGCACCTGACGCCGATGATTCGTGGCATTCACTCCACGCTCTACGCCACTGTTGTAGACCGTTCGGTAGACCTGCAGGCGCTGTTCGAAAAGCGTTATGCCAATGAACCGTTCGTCGACGTGATGCCGGCCGGCAGCCACCCGGAAACCCGTAGCGTGCGCGGTGCCAACGTATGCCGCATTGCCGTGCACCGTCCACAGGATGGTGATTTGGTGGTGGTGTTGTCGGTGATCGATAACCTGGTCAAGGGCGCGTCGGGCCAGGCGGTGCAGAACATGAACATTCTGTTTGGCCTGGATGAGAAGCTGGGCCTGTCCCATGCGGGCATGCTGCCTTAAGGTTGTTTGGCGGTTAAGCAAAAGGCCCGTTGATCGGGCCTTTTGTGTTTTTAATGGCGGCAGCGCAGATTGATATACCGTAACAATAGTTGACCGCTTTTCTAGGAGAAGCGGATAATGCCCGCCATTACGCATATGGCGGCGCTACGCCGGGAGATTATCAGCATGAGCGTTGAATCCTTCACCCCCACGGCTTTGCAATTCACCCACGGTGCTGCGCACAAGGTGAAGAGCCTGGTCGATGAAGAGGGTAATGATCGCTTGAAGCTGCGCGTATTCGTTACGGGCGGCGGTTGTTCAGGGTTTCAGTACGGTTTTACCTTCGATGAAGATGTGGCCGACGATGACACCATCGTCGAGCGCGAGGGCGTCAGCCTGGTCGTGGACCCGATGAGCTTCCAATACCTGGCAGGTGCCGAGGTGGATTACCAGGAAGGTCTGGAAGGCTCGCGTTTCGTGATCAAGAACCCGAATGCCACCACGACCTGTGGTTGCGGGTCTTCGTTCTCGATCTGATCAGCAGCCTGATCTTCAGCAAATAAAAAAACGCCGCTTGGCTTTGATGGGCCAAGCGGCGTTTTGCTGCCTGCAGGTTTACGCTGGGTAGATCGCGCCTAATACCCGAAGCCCGCGTGCGCCAGTGACACTTGGGCGGTTGGCGGCGATGCCTGCCAGGCAGCAATGGGCCAGCCAGGCGAAGGCCATGGCTTCAACCCAATCGGGGTCCACGCCGTAAGTGGCGGTGCTGCTGACCTGAGTGGACGGCAACAACGCTGCCAAGCGCTTCATCAGCGTGGCGTTATGCGCGCCGCCGCCACAGACCAGCAGGGTTTCGGTGTCGGTTTGTGCGGCTTGCAGGGACTCGACGATGGTCAGTGCAGTCAGTTCAAGCAGGGTTGCTTGCACATCTTCTGGCTGGAACGCTGGCAATCTGGCCAGGTGGTGTTGCAGCCATCCCAGGTTGAAGACTTCGCGGCCAGTGCTTTTCGGGCCTTTGGTCAGGAAGAACGGGTCGCTGAGCAGAGCGTTGAGTAGCGCAGGCTCGACCTGGCCAGCGGCCGCCCATTGACCATCGCGATCAAAGTGCTCGCCGCGCTGATTGTGGATCCACGCATCCAGCAACACGTTGCCCGGGCCGCAGTCGAAGCCGGCTACGGGCTTGTTGGTCTCGATCAAGCTGAGGTTGCTGAAGCCGCCGACATTCAACACGGCGCGGTTGCCGGTACGTTCGCCGAACAAGGCTTCGTGAAAGGCCGGCACCAAGGGCGCGCCTTGACCGCCGGCGGCCACATCGCGGCTGCGGAAGTCACTGACGACGGTAATGCCCGTCAGCTCGGTGAGCAGGGCAGGGTTGCCGATTTGTACGGTAAAGCCTCGAGCAGGTTCATGGCGGATCGTCTGGCCGTGGCTGCCGATCGCGCGTATGTCCTGGGGCTTGAGGGCTTGTTGTTCCAGTAAGGCGTGGATGCCTTTGGCCGCCAGTGTCACCCAGTGTTGCTGGGCGAGCGCCGAACGGGCGATCTCATCCGGGCCGCTGGCGCACAGGCTTAGCAGCTCGGTACGCAGATCGTCCGGCATGGGAATGTAGTGCGTGGCGATCAATTTGATCGCCGGGTCTTGTTCGATCAGGGCGATATCCAGGCCATCGAGGCTGGTCCCGGACATCACACCCATATAGAGCGCCATACCTTAGCGCTTCGCCGAGGCCAGCAGGGTGGAGCGCTCCTGGTCCATGCGTGCCATCAGTGGCTGGCTCTGTTGGAGGAAGCGCGCGCGCTCGGCCTTGGCAATCGGGTCGGCCATTGGCAACTTCTGGCCCAGAGGGTCGACGTGGACGCCGTTCACCTGGAACTCATAGTGCAAATGCGGGCCGGTAGAAAGGCCTGTGGTGCCGATATAGCCGATGACCTGGCCCTGCTTGACGTTGCTGCCGGTCGACACGCCTTTGGCGAACCCTTGCATGTGGCCGTACAGGGTGCGGTAGGTATTGCCGTGCTGGATGATCACGGTATTGCCGTAACCGCCGCGGCGGCCGGCCAGCAACACCTTGCCGTCACCGGCAGCCTTGATGGGCGTACCACGTGGGGCAGCATAGTCGACGCCTTTGTGGGCGCGGATCTTGTTGAGGATCGGATGCTTGCGGCCCATGGAGAAGCGCGAACTGATGCGGGCAAAGTCCACCGGCGTGCGGATGAAGGCTTTGCGCATACTGTTGCCATCGGCGGTGTAGTAGCTGGTGTTGCCTTGTTTGTTGGTATAGCGCACTGCGGTGTAGGTTTTGCCGCGGTTGGTAAACCGCGCCGATAGAATCGCGCCGGTGCCGACGACTTTGCCGTTGGCGACTCTCTGCTCATAGATCACGTCGAATTCGTCACCCTGACGGATGTCCTGGGCGAAGTCGATGTCGTAGCCAAACACGCTGGCCATGTCCATGGTCATGCTGTGGGACAAGCCGGCGCGGGCGGCCGACTGTGACAGCGAGCTGTTGATGACGCCATGCACGTAGGCGGAGCGCGTCACCGGTTTGGTGGTGATGCGGTTGAACGCAAAGCCTTTGGCGCCCTTGCTCAGGCTAATGCTTTCGAGGTCGTTGACATTGCTGTGCAGGTTTTTCAGCTGGCCGTCGGCAGCCAATTCGAACTCAAGCTTCTGGCCGTGCTTGAGCTGAGTGAATTGCTTGGCTTGTTTATCGCTGGCCAGCACCTCATTAACGGTAGCAGCGGGCAGGCCGACCTTTTCGAACAGCGTTGAAAGCGTATCGCCCTTGGCGACTATCACTTCGCGGTGCAGCGCATTCTTGGTTGCAACGGGTGCAGGCGGTTCTTGAGTGGCCTGTTGGGTGTCTTCCGGGGTGCTTTTTATCTGTGCGAATGGAGATTCTGTCGGTGCGTTTGTGGCTTGTTGCGCGTCGGAAGCGTCTTGATCTTGTGTCAGTTGTTCAACTGGACTTTCCAGGTCAAGGCTCAGGGATGTTCGTTTGGCTTCGACGTCACTGGAAGGGAATACCAGGAGTGCCAGGCTGAGAAGGGCGGCGATACCACTTGCGGCGAGCAGGTGGGTCTTCGGGTAAAGCGGCGGCGCTTTAGACGGTTCTGTGGTCATAAGTAATTTTGACTTTGAAGATGAAATGGAAAAGATGAATGACATGATGAAGATGAAATAACTGTATAAAATATAACCAAATCATCTGTGGCGCAAGCTCGCGAACGCTGGGCTTGCTGAACGGTGTCCGTGCGCGGGACAAAACTTGTAATTAGTCCCTGATCTTGTATGGTTGGTTCCCTTTTGAATCTGAGCCTTGCGGGTCTGTTATGAAGTCGGTTGAAGAGCAGCTAGCGCTGATAAAACGTGGTGCGGAAGAACTGTTGGTCGAGGCCGAGCTGATCGAAAAGCTCAAGCGTGGCCAACCCCTGCGTATTAAGGCTGGCTTCGATCCGACCGCGCCGGATCTGCACCTGGGTCATACCGTGCTTATTAATAAGCTGCGTCAGTTCCAGGAGCTGGGGCATCAGGTCATCTTCCTTATAGGTGACTTCACCGGGATGATCGGTGATCCGAGCGGCAAGAGCGCAACGCGCCCGCCGCTGACCCGTGAGCAGGTGCTCGATAATGCCGAGACCTACAAGACCCAGGTGTTCAAGATTCTCGATCCGGCCAAGACCGAGGTGGCATTCAACTCCACCTGGATGGACCAAATGGGGCCGGCCGACTTTATTCGCCTGACTTCCCAGTACACCGTGGCGCGCATGCTTGAGCGTGATGACTTCGACAAGCGCTACTCGACCAATCAGCCAATCGCGATTCATGAGTTCCTCTACCCGCTGGTGCAGGGTTATGACTCGGTGGCGTTGCGTGCGGACGTTGAGCTGGGCGGCACTGACCAGAAGTTCAACCTGCTGATGGGGCGTGAGCTCCAGCGTGCGTATGGGCAAGAAGCTCAGTGCATTCTGACCATGCCGTTGCTGGAAGGGTTGGATGGCGTCAAGAAGATGTCCAAGTCCCTGGGTAACTATGTTGGTATCCAGGAAGCGCCGGGTGTGATGTACGGCAAGCTGGTATCGATTCCGGATGCGTTGATGTGGCGTTATTTCGAGCTGTTGAGCTTTCGCTCGATGGATGAGATCAACGCGCTGCGCGCAGACGTCGAGGCGGGTGCGAATCCTCGTGACGTGAAGATCAAGTTGGCGGAAGAGATCGTTGCGCGCTTCCATGGTGAAGAGGCTGCGGCCAGCGCTCACCGCGCGGCCGGTAACCGCATGAAGGATGGCGAGCTGCCGGACGATCTGCCAGAGATCGAATTGACTGCGGCTGAAGCGATGCCGATTGCCGCTGTACTTAATAAGGCGGGCCTGGTTAAGAACTCCGCGGTCGCGCGCGACCTGTTGGGTTCCGGTGGCGTGCGTATAGATGGTGAGGTTGTCGATCGCACCTTTATATACGAGCTGGGCGCTACCCACGTTTGCCAGGCTGGGAAGAAGGCATTTGCGCGTATTACGCTCAAAGCCGAATAAAACTGAAATGAGGTGTTGACGGCGAATTATATCTGTCTATAATTCGCCCCACTTCCGGCGCAGTCGAAACGGAAAACTCCTTGGTAAACAAAGAGTTACGAAGTTTTCGGCAGCAGGTTGCTTCAGTTCATCGAAGCCAGAAGGAAGTTGAAAAAGAGGTGTTGACAGCAGCGTGTAACGCTGTAGAATGGTTGAAGTTGTTGAAGAATTCTTCGAAARCTTCTGAAAATAATCACTTGACAGCAAATGACGCTGCTGTAGAATGCGCGCCTCGGTTGAGACGAAAGATCTTAACCAAYCGCTCTTTAACAACTGAATCAAGCAATTCGTGTGGGTGCTTGTGGRGTCAGACTGATAGTCAACAAGATTATCAGCATCACAAGTTACTCCGCGAGAAATCAAAGATGTAACCAACGATTGCTGAGCCAAGTTTAGGGTTTCTTAAAAAC
>NZ_LMKI01000004.1:0-241763 GCF_001421425.1 Pseudomonas sp. Leaf15
CTGAACGGCGAAACCCTCACCTCCCACCTGTTCAAAACCGGCCGCGAACACCAACGCCAACAAGGCCAACTCCTCAGCCACTACCACTACGACGACCAGAACCGCCTGCACGCCCACGCCGTCAGCCAACAGCAACACACCCTCTACCAACGCCAATACGACTACGACAAAAGCGGCAACCTCACCCGCCTGCTCGATACTCGCAAAGGCGAACACCACTACCACTACGACCCCCTCGCCCGCCTGACCCGCGCCGACCATTCGCAAGACGTGCAGGAACGCTTCGGCCACGACCCGGCCGGCAACCTGCTCATGCAAGACCGCCCCGGCCCGGACATCGTGGCCGGGAATCGGTTGATGATTCAGGGCGATCATCGGCAACCTGCTCATGCAAGACCGCCCCGGCCCGGACATCGTGGCCGGGAATCGGTTGATGATTCAGGGCGATCATCATTACGACTATGACGCCTTCGGCAATTTGATCCGGCAGCGACGTGGTAAGGGTCATCAGCTCGTAACGGAATACCGCTACGACTGCCAGCATCGGTTGATAGGGATCACACAGCCCAACGGGCAAACCGCCAGCTATCGCTATGACCCGTTTGGGCGGCGGATCAGCAAAACTGTAAACGACATAACCACGGAGTTTTTCTGGCAAGGCGACAAGCTAATTGCCGAACACCACGCGGATCGGCATCGCAGCTATATCTACGAGCCAGACAGTTTTCGGCCGTTGGTCCTGCTGGAAGGCTTTGGCCCAACAGAAACAAAGCCCTTCCACTACCAACTCGACCACCTCGGCACACCGCAGGAACTGACCAACCCCGAAGGCGAAATCGTCTGGTCCGCGCACTACCGCGCCTACGGAGAAATCGCCCGCCTAGACGTCAGAAAAATCGACAATCCGCTGCGTTTTCAGGGCCAATATTTTGATGCGGAAAGCGGGCTGCACTACAACCGCCATCGCTACTACAATCCAGATATTGGTCGCTACCTGACGCCGGATCCGGTGAAGCTGGCGGCTGGGATTAACGCGTACCGGTATGTGCCTAACCCTACGGGGTGGGTGGATCCGTTAGGCTTGAATACCTGTCCCGGAACGGATGGATGCAAGCCAAACAATTCTGCTCAAAATCCGATAGCAGGGGTTGAGCACGGCGAACCCGCTTTACCTCAACTGGGACGCGCACAGCGACAAGCACGCATTAATGAGCTTGGAGAGGCCAACGCTCACCGGCGCTTATCAGAACTGGAAAGGTCAATCCCAGGGGCGCACTTCTTGGAAAAACACGGTGCTCAAACGTCCCTGGAATCTCAACTTGAGCGAGTGATTACAGCTAGAAACCCTACCACTGGGGAAATTGAAACGTTTACCAGAGGAAGGAACGCAGGACAACCTAGACCTCCAAGCGCAGCTACACATTTTCTGAGCCATAGAGATCAATTAAACGCAATCGATCGTGCAATACTAATTTTCAAACTCAACGGCAGAGCAGACATACAGGCTCCAATGGACATGGGAAAGATTATAGGCGAGGGTTATAAAAGAGATAGTCTAGAATACGGAAAACAGAGAAAAGCCATAGTGTATTTCAATAGTAATGGAAAACCGATCACTGCATTCACGGAGTTCTAAAAATGAAAAGACAACCAAAGCTCACAATACTACGCGGCCTGTTATTCACTTACTGCATAGAAAACACCACAGATGTAGAAAGAGAAGGAATCATAGTATCGAAAGACGTCAACAACCCTAAAGAGCTAGCGGAGCTTTTCGATGCATTGACCAAATCAGAATATTTCTCCTACAGAGAAGATGAGCAACAATGGTACATAGATACACTTGAACATTTTTTATCTACAGATGAAGATTTCGAATCTGTTTTTTACTTATTTGACACCTACTTCGGAGATGAAATACTTGACAAAAGAGCTTTTATGACTGTGCTGCTCGAACGCCTTAAAATCTACAAGAGCGAAGCGCTCTCAGCTAAACCGATACAAGACGGCACCCACTAAACCCAACTCAAAGGCAAAACCAACCTATGCAACTAAGTACTAAATTCAAAAGCCACAAAATGCAACTTGCAGCACTGAATGAAGTCACCACAAGAACAGCCCGCAAACTGGAGCCTTTCACTGAAGAGGATTACTACGGAAACCCCATCGTCCGCATAGAACTGCAAGGCTGTGGAGAAGGCTACATTCCTAACCCAGAGGATCTGACCAACCCAGTATATGATGATGACATGAATACCATCGTTGCAAAATTCGACCGTGAAACCAAAAAACTCTACACCGTATTCCCCGTGAGTGACGACCAATGCTA
Organism: Pseudomonas sp. Leaf15; assembly: GCF_001421425.1. Taxonomy (NCBI): domain Bacteria; kingdom Pseudomonadati; phylum Pseudomonadota; class Gammaproteobacteria; order Pseudomonadales; family Pseudomonadaceae; genus Pseudomonas; species Pseudomonas sp. Leaf15. The sequence goes on from NZ_LMKI01000004.1 coordinate 2,330, forward strand.
AAACACCCTTTTCTAAACAAGCCCTACCAGCCAAAATTTCGACACTTCCTTTCACCCTTCGACATCTATGATCGTGAAGAAACACTGGGCGAAATATTTACAACCTACAACATCAATCATAAACGCGACAGGGAAAAACTCATCAAAAAGTACATTATAGACAAAAGTACAGACTTGAATTATCGGCATCGAAAACTCCTGGTCGACACTTTAGGCGATGCTCTTGAAGACGAAACTTATGATTTTTCGCAAGCCTTGAACCAGGCGCCTGGATTTTACTGTTCCCTACCTTGGGGATGGAGCGACATGGAGGATCCAAGAGGTTTCTTTGAGGACATCTATAGGATGACGAATGAGTGGTGGAAAGACGACCTCCAAAAAGCCAGCCTTGAAGACCCATCAACATGGTGAAAACACCACCTACACCACTGAAACACCCCATCACTGTGGCGAGCAGGCTTGCCCTGCGTTGGGCTGCGAAGCAGCCCCAATAGGGAAAAAACGAGATACTAGCGTAAACCCGTGTCGTCTGTTTTGGGGCTGCTGCGCAGCCCAACGCAGGGCAAGCCTGCTCGCCACAACAAGCCTGCTCACCCAAATAATAAGTTTGCGAACAGGAAGGTTTACCTATTGAGTGAGCCCTGCAAACCTCTCACCGCTTCGACAACTCCATAATCATCCGACTCAACAAATAAACCCGTGGCGCCACGCTCTCCACCTCGGCATATTCCTCCGGCGTATGAATATTCCCACCCACAATCCCAAACCCATCCAACGTCGGCGTCCCGACCCCAGCTGACAAGCTCGCATCGGCGGCCCCGCCGCTGCCTTCAATGGTCAATTTACGACCCAATTCGCCATAGATTCCCTGGGCAATCGCGACCAATTTGTCCGACTCCGGCGTCTGTGGCATCGGCGGCAGGCCGCGCTGCAGGCTGGTTTTCACTTCGGTGTCCGGGATCAACTTGTTGGCTGACACCCGCGCCAGGTCTTTTTCGATTCGATCAAATTCTTCCGGCAGCGCTGCGCGCACGTCGGCTTTGGCGGTGGCTTGGTCGGGGATGACGTTGGTGCGGTCGCCGGCCTTGATCACGGTGAAGTTGATGGTTGTTTTCTTCTCTTCATCGCCGAGTTTGCCCAACTGCAGGATCTGGTGCGCGGCTTCCATGGCAGCGTTGCGGCCCAGTTCGGGGGCGACGCCGGCGTGGGCGGCTTTGCCTTTGACTTCGACCACCGCAGTGGCGCTGCCTTTGCGCCATACCACCAGGCCGTCGGCCGGGCGGCCGGGTTCCAGGTTCAAGGTGACGTCGTGGGCCTTGGCGGTTTTGCGGATCAGTTCGGAAGCGGCTTCTGAGCCGGTTTCTTCGCTGGCGTCGAGCAGGAAGGTGATTTGCGCGTAGTCTTTGAAACCCTGGTTTTTCAGGACTTTGAGCGCGTAAATACCGGCGACGATGCCGCCCTTGTCATCCATCACGCCGGGGCCGTAGGCACGGCCATCCTTGATATGAAACGGGCGCTCGGCGGCCGAGCCTTCCTTGAATACGGTGTCCATGTGCGCCATCAGCAGGATTTTGGCTTTGCCGGTGCCCTTGAGGGTGGCGATCACATGGCTGTTGTTGGCCGCTTTGTCCGGCACCAGTTCGATGCTGAAGCCGAGCTGCTTGAGTTCATCAACGGCAATGTCGCGCACTTGGGTCAGGCCCGGCTCGTAGCCTGAACCCGAGTCGATATTCACCAGGCGCTCGAGCAGTTTCAGGGCCTCGGCCTTGTACTGTTCGGCATCCGCCTGGATTTGCTTGTGGGGTTCGGCGCTGTAGGCCGGCACGGCGAAGGACAAGGCCAGGGTGGCGGCCAGAAGGGTACGGGAGAAGGTGAAGAGCATGGACCGATCCTTGTTGTTGTGGGGAGGTGCTGCGCTACCCTACCCCACTAAACCGAGCGTAACCAACTGCCTTGCACCGAACTGACGCGGTTGCGCCCACTGCTCTTGGCTTCATACAGCGCCTGGTCGGCATCGTTGAGCCAACTGGTGGAATCGGCGTGTGCCGGCTGGTACGGCGCCAGGCCAATGCTCAAGCTGGCGCGCAGGGTCGGGTCTTGCGCATAGGCCAGTGCACTGAAGCGGTCACGCAAAGCGTCCATCACTTCGGTGGCGCGGTTGAGCGGCATGCCTGGCAAAATCACACAGAACTCGTCGCCACCATAGCGCCCGGCCAGGTCGGACGCGCGCAGGTTCTGGCGCAACACCTTGCTGAGTTGGCGCAGCACGATGTCGCCGGTGACATGCCCATAGGTGTCGTTGATGGTTTTGAAATGGTCGATGTCGATCAGCGCAATGGCCGCGCCCACCTGTTCACGGCGGCAACGCTGGAACTCGATTTCCAGATGGTCCTTCCAGGCGCCGTGATTGAGCAGGCCGGACAGGCTGTCGGTGCGGCTCAAGGCCAGCAACTCGCGTTTATGGCGAGCCAGGGTCAAGGCCTGGCGGTAGCAGATCCAGCCCAGCGCCAGGGGATACAGCATCAGGATCGGCAGGCACGCATACAGTTGCGCCTCGCTGGTCACCGCGATAAACGCCGGCGCGAACACCAACAGCGCGGCGCCGATGCCCAGCCCCTGCGCCACCCAGCCGGCGAGCATAAAGCGCGGCCCGCCGATGGCGACGTTGTTCATGGTCATCATCGACAGCGTGGTCACGCTGGGCAGCGGGTTGAAGTGCATGGCACCGACCCAGAAGCCGCCGCAGAACGAATCGAAGAGTAAATTACGCCGTTCGCTGCGCAGTGAGTTGCTCGCCCGGCGCGACAACTGGTAGGCCAGGTGCGGCCACACAAAGGCGTTGATCAGCATCCAGGCCCACACCCACAGCGACGGGTGCAAGGGGTGCATGCCGAAGACCACACAGACGAAACCCAGCGTCAGCCCCAAGAGCCGCGATTTGAACAGGCGCGAAGCGAGCGGAAGTCCATTTCCTCCGACGGCTGGCATGGTGGCGGCAATCCTGAATGATTGCCTGGAGTCTATCAGGGTAACGTCAAAGCGCCACTACTGCTTACCTGCTAATACTTCAGTGCGAAAACCCACGCGCCAACATCAACGCAACACCCAATAGCAGCACCGCCGTGATCCGTTGCAACAGCACCCGGCGCTTGGGGTTTTCCAGCACGTGCTTGATGCGCTGGCCGAAATAGCAGTACAGGCAGCCACTGGCAAACTGCAGGGTCAGAAACGTCAGCCCGAGGATGGCGATATCCGCCGCCGAGCTGTGCTCGCCTGCCCCTGCAAACTGCGGGAACACCGCGCTGAACATGATGATGGTCTTGGGGTTGGAAAACCCGGTGAGCAACCCCTTGCCGAACAGGCTGCGCGAGCCTTCCACGGCGCCGCCCTGGTTGATCGACACACCGCTGCTGGTCCACTGCTTGTAGGCCAGGTACAGAATATAAGCCACGCCGACAAACTGGATGGTCTGGGTAATGGCGAGGTTGCCCTTGATCAGTTCCGAAAAGCCCACGGCAAAGATCAGGATGGAAATCAGGTAGGACACACTGGCGCCGATCTGCGCCGGGATCGAACTGCGCAAGCCGTCCTTCAAGCCCAGGCTTAGCAGCAACAGGGTCATGGGGCCGGGGCTGAAGGTCATGGTGGCGCAAAACAGCAGGAAGTAGAGAAACGAAGACAGCGTTAACGCACTTGTCATGGGCCAGAACCTTGGAGTGAAAAAAACAACAACGGGGCGCGCTTAAAGCTCGCGCCCCTGGGCCTGTCAGGCGACGGCAATTTCAGTGGTCAGGGATTCACGGTACATCAGCGCCAGGTCGGCCAGGGCAGCCTTGGCGGTCTGGTTGCGGGTTTCGAACGCCACCAGGCCCTTCCAGTTGGTTTCAACGATGGCCTGCACCACGTCGGCGTAATCGCAGTTGCCGTCATGAATGCCGAAGTGCTGATCCTGCACACCATTGTTGTTGCTGAAGGAAATGCCCTTGATCAAGTGGTGATACTTGCGCACCACTTCGGCCGGCAGGCCGTTCTCGATGTTGGCGTGGCCCGCATCCAGGAAAAAGTACACGTTGCCATGGGCCTGCAGGCGCTCGAACACAAAGGCGTATTCGGCCTCATGGGTAAAGATGTAGTGGAATGGCCGGTAGTTGACGTAGTTGGACAGGTTCTCCAGGTAGATATCCGTGCCCTTGTCCTGCGCATAGCTCGCCAGTTCCTGGACCGACTTGAGGTAATGTTCCAGCGCAACCTTCTTGGCCATCAGCACCATTTTTGGCTCGACGATGCAGCCGCCGTGGATGATCAACGGCGCGCCGAGGCGGCTGGCGATATCAATCTCTTTTTTTACGTAGTCCACCGCCGCCGCGCGGAACGCCTCGACGTCACTGCCCAGCGGCGCCTTGAAGTTGCCGTGGAAAATCGGCGTGACGCCGGTGGCGGCGATTTGCGCCTGCAGGCTTTCAATGCGCGCATCGGTCCAGTCGTCGACCATCTCGCCGAACAGGCTGCCGTCGATGTACCAATGGGTGCAATCGCCCTCGATGGCGGTTTGCAGGCCTTTTTCGGCGCTGAGGTATTTCTGGTGCGCCACGCCGGTACAGAACGGTACGGTGGGGTTGATCAGTTTGCTTTCCATGGAGCGATTCCTTTCGTTGATGGAGGGTTAGAGTTCAATGGCCATGAAGTCGGCCTTGGTCACGCCGCAGTCAGGGCATGTCCAGTCTTCCGGCACCTCTTCCCAAGGGGTGCCGGCCGGGATTCCGTCCTCCGGAATACCCAATTCTTCTACGTACATAAAACCGCAGGGTGCGCACATATAAGTCTTCATGAGAATGCGAAATCCATTGCTCGCGTGTAAGAAACTTCGCCAATTACCGGCGAGATGGCGCGCAGTCTAGGGCAGCGTCATTGCACAAGGCAGGTAAAGTGGTGCCTAATCCGGCCTAACTTCACCGGTAAAAGCACCGGCAAAGACAAGGAAGGTTTATGTTTGTATCCGCCATCGCTTTTGTGGAAGGCACGCCCAAGGTGCAGCAGATCGTCGACGCCTTCAGCCAGGCCATCGAGGGCGGTGAATGGGCACCCGGCAGCAAGTTGCCGTCGGTGCGTGAGCTGACCCAGACCCTGGGCGTCAGCAAGTTCACCCTCAACGAAGCGTTGGACCGCCTGCGCGGGCGCCACCTGCTGACCTCAAGCCAGGGCCGCGGCTATTTTGTGGCGATGGAAACCGCACGCCCAGCCGCCGCGACCTGGGTCGACCTGCTGCCCCAGGACCTGCTCAGCGTGCTGCGCCGCCCGCTGGTCACCGCCAGCGGCGAGCTGCGCCCCGGTGGCGGGCACTTGCCGGAGGACTGGTTGAACGGCGAGGCCATCCGCCAAACGATGCGCAGCGTGGTGCGCGCGCCGTCACTGCGCATCGCCGGCCTGGGCACACCGGCCGGGCTGCTGCCCTTGCGCCAGGCGCTGCAACAGAAGCTGCACGGCGAGGGCCTGTCGGTGCCGGTGGAACAGATCATCACTACGCCCAACACCGTGCAGGGCCTGGACATGCTCATGCGCCTGCTCGCGCGCCCCGGCGACACGGTGCTGCTGGACGCGCCGTGCTACTTCAACTTCCACGCCAACCTGGCCCTGCACGGGGTCAAAGTGGTGACCATCGAGCGACGCCCCGACGGTTTTGACTTTGCCGCGCTAGAACAGCTGCTGGCCGAACACCGCCCCAGCCTGTACCTGACCACCAGCGTGCTGCATAACCCCACCGGCCATTCCTTCAGCCCCGGCCAGGCGTTTCGCCTGCTGCAACTGACCCAGCAGTACCATTGCCACATCGTCGAGGACGACCTCTACGGCGACCTGCACCCCAACCCGCCACCGCGCCTGGCCGCCCTCGCCGGGCTGGATCAGGTCACCTACCTGTCGGGGTTTTCCAAGATCCTCAGCGCCAACACCCGCGTCAGCTACGTGGTGGCCGCGCCGCAACTGGCCGCCAACCTCACCAACATGAAGCTCATGAGCGGCGGCGTGACCTCGGAGCTGTTCGAGCAGATCGTCTACCGCATGCTCAGCGAAGGCAGCTACGCCAAGCACCGCAAGCGTATGGTCCAGCGCTTGATGGAGTCCGGCGGGCGCGTCGAACAATGGCTCAAGCGCTGCGGCTGCGAGCTGCCGATGGCGTATGAAGGCGGGATGTTTATCTGGGCGCGCCTGCCCGATGGGGTAAACGGTGAACTGCTGGCCCAGGAGGCGTTGAAACGCAGCCTGGTGCTGGCGCCGGGCGCGCTGTTCGGCTACGACCCGGCGCACCTCAATTCGATGCGTTTCAATGTCGCCCATACTGATGAGCCGCGCGCCCAGCGGGTGTTCGAGGCGCTGTTGCTCAAGGCTGTGCGCCACTGATTTTTGCTTCGCCGTGTATCTGGTCAGCGCCAGATACACTGCAATACAAAGGGCACAAGGCAAAGCCTGCGGCGATGGCTAGACTGCGGCCAAGAGCATTTAACGAGGAAGGCAGCATGGATCATGTCGATCACATCCTGATCGTCGATGACGACCGGGAAATCCGCGAACTGGTGGGCAATTACCTGAAAAAAAACGGCATGCGCACCACCGTGGTTGCCGACGGCCGCCAGATGCGCAGCTTCCTCGACACCACGCCCGTGGACCTGATCGTGCTGGATATCATGATGCCCGGCGACGATGGCTTGCAGCTGTGCCGCGAACTGCGGGTGGGCAAGCACAAAGCCACGCCAGTGCTGATGCTCACGGCGCGCAACGATGAAACCGACCGCATCATCGGCCTGGAAATGGGCGCCGATGATTACCTGGTCAAGCCGTTCGCCGCGCGTGAACTGCTTGCGCGCATCAACGCCGTACTGCGGCGCACCCGCATGCTGCCGCCGAACCTGGTGGTGAGTGAAACCGGGCGGCTGATCCGCTTTGGCCGCTGGCGCCTGGACACCACCGCCCGCCACCTGCTCGACGAGGACGACACCCTGGTGGCCCTCAGCGGCGCCGAATACCGCCTGTTGCGGGTGTTTCTCGACCACCCGCAGCGCGTGCTCAACCGCGACCAATTGCTGAACCTGACCCAGGGGCGTGACGCCGACCTGTTCGATCGCTCCATCGACCTGCTGGTGAGCCGCTTGCGTCAACGCTTGCTGGATGACGCCCGCGAACCGGCCTATATCAAAACCGTGCGCAGTGAGGGTTATGTGTTTTCACTGCCGGTGCAAATCCTCGGGGCCGAGCAATGAGGCCATGGCGGTTTGGCTGGCCGCGCACACTGGCATCCCAACTGTCGCTGATTTTTCTGATCAGCCTGCTGTGTGCCCATGGGTTGTCATTCAGTGCGCAGTTCTACGAGCGCTACATCAGCGCGCGCACGGTGATGCTCGGCAATCTGGAAAACGACGTGTCCACCTCGGTGGCCATCCTCGACCGCCTGCCCGCCAACGAGCGCGCCAGTTGGCTGGCGCGTCTCGACCGGCAGAATTACCGCTACTTGCTCAACGCCGGCGAGGCCGGTGAACCGATGAGCAGCCACGACGTGCCAATGGCCGCCACCTCGATTGCGGACGCCCTGGGCGAGCACTACGCCCTGACCTTCCGCGAAATTCCCGGCCTCCAGAAACACTTCCAGGTGCACCTGACCCTGGCCGATGGCAACCCGATCACCCTCGACGTACGCCCCGCCGCCCCGCCTGTAGCCTATTGGTTGCCGGTGGTGCTGGTGCTGCAACTGGCGCTGCTGCTCGGCTGCACCTGGGTTGCGGTGCGCCTGGCCGTGCGCCCGCTGACACGCCTGGCGCGTGCGGTCGAAACCCTCGACCCAAACGCCCACCCCACGCCCCTGGACGAAACCGGCCCGAGTGAAGTCGCGCATGCCGCTGCGGCGTTCAATGCCATGCAACGGCGCATTGCCGAATACCTCAAGGAACGCATGCAGATCCTCGCCGCGATTTCCCATGACCTTCAAACGCCGATTACCCGCATGAAACTGCGCGCCGAGTTTATGGATGACAGCGCCGACCGCGAAAAACTGTGGAGCGACCTGAGCGAAATGGAGCACCTGGTGCGTGAGGGCGTGGCGTATGCGCGCAGCGTTCACGGCGCCACCGAGGCCAGCCACCGCATTGATCTGGACGCCTTTCTCGACAGCCTGGTGTTTGACTATCAGGACCTGCAAAAGCAGGTCAGCCTGCGCGGCAAAAGCGCGCTGATCCTCGACACTCGCCCCCACGCGCTGCGCCGCGTGTTGGTGAACCTGGTGGATAACGCCCTTAAATTCGCCGGCAACGCCGAGCTGGAGGTCGGCTGCGCAGTGAATGGGCAGCTGTCGATAAAGGTGTTGGACCGAGGACCGGGAATTGCCGAAGACGAGCTGGCGCAGGTGCTGCAGCCGTTCTATCGGGTGGAAAGCTCACGCAATCGCGGCACCGGCGGCACCGGGCTGGGGTTGGCGATTGCCCAGCAACTGGCGGTGGCGATCGGCGGCACGCTGACCTTGAGTAATCGGGCTGAGGGCGGCTTGTGTGCCGAGATTCGTTTGAGTCTTTAGCGCACTGTTCTGTGGCGAGCAGGCTTGCCCTGCGTTGGGCTGCGCAGCGGCCCCTTCCAGCTGATTCACCGCGCCGTCTGAATTGGGGCGGCTTCGCCACCCAACGCAGGGCAAGCCTGCTCGCCACATTGAATGCACAGCTTTAATAAAACTTACGCATGATAATTCCATTTTTTAATAATTAGGTTAGAACCAACAGGCATTTTACAGACCCCGCCACTGCCCTTACTTTTGACCCGAGTGACCGACCCCACGCCCGGAGGAGGTGTTAATCGCGCAAACCACAAGGACAGACCATGAGCATCGAATTTATCGGCTATATCGGCGGCCATCAAGCTTCCGAGATTCACCCGCGCAGCGGCCCTACCCTGCAACCGGACTACGTCGAAACCGTGGCCCGCGCCCACGAAGAAGCAGGTTTCGACCGCGCGCTAGTGGCGTTTCATTCCAACAGCCCGGACAGCACGCTGATCGCCGCGCACGCTGCCAGCGTGACCCAAAAACTGCAGTTCCTGATCGCCCATCGCCCAGGTTTTGCCCAGCCGACCCTGGCCGCACGCCAGTTCGCGACCCTGGACGTGTTCAACGGAGGGCGCACGGCCGTGCATATCATCACCGGCGGCGATGACCGTGAACTGCGCGCCGATGGCAGCCATATCGGCAAGGACGAACGCTACGCACGCACCGACGAATACCTCAGCGTGGTGCGCCAGGAATGGACCCACGAGCAGCCGTTCGATTTCAAAGGCACCTACTACCAGGTCGAAGGCGCGCATTCGACGGTGAAGTCGCCGCAGCAGCCGCATATCCCGCTGTATTTCGGTGGTTCTTCAGCGGCCGCGATTGCGGTGGCCGGCAAGCATGCCGACGTGTATGCGCTGTGGGGTGAAACCTACGAGCAGGTGCGCGAAGTGGTGACCCAGGTGCGCGCAGAAGCGGCCAAGCACGGGCGCACGATTCGCTTCAGCTTGTCGTTGCGCCCGATCCTCGCAGAAACCGAGGAGCTGGCCTGGGCACGTGCCGAGACGATCTTGCAGCAGGCGACCGCACTGGCCGAAAAGCAGGGTTTCGTGCGCCGCGAACCACCCAACGAAGGCTCGCGCCGCTTGCTGGCAGCGGCGGCGCAGGGTTCGCGCCTGGACAAGCGCCTGTGGACCGGGATCGCCGGGTTGCTGGGCGCGCAGGGCAACTCCACTTCATTGGTCGGCACCGCCGAACAAGTCGCGCAGGCATTGCTGGACTACTACGACCTGGGTATCACCACCTTCCTGATACGCGGGTTCGACCCGCTCAACGACGCAATCGACTACGGCAAGCGGCTGATCCCGCTGACCCGCCAGCTGGTCGCCGAGCGTGAACAAGCCAAACAGGTCGCCTAACTAAAGAACACCACACAACCCATGTGGGAGCGGGCTTGCTCGCGAATGCGGCGTGTCAGTCAACGCAAATATTGACTGATCCACCGCATTCGCGAGCAAGCCAGCTCCCACATTTTTGATCTTCAGTGGTTTCAAGTTCAGTTTTTGTAGTCGGTATCCGTACGCTCCAACTGCCGAATCAACGCATTCCAATGCCGTGCCACACCCGGCCCTGCGCCATTGCTGAACACCTTGGCCTGCTCCTCCACCTTGGCCACCACCTCTGCCCGCGGGAAGATAAGCTCGGCATTGCCGCCCGCCTGTGCCGCGATCTGGATATTGCAGGCGCGCTCCAGCCCTTGCAGTTGCTGGAAGGCGTGTTCCACGCCGATGCCAGCGGTCAACAGCCCGTGGTTGCGCAAAATCATCACACTCTTGTCGCCCAGGTCAGCCACCAAGCGCTCGCGCTCATCCAGGTCCAGCGCCACGCCTTCATAACCGTGGTAGGCCACGCGCCCGGAGAACGCGATGGCGTGCTGGGAGATCGGCAGCAGGCCATCCTTCTGCGCCGACACCGCAATGCCGTCACGCGTATGGGTGTGCAACACCGCTTGCAAGTCATGGCGCGCGCCGTGGATGGCGCTGTGGATCACGTAACCTGCGTAGTTGATACCCAGGCCGGTCGGGTCGTCGACAATCGTGCCGTCGAGGTCGACCTTGACCAGGTTGGAGGCGTTGATTTCATCGAACAACAGCCCGTAGGCGTTGATCAGGAAATGCTCATCCGGCCCCGGCACACGGGCGGAGAAGTGCGTGTAGATGTGGTCGGTCCATTTGTACAGCGCCGCCAGTCGATAGGCCGCGGCCAGCTTGACGCGCACCTCCCACTCTTCTGGCGTGACGCGCTGGCGGACATTGCTGGAAACACTGGAAAGCGAGGTAACGCTGCTCATGGCAAAACTTCCTGGATGGCCTTAAGGACTTCCAGTCAGCCTAGGGGATGGCCAAAAATAATAAAAAGCACATTTTAATCTAAGCTAATTATTATTTTTTTTTATAAAAAAACCAGCTACTACATAGATAGTTCCCACGCTCCGCGTGGGAATTCAGCCCTGGACGCTCCGCGTCCCAAAGCGTGACGCAGAGCGTCACAGGAGGCATTCCCACGCAGAGCGTGGGAACGATCAGTCTGCAGCCTCCCAGGCTCACGCAGCATTGCGGATCTTGTGTAAAGAGGCCGCCACCAGCGTCCCGAACGCATCCACCGGCCCTTGCAGGTTGCCCAGGAAGTGCGGGTAGATCAGCCACAAATCCATCACCGGCTTGAAGTCCTTGAGCGGCACCACCGCCAGTTGCTCAAGGTGCGCGCTGCGCTCCAGCAGCGGGCGCGGCACCAGCCCCAGGCCCAGGCCGTCCGCCACCAGGCCCAGTTGCAATTCGGTGCCGAAGGTTTCCAGGTTCACCCGCAGCGCCAACCCCTGGTCGGACAAGGTGCGCTGCAAGCCGGCACGAAAACCACAGCCATCCGGGTTGAGAATCCAGCCGCCCTGGTACACATCAGCCAACTTGCAGGGCTTTTTCGGCAATTGTGCCTTGGCACACACCACCACCAACTCCATCTTGCCGATGGACTCGCCGACGATGTTGTCCGGGAAGATCTTGCCCGCCGGGAACAACGCCACCGCCGCATCCAGCTCGCCGCGCTCGATCTTGCCGACCAGTTGGCTGCCCCACCCCGTGGCGACCTGGGCGCGCAAGTCGGGGTATTCGCTGCGCAGGTGCTTGAGTGCATCCAGCAGCACCACATCGCCGATAGTCTGCGGCACGCCCAGGCGCAACACGCCGGTGGGCGGTGCATCGGTGGCCACCAGCTCACGCAGGGCATCCATCTCGCGCAGGATCAGCCGGCATTGTTCATACACACGGGTGCCGATCAGCGTAGGTTTGAGCGGTTTGGTGTTGCGGTCGAACAGCTCCACGCCCAGCGCCTGCTCGAAGTTCTGCACACGGCGGGTGATGGCCGGCTGAGTCAACTGCAACGACTCGGCGGCGTGGCTGATGGACTGGCAACGAATCACTTCGACAAAGGCATCGATATCGTCAATTTTCATTTGGGCCGCACATAGAGAACAGTCATTAAGATGTGTGGCAAGCATAGTTGCCACACGGCTGTCTGGATAGCCTGCGCTGTGATCGATAACGACTAACGCTATTCAGACCGGTTCTAAATTACCTAAAGCTATAAGCTAATCATTAAAAAATAGCATATTAACTATAAACATTATGCTTATATAAACCCATCACGCCATCCCCATAACCGCCATGATGGAATTGCCATGACCCAGTCCCGACACCCCGAAAGACTCAGAGCCTTTATAGGCGCCCTGGCGGAACTGATCGACGGCAACCCACGCGAAGGCGACCTGTTGCACCGTGGCGGCAAGCTGTTGGCGCAACTGGTCAGCCATGACGACTGGCTGCCCGACGAGTACGCCCAACCCGACCCCGAGCGCTACCAGCAGTTTTTGCTGCATGCCGATTCGCGCCAGCGTTTCAGCATCGTCAGCTTTGTCTGGGGGCCGGGCCAGCGCACGCCGATTCACGACCATCGGGTGTGGGGCCTGATCGGCATGTTGCGCGGTGCGGAGTTTTCCCAAGGGTTTGAACGCGCGCCCGATGGCAGCCTGGTGGCCGCAGGCACACCGGTTCAACTGCTGCCCGGCCAGGTTGAGGCGGTGTCGCCCAAAGTCGGTGATATCCATCAAGTCAGCAATGCCCACAGCGACCAGGTGTCGATCAGCATTCACGTGTACGGCGCCAATATCGGTGCCGTGCGCCGTGCGGTGTATCAGCCCGACGGCAGCGAGAAACTGTTTATTTCCGGTTATTCCAACGCCTACCTCCCGAACATCTGGGATTTGTCCAAAGAAAAGAGCCCTGCCCTATGACCACCGTATCGAACCGCAGCTTCGCCCAGATCCGCCAGGCCCTGTTGGACCGTGAAGAAGTCGCCTTGGTCGACGTGCGCGAAGAAGCGCCCTTTGCCGAGTCGCACCCGCTGTTCGCTGCGAATATCCCGCTGTCCAAGCTGGAGCTGGAGGTGTATGCGCGCATTCCCCGTCGCGATACCCAAGTGACGGTCTACGACAATGGCGAAGGGTTGGCCGAACGTGCCGCCGCGCGCCTGGTTGCGTTGGGCTACACCCAGGTCAGCCTGCTCGAAGGCGGCCTCGACGGTTGGCGCCGCGCCGGTGGCGAGCTGTTTATCGACGTCAACGTACCGAGCAAAGCCTTCGGCGAGTTGGTGGAGAGCGAGCGCCACACGCCGTCTTTGGCCGCCGAAGAAGTGCAAGCCCTGCTCGACAGCCAGGCCGATGTGGTGGTGCTCGACGCGCGCCGCTTCGACGAATACCAGACCATGAGCATTCCCACCGGCATCAGCGTGCCGGGTGCCGAACTGGTGCTGCGCGCCCGTGAACTGGCACCGGACCCGGCCACCCGCATCATCGTCAACTGCGCCGGGCGCACCCGCAGCATTATCGGCACCCAGTCGCTGATCAACTCAGGCATCGCCAACCCGGTGTCGGCACTGCGCAACGGCACTATCGGCTGGACCCTGGCCGGGCAGAAACTCGCCCATGGCCAAGCGCGCCGCTTTGCGCCGACCTCGGAAGAACACCGTCAAATCGCCGCCGCAGACGCACGCCGCGTCGCCGACAAAGCACGCGTCGGCCGCGCCACACTTAACGACCTGCAACGCTGGCAGCAGGAGCCGACCCGCACCACCTACCTGTTCGATGTGCGCACGCCGGAGGAATTCGAAGCCGGCCATTTGCCGGGCGCGCGCTCAACACCCGGCGGCCAGCTGGTGCAGGAAACCGACCACGTGGCCAGCGTGCGCGGCGCGCGCCTGGTGCTGGCCGATGACGACGGCGTGCGGGCCAATATGTCCGCCTCATGGCTCGCGCAACTGGGCTGGGAGGTGTACGTGCTGGACGACCTGCAGCCAGCGAACTTCAGCGAACAAGGCGCCTGGGTAGCGCCGGTGCCGGCGCCCTTGCAGGCCGAACTGATCAGCCCCCACACCCTCGCCGAGTGGCTGCCCCATGGCGACACGGCGGTGCTGGATTTCACCCCCAGCGTCAACTACGTCAAACGCCATATCCCCGGTGCCTTCTGGGCCTTGCGTGCGCAATTGCCCCAGGCCCTGGCCAAGGTGCCGCCCGCCGAACGTTATGTGCTGACCTGCGGCACCAGCCAACTGGCGCGCCTGGCGGTCGCCGACGTCGAAGCCATCACCGGCAAGCCGGTGTTCCTGCTGCAAGGGGGCACGCTTAACTGGATCGCCGAAAAACTGCCGCTGGAAGAAGGCGAAACCCATCTCGCGTCACCGCGTATCGACCGCTATCGCCGCCCGTACGAAGGCACCGACAGCCCGAAGGAAGCCATGCAGGCGTATCTGGACTGGGAATTCGGCCTGGTCGACCAGCTGGCACGCGATGGCACCCACGGTTTCTACGTGATCTGAACCACCTTCACGCCTGCCCCACACCGGGGCAGGCCGCACCGACCCCTTGCCAGGCGGAGGTAACCCACACTTTTTCACTTCGCCTGGGATGTATCCATCATGGTCTTTAGCACGCCCTTCAAACACCTGCTCCTGAGCAGCGCCCTGGCCCTCGGCCTGATCAGCACTGCACACGCCGCCGACTTGCAACCGCTGCGGGTGGCCAACCAGAAATCCACGATCAAGGCGCTGCTGGAAGCCTCTGGCGAAACCAAAAACGTGCCCTACACAATCCAGTGGTCGGAGTTCCCTTCCGCCTCGCCGCTGGGCGAAGCCCTGAACGCAGGTGCCGTCGATATCGGCGCCCTCGGCGATGCGCCGTATGTGTTCGCCTTGGGCGCCGGGGCCGCGCTCAAGGTGGTCAGCATCATCCACGCCGAAGGGCGCAACACCACCGCCCTGGTGGTGCCCAAGGACTCGCCGATCAAGACCGCCGCCGACCTCAAGGGCAAGAAAATCGTCACCGGACGCGGCTCCATCGGGCACTACCTGGCGATCCGGGCCTTGGCCAGCGCGGGCCTGACGAGCAAGGATGTGCAATTCATTTTTCTGTTGCCCGCTGAATCCCGGCTGGTACTCGATAACGGCACCGTCGATGCCTGGGCGACATGGGACCCCTACACCACGGTGGTCACCTCACAAAGCCACGCCCGGGTCCTGGTCAGCGGCAAGCAGTTGTTGAGCAACCACCTGTATTTCGCCGCCACCAGCCAGGCCATCGCCAACAAACGCCCGCAACTGGATGACTTCGTGGCCCGCGTCGACCGTGCCTACGCCTGGGCCAACACACACCCGGATGAATACGCCGCTGCCCAAGCCAAAATTACCGGCCTGCCCTTGGCGGTGCACCTGGAGGTGGCCAAAGACACGCAACTGAACCCTGTGGTGATTGACGACAGCGTGATCAAGGGCCTGCAAGCCACCGCCGACACCTATCAGCAAGAAGGCCTGCTGCCCAAGCGCATCGACGTGTCCCAGGGTTTCGACACCAGCTTTAACGCCGAACGTTTTCCCACTTCCCAAGCATCGCGCTAAGCAAGGAGCCGCATATGAGCACGCCACGTCATCTGAAACTGGGCGCTATGGTCCACGGTGTCGGTCACGGCTGGGGCGAATGGCGCCATCCGCAAGCGCAACCGAATGCCAGTACGAACTTTGGCTTCTATAAACAACAAACTGAACTGGCCGAAGCGGCCAAGTTCGACTTCGTGTTTATCGCCGACAGCCTGCACATTCACGCCAAATCCAGCCCGCATTACCTCAACCGTTTCGAGCCGCTGACCCTTCTCTCGGCCCTTGCCGCGTTGACCACCCACATCGGCCTGGTCGCCACCGTGACCGTCAGCTACACCGAGCCCTACCAGGTGGCGCGCCAGTTCGCCTCGTTGGACCATATCAGCGGCGGCCGCGCCGGCTGGAACGTGGTCACTTCCTGGCTGAGCGGCACCGCCGACAACTTCGGCAAAGCCGAGCACCCGCCCCACGCCGTACGCTACCGCATCGCCAAGGAACACTTGAACGTGGTCAAGGGCCTGTGGGATTCCTGGGAAGACGACGCCTTTGCCTACAACAAGCAGAGCGGCAAATTTTTCACCCCCGACAAGCTGCACGCGCTGAACCACAAGGGCGAATTTTTCTCGGTCAAAGGCCCGCTGAACATCGCCCGCTCGCGCCAGGGCCAGCCGGTGATTTTCCAGGCGGGCACCTCTGAAGATGGGCGCAACTTCGCCGCCGAGCATTCCGATGCGATTTTTGTGCATGTGGAGACGCTCGAAGAAGGCAAGGCTTACTCGGCTGACTTGAAACGCCGCGCCAAAGGGTTTGGCCGTGATGCGGCGAGCCTGTCGATTTTGCCGGGCATTCGCCCGATTGTCGGGCGCGATGCCGCCGAGGTGGAACGCCGTTATCAGCAGGCCGTGGACCTGGTCACCGTCGAAGATGCGATTGTGGCGCTGGGCCGCCCGTTCAACGACCACGACTTCAGCCAATACCCACTGGACGCCCCCTTCCCGGAGCTTGGTGACCTGGGCAGCAACAGCCAGAAAGGCGGTTCCGACCGTATCAAGCAACTGGCTCGGGACGAAGGCCTGACCCTGCGCGAAGTGGCCTTGCGCTTTTCGCGGCCCAAGCGCGATTTTGTCGGTACTCCGGAGCAGGTCGCCGATGCGATTCAAACCTGGTTCGAATCCGGCGCCAGCGATGGTTTCATCATCAACTCGGTACTGCCGGATGGCTTGCAGTACTTCACCGAACTGGTGGTGCCGGTGTTGCAACAACGCGGGCTGTTTCGCAGCGAATACAGCGGCCAGACCTTGCGCGATAACCTGGGGCTGGAGGTGCCGAGCAATCGGTACAGCGTGATTGAAACACCCCTGAAAGCACGGGCTTAAACGCTATCCCCTGTGGGAGCGGGCTTGCTCGCGAATGCGGTGGGTCAGTCAATTCACCTGTAACTGTCCCACCGCATTCGCGAGCAAGCCCGCTCCCACATTTTTGACCGAGTACAGACTTATGACTCAACCGTCTTTACGCTCAGTGGAAGTCGCGCAATTCGACGCCCTGCTCGAACACCTCAGCGCCGAGCTGGCCGGCACCGCGCACCTGTATGACGAAAGCGGCGCCTTCCCCCACGCCAACTTCAAGCGGCTGCATGAACATGGCCTGGTCGCCCTCACCGTGCCCAAGGCCCTGGGCGGTGGCGGCGCCAGCCTGGCGCAGGCGCGCAAGGCCATCAGCGCAATTGCCAGGGGCGAGCCGTCTACCGCGCTGATTCTGGTGATGCAGTACCTGCAGCACACACGCCTGCAAGACAGCAAGACCTGGCCCCGGCACCTGCGCGTGCAGGTCGCCGAAGACGCCGTGCGCAACGGAGCGTTGATCAACGCGCTGCGCGTCGAACCCGACCTCGGCACCCCGGCCCGTGGCGGGCTGCCGGCGACCACGGCGGTGCGCACCGCCGACGGCTGGCGCATCAGCGGCCGCAAGATTTACTCCACCGGCAGCCACGGCCTGAGCTGGTTCAGCGTGTGGGCGCGCAGTGATGATGTCGACCCGCTGGTGGGCGCCTGGCTGGTGCCGAAAAACAGCCCTGGTGTGAGCATCATCGACACCTGGGACCACCTGGGCATGCGCGCCACCTGCAGCCACGAAGTGGTGCTCGATAACGTCCTGGTGCCGCTGGACCATGCCGTCAGCGTGAGCCCCTGGAGCGCACCGCAACCGGAGCTGGATGGCGACGGGTTCCTGTGGATGTCGGTGCTGCTGTCGTCGGTGTATGACGCCGTGGCCCAGGCTGCGCGGGACTGGCTGGTGAATTGGCTGGAGCAGCGCAAGCCGTCCAACCTCGGCGCCGCGCTGTCGAGTCTGCCGCGTTTTCAGGAAACCGTCGGCCATATCGACACCCTGCTGTTCGCCAACCGCAGCCTGCTCGATGCCGCCGCCCAGGGCCACACGCCAGCCGCCAATGCGGCGCAGCTTAAATACCTGGTGACCGGCAATGCGATCCGCGCCGTGGAGCTTGCCATCGAAGCCTCGGGCAACCCTGGCCTGTCGCGCCATAGCCCGCTGCAACGGCATTACCGCGACGTGCTGTGCAGCCGCGTGCATACACCGCAGAACGACGCAGTGCTGCAAGGTGTGGGTAAAGCGGTGTTCGCTCAACGTGCGCAACAGTGAATAAGGAACGCTCATGAGTCAGGTGATTATCGCCAGCCAGCTGGACGAAGACTACAACGAGGTACTGCGCGAACGCCTTGCCTCGATCCACCCCCAGGCCCAGGTCATCGGCGTGCCGGCCGGCGTGCCCAGCGACCTGCCGCCCCAGGCCAATATCCTGCTGCTGCGCCCGATCAACGTGCGCGGCTACACCGCGCCCGACACCCCGCCGCCGGGCTGGCCGTATGGCGCGCAATGGGTGCACCTGGTGTCGTCGGGCATCGACTTCTACCCGCAGTGGCTGTTCAACGGCCCGCCGGTGACCACCTCACGGGGCAGTGCGGCCGATAACCTTGCCGAGTTCGCCCTGGCGGCGATCTTTGCGGCGGCCAAGCATTTGCCGGATATATGGGTCAAAGATGCCCAGTGGACATTCACCGCCATGCGCCCGCTCAAGGGCACTACATTGGGGATTCTGGGCTTTGGTGCAATCGGCAAAAGCCTGGCGCAAAAAGCCCTGGCACTGGGGATCAACGTGGTTGCGCTGCGCCAGAGCCAGGCGCCCTTTGAGGTGGACCATGTTGAGGCCGCCAAGGACATCCACGACCTGTTCGCCCGCGCCGACCACCTGGTGCTGGCGGCGCCGCTCACCGAGGCCACGCGGCATATTGTCGACCGTGATGTGCTCGGCAGCGCCAAGCCGGGATTGCACCTGATCAACATTGCACGCGGTGGCTTGCTGGATCAGGAGGCCCTGCTGGAAGCCCTGGATAACGGTCAGATCGGTCTGGCCTCGCTGGATGTGACCGAACCCGAGCCACTGCCGCCGGGGCACCCGTTGTACAGCCATGCGCGGGTGCGGTTGTCGCCGCATACCTCGGCGATTTCGACCAACAGCCAGCAGGAGATTGCCGATACGTTCCTGGCGAATCTGGAGCGGTATGTGCAGGGTTCAACGTTGGCCAATCTTGTCACCCCTTGAATATGTGTGGGAGCCAGCTCCCACACAAGCCAGTCTTCACAATAGATGCGTGTGGGTCAGCAACCGCCGGCCAGGCGCTCGCGCAAAAACTCCACCAGCGCCTGCACTGGCCGCGAACTTTGCCGGTGCTGCGGGTACACCGCCGACAAGGTCAGGGCTTCGGGGGCGAAGTCGTCCAGCAGGGTGACCAAGCGCCCGTCTTTCAACGCCTCGGCAACAATAAAAGTCGGCAGGTAGGTCACGCCCAACCCGGAGATTGCGGTGTCGCGCAGCAACTCGCCATTGTTCACGCGCATGCGACCACTGACATTGAGCGCCTGCAACTTGCCTTTGAAGCGCCATTGCACTTGGCGGCCATGGCCGTAGGGCAGGCAGTCGTGGTCGGCCAGGTCTTCGGGCTTGAGCGGCGTACCCCGCGCGGCAAGGTAATCAGGGCTGGCGCAATACACTCGCTGCACACTGGCGATGCGTCGAGCGATCAGGGTCGAGTCTTCCAGCGTGCCAATGCGCAAGACCAGGTCGTAGCCCTCGCCGATCAGGTCCACCGGGCGATCACTCAAGTCGACTTCCACCGACACCTGCGGGTGGCGTTGCAGGAACTGCGGCAACAAGCAGCCCAAATGGGCCATGGCAAACGACAACGGCGCGCTGAGCCGAATCGTGCCACGCGGCTCGCTGTTCTGGCCGGCGATGCCCTGCTCTACTTGCTCGACTTCGCTGAGCAGGCGCAAGGCCGATTCGTAGTAGCTCTGGCCCAGCGGTGTGACGTCCAACCGCCGTGTGGAGCGATTGAGCAGGCGCACGCCCAATCGGTCTTCCAGTTGGATCAGGCGGCGGCTGACGAATTGTTTGGACAAGCCCAATTGCTCGGCCGCGGCGGTGAAGCTGCCGGATTCCATGACCTGGCAGAACAGGCGCATGTCTTCAAAGGGGTTCATTGTCGCTTCTCGGTGGACATTTGGCTGGTTTATAGCCTGTCAGCCGCTACGACACAATCAAATGCAGGAGGGGCTTGCCCCCTCCTACGGGGTTAATCTACCCCTTCAAGCGCCGCTTACTTGGCCGTAAACGCCGAGTAGCTGTTCATCAGGTTACGGTAGTTGGGAATGCGCGGCGACAGCAGGTTAGCGAGGCCTTCCATATCGTTGCGCCAGTCGACTTGCAGCTCACAGGCGACAGAGAACCAGTTCACCAGTTGCGCGCCGGCGGCCGTCATACGTGCCCAAGCGGCTTGTTGCACGGTTTCGTTGAAGGTACCCGAGGCGTCGGTCACCACGAACACCTCAAAGCCTTCAGCAAGGGCGCACAGGGTCGGGAACGCGACGCACACATCCGTTACCACGCCGGCAATGATGATCTGCTTGCGGCCGGTGGCCTTTACAGCCTTGACGAAATCTTCATTGTCCCACGCGTTGATCTGGCCAGGGCGGGCGATGTAAGGCGCATCCGGGAAGAGTGCCTTGAGTTCCGGAACCAACGGGCCGTTAGGGCCACTTTCAAAACTGGTGGTGAGGATGGTCGGCAGGTTGAAGAACTTGGCCACGTCGGCCAGGGCCAACACGTTGTTCTTGAACTCGTTCGGAGAGAAGTCTTGCACCAGGGAAATCAGGCCGGTCTGGTGATCGACCAGCAGTACAACGGCGTCATCTTTGTTCAAGCGCTTGTAAGTCATGGGTGAACTCCTTTGGGTGTTTTTAAAATCAGAAGGCAAAGCACGAGCAACCAAACGCACCCCAGAAACCCTGGAAATCGCTGACCGGCACGCTGGAAAGCCGCGCTTTTTCATGGCCGTGGGCATGCACGCCGCACGGTCCGCTGCAGTGGTGAACTTGAGCTTGCACCGGTGAACCTGGGCGCCAGTGCCCCGGCACCTTGACCACCGGCGACCAGTCCGGCAGCACCGGCACTTGGGGCGGGGCGAAATCTTCGAAGTCGCCGGCGCCGTACACCACCTTGCCGCCGACCACGGTCAGGACCGATTCAATCCATTTGATGGCTTCTTCATCCACGCTGAAGAAGTCCGCCGAGAGGGCCGCCACATCCGCCAACTGGCCGACCTTGATCTGGCCCTTCTTGCCCTGCTCCGAGGAGAACCAGGCGCTGCCGTGGGTGAACAATTCCAGCGCAGTGAGGCGCGGCAGGCCTTCGGCGTGCAGTTCCAGGCCGCCGACGGTGCGGCCGCTGACCATCCAGTACAGCGAAGTCCAGGGGTTGTAGCTCGAGACCCGTGTGGCGTCGGTGCCCGCCCCTACCGGCACGCCTTCGGCGAGCATGCGCTTGATCGGCGGCGTGGCTTCGGCGGCCTTGGCGCCGTAGCGCTCGACAAAATATTCGCCCTGGAACGCCATGCGGTCCTGGATCGCGATACCCCCGCCCAGGGCCCGGACGCGCTCGATGTTTTTCGGCGTAATGGTTTCGGCGTGGTCGAAGAACCACGGCAGACCATTGAACGGAATGTCGCGGTTGACCTTCTCGAACACATCGAGCATGCGCGAGATGGATTCGTCGTACGTGGCGTGCAGCCGGAACGGCCAGCGCTGCTCAACCAAATGGCGCACCACCGGTTCCAGTTCCTGCTCCATGGTCAACGGCAGGTCGGGGCGTGGCTCAAGGAAATCTTCGAAATCCGCCGCCGAAAACACCAGCATCTCGCCTGCGCCGTTGTGGCGCAGGTAATCGTCGCCCTGGTGCAGGGTGACGCTGCCGGTCCAGTGCTTGAAATCGCTGAGCTCTTCCTTGGGCTTTTGCGTGAACAGGTTGTAGGCGATGCGCACCGTCAACTGCTGGTCCTTGGCCAGTTGTTCGATCACCGCGTAGTCATCGGGGTAGTTCTGGAACCCCCCCCCGGCGTCGATGGCGCTGGTGAGGCCCAGGCGATTGAGTTCACGCATGAACTGGCGGGTCGAATTGACCTGGTATTCCAACGGCAGTTTCGGCCCCTTGGCCAGGGTTGCATACAAAATCATCGCGTTGGGACGCGCCACCAGCATGCCGGTGGGGTTGCCGTTGCTGTCGCGCACAATCTCGCCGCCCGGCGGGTTCGGCGTGTCCTTGGTGTAACCGGCCACGCGCAGGGCGGCGCGGTTGAGCAAGGCACGGTCATACAGGTGCAGCACGAACACCGGCGTATCCGGCGCGGCCTGGTTCAACTCTTCCAGGGTCGGCATGCGTTTTTCGGCGAACTGGAATTCGTTCCAGCCCCCCACCACGCGCACCCATTGCGGCGTGGGCGTGCGATCGGCTTGATCCTTGAGCATGCGCAACGCATCGGCCAGTGACGGCACGCCTTCCCAGCGCAGTTCAAGGTTGTAGTTCAGCCCGCCACGAATCAGGTGCAAGTGCGAGTCGTTAAGGCCGGGGATCACGGTGCGGCCCTTGAGGTCAATGACCTGGGTGCCGCTGCCGCGCAGGGCCATGGCCTCGCCGTCGGTGCCGACCGCGACAAAGCGGCCCTGGTGGATTGCGACCGCAGTGGCCCGTGGGTTTTCACGGTCCACGGTGTGGAACTGGCCATTGAACAGAATCAGATCGGCGTTCATAGGGTTTCCTTTACAGAGGCTTCAAGCCAGGGAGCGAACAGGCGGGTGGCGGCCGGCATCAGCAGGTACACCACCAGCAACACGATGGTCAGCGTCACCAGAAAAGTGGACACCACATAGTTGGACAGGAACGGGTGCAAGCGCAGGATCGGGCCCCAGATAAACGGCAACAGCAGGGTTTGCGGCAGGATCACGCACAGGCTGACCACGGCCTGCTTCCAGCGCGGCGGTTTGGCGGCGCTGTCGGCCAGGGGCGCGAACCAGAACTCGTTGGCGGCACCGATTTCGGTTTTGTCGCCGTCGGCCAGCATCGGCGCCGCTTCAGCGATCAGCGCCTGGCGTTCGGGGGAGTCGAGCCAGCGTTGCAGCGCGTCGGTGGAGCGATAGCGCAAGACGCAGGTAAACAGCGCCTGCCCGCCCTGCTTGCCGCGCACCACATCCACACCGAGGTGGCCGGGGCGCTCACCGGCGATGCGCACGATGCGCCGCAGCCAGGCCTCGTAATCGGCTTCACGGCCGGCCTTGATCAGGTGTTTGACGACCAGGGTGACGACTTCGTCGGGGCTGGTTTCAGGTGTCGGGTCCATATGGTGTGTTTCCCCCCTGGAGAGTTGAGCGATGGGGGGAGTCTGGCGGGGAACCGGGGGCGGGAATTGGATGTTTGTGCTGTCTCGCCTGGCGCGCTCACGCCATCCGCGCCATATGCTCACCGATGCGCGAGCGCAACCAGCGCTCCGCCGGGTCGTTGTCATGCACGCCGCTCCAGACCATCGACAATTCCGAGGCTTCAATCGCGAACGGCGGGTCCTCGGCGCGCAGCACGGTGCCTTCGGTCAAGGCACAGGCGGCGTAGTCGGGCACTGTCGCGATGATTTGCGTGCCCGCCAAAAGTGCGCGCAAGCCGCTGAATTGCGGCACCGCCAGCACCACCCTGCGCGCCCGGCCGATGCGGGCCAGGTCAAGGTCGATATTGCCGCTCAAGTCCCCCGAAAACGACACCATCGCGTGGGGCCGCGTGCAGTAGTCATCCAGTGTCAACGGCGCCGCGCCGTCGTCGCCGCGCAGTACCTTGCAGGGAATATCCCGCAGCTTCTTGCGCTTGGCATTCGCCGGCAGCTCGGTGGTGTAGCTGACGCCCACGGAAATCTCGCCACTGGCCAGCAACGAAGACATCAACAGGTAATTGGCGCGGCGCACCACCACGATGATCCCCGGTGCCTCTTCGCGCAGCTGGCTGAGCAACGGCGGGAACAGACCGAACTCGGCATCGTCGGACAGGCCGATACGAAACACTGCGCAACTGGTGGAAGGGTCGAAATCCTTGGCGCGGCTGACCGCGCCTGAAATGGTGTCCATCGCCGGTTGCAGCTCCTTGAGTATGGCCACCGCCCGTGGCGTGGGCTCCATGCCGCGCCCGTTGCGCAACAGCAATGGGTCGTCGAACAAGTCGCGCAGGCGCCCGAGCGCGGCACTCACGGCCGGCTGGCCCATGAAGAGCTTTTCGGCGACCCGGGTCAGGTTCTTCTCGAACATCAGCGCCTCGAAAATCACCAACAGGTTCATGTCGACGCGGCGCAGATCGTTGCGGTTCATGGCGGTATCCAAACGGTTATCAGGCCGTCAGGTAAGCATGTCGTACGGATCGACGATTGCATGCCTGTGCTGTCTTTTCCGGGCGCGCACCTGGCGAAATTAACAACGATTAACTCGCCAGCCAGACGGCCCGGCGCCAAAAATACAGCGGTCTACACTGCATCCATTCACCGGGAACGCTCCCATCGACTACGGATAATTGTCATGGCCCGACTTGATGACTGTGCCCCCCGCTTTGGCGTCACCGGTGGTTTATGCCCCCGGCGCGAGCGAATTGCCAAGCAACTGATCCTCGCCAACCTCGGCGAAAGCCTGGCGATTGCCGAGCTGGCGCAGGCCTGTGCGCTGTCGCGCAGCCATTTTTCCCGTGCATTCAAGTGCACCACGGGGCTGTCGCCCCAGGAATGGATTCGCCAACAGCGCATTCAGCGGGCCAAGGAACTGATCACCGGGTCGTCCTTGAGCCTGACCCAGATCAGCCTGGAGTGCGGTTTTTGCGACCAGGCGCACTTCTGCCATATGTTCACGCGCAGCGAGGGCGTGAACCCGATGACCTGGCGAAATCACCACATTCGTCAAAAATCACCGGGGGTTGCAGCCTAGTGGTCTGCACCTGCCTGGAATATGCTGGCCGGACTTTTTTCAGAACAGGGGGCCAGCATGAGTGACCTCAGCGACCAGGCCGTGCATTTCGGTCCCTACCGGGTCCACCCGCGCCAGCGCCTGGTGCTGGAGGCTGGCCGCCCTTTGCGGCTGGGCCGGCCCGCGATGGAAATCTTGCTGATCTTGCTGGAGCACGCCGGCAATGTAGTGAGCAAGCAGGAACTGATCACGCGGGTATGGCCCAAAACGGTGGTCGAAGACGGCAACCTGCGTGTGCATGTGGCCGCATTGCGCAAGGCTCTGGGCGATGGTCAGGCCGGGCAGCGCTATATCGTCACCGTCGCCCAGCGCGGTTACAGCTTTGTCGCTCCCCTGAGCATCGAACCGATGACCACTGCCATCGACGGTATTCCCCACAACCAGGGCCATAACCTGCCGCTGCGCCGTACGCGGATGATCGGCCGCCAGGTATTGATCGACACGCTGGTGCAGCAACTGCCGCAGCAACGCTTCATCACCCTGACCGGGGCGGGCGGCATCGGCAAGACCACCGTGGCGCTGCGTGTGGCGGAATTATTGATCGGTCATTACCGCGACGGCATTCGCCTGCTGGATCTGGCGTCGCTCAGCACGCCGTCGATGATCCTGCCCAACCTGGCCGCCCTGCTCGACCTCGCCCCCAGCGAACATGAGCCACTGCTGAGCCTGGCCCGCAACCTGCACGCACGACAGTTGCTGCTGGTGATCGACAATTGCGAACACCTGCTGGACGACATCGCCCTGATCAGCGAAACCCTGCTGCGCCATGTGCCCGAGCTGCACATTCTGGCCACCAGCCGCGAAGCCCTGCGCGCCGAGGGAGAGTACGTGCAGCGCCTGGAGCCGCTGGCCTGCCCACCCGCCACCGGCAACCGCGCCCAGGCCCTCGGCTACCCGGCGTTGCAACTGCTGATCGAGCGCGCCATGTCGCACCAGGACAGTTTTGAGCTCAGCGAGGCGGAACTGCCCCTGGCGATCGATATCTGCAAGCGCCTGGACGGCATTCCCCTGGCAATCGAATTGGTCGCCACGCAGATCGAGCGTTTCGGCTTGCCGGGCTTGCTGGTGCAAATGGAGGACAACCTGCGCCTGCTTAACCGCGGCCGGTGCAGCGACCTGCCCCGTCAGCAAACCTTGCGCGCCACGCTGGATTGGAGTTTTGACCTGCTCACCGCCTGCGAACAGATTTGCCTGCGCCGCCTCGCGGTGTTTCGCGGCGGGTTCAGCCTGGCGAGCGCGGCGGCGGTCATCGCCGGGGAGCAGATCGCACCGGCCGAAGTGCTGGGCGCGATCAGCCAGCTGGTGGCCAAGTCGCTGCTCAACGTCGAGGCCGGCGATGATGAAATGGTCTATCGTCTGCTGGATATCACCCGTAGCTATGCCCTGGAAAAGCTCGCCCTCGCGGCTGAACTCGACAGCACACGCGAGCGCCATGGGGCGCGCTGCCTGGCGCTGATGGAGCAGGCGCGGGAAGACTGGGAATTCACTGCCACCGAGCTGTGGATCAACCGTTATGCGCCGTTGCGCGAGGACATCCGCGCCGCCCTCGACTGGGGCTTGGGCGAACACGGCGCGCACCTGCTGGGCATTCGCCTGACGGTCAGCGCCATGCCCCTGTGGCAAGAGCTGTCGCTGCTGCGCGAACATGGGCTGTACGTAGACCAGGCCCTGGCGCTGATGCTGCAATCGGACGCGCCCTGCACGCAGCTGACCATGCAACTGCAACTGGCCCTGGGCAGCCTGTCCTATCACGCCCTGGGGGCCGCGCCGCAGACCATCGCTGCCTTCGTGGCGGCCCGGCGCCTGGCTGAGGCGCTCCAGGACAATGGCGGCCAGTTGCGCGCCATCTCCGGGCACATGGCGGTCAACCTGTGTGCCGGCCACTACCGTGAGGCGCTGCAGCAGAGCATACAGTTCGACCGCCTCGACCCGCGCACCGATCCGTTGCTGGACTTGAGTGCCCAACGCTTACGGGTACTGGCCCAGCATTTCGCGGGCGACCAGGTCCTGGCCCTGCACAATGCCGAACAAGTGCTGCAGCGCATGGCCCACAGCGGCCATCTCAACCGTTTCACCCATGGCTTTGGCGTGCAATACGACCAGAGTGTGGCGTCGCTGACGGTACTGGCGCGCATCCTGTGGCTGCGCGGGTTTCCCGAGCGGGCCGCGCGAACGGCCAACCAGGCGCTGGCGTTGGCGTTGCAGATCAACCACGGCACCTCGATCTGCTACACCCTGGCCCTGGCCGGCGTACCGATTGCCCACTACAACGGTGACAGCGACGCGGCGCACACGCTGCTGGCGCTGTTGCTGGAACACGCACAGAAACATTCGGCGCAGTTGTTCCATACCTGGGCGCGGCACTACGAGGGCACCGCGCCCCTTGAGGCATTGCAAGGCCTGGGCCTGGTTCAGGACATACGGGTGACCTTCAATGCCACGCAGGTAGATGACAGGGTATTTGAGCGCGCCAGAAACGGCGCGGCCGGTTGGTGCACGGCCGAGATTCTCCGGGTGCAAGCCGAGGCCCTGCCCGATCTGCGCACGCGCGAATCGCTGCTGCTGGAAGCATTGGGCATGGCGCACGAACAAGGCGCACTGGCCTGGGCGCTGCGCTGCGCGACCTCGCTGGCCCGCCTGTGGCAAAGCCAGGGCCGTGTGCGGGAGGCACGTGAGCTGTTGAGTTCGGTCTATGGGCAATTTACCGAAGGCTTTGCCACCCAGGATCTAGTCCGCGTGCGCAGCCTGCTCGACCAGTTGCAGGAGAAACGGCCGGCCTGAAAATGGCCCCAGGTAATGCCCATAGCCCTGCTGCAAACGCGCCACCTGCAACGGGTCACGCAGTTGCGCCAGGGCGTAGCTGCGCACACTGTTGAGCAGTCGATAGCGCCGCGGGCCGGGGCCGGGCTCGACCGCCAGGGCGGACGTCGCAGTCAGACGTGCCAGCAGGTAAGCCAGGTCGGCGTGCGCAAGTTCAGTACCGGCCACCAGTTCGGTCAAGGCCGGCAACGTCACCGCGTTTTTGAACAGCGCCAATTGCAGGAACAGCCAACGCTGCGGCAGGCTCAGGCGTTGATACGTCCAATCCAGCGCTGCCGTCAGCGATTGATGGCGCTCGACCGCCGTGCGTCGGCCACGCCTCAACACGTGCACGCCCTTGTGTAACTGCTTTTGCAACCCGCGTACTCCCAGGGCTTCAACCTGGGCCGCCGACAGTTCAAGAGCCAGCGGGATGCCGTCCAGGCGCCGGCAGATATCGCGCAACGGCGCCAGGTCCTGAGACCGCACGACAAACCCCTGCTGACCGGCACGCGCCCGTGCCACGAACAATTGCAGGGCGGGATACCTCATGGCCTGCTCGACACTGCGCCAGTCAGTCGGCGTCGGCAACGCCAGCCGAGGCACGTGTTGCACCCATTCGCCGGGCACCTGCAAGGCTTCGCGGCTGGTCAGCAGCACGCTCACCTGTGGCGCTCTGGCTTGCAGCGTATGCACCAGGTGGCGGCAGGCACCCAGCAACACATCGGCACCGTCGAGCACCAGCAACAGTTGCCGGGCGGCCAGTTGCTCGCACAGCGCATGGATGCTGTCACAGGGTTGCAGGTGCAGGGTTTCGGTCAGAGAGTCGAGCAAACGGGCCGGCGCCTGCACAGTTGCCAGGTCCA
The DNA here is from genome assembly GCF_001421425.1 of Pseudomonas sp. Leaf15. Taxonomy (NCBI): domain Bacteria; kingdom Pseudomonadati; phylum Pseudomonadota; class Gammaproteobacteria; order Pseudomonadales; family Pseudomonadaceae; genus Pseudomonas; species Pseudomonas sp. Leaf15. The sequence goes on from NZ_LMKI01000004.1 coordinate 30,887, forward strand.
GCCACCACACGCCATCGCGGTAACGCGGCAACACCCGTTCTGCCAGGGCCAGCGCCACGCTGCTCTTGCCGATTCCGGCGCAGCCGGTGAGCATCATCAGCCGTTGGCCGCCCAGGCGTCGCACCAGGCTGCCCAGCAGTTCGTCGCGGCCGATCAACGGGCTGAGCCGTGCGGCCAGATTGTGCCGAGGCCGCGGTGCCGGTGACGGCGCCACGCAACAGTAGCCGCGTTGCGGTTCATTGAGGATATAGCGTTGTCCGTCCAGCGCACGACGCAGGGCGGCGATGTGCACGCGCAAATTATTGTCTTCCACCACGCTGTTCGGCCAGACCCGGCCGATCAAAGTGTCCTTGCTGACAAATTGCCCCGGCGCCTCCAACAGCACCGCGAGAATATCCAGCGCACGCCCACCCAATGGCACCGGCAGGCCGGACTTGCTGACCAGGCGTTGATCGCGATGAAAGGTATAGGGGCCAAAGCTCACCGTGTGTGCATGGTTCATCTGCTGACAGCGCTGGAACACCCGGCCTTGGGCGTCTGCGCCTCCTTTCTAGGGGCCTGGGGCTATCTTGCCAGCTATGCGTGACAGGACAATGCTGGCACAGGGAGCGACACGGACAATCAGGGCAGCCAGACGGACATTCCGGCGTCAACTGAACTGTTGTCGGTACTGCGTGGGGTTAAGGCCGAGTTTTTCACTGAACAGAAAGCGCATATGCCGCACGCTGCCGAAGCCTGCGCGGAAAGCCACGGTCTTGAGCGGCAGGTCAGTGCTTTCCAGCAGGTGCCGGGCACGGTCGATGCGCGCGCCTTGCACAAAGGCCATGGGCGTCATCCCCACTTCTTTAGCGAACAGCCGCGCAAAATGGCGCGCGCTCATGCCCGCCAGCGCGGCCATGGACACGATGCTCAATGGCTGGTCCAACTGCGCCAGCACCTGGTTCTGCACACGGGTGATCGGGGTTTCCAGCGGCGCGACGGCGGCGGTCATCGGGCTGAACTGCGCCTGACCGCCCTGGCGTTTCATCACCACCAGCAACACCTTGGCGACGTCGACCGCCACCTGTCGGCCGTGATCCTGGGCGATGATCGACAGCGCCAGGTCGATGCCGGCAGTGACCCCGCCGGAGGTAATCAAGCGGCCATCCTGCAAGTAAATGCGGTCGGTCTCGACGATGGCCTTGGGAAAGCCTTTGATCAAGCGGTCGGTGTAGTGCCAGTGCGTGGTGACGCGGTGGCCGTCGAGCAGCCCGGCGTGCCCCAGCACAAAGGCGCCGGTGCAGATCGAACCGAAGCGCCGTGCCCGTGGCGCTGCGGCCCCAAGCCAAGGCAGCAAAGCCGGATGGCATTCGTTATAAGCGCCGGGCCCGCCGGGCACCAATAGCAGGTCGTAGGCCTCGTCGGCCTGCTCCAGTGGCAGGTCGGCATGCACGTGCACGCCATTGGAGGCGCGCAGCGGGCCCGGCTCAGTGCCAATCGTCAGGATCCGATAATGCTCCGCTGCCGGCAGGTAGCGGTTGGCGATGGAAAACACCTCCAGCGGCCCGGCCATATCGAGCAGCAGGAAGTCTGAAAACAGCACCATGGCCACGGTTTTCATGAAGAGCAAGTCCATCGTAACGGGAGTCGGGACGGCATTATGGCACGCCCGAACTGTCAACCAAAATGAGACATTAATTCAATTTTCAGCTTATTAATGAATCCGTGGAAAACCATTAACCTTCTTCTCAACGCAAGCGCCCTGCATTTCGCAGCCAGCGCTCACTTGAGGACAAGACCATGCTGACCCTTCGCAAAGCCTCGGAACGCGGCGCCGCCAATCACGGTTGGTTGAAGTCGTTCCACACCTTCTCGTTCGCCAACTATTGGGATCCCAAGGAGCAGGGTTTTTCCGACCTGCTGGTGATCAACGATGACCGTGTCGCCGCCGGCAAAGGCTTCGGCCAGCACCCGCACCGCGACATGGAGATTTTCTCCTATGTGCTCGAAGGCGCCCTGGAACACAAGGACACCCTGGGCACCGGCTCGGTGATCCGCCCTGGCGACGTGCAACTGATGAGCGCCGGCAGCGGCGTGGCCCACAGCGAGTTCAACCACAGCCAGAGCCATGGCGTGCACTTCCTGCAGATCTGGATTGTGCCGAATGTGGTCGGCGCCGAACCGCGCTACCAGCAGGAGCACTTCAGCGCGGCGCAGAAACGTGGGCGCTTGCAGTTGATCATCTCGCCGGAAGGCAGCGATGGCTCGCTCAATGTTCGCCAGGATGCACGGGTGTATGCCGGGCTGTTCAACGGCGACGAAGCCACGACCCTGGACGTGCCGGCGGACCGCCATATGTACGTGCATGTGGCCCGTGGCAGCGTCGAACTCAATGGCCAACGCTTGCAGGAAGGCGACGGCGCACGGCTGCGCAATGAACGGCAGATCCGCCTGAGCCAGGGCGAAGACGCCGAGGTGCTGGTGTTTGACCTGCGCCCTCAGGAACTGCCGCAGATGCCTTGAGCGCCTGCACGATGGCCCGCCAAAACGGGCCATCGCTGGCGTCGATAGTCACCATCAGCGCAATGAAGTTCTCTTAAAAAATCCAACGCGTACCATCAAACCCATACCCGGCAACACCCAACTACAACTCTCGGAGCACACCACCATGAAACGCCAACTCTTGCTTAGCCTCGCTTTCTCGGTACTGGCTGCCAACGCTTTTGCCCACCCGGTTGTCGCTGAAGGCGGCGCGGATCGCCTGCAAGGCAGCCACGTAGCCGAAAATGGTTCTGACCGTCTGCAGGAACGCCGTATAGCCGAAGGTGGCGCTGATCGTCTGCAAGAACGCGGCCTGGCTGAAGGTGGTGCTGATCGCTTGCAGGAACGCGGTCTGGCTGAAGGCGGTGCTGATCGTCTGCAGGAACGCGGTCTGGCTGAAGGCGGTGCTGATCGTTTGCAGGAACGCGGCTTGGCTGAAGGCGGTTCGGACCGTCTGCAGAGCAACCACGTATAACCCTCGCGGTTGGCGAGGCACCCCAAACCGGCCTGATCAGCCGGTTTTTTTTCGCCTGCGATCTGGCCATGTACCCAACCCAACGTCTGGTTAACGGGCCGTTGTGGCGAGCAGGCTTGCCCTGCGTTGGGGCGCGCAGCGGCCCTGAAACCTGAACACGCGGTTTAACTGAAAAATCGGATTAGCCGCACTGGGGCCGCTTCGCAGCCCAACGCAGGGCAAGCCTGCTCGCCACAACAAGCCCACTCACCCCAACAAACCTACTCACACAATCAAGCCTGCTCACCCCACCAATCAGCGCAAGTCGCGGTCCACCCACAACACCGCCTTGCCGATCTGCTGGCGTGCCTCGATGCGGGCGTGCACCTGTTGCACCGTCTCCAGGCCGTAATGGCCTTCGATCTCGACGCTCAACGCCCCTTCCAGCATCGCCGCGAACACCGCATTGGCACGCCGCTGCACGGTCGCCCCGTCGGCCATATGTTCGGCCAGGCGTGGTCGGGTCAACAACAGCGAGCCCGCCTCGCCCAATTCAATCGGATCAAGGTCGCTCAGCGAGCCCGACACGTTGCCATAATTGACGATCAATCCCCGCGTGCGGCAAGCGCGGAAACTCTCGCGCAAGGTGGTTTTGCCGAGTGAATCAAACACCACATCCACTCCGCGCCCATCGGTGGCTTGCAGCACCTGATCGGCAAAGCCGTCATAGGTCCAGGCCTGATGGGCGCCACGTTGCCGGGCAATCGCACATTTTTCGGCGCTGCTGCCGGTGGTGAACACCGTCGCGCCCAGCTGCCGTGCCATCTGCACCAGCAACTGGCCGATGCTGCCGGACGCCGCGTGAATCAGGCAGCTGCTGCCGGCCTGCAAGCGTGCCACGTCCTCAACCAGGTAGTGCGCGGTGCAACCCTGAAACATCGCCGCTGCGGCCTGATCGAAGCGGATGGCCGTGGGGATCTGCGCAACTTTATCGGCGGGCACGTTGGCATATTCGGCATAGGCGCCCCAGGCAATGCACCAGGCCACCCGGTCGCCCACGGCCAAATGCTTCACGCCGGCGCCGACCTCAACCACCACGCCGGCGCCTTCCATGCCCAAGGTGCAGGGCAAGCGCACCGGGTAAGTCATTGACGCGGCGTATTTGCCCTGGCGGGTATGAATATCCATGAAATTGATCCCGGCGCAGGCCACCTTGACCAGCACATGCCCCGCCGTGACTTGGGGCTTGGCCACATCATGGCGCAGTAGGGCGACGTCGGGGCCGCCGTAGGCTTGCAGGGTGATGGCTTTCATCAGGGAACAACTCCGTTTTGCACTGGGAAGCGGCCATGGTAAAAGGGTTTACTCGGTTGGAATATTCCCCAATCTTTCCCAGCCTCTGTGCGGAAATAACCCGATGTTCGATTGGCAGGACCTCTACTACTTCACCGTGCTGGCGCGCACCCAGTCACTGTCGGCCGCCGCCCGTGAGTTGCAGGTGGAGCACGCCACCGTCGGGCGCCGGGTCGATGCGCTGGAAAAAGCCCTGGGCGTAAAACTGGTGGACCGCCTGCCCCGCAGCCGCCCGCTCACGGCACAAGGCCTGGCCTTGGCGCACGTGGCGGCGGGCATGGGCGATATGGCCACGCAGGTGATGCGCCTGTCGCGCGTGGCCTCCATCGAACTGGCCGGCACAGTGCGCGTCAGCTGCCCGCCTTCCATCGCCAATCACTGCATTGCCCCTCAGCTTGCGCGGTTGCGCGCCCACTACCCGCAGCTGAATCTGGTGCTGATGCCGTCCACTCAACTGGCTGCGCTGGACAGGGGCGAAGCCGACATCGCCTTGCGCACCGTGCGCCCCGACGAAGCGGCCCTGGTGCGGCGCAAGGTCGGGGTGGTGCGCTTCGGCTTGTACGCCGCACCTGCGATCGAGCACTTGCCGGCGGCGCAATGGACCTTCATCGCCTACGACCCCAGCCGCGATCACCTGCCCCAGCAAGCGTGGCTGCACCAACTGCGCGGCCCGCGCCCCGTGGTGTTTGCCGCCAGCGAGTTGATCACCCAGCAAATGGCCGCCCGTGCGCAGGTCGGCGCAGTGGTACTGCCCACCTTGGTGGGCGATACCGACCCGCTGTTGATGCGGCTGCCCACGCCCAGCGACGGCCCGGCGCGTGATATCTGGCTGACGGTCTACCCGGATATGCGCCGTTCACCGTCGGTGAAGGTGGTGATGGAGTTTCTGGTGGAATGCATTGAAGCGCAGGCGCAGCTACGCCGCTGATTCAGGCCGTGGCGAGGAATTTCTTGCGATACGCCGCCGGCAGCATCCCCACGCGCTGCTGGAACAGGCGGCGAAACGAATTACTGTCTTCATACCCCACCGCGTAGGTGATGCTTTCGAGGGTCATGCGCGTGGACTCCAGCATTTGCTTGGCCCGCTCCAGGCGCAGGGTTTGCACATAGCCCACGGGCGTATAGCCGGTTGCTTCCTTGAAACGCCGCTTGAAATTGCGCACACCAAAACCAAAGCGCCGCGCCACGTCGTCAATCACCAACGCCTGGGCAAAGTGCTGCTCCAGCCAATGCTGCACCCGCAGGATCTCGCCGTCGCCGTGGTTCTTGGGCAACGACCACAGGGCGTACACCGACTGCTCGGTGCGCACGCCGTCGATCAGCAGGTATTTGCCACAGGTATGCGCAAGCTCTGGTGAACCGAAGCGGCGGATCAGGTGCAGCATCAGGTCCATCGCCGCGCTGGCGCCACCGCTGGTGATCACGCGGTTTTCTTCACACAGGATCTGCCCGTCCTCCAGGGTCACGTCGGGGTAACGGCGCCGGAACAGCTCGGCAAACGCCCAGTGGGTGGTAGCGCGCAAGCCTTGCAACAGGCCGCTTTCGGCCAGCAAAAAAGCTGCGGTGCACATCGATGCCAGCACCGCGCCCTGGGCATATTGCTCGCGCAACCACGGGCCGTAGGCAGGAAAGGTGGGCAAGGCCTGCTTGAGGGTAAACAGGAAACCGGGGATCAGGACCAGGTCGGTGCGGCGCACCTGCGCCGCCGCGCACGCCACCTGCATGCACTGCCCGCTCCAAGTGGTGACGGGCCGGCCGTCCAGGGAGACCACCACAACCTCAAAGGGCGGGCTGTCGGCAAACAGATTGGCAGCGCTGAGCATTTCCAGGACCAGGGTGGCGTTGGCGGCAGAACAATCATCAGCCAGGAGCAAGGTAATGTGCATAAAAAACCTGTTTGCGCTTTTCGCATGTAATAAGTCATTTGCGCACCTACCTTAGCCGATTCCGGCTCCGTACAGTGCGGCTTCTGATCAACTGCCTGGCACGTGTATGAATCTCTGGTTTCGATTGCTGTTTATGTTGTTCCGTCGTCCCTGGCGCAAGCCCGTGCAGGCTTTGGACACCACGGTGGTGCGCATGCGCGTGTGGCCGCTGGATCTGGATATCAACCGGCATGTCACCAATGGCCGGTATTTCACCCTGGCAGACGTTGCGCGGATGGATTTCGTGCTGCGTACCGGCGCTTTCCGTGTGGCCCTGCGCAACAAGGCGCTGCCCGTCGTGGGCGACACCTGGGGCAAGTTCCGCCGCGAGCTGAAGCTCTTTGAAGTGTTCGAGGTGCACACCCGCATGCTCGGCTGGGACCACAAATGGAGCCTGATGGAGCACCGTTTTGTCAGCCGGGGCCGAGTGGTGGGCGTGGTGGTGATGCGCGGCCTGTTCCGCTCCGCCAAAGGCACCTTGCCTCCTGCCGACTTTGTGCGCGAACTCGGCTTGGCCGAAGCATCACCGCCCATGCCGCAATGGCTGAGCGACTGGGCAAACAGTTGTGATGACATGAGCGTGCAGTTGCGGGCGGAGGAGCAGGTTTAAGCGCACCTAGGCCTTGGATGCGAGTTTCTTCAGGTTGGCTTCGGCGTCATCCCTGGCCAGATAAAGGAAGCTTTTGCCTTCCTGGACCTTGAACAGCACCTTCATGCCGACCAACTTCTCCAGGTCCTTACGCGCGGTATTTTCCGAAACGTCATAGTCATGGGTGATCTCCTTGGGCGTGAAGGTACGCCCTGGGTGTTGCAGCACCTTTTTCAGGAAATGCCCCTGCCGATAATTGAGTGCATCTTTCAATTCAAGCGTATCCAGCCAGCCCATCAGCGCGGTGGCTTCTTTCCTTTTGGCCTCGAAATACGTCATGAACGCTTGCATAGCACGCTCAATGACGCGCAATTGGTAAATCACGAAATAGGTCAGGTCGAAGGCGTCGGTTTCCGTGTAGACATAGGAACGCCCATATTGCATTGGCGCCTCTTTAAGCAGCGTACTGATAGAAATATATTCAAACGGCCAGTAACCACTTTTGAGCATGAACCAATAAAACAACGCGCGTGCGGTGCGCCCGTTCCCGTCCCTGAATGGATGCTCATAGCCCAGCATGAAATGCAGGATGATGGCTTTCACCACCGGGTGGATAAAGTGCCTGCCCTCCTGCCCATCATGCCGCTCATTGGCAAACCGGCAGAGCGCTTCAAGCCTGGCTGGCAGCAAGGCGGCCTTGGGCGGCTGATGCACAATGTCATTGCCCGCACCACCGACAAACACATCGTCTTCGTCCCTGATGGCCCCCGGATGAACATGCGCCTCATCAATGCCCGCCGTGGCAATGCCATGAAACTCGCAGATCAACCCGAGCGACAGACTTTCGTCCTTGTTGTATTTGGCATGCTTCATCAGCTGATAGTTATTCAGGATCATCCGCTCATCATCATCCTGAGGCGGGCGCTCCTTGGCCAACATGTCCTTGGCGATTTTACGGGTCGTCGCGGCGCCTTCCAGTTGGGCGCTGGCGATGGCTTCCTCCATCATCAAGGCGTCAACCAGGTAGCGGGTGTTATCCCGGTATTGAGGAGACGACGCCGCCGCCCCGCCCAACCTTGACGTCACCGACTCCACGGCGTGAACGACCGCGTCACAGAAATCCGTGGTGCACACAAAAAAAGGGCTGCCACACTCGCTGCGCAGTTCAAGGGTCTTGCTTGCGCAGGCCCGCGACATTTTGATCGCGGCCCAGGCAGCGTCTTTATTGATGCCCGGCGCGGGATATCGACGAAATTCATCCCAGTGCAAGTATCGACCTTTGCCGTCGACCGCTTTGTAGACGCGCGCCAGCTCGAAAACCTCCAGGCCATATTGCTTTAACAAGTCGGCGAATTCGGTTGGCTTATGGATTCTCGCCATGGCTGAAACTCAATTTTCTAAAATTGAGTTGATCCTTGCGCGTTGGGGTTGGCGGTGTCAAGGACTATGCAGTCAGACTGTGGGGGTGCGGGACGCGGAGCGCCCCAAGCGGCATTCCCACGCAGAGCGTGGGAACGATCAGACTGACAACTACCAGCTCTCCCCCAACCCCAACAACCCCAGAATCTGCCGGCGTAAATCCACCAGATAGGCATCATCGCGATGCCGAGGATAGGGCCGGTCGATGGTCAACTGCGCCTGGATCTTCGCCGGGCGATCGCTGAATACGATCACGCGGTTGGCCAGCAGCAGGGCTTCTTCCACGTCGTGGGTCACCAGCAGCGCGGTGTAGCCCTGGCGCTGCCACAGGTCGATAAGCTCCTTTTGCAGGGTGATACGCGTCAGCGAGTCCAGCTTGCCCAGGGGTTCATCCAGGATCAGCAGCCGTGGCTGGTTGACCAGCGCACGGCCCAGCGCCACGCGCTGGGCCATGCCGCCAGAGAGTTGCCGAGGATAGGCGCGCGCGAAAGCGCTGAGGCCGACTTTCTCCAGGGCTTGATCGACCTTGGCCGAGTGGGTCTTGAGCAAGCCTTGAGCCTCCAGCCCCAGTGCGACGTTGTCCCACACGCGGCGCCACGGGTACAGGGTCGGGTCCTGGAACACCACCACGCGGCTCGGGTCGGGGCCGGTGATGGCGTGCCCGTCGGCGAGCAAGCGGCCGGAGTCAGCCGGTTCCAACCCGGCCACCAGGCGCAGCAAAGTGGATTTTCCGCAGCCCGAAGGGCCCAGCAACGCCACGAATTCACCGGGCGCCACCTCCAGGGAAACCCGCTCCAATACCGGCAAATGCTGGCCGTCCAGTGCAAAGCCATGGCTGAGGTTTTCAATGCGCAGCGCGAGCCCCGACGAGGGTTGAACTGCCTGTGCCAGCGCTACCATTTCATCGCTCCTTTCTGCCAGGCCAACAACCGGTCGCGCACCAGGAACAACCCGGTGATCAGCCCCGAGCACGCCAGCGCCATGATCAACAGGGCCGCGTACATATTTGCGTAGGCGGCCCAGCCCTGAGCCCATTGCAAGTACCAGCCGATGCCGGATTTAACCCCCATCATTTCCGCCACCACCAAGGTCGAGAACGAGGCGCCCAGGCCCATGAACAAGCCGACAAACACGTGGGGCAACGCGGCGGGAATCGCCACTTTGAAAATCAGGAAGCCCGGCTTGGCGCCCAAGGTGCGCGCCACGTCGTAATAAGCTTTATCGACACTCGCCACGCCGGACCAGGTCAGCACCGTGACCGGAAACCAGGTGGCCAGCGCGATCAGGAACACACTCGCGCTCCAGCTGCTGGGAAACAGGAAAAAACACAGTGGCAGCAATGCCGTCGACGGCACCGGCCCGAGGATGCGCAGCACCGGGTGCAACCAATAGCCGATGCGCGTGGACCAGCCGATGGAGACGCCCGCGACAAACCCGGTGGCAGCGCCCAACGCCACGCCCGAACCCAGCAGCAAGGCCGAATGCAGCAGGCTGTCGGCCAGGCGCGCGTAGTCTTCGGTATACACCGCGAGCAAGGCTTGGGGCGGCGCAAAAAACGGCACCGGCAGCAGCGCCAGTTTGGCGGTGAGCAGCTCCCAGATACCCAGCAATACGGGCAAGGCAATCAGCCACGGCCCGGCGTTTTTCAGGCGCTGGCCGAGCCGCGAAAAACGCAGGCCCAGCAGGCTCAACACGATGAACAGCGCAGCCACCGCCACGCACACATTGGCCAGACCCTGGGTCATTGGCCAATGGCGCACGGCATTGGGCCAATAGCTGATCAACAGCGCCACGGCCACCCAGGCAGCCACCACCGTTGCGCCCTGCCAGCCGGCCTTGAATGCCAGGCTTGGGTTCAGGGTGGTTGCATCAACTGAAGACATCAGCGGTGATCTCCTTGGCAAACTCCACCGGATCGGTGCCCTTGCTGATCACCTCGACGGTTTTCAGGTCGGTCACATAGGTGGTGATTTCCTGCGTCAATGCCGCGCCGACCGCATGGTGACCGTGGGTGTGATCGTGCAGGATCGCCTGCACTTCTTCTGTCGTGGTATTGAGCGCATAGGCCTGGAAGCCCTTGGCGACCTCTTCGGGGTGCTGCACGGAATAATCATGGGCCTCCAGAATCGCCTGGGTCAGTGCCGCGACTACGCGCTTGTCTTCACGGACCAGCTTGCCGGTGACGCCGACCACGCAGCAGCTGAGGTTGGCGTATTCCTCCACCAGGTTGGTGGACAACTCCCGCGCCACGCCGGACTTGATCAGGCGGTACATGAACGGGTCACTGCCGCTGACCGCCTGCACTTCGCCACGCTCCAGCGCGGTGCCCAGCAGGTCGGCCGGGTACAGGCGCCATTCGACGTCGCGCACCGGGTCGACGCCGTGCTTTTTCAGCAGGATCGAAAAGAAGTTGCGGTCGGGGCTGGCCATGTCGGTGACGCCGATGGCCTTGCCCTTGAGGTCTTCGAGCTTATTCACGCCACCGTTCGCGGCGCTCAGCAAGCGCAAGCAACCGCCGTGGGTGCCGGCCGTGAGCTTGACGTCAAAGCCTTGTTCCAGTGCCTTGAGCCAACGCAGCGCCATGCCGATACCGGCGTCCGCCTTGCCGGTGGCGATGGCTTCGAGCAGCACTTCGGTGGAGTTACCAAAGTTGACCAGCTCCACATCGAGGTTGTGTTTGGTGAAAAAGCCCTGGCCGTGGGCGATCACCACCGGCGCCAGGCACACAGCGTTGAGGTTGACCGCCAGTTTGAGCTTGCGCGGCGCATCAAGGCGGATGAACTCGCCGGTGCCTGCTGGTTCCGCAGGCGTGCCGTGCCCGGCGTGCTCGTCGGCCGCAAAGCCCAGGCTGGGCAGCGCCAGGCCGGCCATGGAAATGCCTGCCATGCCGAGCAAGCGGCGACGGGTCAAGTGATCGAAAGCAGCCATGCGCACTATTCCTTTAAATTGATGTAACCAATAAAAAAACCACCACGGTCCAAATGTGGGAGCTGGCTTGCCTGCGATAGCGCAGTGTCAGTCAACATCGATGCAAACTGACCCACCGCTATCGCAGGCAAGCCAGCTCCCACATAGAACGCATTCAGTCGAGCCCGAGGTGCTCACGCAGCGTCGAGCCTTCGTACGCGGTGCGGAACAGGCCCTTGCGCTGCAAATGCGGAATCACGCTCTCGACAAATTCGGTGAACGAGCCCGGCAAGTACCCCGGCGAAATCACAAAGCCGTCGCAACCGCCTTGCTCGAACAGCTCGGCCAATTGGTCGGCGATCTGCGCGCCGGTGCCCACCAGCTGCGGCACGCGCACGCTGCTGGCGAAGATCCGGCCAAGCTGTTCCAGGGTCAGCTCAGAGCCTTGCATCAGCAGCTTTTCAGCGGCCGCCGCGTGGATCAGCGGCGATTGCGCCACCTCGGCCAAGGTGGCCGACAGCGGGAACGGCGACAGGTCCACATTCAATTGCGAAGCCAGTGTCACCAACCCCAGCTCCGGCCGCGCCAGGGCGTTGTGCTGGTCGCGCTTGGCGCGGGCTTCGGCTTCGCTGCCGCCAATAAACGGCATCACCGCCGTGAGTATTTTGCAGCTGTCGGCGGCGCGGCCTTGTTGCACCACCTGGGCGCGCACGTCATCGCGAAACGCCCGCATCGCCGCCAGGTGTGGGTGAATGGTAAAAATCGCCTCGGCCCACCGCGCGCCAAAGCGCCGGCCCCGCCCGGACGAACCGGCCTGGATCAGCACCGGCCGGCCCTGGGGCGAGCGCGGGATATTCAGCGGGCCTTCGACCCGGAACCACTCGCCCCGGTGTTGCACCGAGGTAATCAATGCCGGGTCGGCGAGCACCCCGCTTTCGCGGTCGAGCTTGAGCGCGTCCTTGCCCCAGCTGTTCCAGAGTTTGAGCGCGACCTCGACAAACTCATCGGCGCGGTCATAGCGCAGGTCATGCTCCAGGTGCTTGGCCTTGCCGAACAGGCGCCCTTCGCTGTCATTCATCGAGGTGACGATATTCCACGCCGCGCGGCCCTTGGACAGGTGGTCCAAGGTGGCAAATTCACGGGCAATGTGCGCCGGTTCGTAATAGGTGGTGGAACGGGTCGCGCCCAGCCCAAGCCGGGTGGTCTGGCCGATCAGGTACGACAGGATCGGCAACGGGTCCAGGCGCGTGGCGTCCTGGGCGCCGTAGCGCAAGGCAAACTCACGGGAGCCGCCCATCTGGTCGCCCACGGCCAGGCGATCGGCGAAGAACAGGAAATCGAACAGGCCTTCTTCCACGACCTTGGCGATGCGCGTGTAGTACTCGGGGTCGAGGTAATTGCCCACGGTTTGCGGGTGGCGCCACACCGCATGGCTGTGTACCACCGGGCCGCTTAACAGGAAGGCTGACAAATGGATCTGGCGGCGTGTGGTCATAAAGCGTCTTCGTTAGGAAGTTCGCTTTTGATTATATTAATCACGCACGATTATGAAAGAATCATATAACTCTATGGTTATGACCGATTGGTCGGATGTTGCAAAAAGCGCCCTAAGCTCAGATCGAAAGAGTATTTATCGAATGCTTTTCATAACTTTAAGCTTGGCGCTATTTCGCTGAAGAACGAGCGCGCCATGTCTATTCGTCGTCCCCTCGCCGCTGTTATCGGGTTATTGGCTTTTTCTGTCGCGGTGAGTGCCGCGGCCCAGGAAACCGTGCGCATCGGTTACCAGAAATCCTCGACCCTGATCACCTTGCTGAAAACCCAGGGCACCCTGGAAAAAGCCCTCAAGGCCGACAATATTGACGTGAGCTGGCACGAATTCCCCAGCGGACTGCCGTTGCTTGAAGCGCTGAATGTGGGCAACGTGGACATCAGCGCCGACGTGGCCGACACCGTGCCGATCTTCGCCCAGGCGGCCCAGGCCAAACTCACCTACTTCGCCCAGGAAGCGCCCTCGCCATCGGCCCAGGCCATCGTGGTGCGCAAGGACTCGCCGATCCAGCAGCTGGCGGATTTGAAAGGCAAGAAAATCGCCGTGACCAAAGCGGCCGGCACCCACTATTTGTTGATCGCTGCCTTGGCTAAAGCCGGCCTGGCGTTTTCGGACATTGAACCGGCTTATTTATCGCCCGCCGATGGTCGTGCGGCGTTCGAGAACAACAAGGTGGATGCCTGGGTGACCTGGGAACCCTTCCTCACCAGCGTGCAGCGACAATTGCCGACACGCACGCTGGCCGACGGTGCAGGCCTTGCCAGCTACAAGCGCTACTACCTGACGGGCACGCCTTATGCCAAGGCGCACCCTGAGGTCTTGAAGGTGGTGTATGAGCAGTTGGAAAAGGCCGGCCAGTGGGTGAAAACCCACCCGCAGGACGCGGCCAAAGTACTCGGCCCGCTGTGGGGCAACCTGGATGTGGCCACGGTGGAAGCGGCCAATGCGCACCGCAGTTATCAGGTGCAACCGGTGACGGTGGAGCAGTTGGGTGAGCAGCAGAAGATTGCGGATGCGTTCTTCAAGGCGGGGTTGTTGCCCAAGGCGGTGGACGCCAGGGATGTGGATACCTGGAAGCCGTGAAGGTTGGCGCGGTTCAGGTGGGAGGTGGCTTGCCTGCGATAGCGGTGGTGGCTGACAGAGCGCTATCGCAGGCAAGCCAGCTCCCACAGTTTGATCTCGATCGGTCTTTAGAGCAGGGTGCGGGCCAAGGCCTTTTTCCAGTCGGCGTAACGCGCTGACATTTGCCCATCCGCCTGCGGCTCAAACCGCTCACGCTGGCGCTCCAGTGCTGCCAGCGCCTCGTCGCTGGCCCAAATTCCAAGCGCCCTGCCCGCCAGGTGCGCCGCACCGAGTGCCGAGACTTCCGGTGACAAACTGCGCACCACCGGGCGTTGCAGCAGGTTGGCCAGAAACTGCATCAACCAGCGGTTACGCGTGGCGCCGCCGTCCACCCAAAGCTCCTTGAGCGGGCTGCCGATATCCTGCTGCATCGCCTCGAACACATCACGGATCTGATAGCCGATGGACTCCAGCGACGCGCGCACCAGATGCGCACCGGTAGTGGCTTCGCTCAGGCCGCACATCAAGCCACGCGCATCGGCTTTCCAGTGCGGCGCCCCCAGCCCGGACAGCGCCGGCACGAAGTACACGCCGCCATTGTCCGGCAACTGCGCGGCCTGCTCGGCCAGGGCATCCAGGGATTCACCCGCCACCAGCCGCGAGGCCCATTGCACGGCGGCGCCGGTGTGCACGATGTTGCCTTCCATGCCGAACGTGGGTTTAGCGCCGTCATGCCAGGCCAGAGTGGTTGAGAGGCCATGGGTGGAAGCAATCGCGCCGCTCATGGGCGTCATCAAGGATGAGCCGGTGCCGAGGGTGGCCTTGACCAGCCCCGGTACAAACCCGCCCTGCCCATACAACGCGGCATGGGAGTCGCCGATCATCGCCATGATCGGGATACCTGCGGGCAAGCCACCGGCTGCGACGGTCTCAGCGAAAAAGCCGGCGCTGGGCCGGATCGGCGCCAGCGCGGCAAGCGGAATGCCGAACAGGTCGAGCAAAACCGGGTCCCAGGCGCAGGTGTGCAGGTTGAACAGTTGCGTGCGCGCCGCGTTGGAATAGTCGGTGGCAAAGACCTGGCCGCCGCTGAGTTGCCACAACAGCCAACTGTCGACGGTACCCAGGCAGATTTCACCGGCAGCGGCGCGGGCATGGCCGTTGTCCAGGTGATCGAGAATCCAGCGAAACTTGCCCGCCGAGAACATCGGGTCCAAGGCCAGGCCGGTTTTCTCAAGAATGACGGCTTCGTGGCCTTGCGCATGCAGTTCAGTGCACAGCGCCGTTGAACGTCGGCATTGCCAACTGATGCACGGCGACAGCGGCTCGCCGGTCGCACGGTCCCACGCCACCACGGATTCGCGCTGGTTGCTGACAGCCAGTGCGGTGATCGGCCGATCCACTTGAGCCAGGCATTCATCAATGGCCGCCAGGGTGTTCTGCCAGATCAGCAGCGGGTCCTGTTCGGAAAACCCAGGGCCGGGATGGCTGATACTCAGTGGCCGCGAACCCCGCGCAATCACCTGCCCGAGTTCATTGACCAGCACGGCCTTGGCATTGCTGGTGCCTTCATCTATCGCCAGGATCAGCGGTTTATTGTCAGTCATTGAATTCACCGCACGCGAGTGGCTGCCGCCACAATCCCAGCCGCATCAATGTTATGCAAGGCGCGGGTGGGTTCGCGTGCACCGGCGGCAGCGTATTCACCGTCGCCGATGCCCAGGCGGATCAAAGGCACGCCCAGCCCGGCCTCGGCCAGCACTTCGGCCACCAGGCTGCCGACGCCGCCGTTGATGTTGTGCTCTTCCACGCTGACCACCCCATGCGTGCCGCGCAGGGCATTGAGCAACACCTCACGCTGCAACGGCCGGATCGACGACAGGTTAATCACTTGCGCCTCAATGCCCTGCTCCGCCAACAAGGCCGCCGCCTCCACCGCTTCATGCACGACCGAGCCCAGGGCGACGATGCTCACATCCGCGCCCTGACGCAGGATATCCACTTGGCCTGGCCGGAACTGATAGTCGGTGCCATGCACATCCGGCAAGGCTTTGCCGTCGAGGCGGATGTACACCGGGCCTTGATAGCGCAGCGCGTAATCGACGATCTGGCGACATTCGATGGCATCGGCCGGGGCGAAAATCTGCACATTGCCGAAGCCGCGCATCACCGAGATATCGTCGAGGCTGTGGTGAGTGCTGGCGAGCGGGCCGTAGCTGGTGCCCGCGTTCAAGCCGAACATTTTCACGTTGGCCTGGTTGTAGCAAACGTCGACCTTGATCTGCTCATTGGCGCGTGAAATCAGGAACGGCGCCGCATTGCAGGTGGCCGCGATCTTGCCGCCGAGCGCCAGGCCCGCCGCGACGCTGACCAGTGACTGCTCGGCAATCCCGACGTTAATCAGCCGCTCGGGAAAGCGCTGCACAAACGGGCCGATCTTGGCCGTGGAGGTGGAGTCGCTGACCACCGGCACCACATCGAGGCCCGCCTCTACCGCAGCAATAAAAGCCTCCACCATGACGCTCGCCAGATGTTCACTCGCCATGACTCAACTCCTCCAATGCTGCGTGGATTTCATCGCCCTTGGGCACACGGTGGTGCCATTCGGGGCGGGCTTCGATAAAGGACACGCCCTTGCCTTTGATGGTGTGGGCGATCAACACCTGCGGGGCGCCGGTTTGGCTCTGCATGCTTTCCAGCGCCGGGATCAACTGGCTCACATCGTTGCCGTCGCACTCGCTGACGCGAAAGCCAAAGGCGGCCCATTTCACGTCCAGCGGGTCGAGCGGCATGATCTCGGCAGTCAAACCCGCCAGCTGCAGTTTGTTTTTGTCGACGATCACAAACAGGTTATCCAGCCCGTACTTGGCCGCCGCCATCGCCGCTTCCCAGTTCGAACCCTCGGCCAGTTCGCCGTCGCCGGTCAGCACATAAATGCGCTTTTTACTGCCCGACATCTTTGCCGCCAACGCCAGCCCCACCGCCACCGGCAAGCCGTGGCCGAGGGCACCGGTGTTCAACTCGATGCCAGGGGTTTTCTGCCGCACCGGGTGGCCGGGCAAGTGTGAGTTGAAGTGCTGGTAGGTCGCCAGCCAGTCGGTGGGGATGTAGCCGGCCTGCGCCAGGCAGCAGTACAAACCGCCGACGCCATGGCCTTTGCTCTGGATATAGATATCGCGTTCCGGGTCCTGGGTGCGTTCCGGGCCGGTGTTGAGGATGCGGAAATACAGGGTGGCGAGGATGTCGGTTTCCGACAGGTCGGCCCCGGTATGCCCGCCCGCCGGTGAGTCGGCGTTCAGGCGGATCACGTGGCGCCGGATCAGGCGGGCCTGTTCTTTGATCTGGTGGGCGTCGTACTGGAAGGCATTCATGCAGCGGCTCCTTTGAGGCTGACCACGCGGGGTGAAAGTGTTCAGCACTGCATTTGAATATTTATTCAGCGCTGACAATATATTTCTATTTAGACGCCGATCCGTCAGCAGGTCAAGTGAGTGATCGGCGGAAAAATCAAATAAACCTTGCTAAACCCCCTCGGACCAGCGGCCAAAATCCGCCACGCGCTACTCTAAACCGTGGCTTTGCGGCCAACGCGAACAGCCGTTTTACCGCCTGCATGAAAAATTAAGCGCTTGACTTTGACACGGTGTCACTAGAATCTGAATTAACAGTCAGGCATGCATAAATATTCAAGGCGCCTGAATGAACTCCAAAAAAAATAAGTCAGGAGAACAAAGTGGACGCCAAAGCCTCTGTCCATCCGGCCGATCTCAAGCCGACCCGCCGCCCGCGGCTGGTGAAATTGCTCCCCAGTAATATCGGCGGCCCGCTGATCGGCCTCGTACTGCTGGTGCTGGTCTTCTCCTTCAGCTCCGAATTCTTCTTTTCCTTGCGTAATGGCCTGAACATCCTGGATCAGGTCACCGTGCTGGGCATTCTGGCGATTGGCATGACGGCGGTGATCGTGATTGGCGGCATCGACTTGTCGGTAGGGTCGGTGCTGGCCTTCTCGATGATGATGCTCGGCTGGTTGTATCAGGACCAGGCGGTGCCGCTGGGCTTTGCGATTCCGATTGCGATTGCCAGCGGCATGCTCGCCGGGCTGGTGTCCGGCGGGCTGATCACCTACGCCAAGCTGCCGCCGTTTATTGCCACGCTGACCATGATGTCGGTGGCCCGTGGCCTGGCGAACATTCTTACCGAAGGCCGGCAGATCGTCGGCTACCCGGACTGGTTCACCAGCCTGGCCACGGTGCGGCACTTTGGTTTCCTGTCGGCAACCGTCGGCCTGTTCCTGGTGATGCTGGTGGTCGCCTGGGTGTTCCTGCGCTTTCGTGCCGGTGGCCGCAACCTCTACGCCATGGGCGGCAGCCCGGAAGTGGCGCGCTTGTCGGGCATCAAGGTGCGCGCCATTACCTTGTGGGTGTACGCCGTGAGCGGTGCGCTGGCCGGTATCGCCGCCGTAACCCTGGCTGCGCGCCTGGACTCTTCGCAACCGAGCGCCGGGTTGAGCCTGGAACTGGACGCCATCGCCGCCGTGGTGATCGGCGGCGCCAGCCTCAGCGGTGGCGTGGGCAGCATCGGCGGCACCCTGGTCGGCGTGCTGATCATTGGCGTGCTGCGCAATGGCCTCAACCTGCTGGGCGTTTCGCCCTTTATTCAACAAGTGGTGATCGGCGTGGTCATCGCCCTCGCCGTGACCATCGACACCCTGCGACGCCGCTCCAGCACTGCCCGTTAAACCTGTTCGACAGTTGACACCCTCCAACAATAAAACCAGGAGTCACCGACATGTTCAGCCCCAAGAAACTGCTTATCGCTACTGCTTTGGCTGCCGCAACGCTTACCGCCGCCGGCACCACCTGGGCCAAGGACCTGACCATCGGCCTGGCCGTGGCTAACCTGCAGGCCGACTTTTTCAACCAGATCAAGCAATCGGTGGAAGCCGAGGGCAAGGCCAAGGGCATCAAGGTGATCACCGTGGACGCCCAGGGCAACTCCTCCACCCAGGTCAGCCAGATTGAAGACCTGATCACCCGCCAAATCGACGTGCTGATCTACATCCCGGCCGGCGCCACGGCCGCGGGGGTGCCGGTTAAAGCCGCCAAGGCTGCGGGCATCCCGGTGATCGCCGTGGACCGCAACGCGCCTGACGCGCCGGGTGACACGTTCATCGCCAGCGACAGCGTCGCCGGTGCCAAGGCGCTGGCTGAATACGTCGGCAAAATCACCGACGGCAAGGGCCGCATCGCCGTGTTGCAAGGCCAGCTCGGCACCACGCCCGAGATCGACCGCGCCAAAGGCTTTGAAGAGGGCCTGAAAGCCTTCCCGGACCTCAAGATTGTCGCCCAGCAACCCGCCGAATGGGCTCAGGACAAAGGCTTCGCCGTGGCCCAGGACCTGCTCCAGCGGGACCCGAATATCAGCGTGTTCTTCGGCCGCGCCGACGCCATGGCCTTGGGCGCTGCCCAGGCGGTAAAAGTCGGCAACCTCGACCACAAGGTCGTGGTGGTCGGTTTTGACGGCGACGTCGCCGGCCTCAAGGCCGTGGAAAGCGGCGTGCTGGATGCCACCATGACCCAGCAGACCCAGAAGATGGGCCGCCTGGCCGTGGCCTCGGCGATTGACCTCAAAGCCGGTAAAGCCGTGCCCAAGGAGCAACTGCTGCCCACCGTGCTGACCACCAAAGACAACGTCGCGCCGTTCCTGCAACAGCACCCGTAAACCTGGGAGGTCGCCATGCAAGCAGCAGCTCTGGACACAGCAGCCGACGCGGTGCTGTGCCTGCGCAACATCAGCAAGGCCTATGGCCCGGTGCAGGTGCTGTCGCAGGTCAATGTGGATATCCGTCCCGGCGAAGTACTGGCCTTGCTCGGCGAGAACGGCGCGGGCAAATCCACCTTGTCGTCGATTATCGCCGGGCTGGTGCAACCCGAAGCCGGCGGCAGCATGACCTGGCTGGGCCAGGCCTATGCACCCGCCTCACCGGGTGCGGCGTTGAGCGCGGGGATCGGCTTGATCCACCAGGAAATCCGCCTGCTGCCGCAATTGTCGATTGCCGAGAACATCTTTGTCGGCCGCCTGCCCATGCGTTACGGGCGGGTCGACCGCGAATACATCGAGGCCCAGGCGCAGATCCAGCTGGAGCGCCTGGGGCTTGACGTGCCGGCTTCGCGCAAGGTCGAAGGGCTCAGCGTGGCGGCGCAGCAACTGGTGGAAATCGCCAAGGCGCTGACCCTTAAAGCGCGTTTGTTGATTCTGGATGAACCGACCGCCGCCTTGGGCGGTGAAGAAACCGAGTTGCTCTTTCAACAGGTCGAGCGGCTCAAGGCTGAGGGCGTGTCGTTTATCTATATCAGCCATCGCCTGGAAGAAATAGCACGCATCGCCGACCGCGTGCTGGTGCTGCGCGACGGTCGCCAGATCGCCCTGCACGCCACGGCCCAGGTGCCGGTGCGTGAGTTGGTGGAGCAGATGGTCGGGCGCAGCCTGGAGCGGATTTTCCCCTCGTTGCAGGCGCCCAAAGAGCAGGTGATGTTGCAGGTCAAGGGCTTGAGTTGCCGTGAGTTTGCCCTGCACGACATTGATTTCAGCGTGCGCGCCGGTGAGGTGTTCGGCATTGCCGGAGTGGTCGGTGCCGGGCGCACCGAACTGGTACGCACCATTGCCGGTGCGGCCCAGGACATCCAGGGCCACATGCAGCTCGATGGCGAAGTTCGCCAATTGCGCTCGCCGTTCGAAGCGATCCAGGCCGGTGTGGTGCTGGTGCCCGAGGACCGCAAGCAACAAGGCGTGGTGGTGGAACATCGCATCGAAGACAACCTGATTTATGGCAACACCGACCTGCTCGATCAGCGCGGCTGGGTGTTCCCTGCCCCACTGCGCGAGTTTGCGCGCACGGCGGTGGCGCGCCTGGGCGTGAAAGGCGCGCCGCAGTCGCGGATTTCGAGTTTGTCCGGTGGTAACCAGCAGAAGGTAATCATTGCCAAGTGGCTGGCGCGCAACCCCAAGGTGTTCATCCTCGATGAACCCACACGCGGCATCGACGTGGGCGCACGCGCCGCGATTTATGAAGTGATCGCGGACCTTGCGGCCAAGGGCATGGCGGTGATTGTGGTGAGCTCGGATCTGGATGAAGTGCTGGGGCTGTCCCATCGGGTAATGGTCATGAGCCGGGGGCGGCAGATGGGGATTCTGGAGCGCGGCGAGGCCACGCCGGTTTCGGTGATGGAAATGGCCACCGCTTAACCTACAAACACTAGAGATCAACTGTGGGAGCTGGCTTGCCTGCGATAGCGGTGGCCCAGCCACTACGGATGTGACTGAACTATCGCTATCGCAGGCAAGCCAGCTCCCACAGGGGTTGTACTGTGATTTCACGAATGGAGTAATGCATGCAACTTTTTAGTCTTCACGGCCAAGTCGCTTTTGTGACCGGCGCAGGCAGCGGCATCGGCCAGGCCATCGCTGTGGGCCTGGCCGAAGCCGGCGCCGACGTAGCCTGCTTTGACCTGCCCGGCAGCCCCGGCATTGCCAGCACCGTCGAGCGCATCCAGACCCTCGGCCGTCGCGCTCTGGCCTTGAGCGGCACGGTCACCGACCGCGCCACCCTCGACGCCGCCGTGGCCCGCACCGAAAGCGAACTGGGCGAGTTGAGCGTGGCGGTCAATTGCGCCGGCATCGCCAATGCCCAGGCCGCCGAAGACCTGGAACTGCAACGCTGGCAAGCCACGCTGGACATCAACCTCACCGGCATCTTCTTGAGCTGCCAGGCCCAGGCCGCCGTGATGCTGCCGCGGGGCAAAGGCGCCATCGTCAATATCGCCTCAATGTCCGGCAGCATCGTCAATCGCGGCCTGCTGCAGGCGCACTACAACACCTCCAAGGCCGGCGTGATCCATCTGAGCAAAAGCCTGGCGATGGAATGGGCTGACAAGGGCCTGCGGGTCAACTGCATCAGCCCCGGCTACACCGCCACACCGATGAACTCGCGGCCGGAAGTCGCCGACCAGGTGAAGATCTTTGAACAGACCACGCCCATGGGCCGCATGGCCAGCGTAGACGAAATGGTCGGCCCGGCGATCTTTCTGGTCAGCCAGGCGTCGTCGTTCTGCACCGGCGTCGACTTGTTGGTCGATGGCGGTTTTGTCTGCTGGTAAACCTCTTTTTGGAGCCTGTCATGTCGCAACGATTCAGCGGTAAAACTGTAGTCATCACCGGTGCCTGCCGTGGCATCGGCGCCGGGATTGCCGAGCGTTTCGCCCAGGAAGGCGCCCACCTGGTGCTGGCCTCCAACGACCTTGAGCGCGTGACCTTCACCGCCGAGCAACTGGCCAAGGAATACCAGGTCGACACCCTCGCCCTGGGCATCGATGTAACCTGCGAAAGTGACATCGAAAAGCTCTACCGCGAAGGCCACGCACGCTTTGGCAGCATTGATGTATCGGTGCAGAACGCCGGCATCATCACCATCGACCACTACGACAAAATGCCCCGCGCCGACTTCGACAAGGTGCTGCAAGTCAACACCACCGGCGTGTGGCTCGGTTGCCGTGAAGCCGCCAAATACATGGTCAAGCAAGGCAGCGGGCGGCTGATCAATACTTCGTCCGGCCAGGGCCGCCAGGGCTTTATCTACACGCCGCACTACGCCGCGAGCAAAATGGGCGTGATCGGCATCACCCAGAGCCTGGCGCTGGAACTGGCGCGGCATAACATCACGGTCAACGCGTTCTGCCCCGGCATCATCGAAAGCGAGATGTGGGACTACAACGATCGCGTGTGGGGCGAGATCCTCAGCACCGAGGAAAAACGTTATGGCAAAGGTGAGTTGATGGCCGAATGGGTCAAGAACATCCCGCTGCGCCGCGCCGGCAAACCCTCGGATGTGGCCGGGCTGGTGGCGTTTCTGGCCTCCGATGACGCGGCGTACCTGACAGGCCAGGCAATCAATATCGACGGCGGCCTGATCATGTCGTAAGGGTTTGGTATCCTCACCGGCATTGAAACATCAACTGAGGCCTTCATGAGCCAGATCGAAGAACAGCGCCTGATCACCAAGATCGCGAGCCTCTATTACGAAGAAGGGCTCAAGCAGTCCGAAATCTCCGCGCAGCTGGACCTTTCGCAGTCTTTTATCAGCCGCGCCCTGCGCCGGGCGCTGCAGGAAGGCGTAGTGAAGATCAGCGTGATGCGCCTGCAAGGCCTGCACCTGGAGCTGGAAACCCAGTTGCAGCGCCGCTACGGCGTGCGCCAGGTGGTCGTGGTGGAAGCCACCGAGCCAGGCAACGACGAAAGCATCAAGCAGGCCATCGGCTCGGCCGCCGCGCATTACCTGGAGACCAGCCTGTCGCCCCAGGACCATATCGGCATTTCGTCGTGGAGCAGCACCATTCGCGCCATGGTCGGCCATCTGCATGCGCAACCGGGCAAGCAAGGCGCCCAGGAAGTGGTGCAATTGCTCGGCGGCGTCGGCAACAAAGGCGCGTTTGAAGCCACCTTGCTCACCCAGCGCCTGGCCACCCTGCTCAACTGCCCGGCGTTTTTGCTGCCGTCGCAGAGCATCGAGCAATCGGTGGAAAGCAAGCAGCGTATTGTCGAGATGGAAGAGGTCAAGGAGGTGCTGCAGCGCTTTGACAGCATCACCCTGGCGATTGTCGGCATTGGCGACCTGGAGCCCTCGCAACTGCTGCGCAACAGCGGCAACTACTACACCGAAGACATGCTGCGCCTGCTGGCCGAACGCGGCGCGGTGGGTGATATCTGCCTGCGCTACTTCGATGCCCAGGGCAAACCGGTACTGGATGAAGACGAAGAATTTGTAGTGTCGGTGGCGCTGCCCAAGTTGCGCTCGATCCAACGCGTGCTCGGCCTGGCCGGCGGGCTGAACAAAGTGCAGGCCATTCGCGGCGCGCTCAAGGGCGGCTACCTCGATGTATTGATCACCGACCTCGACACCGCCCAGGCCCTCAACCACTAACCCTATTCTGGAGACTGCCGCTCATGACGTCCAAGCTCGAACAACTCAAGCAATTCACCACCGTGGTCTGCGACACCGGCGACCTGGAAGCCATCAGCCGCCTGCGCCCGGTGGATGCCACCACCAACCCGTCGCTGCTGCTCAAGGCCGCCGCCATCCCGGAATACGCCGAGCTGCTGCGCAATGCCGTGAGCCTGTCCAAAGGCGATGTGGACCTGGCCTGCGACCACTTCGCGGTGTCGGTGGGCGCGGGCATTCTCAAAGTGATTCCGGGGCGTATTTCCACTGAAGTCGACGCACGTTTGTCGTTCGACGAAGACGCGCTGTGGGCCAAGGCCAACCAGCTGATCGCCCTGTACGACCAGGCCGGTGTCGGCCGCGACCGCGTGCTGATCAAACTGGCCTCCACCTGGGAAGGCATTCGCACCGCCGAGCGCCTGGAAAAAGCCGGCATCCAGACCAACCTCACGCTGTTGTTTTCCTTCGCCCAGGCCCAGGCCTGCGCCGATGCCGGGGTGTTTTTGATCTCGCCGTTCGTGGGCCGCATCTACGACTGGTATCGCAAAAACACCGGCCTGGACTACACCGGTGCCGAAGACCCGGGCGTGCAGTCGGTGACGCGTATCTACAACTACTACAAGGCCAACACAATCGACACCGTGGTGATGGGCGCCAGCTTCCGCACCTTGAGCCAGATCGAAGAACTGGCCGGTTGCGACCGCCTGACCATCAGCCCTGACCTGCTGCAAAAACTGGCTGACGATAACGGCGTGCTGCAACGCAAATTGGCGCCAGGTGCAGAGGGTGAAGCGCGTCAGCCATTGACCGAAGCGCAGTTCCGTTGGGCGTCGAATGAAGATGCGATGGCCACCGAGAAGCTGGCCGAAGGCATTCGCCAGTTTGCGCGGGATCAGGAGAAGCTCGAGGCGGTGCTGGCTGCGTTATAAGGGTCTAAAACCGCATGTGATCAAATGCGGGAGCTGACTTGTGGCGAGCAGGCTTGTCCTGCGTTGGGTGGCGAAGCCGCCCCATTCAGTCGACGCGGTGGCTAGAAAAAGCCGGGGCCGCTTCGCAGCCCAACGCAGGACAAGCCTGCTCGCCACAACAAGCCAGCTCCCACAGAAAAGCAGATTGCCGCACAGGCGAATGATCCAAATTTTAGATCCCGTCCATTTGCCTGTTGCCCCTGAGAACCTCGCACGTTAACCTTTCAACTCGCAGCAAACGCTGCGATTGGACTTGGCGGTCCGACCAGATATAGGCGCAACAGCGCCCCCAACACGATTGCAGGCGCTTTTTTTGCGCCTGTGATTTCGTGCAATGGCGGGTTGCGCAGGGACTTCTTCGGAAGTGCCGGGTCCTATATCCCCGGTCCGCCAACCTTGCGTAATCCGCCACCCTAATTCTGCTTGGCGGCAGAAGGTGACGGCTCATTCAGATATAGGAGCAAGATCCATGACCGCACAAGATCGGTATATGCCCATCACAGGCCCCGATTGCACTATCCCTACCCTGCTTATCGACACTCAGGCACCACTGGACGCACTGCATGATGCCGCGGTGTTTCGCATACGGGCAGTCACTCAATTTCTGGAGAACCTGGCGCTTCGCGATGGGCTCAGCAGCGACGCAGTCGTGCTGCAGGACTTCGCGTTGCTGTTGAGTATTCCACTGCGTGACGGTTGCGATTTACTCGATGTGATTGGGCGAAGATTGCGAGCGTAGGGCTGTAAAGAAAAATGGGCGACCTCTTGGTCGCCCTCTAACTGCCGCATCGGGAATGACTCAAAACGGCCCTTTCGTCATCACCCGCTCATCAATAAACCCGCGCAACATGCCGATCCGCTGCGTATAAGCAGCGCTCAGGCAACTGACTTTTGCCCCGCAGGCATGCCGCTGCTTGAGCCACTCGGCCTGCCCGTCCATCAACGAACCGCGCCCGCCCATGGCCATGAAGTGCTTGTTCAGGTCGTAGAGCAACGCCATGGTCACGTCCTGGTCGTTGAGGCTGACGTTTTTGCAGATGGTGATTTCGTCAGGTGCCCGAGCCTTGGCGCAGTCGAAACTGGCGGCAACGCTCGAAGGGCTGAGCAACAGCGCAGACACGCTGGCAAGCATCGCGAAAACAGCAGGTTTGATCATCAATCGTTACTCCTCAGTTACGCACCACACCCGTCCCGAACTTGCGAATCGCCAGGCAATAACCAATCAACGCCACTGCCGCCAACGCCCCGCCCGCCACGCCGATCCAGGCGAAGCCGAAGTGGCTGCCGACCCAACTGCCCATCAGGGCGCCGCCGCCGATGCCGATGTTGTAGATGCCGGAGAACATTGCCATGGCCACGTCGGTGGCGTCCGGTGCCAGCACCAGCACCTTCGATTGCATCGCCAGGCCGAAGCCCATGATGGCCATGCCCCAGAAAATGCTCAGTACCACCAGGTATGACTCGGCGCCGCTCAAGGGCAGCATCAGGGTCAAGCAGGCCGCGAGCAGGAACACTGCGCTGACCACGAAGATATGTGGGTTGAAGCGGTGCACCAGGCTGAACAGCAGCGAACCGATGATGCCCGCGCCGCCGAACACCAGCAAAATCAGGGTCACGGCACCGCCGCCCAAACCGGCTACGCCTTCAACGAAGGGTTCGATGTAGCTGTAGGCGGTGAATTGCGCGGTGACGGTCATGGCGGTGAGCACGTACAGCGCCACCAGTGCCGGGCGTTTGAACAGCAACGGCAGGCTGCGCAGCGAGCCGGAGTTCTGGCTTGGCAGCGGCGGCAAGGTGCGCGCCAGCCAGAACACCAGGGCGGCAGCGAACGCGGCGATCACCAGGAAGGTGGTGCGCCAGCCCATGGCCTCACCGAGCAGGCGGCCCAGAGGAATGCCCAACACCATCGCAAGGGATGTGCCGGTGGCCAGCAACCCAAGGGCTTGCACCTGCTTGCCTTCCGGCGCCAGGCGCACGGCCAGGGACGCGGTAATCGACCAGAACAACGCATGGGACAAGGCGATGCCGATGCGACTGACCATCAGCAGGCCGAAACTGTTGGCGACGCTGGAGAGGATATGGCTGGCGATAAACAGGCCGAACAGCACGATCAGCAATTTGCGCCGCTCGACGTTGCGCGTCAGCAGCATCACCGGCAGCGAGGTCAGCGAGACGATCCAGGCATAGATGGTGAGCATCAGGCCGACGTTGGCGATGGGCATGTCGAAGCTCGCACCGATGGCGCTGAGCAGGCCCACGGGCACGAATTCGGTGGTATTGAACACAAAGGCGGCCAGCGCCAAGGCGATGACCGGTTGCCAATTGGCTTGGGGGGTGGCGGCTGAAATGCTCATTGGCGGGCGAGATACTCTGGCGATGATCCAACGGCCGCGCAGAACAGCGCCGCCGCCGAGCATTCTATAGGTTTCTTGGCCCGCTGTTGACGCGGATCGTCGCCCGACGGCTTAGGGCGAGGTCATGGTAATCACGTAGTTGCCCGACTGGATCGGCTTCCCAAAGGCGTCCACCAGCAGGTAACGCTGGTTGTAATAACGCCCGTCGCCGCTGTCTGCCACCAGCTTTACATGGGCGGCGTTGACGCTGGCCACTGGCGCCATATTGCGCACCTCGAAGCGGCTGCCGCGATTGGAACTGGCGCACCCGGTTAACTCCATCACCGCGCCACTGCGCGCATTTGTCGCACAGCCAGGTTCGACGATGGCGCCGCGAAACTGAATGGTGCCCTGCCCGATGGTCTGCGCGGCACCACAGGCGCCCGCCCATAGGCAAAACAGGCCGGTAAACAGCGAAATACCTTTAACGTTCATGCCGACACTCCTTATTGGGCTCTCAATAAGGAAGTCGTCCGCTCGGGCGTTAACTTGAGGTCAATCGCGCCAAGGTGTGCGCTGGATCACGGATCGACCTGGCCCATCATCTCGGGGATGCTTTCCGGGCGCCTGGCGTAGCGCTGCGCCAACGCCGCGCAGACCATCAACTGGATCTGGTGAAACAGCATCAACGGCAAGATCAGCACGCCCATGGTCGCCCCGGCGAACAGCACCTGGGCCATCGGCACGCCGGTGGCCAGGCTTTTCTTCGAGCCGCAGAACAGGATGGTGATGCGGTCTTCCTGGCTAAAGCCGAACGCCTTGCCCAGCACGGTGGACGCCACCAGCACCAAAGCCAGCAACACGCAGCAGGCGACGACCAGACCGCCCAGCTCCCACAGCGGGATCTGGTGCCAGATGCCTTCGTTGACCGCTTCGCTGAAGGCGCCATAGACCACCAGCAGAATCGAGCCCTGGTCGACGAACTTCAGCCAGGACTTGTTACGGCCCACCCACTCGCCAATCCAGCGCCGGGCGATTTGGCCCGCCACAAAAGGCAGCAACAGTTGCACGCTGATTTTCAGGATGGCGTCGACCGTGGAGCCGCCATCGCCGTGCACGTTAAGCAGCAAGGTCACCAGCAACGGCGTCAGGAAGATGCCGAACAGGCTGGAAGCCGCCGCGCTGCAGATGGCTGCCGGGATGTTGCCGCGCGCCAGCGAGGTGAAGGCAATCGCCGATTGCACCGTGGCCGGCAGCGCGCACAGATACAGCATGCCCATGTACAGGTCGTTGCCGATCAGCGGCGACAGCAGCGGCTTGAGCGCCAGGCCCAGCAACGGGAACAGCACAAAGGTCAGGCTGAACACCAGCAAATGCAGGCGCCAGTGCCCGGCACCGGCAACGATGGCCTGGCGTGACAGCTTGGCGCCGTGCAGGAAAAACAGCAGCGCAATGGCCAGGTTCGTCACCCAGCCGAAGGCCACGGCGGTCTGGCCGCTGGCGGGCAGCAGTGAGGCGAGGATCACCGTGGCGATCAGAGTCAGGGTGAAGTTGTCAGGTAGAAAACGCGGGCGGGTCATAAGCAAATCTTCCAGGGGTTGCCAAGAGCATCGCTGCGACTCTAACGTAACGGCTTGTTACCGACTAACGCCAATGAGCCAGTAAATGCCGCCTAAAGGACATGACAAGACGGTTCGACGCAGTGTGCCCGGGCTTTCCAGCCTGCCGCGCCCGGTGTATGGGCGCACCGAATCGCTGCCCAACCGCGCGCTGACCCGCCGGCACAGCCACCCGTGGGTGCAGTTGTCGTATGCGATTTCGGGTGTGCTGGAGATCCAGACCAGTGTCGGCCGTTTCGTCGCCCCACCCCAGCGTGCCGTGTGGATTCCGGCGGGCGTGCCACACCGGGTGTTCAGTTCACCGCACACGGAAATGCGCAGCCTGTACCTCGATTGCAGCGTCACCGCCTGGGCGGCCGAGCATTGCCAGGTGCTGGAGGTGAGCAGTTTGTTGCGCGAGTTGATCCGCAGTTTCAGCGAGTTGCCGGTGGAATATGCCGTAGACGGGCCGGACGGGCGGCTGGCCCAAGTGGTGCTCGACCAGCTTGCGGCCGCGCCTCAGGTAGACTTGATGCTGCCGTTGCCCCATGACCCACGGCTGCGGCAGATTTACCGCAGCCTGAACCTGCGCCCGGAGCAGCAGACCACCCTGGGTGACTGGAGCCAGAAGCTTGGGGTCAGTGAAAAGACCCTGAGCCGGTTGTTTTTGAGGGATACCGGGCTGACCTTTCGCGCCTGGCGTCAGCGCCTGCGCTTGCTCAGCGCCCTGCCCGCGCTGGAGCAAGGCGAACGGGTGACGGATGTGGCGCTGGGGTGTGGGTATGAGTCGACGTCGGCGTTTATCAATGCGTTTCGGCAGCAGTTTGAGGCTACGCCGGGCGAGTTTTTCCGCTGACGCTCAGATGACAGCGATCAACTGTGGGGGTTGGGTTGCCTGTGATGGCGGTTTGGCGGGGGTGCTTGGTCGGAGTACATATCCGTTATGTGGATGATGGCGGCTTAGGGTTCCGCCCTGACGGCGGCTCACTTTTGGAAAGACCCAAAAGTAAGCAAAAGGTCTTCGCCCCAACACTCGGTGCCTCGCTGTGGCTCGGCATGCCCGCAATCCGCCAGTGATTTGGGGGGCCGCCGCCACGCGCCATCCATGGCGCGGGGCGGCTAAACCGGCATCCCTGCCGGTTTACCCCCCAAATCACTGTCGAATTCCGGCCATCGTGTTTGACGGGGCGATTTCAGATCAAGATCACGATCACAAGCGCAGATCAAAAGACCGCTGACTTCGTCATCGAAAAGGATGTAAGGGCCGGAGCAACAGCAACAGCAACAGCAACAGCAACAGCAACAGCAACAGCAACAGCAGAGCCATACTCGGTCAAAGGTGGGAGCTGGCTTGCCTGCGATGGCATCAACTCGGTGTGCCTGATGTACCGAGGTGTCTGCATCGCAGGCAAGCCAGCTCCCACAGAAAAGCAGATCCCAGGTGTATGCAAATCCGCTTTTCGCTTTTGATCTGGCACCGAGTGGTGGGGCGAAGACCTTTTGGTTACTTTTGGCTGGGCCGGCATTCCGGGCGTTTGCCAAAAGTGACCCGCCGTCAGGGCGGAACCCTAAGCCGCCATCACCGCAGCAACGGATATATACACCGACAAACCACCTCCCACAGCACGCAAATCAGCTGCCATCACCCCCATGGGCTTCCTCAAAGAAGTAATCCTTCCAGCTCCCCGCCTTGTTCTTCAACACGCCCAATTCCTGCAACTTCTGCGCATAGATAAACGTACGCTGCGGCACGATGGTGAAGTCGATTTCCGGGTCCTGAACGATTTTCTCCACCAGGTCCAAAGGCAGCTTGGATTCCTCTACGCGAATATACGTCTTGGCAGCCGCAGGCTTGTCAGCCTTGATAATCCGCTCAGCCTCCGCCAGCGCGTCATAAAACGCCTTGTAGGTCTTCGGGTTCTCATCGTGAAATTTCTGCGTGGTATAGAGCACGTTAAACGAAGCCTGCCCGCCAAGAATGTCGTAGGAACTGAGCACCTTATGCACGTTGGGGTTCAACAACTCCTGGTACTGAAACGGCGGGCTGGAGAAGTGTGAGTTGATCTCCGAACCACCGGCAATCAACGCCGCCGTGGCATCCGGATGGGCCAGGCTGATGGAGATGTCGTCGAACTTCTTGAAATTGGCATCGCCGAACAGCTTGGCGGTCTCGATCTGCAAGGTCCGCGACTGGAAACCCACGCCGGCGGCCGGCACAGCGATGCGGTCTTTTTCGGTGAAGTCCTGCAAGGTCTTCACGTTGGGGTTATTGGTCAGCAGGTAATTGGGCATCGACCCCAGGGAAGCGATGGCCTTGACGTTCTGCTTGCCCTTGGTGCGGTCCCACAGGGTGAGCATCGGCGGCACACCCGCCGAGACCACATCCAGGGCGCCGGCCAGCAGCGATTCATTCATGGCGGTGGCGCCGGAAATGCTGTTCCATTCCACCTTGATGTCCAGGCCCTGCTCCTTGCCATGTTTTTCGATCAGGTGCTGGTCGCGCACCACGTCGAGGATCAGGTAGCCGATACCGAATTGCTGGGCAATGCTGATCTTGCCCTCGGCCTGGGCGCCGGGGCTGAGCAAGGCGCTCGCGGCCGCCAGGGACGCGGCCAACAGGGTCAGGGAGGAACGCTTGAAAGTCATGGGAATCTGCCGCGTTTTCGAGAAGGTGATAGAGCCTAGCGACGAATTTTAAGACTGGAAAAGAATATCGGGATCTATTGTTATGCTAATCATCCCCAAAATGCCGTGTGGCTGTTATTGTGCCGCGCTTTGAAATACACCTGCCAACCTGCGAGGAAATGGACGTTGAACACTGACGATAAAATGACTGGGGATCTGTTCGAGGTCGATAAGCGCCTGTCACTCAAGCCCGTGGTGGACTTCAACGCTTACCTGCGCAGCGCGTTCGGCGATGGCCCGTGCACCTGCGTGCGCTGCACCGCCGCCAACGGTGACGAAACCGGCTACGCGTTCCAGCACACCTTCAACTTCGACGGTAAACCCACGCACCGCCGCTTCGCCTCAACGGCAGGCAGTGATGTGTTGATGGTGTTGAAGAAGGCGTGGTTGTCCTACAACAAGGCCGAGCTGAACGCTGCAGGCGACCTGGCACTGGATACCGTGAAGGACTTTGTTGAACCGCAACTGCACAAACGTCTATTACCGCTGTTGCTGTCCAGCGGCCTGGTCATAGAGGTAGAGGGTAGTTTGCGTCTGTTGCCACAGGCAGCTGCTTGAACGTATAGGTATCCGCGCCGAACAGGGATGATCCGGCGTCACACACAAAGGATTGAGATTGATGAATCAAGAACGCATCACCCGCTACTGGCATGCCGTCGAGTTGCTACAACCTCAATCGGCGCCGAAAATCGAAAAGCGCGACAGCCTGTCTTCCTCGTTCCTGTACGACTGCAATGCTGCCCAACCGACGATGCCGTGGTCTGAAGACAGTCCAGTGAACCGGCAACAGAAGCCCAAAGGCCGGGTCTGGAGCCATACGCTGTTCGCACATATGTATGACAGCCGGACGGTAGCCGAGGCACTCAAGCACCTCTACGGCGCTGACCTTGGGTACAAGGAATCGACAAAAAGCCGCGAGTCCGCACTCTTCGCCCTGAAGTTCACCGCCCAGGGGCTAATGGTACAAGACAGCCTGGTGCTCTCCAGCGAAGCCTGGTTCCTGGGCAATGCTTTGGCTGGCAGGGACTGGACTCGGGGCTTCGACGACGATCAGAAATCCCTGCGCGAGGACATCAAGTCCTTGATGGGCGGCAAGGTTGACGCGGCTGTCATGGTAACGCTGACGAGCAAGATTCGCGCCTTCCTTGGCCTGGATGATTTTTTTTGCGAACCGACGCTGTTCAGCCATCGCTGGCGTTCCACGCCGATCAAGGAAAAGAACCCCGAACAGGAAGACGACCCGCTGAACAGCTTCCTGCTGGCCGACCTGGCCGATGTAGCTGACAACCTGCATCGAGGTATCGCGAGCAAGCCGCTGGCACAGTATCTGGCGCGCCATGTCGAGCACAAACGCCTGCATGTCGACGATGATGACGCCTCCTTGCCCCTCATCGAACGATTGGCGCCCAAGTATTACCCCTCGGGCTGCTGGCCGTCCGAACATCACCTTGGCCTGGTGCATTCACAGCAACTGGCGGTGAACACCCTCGTGCACACGTTGAGCGACAGCGAAGGTATGCTCGGCATCAACGGGCCGCCAGGCACCGGCAAGACAACACTGCTGCGCGACCTGCTGGCTGCCGTTGTGACCCAGCGCGCCGACGCCTTGGCCTGCCTGCCTCGTGCTTCCCAGGCATTTGTGGAGGGCACACCGGAGCGTGTGGTCGACGGCAACGGCTTCCAGAACATCCACACGCTCAACCCGGCCTTGTTCGGCTTTGAAATGGTGATCGCGTCATCCAACAATGGCGCCGTTGAAAACGTCACCCTGGAGCTGCCGCAGCTCGACAAGATCGACCCAAGCTGGTTGCCGGATGCGGACTACTTTAGCGAGCTTGGTCAATTGGTCAGTGGCAAACCCGCTTGGGGGCTGATCTCGGCAGCCTTGGGCAGTAAGGCCCGGCGCAGAACGTTTATCAGCCGTTACTTCTACGGCGAGCAGCCGCGTAAGCCCAAGGCCGGCAGCCTCGAAGACGATGAGAACGATTGGATGTCGGCACTGGACGCCGAAGAGCTCGACGATGACGAAGAAGCGGAAGACGAGGTGTCTGACGAGACCAAAGAGCAAGGTCCGCGCGGCTTCTTGGAATGGCTGGGAATCCAGGCCGATGTTACCCGCACCACCGCACAACGCCAGAGCACGTGGCAACAGGCCGTCGCAGCCTATCAGGCAGCCAAGGCGCATGCCGAGCACTTGAGTGCTGACACCCAGCACATCAACGACCAGCTTCAAGCCTTGAATACAATGCGCCAGCAGATCGCGGAACAAATCGATACGCTCAAGCAGTTGAGCCAGAAGGTCAGAGAGGCGGATGCTCGAATCGCACAACTCGACGAGCGTGAATTCAAACCCGCACACGACGCGCTGCAACACTGTCTCAACGAGCTGCAAGACCACTTGGCGAACGAGCCCGGCTTCTTCACCAACCTGTTCAGTCTGTGGGGCGCGCAGCGTCGCTGGAAAACGCTAAACCGACTCATCGATGCCAGGCGTGGGGCGGCCGAGGAGGGTTTCGAACGGGTTCGGCGCACGGCAGCGCGCCTAGCCGATGAGCGCAAGGTGCTCGACGACCTGAGCACCGAACAGCAACAGATCCTGCAAGGCCTACGCGAGCGCCAGAGCCAGCACATCGCGCAAATCACTGCCTTGGCGCAAGCGTGCAAGGCAGATCACCTGCTGGCATGGCTACGCCACGGCATTATCGGCCGTGGTGAAGCCATCGAGCTGGTTGAGCCCTGGACGATAAAAGGTTGGCGACAAGCCCGCGCACGCGTGTTCATCGAGGCGCTCAAGTTGCATCGGTGCTTTTTCGAACTGGAAGCCAAGCGCATTCGTGCCAACCTGTTTTTCATCAACAGTGTGCTACAAGGTGGGCGTTTCCAGGGGGTTTCTCGCGAGGCCATCCGCTCGAGTTGGGCGTCATTGTTCATGCTCGTTCCGGTCTTGAGCAGCACTTTCGCTTCATTTGCACGTTCATTCGGGTCGCTGGGCGTCGGCGAAATCGGCTGGCTGTTGGTGGATGAAGCCGGCCAGGCAACGCCGCAGGCGGCCGTCGGCGCATTGTGGCGGGCGCGACGTGCGGTGCTGGTGGGTGATCCGCTGCAACTCAAACCCATCGTCACGGTATCGGACGCAGTGCTGGAACATATGCGCACTCGTTATGGGGTGGACGAACACTGGGTACCGACCCGTCAATCCGCGCAAACCCTGGCCGACCAAGCCACCCACTGGGGCCGGATGATGGGCCCGGCGGATGACAAGCGCTGGGTCGGTTTACCTCTGGTGGTACACCGCCGCTGCGACCGGCCGATGTACGCGTTGGCGAACCGTATCGCTTACGACGGCGTCATGGTCTTCGGCACCCTCACCCCACGTCCAGACAAGGAGACACCCGCCCGCCTGGCTTCGGGCTGGATCCAGGCCAGCGGCCCCTCCTCCGGCAACTGGGTGGCGGCCGAAGGCGAAGCGCTCAAGCGTTTGCTGGCAATACTGCGTAACGATGGCGTGGGCATCGCCGACATTGCGGTTATCACGCCCTTCCAGGCAGTACGCGACCACCTTAAAGACCTGCTACCGCGCAAGATGGTCTACGGCACCATCCACACGATGCAAGGCAAAGAGGCGCCTGTGGTGATCATGGTGCTGGGCGGCAGCACTGAAAACCCGGGGGCACGTGACTGGGTGGTCAGCGAACCAAACCTGCTGAACGTCGCCGCCACACGAGCCAAGCGACGTTTTTACGTCATCGGCGATCGCCGCGACTGGCACCAGCGCTCATTGTTCTGCGACGTGATGTCTTTGCTGCCGCAGCAACTGCTCGCATCTACTGAAAAACAAAACGGCACCTGAGTGCCGTTTTGCCCCTCCCTGCTCAGCGCTATTACTTACGCGCCGCCTCCCACGACTTGAGCAGATCGCTGTAGGCCACGGTCTCGCCTTTAGGCTTCTCATTTGCCAGCTTGGGCTTCGGCGCACCCGGCTGGTCAAACCAGTATTGCGCATCCCGCTCCGGGTTCATTTTCGGGCCGCACACCGGCTGCACCTTGGAGCGTTCCAGGCGCGTCATGATCGCGTCCTGTTCCTTGGCCAGGTTGTCGAGCGCCTGTTGCGGGGTTTTCTCGCCGCTGGCCGCTGCGGCGATGTTGCTCCACCACAGCTGCGCCAGGCGCGGGTAGTCGGGCACGTTGGTACCGGTCGGGGTCCATTCCACCCGCGCCGGGCTGCGGTAGAACTCCACCAGGCCGCCGAGTTTCGGCGCCATGTCGGTCATGGCCTGGGAGTTGATATCAGACTCACGAATCGGCGTCAGGCCAACAATGGTTTTCTTCAGTGACACGGTTTTTGAGGTCACGAACTGCGCGTACAGCCAGGCCGCAAGCTTTTGCTTCTCGGGCGTGGACTTGAGGAAGGTCCAGGAACCCACGTCCTGATAGCCCTTTTTCATGCCCTTTTCCCAATACGGCCCGACCGGCGACGGCGCCATGCGCCATTTCGGCGTGCCATCGGCATTCACCACCGGTAGGCCCGGCTTGGTCATGTCGGCCGTAAACGCGGTGTACCAGAATATCTGCTGAGCGATATTGCCCTGGGACGGTACCGGGCCGGATTCGGAGAAGGTCATGCCCGCCGCTTCCGGAGGCGCGTAGGCTTTCATCCAGTCCACGTACTTTTGCGTGGCAAACACGGCGGCCGGGCCATTGGTGTCGCCGCCACGGGTCACGCTGGAACCCACCGGGTGGCAGTCCTCCACGCGAATGCCCCACTCGTCCACCGGCAAGCCGTTGGGCAGGCCCTTGTCGCCGCCGCCGGCCATGGAGAACCAGGCATCGGTGAAGCGCCAGCCCAGGGACGGGTCTTTTTTGCCGTAGTCCATGTGCCCATAGATGCGTTTGCCGTCGATTTCCTTGACGTCTTCGCTGAAGAATTTGGCAATGTCTTCATAGGCCGACCAGTTCACCGGCACACCCAGCTCGTAGCCGTATTTTTCCTTGAACTTGGCTTTGAGGTCCGCACGCTCGAACCAGTCGGCGCGGAACCAGTAGAGGTTGGCGAACTGCTGGTCGGGCAGCTGGTAGATCTTGCCGTCCGGCGCAGTGGTGAACGAGATGCCGATAAAATCCTTGATATCCAGGGTCGGCGAGGTGAAGTCCTTGCCTTCGTTGGCCATCAGGTCGGTGATGGATTCGGTCTTGCCATAGCGAAAGTGCGTACCGATCAAGTCGGAATCGTTCACCCAGCCGTCATAGATATTCTTGTCGGACTGCATCTGGGTTTGCAGCTTCTCCACCACGTCGCCTTCCTGCAGCAGGTCGTGGGTCAGCTTGATGCCGGTGATTTCGCTGAAGGCCTTGGCCAGCACCTTGGATTCGTACTCGTGGGTGGTGAGGGTTTCCGACACCACGTTGATCTTCATCCCACGGAACGGTTCCGACGCCTTGATAAACCACTTCAACTCTTCGAGCTGCTGGGCTTCGGTAAGGGTGGACGGTTTGAACTCGCTGCCGATCCATTTTTTCGCGGCATCTTCGTACGCATCGGCCCAGGCCGTGGCGCTCAAACCGCTCAAGGCCAGTACGGCGGCCAATGAAATGCTATGTCGCAGCTTATTGTTTTTATTCAACATAGAGACCTCCTGGTGGTTTATTCATAAGGGCACTAGTTCATAAGGGCACTAGCCCCAACGCATCACACTCAACAGCCATACCAGGGATAGCGCAGACGCCACCCAGATGCTCCAGTCGGTAACGCCGATCACCAGCAAATGCAGGTAGGCGCTGCCGAGAAGACCGATAAACAAACGATCACCACGGGTGGTGCTGATCGGCAACAAACCGCGCCGAGGAATACTCGGCGAACGCAGTTCCCAGGTGGTCATGCCTGCCAGCAGCAGGCCAATCGTCACAAAGAACAGTGCGGTCGGGGTGGTCCAGGCCATCCATTCCATCATCGAACCCTCTAGACCCGGCCCAGGGCAAAGCCCTTGGCCACGTGGTTGCGAACAAACCAGATCACCAGCATGCCCGGCAGGATGGTCAACACCCCCGCCGCTGCCAGCACGCCCCAATCAATGCCGGAGGCCGAGACCGTACGCGTCATCACCGCCGCGATGGGCTTGGCGTTAACCGAGGTCAAGGTGCGCGCCAGCAGCAGTTCGACCCAGGAAAACATGAAGCAGAAAAATGCCGTCACGCCGATACCGGAGCCAATCAACGGGATAAAAATCTTCACGAAAAACTTGGGAAAACTGTAGCCGTCGATGTAGGCGGTTTCGTCAATTTCCTTGGGCACACCGGACATGAAGCCTTCCAGGATCCACACCGCCAACGGCACGTTGAACAGGCAATGCGCGAGCGCCACGGCGATGTGCGTATCGAACAGCCCAATGGACGAATACAGCTGGAAAAACGGCAGCAAAAACACCGCCGGCGGCGCCATGCGGTTGGTCAGCAGCCAGAAGAACAGGTGCTTGTCGCCCAGGAAGCGATAACGCGAAAACGCATAGGCGGCCGGCAGCGCCACGCTCAGGGAGATCACCGTGTTCAGGCTCACGTAGTACAGCGAGTTGAGGTAGCCGGTGTACCAGCTCGGGTCGGTGAAGATCACCTTGTAGTTGGCCAGGGTAAAGTCCTGCGGAAACAGGGTCAGCCCGCCGAGGATTTCGGTGTTGCTCTTGAAGGACATGTTCAGCAGCCAGTAGATCGGCACCAGCAGAAACAGGATGTAGATCAGCAGCGGGATAAGCTTGCGCTTGCTCATGTTGGCGGCCTCAGCGGTTGGCGTCGGAGTGGGTCATGGCGGTGTAGAACAGCCAGGACACCAACAGGATGATCAGGAAATACACCAGGGAAAACGCTGCCGCCGGGCCCAGGTCGAATTGGCCTACGGCCATTTGGGTCAAGGTCTGACTGAGGAAGGTGGTGGCGTTACCCGGCCCGCCGCCCGTCAGCACGAAGGGCTCGGTGTAGATCATGAAGCTGTCCATAAAGCGCAGCATCACCGCGATCAGCAGCACGCTTTTCATCTTTGGCAACTGGATATGTCGGAACACCGCCCAAGCGGATGCGCGATCAATCCGCGCGGCCTGGTAGTACACGTCCGGAATCGCACGCAGCCCCGAGTAACACAGCAACGCCACCAGTGAGGTCCAGTGCCACACGTCCATCACCAGCACCGTCACCCAGGCGTCCATGGTGTTGGCCGCGTAGTTGTAGTTGATGCCCATGGCGTTGAGCGTCGAACCCAACAGGCCAATGTCGGCGCGGCCAAAAATCTGCCAGATGGTGCCGACCACGTTCCACGGGATCAGCAGCGGAATCGCCAGGATGATCAACACCAATGACGACCAGCGACCCTTGGTCGGCATGGTCAGGGCGATGGCGATGCCCAGCGGGATTTCGATCAGCAGCACGCAGGCCGAGTAGATGAACTGGCGCAGCAAGGAGTCATGCAGGCGTGGGTCGAGCAGCACCTGTTTGTACCAGTCGGCACCGACAAAGTAGCGGCTGGACTGGTCGAAAATGTCCTGCACCGAATAGTTGACCACGGTCATCATCGGGATCACCGCGCTGAACGCCACCAGCAGGAACACCGGCAACACCAGCCACCAGGCCTTGTTGTTCTGCACCTTGTTCATGGCTGCACCTCCAGCAGGTAATCATCGGCGTACACCATCAACCATTGCGCCGGAAAACTGATGGAGGCTTGGCCTTCGGGCACCGGTTTGTCTTCGGCCAGGCGCACTTTCAACGGCGCGCCGTCGAGGTTGAGGGTCATGATCTTGTAGGTGCCGAGGTCTTCCACATGCACGACATCGGCCTGCAGCGCGTCAGGGTTGTACTCGTCCCACACATGGATAAATTCCGGGCGGATACCCACCTGCAGTTTTTTGTAGCCCGTCTCGCGCAGGCGCTGTTGCAAGGCCTCGGATAACGGCAGCAAGGTGCTGGCAAAGCGCACGCCGCCGGCTTCGGCCTGCACCTCGATCAGGTTCATCCCGGGGCTGCCGATGAAATAGCCGACAAAGGTGTGGCTGGGCCGCTCAAACAGCTCACGCGGCGTGCCGAACTGCACGATCTGCCCGCCATACATCACCGCGATTTTGTCAGCGAAGGTCGACGCCTCAAGCTGGTCGTGGGTGACGTAGACCATGGTGATATTGAATTGCTCATGAATCTGCTTGAGCTTGCGGCGCAGTTTCCATTTGAGGTGCGGGTCGATCACCGTCAGCGGTTCGTCGAACAGGATCGCCGACACGTCATCACGCACCAGGCCACGGCCCATGGAAACTTTTTGCTTTTCATCGGCGGTGAGGTTGCGGGCTTTTTTGCTCAGCAGGGCTTGCAGGTCGAGGACTTCGGCAATTTCCTGCACCTTGCTGTGAATTTTCGCTTCAGCCATGCCCTGGTTTCGCAGGGGAAACGCCAGGTTGTCGAACACCGTCATGGTGTCGTACACCACCGGAAACTGGAACACCTGGGCAATATTGCGTTTCTCCGGGGTAAGATCGTTGACCACTTTGGCATCAAACAACACCTGGCCTTCGGACGGGCTGAGCAAGCCGGAGATGATGTTGAGCAATGTCGACTTGCCGCAGCCCGACGGCCCGAGCAAGGCGTAGGCTCCGCCCTGCTCCCACACATGGTTCATGGCCCGAATGGCGTAGTCCTCGGGGCCATTGGGCGTAGGGCTGTAGCTGTGCGCGAGGTTCTGCAAATGGATCTCGGCCATCAGGCAACCCTCGCGACGCGGCGCCCGGGGGCCTGGACCAAACGGCCCTGGCCATCGAACACAAAGAGTTTATGGGTGGGGATATACACGCGGATCGGCGCGTCGACGTCGTACTCAT
This sequence comes from Pseudomonas sp. Leaf15, assembly GCF_001421425.1. Lineage (NCBI taxonomy): Bacteria > Pseudomonadati > Pseudomonadota > Gammaproteobacteria > Pseudomonadales > Pseudomonadaceae > Pseudomonas > Pseudomonas sp. Leaf15. The sequence continues at coordinate 71,089 of NZ_LMKI01000004.1, forward strand.
GGACGCCCAGTAAGTGCAGCACCAACAAAAAGTGCTCGCTGCGCACATGCAGGAAAGTTTCCGAGCCGCTGATCTCGGCCACTTCCACGGTCACCGCCAGTTCCAGGTCATCGTCGTTGCTCGGCACCAGGCTGATATGGCTGGGGCGCACGCCAAACCGGAACTCGCCTTCGCCGATGGGACGCAGATCCACGTTCAACGGGAAGTGCACGACATTGGCAAAACTGACTTCGTTGCCACTGATACGTCCCGGCATCAGGTTGATCGGCGGTTCGGAGAACAGCTCGGCGGCCAGTACCGTCTGGGGCTGGTGATACACCTCGGCAGCCTTGCCGCTCTGGATCACCCGGCCTTCGTGCAGGATGGTGGTGGTGCCACCGAGGGCCAGGGCTTCATTGGGTTCGGTGGTGGCGTAGATGGCAATGGTGTGGCGCGCCTTGAACAGTTCGCGCATTTCCTGACGCAGCTCTTCGCGTAGTTTGTAGTCCAGGTTCACCAACGGCTCATCGAACAGGATCAGCTCGGCGTCTTTGATCAAGGCGCGGGCCATGGCCGTGCGTTGCTGTTGGCCACCGGACAGCTCCAGCGGGTGGCGCTGCAGGAACTTCTCGATGCGCAGCATCTGCGCGGTTTCCAGCACTTTGCTGTGGATCAGTTCGTTGGACACACCGGCCTGGCGCAACGGCGAGGCGATGTTTTCGAACACGGTCATGGTCGGGTAGTTGATGAACTGCTGGTAGACCATCGACACGTTGCGCAGACGCACCGGCTTGTGGGTGACATCGACGCCGTTCATCAGGATGCGGCCGCTGTCTGGCTTGTCCAGCCCGGCCATCAGGCGCATCAGGCTGGTCTTGCCGGCCAGCGTGCGGCCGAGCAAGACGTTGAAGGAACCGGCTTCGAAACGCAGGTTGGCGTCGTCGATCCAGGTTTGGCCTTCGACAACGCGGGAGACATGTTCCAGGGTCAATGACATGACACGCCCTTTTTATTATTGGAATGATTCTGGCCCTTCGTAGCAGCGAGTTTCGTGCCAGAACTGGCAGGTGGTTGATCTGTAAGGAAATGGGTTGAACAGGATGTTCAGGCATGAACAAAAATGAACAACCAGCGCTGAACATCTGAACAGCGGACGGGTTGACATTGAACAGTTCTGAACAACAATCGATGGGCGCCACAGATTTAATGTGGGAGCAGGCAAGCCAGCTCCCACAGTTGGACGGCGTAAGGCTTGATAACAATAAAAATAAAAGAAGGTCGCCCCCATGGCCGAACCCCTCGCACACGACACCCTTATCCAGGAATCCTGGCGCCGTTGCCGCGCCTTCGGCCTGGACCACCAGAGCACGCCCAGCTTTGATCAACTGCCAGCCGAAGGCATCAGCCGGTTGCTCGAAAGCCAGCATTCGCTGGTGCAGACCACCCATCAGGAAGTACTGCCCTACTACGAAAACATCCTCAGCAATTCCAACTGCCTGATCATGCTGGCCGACAACCAGGGCCAGGTGCTGACCTCGTGGGGCACCCAGCGTTTTATCGAGCCGAAGCTGGCGCGCGGTTTCAGTGCCGGCGCCAGCTGGATGGAGCGCGCCAGCGGCACCAATGCCATCGGCACCGCGCTGGCCTGTGCCCAGGCGGTGCATATCGAGCACGATGAACACTTCCTCAAGGCCAACCGGTTCATGACCGGTTCCGCGGCGCCGATCTTCGATGCCCAGCGCGAAATCATTGCGGTGCTGGATGTGTCCAGCGACAGCTACCTGCCGCCCTCCCACACCTTGGGCATGGTCAAGATGATGAGCCAGACCGTCGAGAACCGGCTGATCCTTAACTTGTTTCGCGGCGAGCATTTTCAACTGACCTTCAACACCGGCCTGAACAACCTCGACAGCCAGTGGGCGGGCTTGATCATTTTTGATGACAGTGGCCAGGTGCTGTCGGCCAACCGCCGCGCCGATAACTTGCTGGGCATCAGCCTGTCGCGGGTGCTGATCGACAGCTTGTTCAAGGTCTCGTTGTTGGAGTTGCTGAATCAACCCGAGGGCTTGCCGTTCTCGTTGCAGGCGGCCGGCCGCAATCGGTTCCAGTGTTTATTGAAGCGGCCGCAGAAGATGCCGGTGCACGCGCGGGTCTTTGCTGAGCCCAAGCCCACAAAACCTGCGCCGATGAGCATCCAGACCCTGCATTTTGGCGATGTGCGCGTGGAAAAGGCCGTGCGCCAGGCCGAGCGATTGCTGGAAAAAGACATTCCGTTATTGATTCACGGCGAGACCGGCGTTGGTAAAGAGGTGTTCGTCAAAGCCCTGCACCAGGCCAGCTCGCGCAGCAAACAGGCGTTCATTGCGGTGAACTGTGCAGCGATCCCCGCCGAACTGGTGGAGTCCGAGCTGTTTGGCTATGAAAAAGGCGCCTTCACCGGTGCCAACCAGAAAGGCAGCATCGGCCTGATCCGCAAGGCGGACAAGGGCACGCTGTTTCTGGATGAAATTGGCGATATGCCCCTGCCGACCCAGGCCCGCTTGTTGCGCGTGCTGCAGGAGCGCTGCGTGCAGCCGGTGGGCAGCAGCGAGCTGTTCCCGGTGGACTTGCGCATCATCTCGGCCACCAACCGCGCGCTGCGCGACTGGGTGCAGGCCGGGCGCTTTCGTGAGGATTTGTACTACCGCATCGGCGGCCTGACCCTGGAACTGCCGCCCTTGCGCGAGCGTACCGACAAACAGGCGCTGTTCCAGCAGTTGTGGCAACAGCACCGTGAGCCGACCCAATGGGCCGGGCTGAGTGCCGAGGTGCTGGCCTTGTTCGAGCAGCACCCGTGGCCGGGCAACCTGCGCCAGGTCAGCAGCGTGTTGCAGGTGGCGCTGGCAATGGCCGAGGAGCAGCCGGTACGACCGGAGCATCTGCCGGATGATTTCTTCGTCGATTTGAATGTGGCGGCGCCTTTGCCCACCCGGCAAAGCCTGGAGGACAGCAGCGACCTGAGCCAGCGCCTGAAAGCGGCGGGCGGCAACATCTCCCATCTGGCGCGGGAACTGGGCGTGAGCCGCAACACCCTGTACAAGCGCCTGCGCCAGCACGAAGGTTGAGCTAGCGCGGTTTGACCACCACCATCAGGTCGGTGAAGTACTCCACCCGAATCGGCAGGTTGTCGGCCAGCGCCGAGAGCGCCGCGGCCGTGTCGTCGAGTTTGAACACCCCGGACACCCGCAGGTTTTTCAACGCCTGGGCATCGAAGCGCACCAAGCCGTGGCGGTAGCTGGCCAGGGTTTGCAGCACCTCACTCAGCGGTTGGTCGTTGACCTTGAGCAGGCCACGGGTCCAGGCATCCGGGTCGGCGCTGGCGCTCGCCTGTGCAGGCCCCGCGTGGCCATGATCAAGAATCGCGCGCTGCCCGGCCGTGACCTTGACGCCCTCGCCCGTGTCCCCTTGGACCGCCACGGTGGACTCGATCACCGTGACCACGGTGCTGCCGTCCGCCGCGCGCTTGACCAGATAACGCGTGCCCAAGGCCGTGGCCGTGCCTTGATCGGTGCGTACCACGAACGGCCGTTGCACGTCCTTGGCCACGTCAACCCACAGCTCGCCTTGCAGCAGTTCGATCACGCGCTGGTGGCCGTCGAATTTCACGTCCACCGCCGAATTGCTGTTGAGCTGCAACTGGCTGCCGTCTTCAAGGGCGAACTGGCGGCGCTCGCCGACGCCGGTGCGCTGGTCGGCCATCCACACCGGCATGTGCTGCACACCGAACCAGCCGCACAGCACTACGCCAAGCACACACAAGGCCTGCACCCTGCGCGAACGTTGGGGCGCAAAGGCGCGATTCAGGGCAATGCGTGCCGGTTGCGCGGGCAACGTATCGAAGTCACCCCAGAGCGAGCGCATACGCTCGATGGCCACGGCATGGCGCGGGTCGGCCTGGCACCAGGTGTTGAAGGCGTGACGCTCGGCATCGCTGACGTCTTCGTCGTGCAGCCGCGTCAGCCAATTCGCCGCTTGTTGAATGATGTGTTCGGAGTTCACGGCAACGGGTCCGCCCCGTACAGGCTGTGGTAGCAATGCACCAGCGCGGTGGACAGGTAGTTTTTGACCGTGCTGGATGACACCTCAAGGCGTGCGGCGATTTCACTGTAGGTGAGCCCGTCCAGGCGGCTTAACAGGAAGGCTTCACGGGTTTTCGCCGGCAGGCCGGCGAGCATCTCGGCGATGCGCTCCAGGGCTTGCAGCGCCACGTGGATGGCGGCCGGGTCGGGCATGCCGGCGTCTTCACACTGCACCAGCAGGGCTTGCAGGTAGGCCTTTTCGATCCGGCGGCGGCGCGCGCCATCGATCAACAGGCGCCCGGCGGTGGTGGCGAGAAAGGCGCGAGGTTCCTTGATGGCCTGCGGATCGGCCAGCATCAACACGCGGACAAACGCATCGTGGGCCAGGTCGGCGGCGTAGTGGGAACAGCCAAGTTTTTTGCGCAGCCAGCCGTGCAACCAGGCATGGTGCTCGCGGTACATCGCCGTAAGGGTCTGCTGACGGGCGCAATCGCCCGGCGCGGCCGGAATGTCATGCATGCGCAAAAACTTCTCAAATGGGAAATATTACCAATTGCGCAAACAATGCCAGTAAAACTGTGGCGGGGCAAGGGCCACTTGGGTGGCGCGGTGTTGTGGCAGCTGCGAGTTTGTGGAAGTTGTGCACGGCCAATGTGGGAGCGGGCTTGCTCGCGAATGCGGTGTGTCAGTTGATACATTTGGCGACTGATACACCGCATTCGCGAGCAAGCCCGCTCCCACAGTTAGACCCCGGTGACAGTTAAATTGGCTTAACGCCAACTCCAGGAAACACCGGTATAGATACCGCGCCCATCGGCCGGTGTAGACCGCGCGACATCCACCCCCTTGTCGTCATACCCCGGCGTGACGGTATTGGCATAACGCCGATTGGTGAGGTTGCGCAGATCAACCCAGGCTTGCCAGTCCTGTTTCGGCGCGTCATAGCCGAAAGTGGCGCCCAGGGTTGTGTAAGCCGCCGCGTAGTAAGAGTTGGCGTAATCCACCGCCACCCGTGAAGCGTGCTCGGTGTTGAGGCTGGTGTAGAAACCGGTCGGGTGGCTGTAGCGCACTTGTGCCTGGTAGTAATGCTTAGGGATGCCCGGCAAAGTGTTGGCGCCGAAGCGGTCGTCGTCGCGGTAGTGGAAATCGCTGTAGGTGTAGGCCTGGCGCAAGGCCACCTGGCCATTGCGACCGCCGTCCCACAACGGGCTGAGCAGGCTCAGCTCCACGCCCTGGTGCACGGTGGGGCTGGCGTTGGCTTCGGCGACGACGGCGCTGCTGGTCTGTGTCTGCGCCTGGGTTTCCACGGTGAGCAGTTCGTGACGCACTTCGGAGCGGTACAGCGCCAGGTCCCACTGGCCGAACCATTGCTCACCGCGCCCGCCTATCTCCAGGGTGGTGGCGGTCTGATTGCGCAAGCTCACGCCTTCGCGCGCCAGTCCGTTAGCGGGGCCGCCCGAAAAGTACTTGTTGGAACCCCAGATCATCGACCACGCGTGCGGCGGCTCGACCGAATGGCTGAGGTTGCCGTACACCTGCAACTGCGGGGTGAAGTCATAGCGCAGGCCAATGCGCGGCGCGTAGTCCCAATCATGCTGACTGAGCGGTGCCTGCCCTTCGGGGTAGCTGACCTGGGTTTCGCGGCGCGTGTAGATCGCCGCCAGGCCGGTGGTCAGCCACAGGTCTTGCGCCAGTTCCAGCTCGTTGCCGATATGCAGCACCGTGTCGGAACCCAGGTAGCTGTAGTCGCGGGTTTTGGTGCCGGGGGCGTAATAGGTGGCCGGGTTGCTCGACGGCACGCGCACATATTCCGAGGCGCCGTTGTTGGGCATCGCCTGGGTGGTGCGCAGGCCAACGGTGGTTTTACTGGCGTGGCCGAACCAACTGTCCTGGCGGATGTAGTTCAGGGTGCCGCTGACATCCGTGTAGGCGACTTTCAGGCGGTTGAGCCCTTCGCGCAAATCCATCGGGTAGTCGTGGTAGGCCAGCCCCACTTCGACACGGGAAGTGTCATCGAGCTGCAAGGTGGTCTTGTTGGCGATCCAGGTCGAGCCCGGCTGCAGGCGTTTCGAGTCACGGGCGGCGTTGAGGCGGTTGGCGGCGCTGGGGTCATGGCTGATCTGATAGCGCGTCAGCTTGCCGGGGCTGTCGTTGGTGGTCTCGCGGTAGCGAAAATAGAAGCGCGTCTCCAGGTCCGGGTTGAAGCGGTAGCCGAAGTTGGCCGCAATGCCCTTGCCGGTGCCGGCGCTCTGGTGCTGGTAGCCGTCGGATTCGGAGTCGGTGAGGCTGATGTAGTAGTCGGCGTCGCCCAGCACCTGGCCGGAGCTGATTTCGCGCTGGGCATAACCGCGACTGCCCACTTCGTAGCGTACCTGCAACTTCGGCGCGTCATAGCCGGTGTGCGTGACATAGTTGACCGAACCACCCAGGGCCAGGGCGCCCTGGTCAAAACCGTTGGCGCCGCGCAGCACCTCGACGCGGCTTTGCCACAGCGGGTCCTTGAGTTCATAGGGCGTGCCGCCGGGGCCGGTGAGCGGTAAACCGTCAAGCATTTCATACAGGCCCGAGGCGTGGGAGCCGGGGCTGCGGTTCAGGCCCGAACCGCGGATCGACAGCTTCACCCCTTCATTATTCGCCGCCTTGGCGTAGACGCCGGCCTGGTACTTGAACACGTCTTCGTTGGTGCTGACGCGCCCCTGCTGCACGCTGCTCATATCGATAAAGTTGGTGCCACCGGGCACGCTCTTGAGCTGCGCCTGGGCCACTTCAGCGGCGCTGGCTTCGCTGCTGGAGACCTCGACCGGGGCCAGTTGCAGGGTGTCGGCGTGCGCCAGTGAACTGAGGGTCAGGGCGGCAAACAGCAATGGGGGTTGGCGCAACAGCATGGGTTAAATCCTTGGCATTCGGGGGCGTGACAAAGCCTTGGCCATCACGCGAACAGTGATGGGAAGCCAGGCAGGCTCACCAGGTCACGCTTAATTAACGGACCAGACCCTTCCCACAACAGCTTCGGACCGGGATTATTTTCTAAGTCCAAAATCGCATTAACACATGCAAACTCAGTATTTAAAGAAATAACCAGCACGCATTACTGTGGAGCCATTGAGTCGCCCACGAGATTTCCCCATGCAAACATCCGCCAGCGTTATTGACTTCACCCTCCACCGTAAACGCCGCCAGGCGCGTGCAGCGGCCGAGCTGATGTGGGCCATGTACGCGGCACGTGCGGGACTTGCGGTGTTCACCGCCCACACCGCAACCGCCAGTGATACGCGCCGGGCGTAACGCCGATGAATTTTTTACAGGTACTGCCCGAATCAGCCGAACCACTGCCAAAACCCGCGATTGAGGATGACGACACCAGCCTGTGCGTGGCGCAGAACCTGCAACGGTTGCGCAGTAAACGCCACCTTTCGCTGGATGGGCTGGCACGCGCGTGCGGCGTGAGCCGTGCGATGCTGGCGCAGATCGAGTCCGGGCGCAGCGTGCCGTCGATCAAGGTGCTGTGCAAAATCGCCAAGGGCTTGAAGGTGTCGGTCGCGGCCTTTCTGGAAGACCGTGCCTTTGAAGGCGTCGAGGTGTTGCCGGCGCAACAGAGCAAACGCCTGGTGAGTGCCGACGGGGCATTCGTCAGCCGTGCGTTGTTTCCCTTTGATACCGCACGCCAATCGGAATTTTATGAAATCCGCCTGCGGGCACTCGGCGAGGAAGTTTCAGCCGGTCACGGCCCCGGCATTCAGGAAAACCTGGTGGTGGCCCAGGGCGTACTGGAAGTCAGCGTCAACGATGAGCGCTATTTGCTCTCCACCGGCGACTCGATCCTGTTCTACGCCGACCAGCCCCACCGCTACCGCAACCCGGCGGACAGCGAGGCGGTGGCATTTTTGGTGATCACCTACCCGGAACGCCTGGACTGAATGCAAAAAGCCCCGACAAGTCGGGGCTTTTTGCACCTGTTTTACACAGCAGCGGTCAGCAGGTGCAGCACATCATCGGCATGCCGTTGCAGCTCATCATCATTGGCATGGCGCAGTCGTTCATCAGCTTGTTCATGAGCATGCAGCAGTTTTCCATCATGGCCATGCTCATGCCTGGCATCGGCATCATTTTGCACATCATGCTGTCGCCCATCAGGGTGCATTCCATCATGCACTTGATCATCGGCATCGACATGCCCATGGTCATCATCGGCATGTTCATGTCAGCCATCATCTTCATGGCATCGGCCGACATGCACAGCATCGACATGTTTGCGCACTGCATCATCATCGGCATGCCGCAGTTCATCATCATCGCCATCATCTCGGCGTTGGTCTTGAACTGCGCCATGTCCATACCGGCCGCCGGCTTCATGGTGCACATCATGGCATCGCCCGCCATTTCGCACTTCATGGTCGCCATCATCATCGGCATGCCCATCATCGGCATCATTGGCATGGACGTGTTCATCGGCATCTGCATTGCGTTCATCATGTTCGAAACTCCGTAATCGACAGGAAATGGCTAAGTTCTGGCGCCGATTCTAGAGCCACCGAGCGACGGCGCAAGACGACGGCAGAGCAGCACAAACGGCTGTTCGGGAGCTTGCTTGGGTGACCAAGACAGCGACGCTTTACGTGATAACAGACGAATCGCTGCAAAGACGTTTAAACCTGCTACTGGCACCGCATAAACGTCAGCATGGATATGCGATTAAAGCCTTGCGACCTCACTTAAGGAAATAAACGATCTAACCCGAGGGCAAAACCCGGTAATCGGACTCGTCCGTCAGCGGTTCGATCGTGCGCATGAAGTCATCCGCCTCAGACCCCCTGGGGAAACTGAACCCCGCCATTTCATCGCATGCCAGGATCTCGGCCAGGGCTTTGCGTAACTGAGACTCCGCCGGCGAGTCACGCAGCAGTTTATGTGCGGTCAATAACACCTCGGCAGGAACGCCTTGGGCGCTTGCCACATCGATTACCGCAAAGAGAATAAATCGCAGGCGAACTTCGCGATCCGTAGGCCAAACCGTTTTTCGCTTACCCAAGGTAGGCACTCATCCGTTGAGAAAAGCCCGAGGCTATTGCCCACCGAAGGGTGTTTCAAGCATGGGGACTTAAGATAGGCCCTTTCCTACATTTGAAAGGGAAATACCGTACCTACATCACTGCACCGGCAAGAAATTCATCAACAGCAAACTCTGCGCATAGTTGAGCGCCACACGTCGGTAGCGTTCATCGAGCATCTGGGCGAGCAGGTCCAGGCGCGCAACCACTTTGCCGAACTCGACGGCAAAGCTGAGGTTGCTGCCCTCCTCCGATATCTCGTTGGAAAACAGCAGCAATACCCCGTTGGCGTCCTGGCGCTGGCTGAGCAGCCAGGTGGCTTTTTCGATATTGCGTGCAGCGTTGCTGACAAACTGCGGGTTGATCGAGTCGGTCATATAAAACTGGGTGCGGCCGCCATGGGCGGTCACCAGCATGCTGCCGATCGCGTAGATAAACGCGCCGACCCGGTCGCCTTTGAAGTCGGGGCTTAACGAGTAGCTCAAGGCCGCGAGATCGCGCCGCTCGCCCAGGGCCGGCAGCGGTTTTTGCTGCTCGATGGCCTGGCGGATTTCCCGCGCGGCGCTCACTGCATCCGGGTAACCGGATTGGCGCCACTGGCTGGGGTTGCGCAGGTAAAGCTTGCTCATCAACAGATACAGGCTTTGCAGGTTGTCGCGCATGCTCAAGGTTGCCATGCGGTCGACGCTGGTCTGAAAGAACTCATCGGGCCTGCCATTGCTGAACTGGCTGGCGATATCGCGGCCCTGCTGCTGGCTGCAACCGCTGGCAAACAGTGCCAAAAGAACCGCCAAAAACAACGGCCAGCGGGAGATACAAGTATGTGACGTTCGATCCATCGGCACCGGGTCTGATTGTGCTGCCCACACTCTGAATGAGTGGGGTCATGACAGGGGTAGATCAGGAGAATCAAAAAAAGTGCGGCGAGCCGGGYCGGATCAGAAGTTGCCTACGCACACAAAGGAGTGCCTACAGGATCGTTCCCACGCGCCGCAAAGGAATACCGCCCTGGACGCTCCGCGTCCCGCTTCTGACGCCGTGACGCAGAGCGTCAGAGGATGCGTTACCACGCKSAGCGTRGGAACGATCAARCYGCCGGCAGTGCATCAGGATCGTTCCCACGCGCCGCAAAGGAATGCCGCCCTGGACGCTCCGCGTCCCGCTTCTGACGCCGTGACGCGGAGCGTCACAGGATGCGTTACCACGCGGAGCGTGGGAACGATCAAACAACAACGGCCAGCGGGAGATACAAGTATGTGACGTTCGATCCATCGGCACCGGGTCTGATTGTACTGCCCACACTCTGAATGAGTGGGGTCGTGACAGGGGTAGATCAGGAGAATCAAAAAAAGTGCGGCGAGCCGGGTCGGATCAGAAGTTGCCTACGCTCAAAGGAGTGCCTACAGGATCGTTCCCACCGTGACAGGGGTAGATCAGGAGAATCAAAAAAAGTGCGGCGAGCCGGGTCGGATCAGAAGTTGCCTACGCTCAAAGGAGTGCCTACAGGATCGTTCCCATGCTCTGCGTGGGAATGCCGCCCTGGACGCTCCGCGTCCCGCTTCTGACGCCGTGACGCAGAGCGTCAGAGGATGCGTTACCACGCGCAGCGTAGGAACGATCAAGCTGCCAGTAGTGCATTCCTGCGAAATACTTGCCTGATCCTCCGACTTATCGACTGGTGGATAGATAGCTTTTGCGCCGTGGTCTAGAGTGCAACGATGGGCCACGAGTCCAACATTCTTATAAGAGCTCAAAAGGGCTCAGCACCACCAACCGATGATCAGCAGGTAAACCCGCCATGGAATTACGTATCAACCAAAAGACCTACCAGGTCGATGCCGACGCCGACACGCCGCTGCTGTGGGTGATCCGCGACGACCTCGGCATGACCGGCACCAAGTACGGCTGTGGCCTGGCCCAGTGCGGTGCGTGTTCGGTGCTGGTGGACGGCAATGTGGTGCGCTCCTGCGTTACCCCGGTGGCGGGCGTGGTTGGCCGCGAGGTCACGACCATCGAGGCTATTGAGGACGATGCGGTGGGCAAGCAGGTGGTCGCCGCCTGGGTCGAACATCAGGTGGCGCAATGCGGTTATTGCCAGTCCGGGCAAGTGATGGCGGCCACGGCGCTGCTCAAGCACACCGCCGCGCCGACGGTCGCGCAAATTGATGCAGCGATGGTCAACCTGTGCCGCTGCGGCACCTATAACGCCATCCACACCGCCATGCTGGATTTGGCCAAGCAGAAGGAGCGCGCCTGATGAACACGCGCAATGAACTGCTGGATGTAGCCCTGGGCGACCCGGTCAACCTGTCGCGCCGACGTTTTCTGGCCAGCACCGCCGTGGGCGCACTGGTGATTGGTTTCGGCCTGCCGCTGGGTGGCGGCCGCGCCTTCGCGGCCACCGCCAACCCTACGGAACGCGGCACGCAGGTGCCGGCGTTTCTGGAGATTCGCCCGGACGGCACGGTGCGCCTGCTCAGCCCGTTTATGGAAGGCGGCCAAGGCACCCACACCGCCATGGCGCAAATTGTCGGTGAAGAACTGGACGCCGACCCTGCCACCTTTGTCGTCGAAGCCGCGCCACCGGGCGATGCCTATGTGGTGATGGAAAACGGCATGCGCATCACCGGCGGCAGCATGTCGGTGCGCATGAGTTACCCGACCATGCGCCGCCTGGGCGCCCTCGCCCGCGCCATGCTGTTACAAGCAGGTGCCGAGCAACTGGGCGTGCCGGTCGCACAACTGACCACCACCCCCGGCCGCGTAGTACACGCCGCCTCGGGCCGCTCGCTGGGCTACGGCGAACTGGCCAGCCGCGCCCTCGACATGCCGGTGCCTGACCCATCCACTATCACCCTGCGCGACCCAAGCCAGTTCCGCTGGATCGGCAAGCCGGTCAAACGCCTGGATGCCTACGACAAATCCACTGGCAAGGCGCAATACAGCATCGACCTCAAGGTCGACGGCATGCTCCACGCCGCCGTCCAGCATGCGCCGCGCCTGGGCATGACCGTGGGCAGCCTGCGCAATCAGTCCCAGGTCGAAGCCATGAAAGGCGTGCACTCGGTGCATCAACTGCCTGGCGCCGTAGCCGTGGTGGCCGAGCGCTGGTGGCACGCCAAGCGTGCAGTAGAAGCTATTCAGGTCGAATGGCTGGAAGCCGCCGCCGACTCTACAGTGCGCGCCATGCCGGCAGACTTTTCCAGCGACAAATACCGTGACTTCCTCGCCGCCCAGCAAGGCCCGGCCCGCGACGAAGAAAACGAAGGCGACGTCAACGCCACACTGGCAAACGCCAAGACCAAGGTCGAAGCCACCTACCACAACCAGTACGTCAACCATGCCCAACTGGAGCCGCCATCGGCCCTGGCGCGCTATAACCCGGACGGCACGCTGGAAGTCTGGCTGCCGAACCAGGCGCCAGACATGTTCCGCGCCGACATCGCCAAGCGCACCGGGCTGGATGTGTCAAAGATCACCTTGCATTCGCCGTTGCTGGGCGGCTTTTTCGGTCGGCATTTCCTGTATGACTCGGCCAACCCGTACCCGCAGGCCGTCGCGCTGGCCAAAGCCGTGGGCCGCCCGGTCAAGCTGATCTGGAGCCGTGAAGAAGAGTTCCTGCGCGATGTATTGCGCCCGGTCGCGGTGGTCAAGTTCCGCGCGGCGCTGGATGACAAAGGCTTGCCGGTGGCCATTGAAGCCGTGAGCGCCACCGAAGGCCCATCCGAGGCCATCGCCGGCAAACAGGGCGACAAAATCGACCCGACGGCCCTTGAAGGGTTGTCGGGCAAGTCCTATGCGATTCCTAACAAACGCATCGCCCAGATCTACGTCAAAGGCCCGACCATGCTCGGCTACTGGCGTTCGGTGGGCAACTCGCTGAATGACTTTTTCTACGAAGCCTTCCTCGATGAACTGGCCGACAAAGGCGGCCATGACCCGTATGAGTTGCGCCTGCACCTGCTGCGCGACAACAAACGCCTGACCACCTTGCTGCAAGCGGTGGGCGAGTTGTCCGGTGGCTGGAAACGTGGCCCGTATACCGCAGAAGACGGCAGCCGCCGCGCCCGCGGCGTGGCCATGGCCTCGCCCTTTGGCTCGCACGCGGCGGTGGTTGCCGAAGTGTCGATCGAAAACGGCCAGGTCAAGGTGCATCACATCTGGGAAGCAATTGACCCTGGCAGCATCGTCAATCCGGCGATCATCGAGGCCCAGGTCAATGGCGCCGTAGCGTTGGGCTTGTCACAAACGTTGGTGGAAGAAGCGGTGTACGTGGACGGTAAACCACGGGCGCGCAACTACGACCTTTACCCGATCCTGCCACCCTCGCGGATGGCCAAGGTGCACGTAAAGATCGTCGAGAGCGGCGAAAAGATGGGCGGTATCGGCGAGCCGCCGCTACCCGCAGTGGCGCCTGCCGTGGCCAATGCGGTGGCGCACTTGACCGGCCAGCGCATCCGCAGCCTGCCTTTGAGCCGCTACACCTTCGCCTGACCGACAAGGAACGCCTATGAACAACCAACGATTGGCTAGAACCGCTGGCTGGCTGGTACTGGCCGGCGCAGTCGCCGCCGGCCTGCTGGCCTGGTACGTCACCCGTCAACCGGCTTCGCCGTTTGAACAGGCCAATGCCACCGCCGACCCGACACTGGTCAGCCGTGGCGAATACGTCGCCCGCGTCAGTGACTGCGTGGCCTGCCACAGCCTGCCGGGCAAGGCTCCCTTTGCCGGCGGCCTGGAAATGGCCACGCCGCTGGGCGCCATTCATGCCACCAACATCACGCCGGACAAGAACGTCGGCATCGGCACCTACAGCCTGGCGGACTTCGACCGCGCCGTGCGCCACGGTGTGGCACCGGGCGGGCGACGGCTCTACCCGGCCATGCCCTACCCGTCCTACGTAAAACTCAGCGACGATGACATACGTGCGCTGTATGCGTTTTTTATGCAAGGCGTGCAACCGGCCAGCGAGCCGAACATCCCCAGCAGCATCCCGTGGCCACTGAACATGCGCTGGCCCATCGCACTGTGGAACGGCGTGTTCGCGCCGACTAACACCTATGCCGCCAAACCCGAGCAGGACGCGTTGTGGAACCGTGGCGCCTATATCGTCCAAGGCCCCGGCCATTGCGGCAGTTGCCACACGCCGCGTGGGCTGGCCTTTAACGAGAAGGCATTGGACGAGTCCGGCGCACCGTTCCTCGCCGGTGCCTTGCTCGACGGCTGGTACGCACCGAGCCTGCGCCAGGACCACAACACCGGCCTGGGCCGTTGGAGCGAGCCGGAGATTGTGCAGTTCCTCAAGACCGGGCGTAATAAACACGCAGTGGTGTATGGCTCGATGACCGAGGCGTTTAACAACTCCACGCAGTTCATGCAGGACGACGACCTGGCGGCCATTGCGCGTTACCTCAAATCACTGCCGGGCGACCCGCAGCGTGACGGTTCGCCGTGGCAATACCAGACGGCAGCGGTCGATACGAGCGCACCGGGTGCCCACACCTACGCGACCCGCTGCGCCTCCTGCCATGGCCTGGACGGCAAAGGCCAGCCGGAGTGGATGCCGCCTTTGGCCGGTGCCACCTCAGCCCTGGCCAAGGAAAGCGCCTCGGCGATCAACATCACCCTCAACGGCTCGCAACGCATCGTGACCGCCGGTATGCCGGACGCGTACCGCATGCCGGCGTTCCGCGAGCAATTATCCGACCAGGAAATCGCCCAGGTGTTGAGCTACGTGCGCGGCACATGGGGCAACAACGGCGGCGCGGTGGACGCTGCGGCGGTGAACAAGCTGCGGGGGCATACGGACCCGGCCAGTAGTAGCCCGATTATCCTGCACATGCGCTAACAGATCGTTCCCACGCTCCCGCGTGGGAATGCAGCCCGTGACGCTGCGCGTCGCACCTGCGCAGAACTTGAATGTTGTGCTGGGGGGCGGGACGCGGAGCGTCACAGGCGTCATTCCTTTGTTGCGCGTGGGAACGATCTGATGGCCGCAGGCTACCAGCCATACAAGTAGGCCCAGAGAACAGCGCCAGCGACCAATACCATCCCAAAATGATACGGCCATAACGCCCAACGCTTGAGGGAAACGGGAACGGAAGCCAGTTCAGCCTCAGTCACCTCGCCTCTTTTGATGTGAAATTTAGGCATTCCCAACAGCTCTGTGATCAGGAGCATGCGATGAAACCTGTCGATATGCTTGTTTCTACCCCAAAAACGTTTGTTGTCGCAGACCACCTTGTTTTCACTGAAGTAGCTTTCCAGCGCTTCGAGCTTTGTGTACTCAGCGTATAAAGTCAGCCCTGCGAAAATTAGCCCCCCTACGCATAAAGAAATTGCCAGGGTGAGTTGAAAATCCATGCTTAAGTACCTTCTGGTTGGAAGATCAAATCACCATCGATCTCTTCGATTTGCCCGCCTAGAAAGGCGCCGCCAGCGCCGAATAAGGTGCCTCCTGTATACCCTACCGCAGCGCCGCCAATCACTGCGCAGGCCAGGTCCCCGTTTCCTTTAACCACTACCCCCAAAAACACCTTACAGCCGAGTCGGGCTATTTTCGCGCCTACCGTCCCTCCCACATAAGCCCCCACCACGCCGCCCCCCAACTTCCCCGTCTCCACATACTTCGCCCGCCGACACTGCGCCTCGCGCCCCTCCACACACGCCTCCTTAATCTCCAACCCTGCCACGCCCACGTCCAGTGCCAAGCCCACATAGGTGCCCTTCCCCAACCACTTCGAGGTCTGCGCAATGCTCCGCATCCGCTGCGCATACCCGGCAATCTCACCCTTGTGCAGATAGCTTTTGGTTGAAACCCCCAATATCTTTTTCAGCGCCTGATTACCTCGCAACCCCGTGCCAAATCGCGCCGCGCCTTGCAACTGGGTGTCCAGCAGCCCAAACAACGCCTGGCGCTGGCGCAAAAAAGCCTCACGCTCCAAGCCTGCGGTTTTCAGGCGCTGGTGCAGCCGCTCAATCTCTTCCAGCGTCTGCGCCACTTCGTCCAGATGCCGCGCCCACGCCGAGGTTGCGCTGCCCACTCCCAACGAGCCGTACCCCAGAAGGCTTTGCAGCAAGTCATAGTTGTTGACCATCTGGGTTGCAACGCGCGTGTCCAGCTCCCGACTGATTGCCTCGGCATGGCGCACAAGCCAGGCTTCTTCCAGCGAGCAGGTCACGCTGTACGGATCGGGAATAATCACCAACTGCCCCGGCCTCACCAGCCCATGACGCAGGTGCCGGTTCAGCACATCGAAATGATCAGCACGCTGCCGGCCCGGGGAATGGCCCATCAACTGGGTTTTCAAGCTGAGGTAGTCCGTGAGGCGGTCGTTGATATAGCCCTGCGCCATGCTTCGTATCCCTGAATGCAATGAAGATGGCATCGGAATATAAGCAAGCGAACAGGCCTCAGACACAAGGTCGGGATGGCTGAGTGATATTTGGGAAGTTGCCTACATCGCCAGGAATAGACACCTACAAAAATGGCGAGGCTAGTGGCATTTGGTCACGGTTTTTAAAGGGCCAGCAGGGCACGTCTCTTTAAATTGCAGGACGTTTCCTAGACAATCCTTGCCGCCTTGTGCCTGCTCGAATCGATGGCTAGTCTGCGGCCCGTCACTGCTTATCAGTGATCGGGTTTAGTCGCCCGGATTTAGGAGTAGGCGCATCGTCCCATCAACGTTTTATGGTGGCTGTGCGCAGGGCGCCTTTGGGCGCGCCGGATGCTCCTGACCGGTCGACTAACCTGCGTACAGCTGCCACCCTACGTTTAGTCGCGAAGTGTGTCGGCTCCTTGATCATCCAGGAGCAACACCATGAAAAAAGTCGTCCCCGACCCACCCCGCAACACCGCCAAAGACCGCGCCGCCTTCAACCGCGCCATCGACCATTACCTACCCTCCAACGGGGTTCAAATCGAAGATTTAAGCTTCGAAGACGCCCTGCTCTACACCGCCAGCTTGCTCGACAGTGCTTCCGCTACCGCACTCAATTGCGGTGATTTGCTGGCCAGCCCGCAGCGCGCGAAGATTCTGGCGGTGTGGCATTTGCTGGAGGTGGCAAAGACCACGGTGGACCGCTCCATCGAGTGCCTTAAACCCACAGCCCCGCCTGCCCGCTCCCACAGTTGATCGGCTCTGTCAGTTAGATCGTTCCCACGCTCCCGCGTGGGAATGCAGCCCGTGACGCTCCGCGTCACACCTGCGCAGAACTTGAATACTGGGGGCGGGACGCGGAGCGTCCCAGGATGCATTCCCACGCAGAGCGTGGGAACGACCTGTGGTGGGGTTAGTGGCATTTGGTCATGGTTTTTAAAGGGCCAGCAGGGCGCGTCTCTTTAAATTGCAGGACGTTTCCTAGACAATCCTTGCCGCCTTGTGCCTGTTGGAATCGATGGCTAGTCTGCGATCCGTCACTGCTTATCAGTGATCGGGTTTAGTCGCTCGGTATTCCAAAAGGTGCATGGCCCTCCATGAGGTTTTATGGTGGCTGTGCGCAGGGCGCCCTCGGGTGCGCCGGTTTTTACCTTTTGGTCCGGTCGACTAACCTGCGTACAGCCGCCACCCTACGTTTAGTCGCGAACGGTTCGGCTCCTTGAATCCAAAAGGTAGCTAAACAATGAAAAAAGTCGTCCCCGACCCACCCCGCAACACCACCAAAGATCGCGCCGCCTTCAACCGCGCCATCGACCATTACCTGCCCTCCAACGGTGTTCAAATCGAAGACCTGAGCTTCGAAGACGCCCTGCTCCACACCGCCAGCTTGCTCGACAGTGCTTCAGCTACTGCACTCAACTGCGGTGATTTGCTGGCCAGTCCCCAGCGAGCGAAGATTCTGGCGGTGTGGCATTTGCTGGAGATGGCCAAGACCACCGTGGATCGCTCCATCGAGTGCCTTAAACCCACAGCCCCGCCTGCCTGAACGCAATAAAAACGGTGGGAGCGGCGGTGCGACGATTCGACTTGCTCGCGAATGCGGTGGGTCAGCCCCCGAGATGCTGACTGAACCACTACATTCGCGAGCAAGCCCGCTCCCACATTTGACCTGCGTCATTTAATAGGCCTCATCACATTTGTTAACCGTTTATTTGACGTTTTTTTCTCATCTGCGCCTCTACATTCGCCGCGCCCCAACATGCAAATGATTCCTATTGGTCTAGTCTCAATCGACCCCTCACGGGCTTCCCGTGCCTACATAAAAACCGGAGCATTCAACGTATGGCTTCCCGTCTACCCTCGTTCCTCACTAAAGCCCTGCTCGCCACTGCATTGGTTGGCGCCGGGCAGGTGTATGCCGCCGACACGGCGGGCATCGTGGTGTACAACGCCCAGCACGAAAGCCTGACCAAGGCCTGGGTTGAAGGCTTCACCCAGGAAACCGGGATTCCGGTGACGATCCGTAATGGCGACGACACCGAGATGGGCAACCAGCTCGTGCAGGAAGGTGCAGCCTCGCCGGCCGACGTGTTCCTCACCGAAAACTCCCCGGCCATGGTGCTGGTGGACAATGCCGGGCTGTTCGCACCAGTAGCGCCGAGCACGTTGGAACAAGTGGACGCCGCCTACCGCCCCGCCCACGGCAAGTGGCTGGGCATCGCCGCACGTTCGACGGTGTTCGTATACAACCCGAGCAAACTCAAAGAAGCCGAGCTGCCAAAGTCCCTGCTGGACCTGGCCTCGCCAAGCTGGAAAGGCCGCTGGGCTGCCTCACCGGCCGGTGCCGACTTCCAGGCCATCGTCGCCGCCGTGTTGGAACTCAAAGGCGAAGCCGCCACCCTCGACTGGCTCAAGGCGATGAAAGCCAACGCGAGCATCTACCGGGGCAACAGCGCGGTGCTTAAAGCCGTCAACGCCGGCCAGGTCGACAGCGGCGTGATCTACCACTACTACAGCTTTGTCGACCAATCCAAGACCGGCGAAAACAGCAAGAACACCCAGTTGCACTACTTCAAACACCAGGATCCAGGCGCCTTTGTGAGCATCTCCGGCGCCGGTGTATTGGCCTCCAGCAAGCATAAAGAAGAAGCCCAGGCGTTCTTGAAGTGGATCACCGGCAAAGATGGTCAGGCGATCCTCAAGGACGGCAACTCGTTCGAATATGCCGTGGGCCAGGGCGCACAGTCCAACCCCAAGCTGACACCGCTGGCCCAGCTGGACGCGCCGAAAGTGGACGCCTCCAAGCTCAACAGCAAAAAAGCGGTCGAGCTGATGACCCAAGCCGGACTGCTCTGATTGCTGCCTGAACCTTTAGCTCCCGCCTTGACGCAGGCGCAACCGCGTAAACGCGCCCACGGTTTGTTTAAAAGCCGTGGGGGCACCTGGGTCACCAGTTTGTCAGTAGTGGTGTCGCTGCTGGCGCTGCTGCCCATTGCGTTTGTGATCGGCGTGTCCTGGCAAATCGGCTGGGCGCAGATTGAAGCGCTGGTGTGGCGTCCGCGTGTGGGTGAACTGCTGGTCAACACCGTGTTGCTGGTGGTGTTCACCCTGCCCTTATGCGTGGTGCTGGGCATTGCGCTGGCGTGGCTGACCGAGCGCACCAACCTGCCAGGGCGCCGTGTGTGGTCGCTGCTGGCGGTTGCGCCGCTGGCGGTGCCGGCGTTTGTGCACAGTTACGCCTGGGTCAGCCTGGTGCCGTCGATGCATGGTTTGCCCGCCGGCGTGCTGGTCTCGGTGATTGCCTATTTCCCGTTTTTGTACTTGCCGGTAGCGGCGACCTTGCGCCGGCTCGACCCTGCCATTGAAGACGTGGCCGAGTCCCTGGGCCTCAAGCCCTGGGCGGTTTTTTTTCGCGTGGTGCTGCCGCAGTTGCGCCTGGCGATCTGCGGCGGCGCACTGCTGGTGGGCCTGCATTTACTCGCCGAATACGGCTTGTACGCGATGATTCGTTTCGATACGTTCACCACCGCGATTTTCGATCAGTTCAAATCCACCTTTAACGGCCCCGCCGCCAACATGCTCGCGGCGGTGCTGGCGTTGTGTTGTTTGGCGATGCTCACGGCGGAATCCGCCGCTCGCGGGCATGCGCGTTATGCGCGGGTCGGCTCCGGCAGCGCCCGCGAGCAACGTATTGTCAGCCTGCGCACGCGCACCACGCTGCTCGCCCTTGGCCTGCAAGGGCTGACCTGCGCGCTGGCCCTGGGTGTGCCGCTGATCACCCTGGGCAAGTGGCTGATCGCCGGGGGCCGCGAGGTCTGGCAGTTCAACGAACTGCTGCCCGCGCTGGAGCAGACCGTGCTGCTCGGGGTGGCCGGCGCCGTGCTCACCACCTGCGCGGCGGTGCCAATCGCCTGGCTGTCGATTCGGGCGCCAGGGCGTTTGCAGCGCATCCTGGAAAGCTGCAACTACATCACCAGCTCGTTGCCCGGCATTGTGGTGGCGCTGGCCTTGGTCACAGTGACCATTCATTTCGCCCGGCCGATCTACCAGACCACCATCACCGTGCTGCTCGCCTATTTGCTGATGTTCCTGCCACGGGCGCTGGTGAGCCTGCGCGCGGGTATCGCCCAGGCGCCGGTAGAACTGGAAAACATGGCGCGCAGCCTCGGCCGTTCGCCGGGCCGCGCCCTGTGGCTGATCACGTTGCGGCTGGCCGCGCCCGCTGCAGCTGCGGGGGCGGCGCTGGTGTTCCTGGCGATCACCAACGAGCTGACCGCCACCTTGTTGCTGGCGCCTAACGGCACGCGCACCCTGGCCACCGGTTTCTGGGCACTGACCAGCGAAATCGACTACGCCGCTGCCGCACCTTACGCGCTGATCATGATTCTGCTGTCACTGCCGTTAACCGGCCTTCTCTACCATCAATCCAAACGCACGGCAGGCCGATGAACGCCCTCGAACTCCACGCCCTCTGCAAGACCTTCGGCAACCAGCGCGCCCTGGCAGACGTCTCCCTGGCAGTGCCCACGGGCAGCCGCACGGTGATCGTCGGCCCTTCGGGCTCGGGCAAGACCACCTTGCTGCGCATGATCGCCGGCTTTGAATTCCCCGACACCGGCAGCCTCACGCTCAACGGTCAGGTATTGGTCGACGCCACCCACGCGGTGCCGGCCCACCAGCGCCAGATCGGCTATGTGCCGCAGGATGGCGCGCTGTTCCCGCACATGACGGTGGCCGACAATATCGGCTTTGGCCTCGCCACCCAAGGTGAAGCCCGGCACACGCGCATCGCCGAACTGATGGACAGCGTGGCCCTCGACGCCAACATGGCCCGGCGCTGGCCCCATGAACTGTCTGGCGGCCAGCAGCAACGTGTGGCACTGGCCCGGGCTTTGGCCCAGCAGCCAAGGCTGATGTTGCTGGATGAGCCGTTTTCCGCGCTGGACACCGGCCTGCGCTCGGCCATGCGCAAAATGGTCGCGCGGCTGCTGAGCGACGCGGGCATCACCACGATCCTGGTCACCCATGATCAAAGTGAAGCGCTGTCGTTTGCCGATCAGTTGGCGGTGATGCGCCAGGGGCTCCTGGTGCAGTCGGGCCACCCGATGGACCTGTATCAATACCCGGTCGATGAGCAGACCGCGTTGTTCCTCGGCGAAGCCGTGGTGATGCCCGCCCGCATCGAAGCCGGCTGGGCGCATTGCGGGCTCGGCCGGGTGCCGGTGGACAGCAAGGCCGACCACGCAGCAACACGGATCATGCTGCGCCCGGAGCAATTGCAGCTGAGTACCACCGACCTGTCGGGCTGCCGTGGTGTCGTGACCGAGCGCGAATTTGGCGGCAATACCTGCACGTTGACCGTGGTGTTGCAGCCTGCCGAGGATGAACCGGGCCAGGCGATTCTGGTGCGCAGTTCCGGCCTGCAAGCCCCGCCCACCGGCAGTGTGGTGCACCTCACGACACTCGGCACGGCGCATGTATTGAAAAAACCCCAGGCCCTCAGTCTCAGCTAAGTGTCGGGGCTTACCTTCTCCCCTGCGCCAACCACTGCGCAGTCAAGGAGAGGTAACCCCGATGAATGCCACAGCAGCCCGTTGGCTGAACAAAGTACCCGAGGTGACGCTGTCATTCTGGGTGATCAAGATACTGTCCACCACCGTGGGCGAAACCGGCGCGGATTACCTCGCCGTGGATGCAGGCTTCGGCGCCGGCTGGACCAGCTTCGGCATGGCCGCTTTGCTGGGGCTCGCGTTGTTCTGCCAACTGCGCACCAAGGCCTACACGCCGTGGATCTACTGGCTGACGGTGGTGCTGGTGAGCATTGTCGGCACACAGATCACCGATATCCTCACCGATAAGCTCGACGTCAGCCTGTACACCAGCACGGCGATTTTTTCGGTGTTGCTCGCACTTAACTTCATGGCCTGGTATCGCACCGAGCGCAGCCTGTCGATCCGCGACATCGTGACCCCACGGCGCGAGTGGTTCTACTGGACCACCGTGCTGTGCACCTTCGCTTTAGGCACCGCCGCCGGTGACCTGGCCACCGAAGCCCTGGGCCTGGGCTTTACCCTGGGCGCGGTGATTTTCGCCGGTTTAATCGGCGTGACACTGCTGGCCTGGCGCCTGGGCGTCAACAGCGTGCTGACCTTCTGGATCGCTTACATCCTCACTCGCCCGTTCGGCGCCTCCCTCGGCGACCTGCTCACCCAAGCCAAGACGTACGGCGGCCTGGGCATGGGCGCCAGTTGGACCAGCGCGTTGTTCTTGTGCGTGATCGTGTTGCTGGTGGCCGTGGCGCAAATCAGCGTCGGCAACCGTAAAACCCTGACTCAATAAATTCTCACTCCAAGGAAACTGCCATGAGCAAAGTTCGCAATGTGATCCGCCACGCCGCCATTGTTTCAGCGATTTTCATGCTGGGCATCGCCACCGGTTGTTCCAAGCCGGCTGACAAACCTGCCAGCGCGGCCAACCCCACCAGCAGCCAGCGCCATGCGTCGCAACTGGGTGATCTGTCGGCGTTTCGTAACATCGCGGTAGACGTTTCCGGTCTTGTCGCCAAGAACGACCTGGCAGGCGCCAAAGCTCGCATCAAAGACCTGGAAAGCAGCTGGGACAGCGCTGAGGCCGGGATCAAGCCACGTGCCGCCAACGACTGGCACGTGCTCGACAAAGCCATCGACCGCGCCCTCTCGGCCCTGCGTGACGGCAACCCGAACCAGGCAGAGTGCAAAGCCTCGATGGACGACCTGCTCAAGACCTTCGACCTGATGAAAGGCTGATATCGGACAAATACCTGCCCAGGTGCTTCAATACACACGCGGCGATCATCTCGCCGCGTGTGCTTTTTGTGCGGAGAGACTTATGCGAATACTGCTAGTCGAGGACGACCCGATGATTGGCGATGCGATCCAGCGTGCGCTCAGCGACGCGAGCTATGCCGCCGACTGGGTCAAGAATGGCCTCACCGCCCTCGCCGCAGTCGACACCCATCCCTACGACCTGGTGCTGCTCGACCTTGGCCTGCCCGGCAAGGATGGCCTCGACGTGCTGGACACGATTCGCGCACGCAACAACCCCGTGCCCTTGCTGATTATCACCGCCCGCGACAGCCTCGACGACCGCCTGCGGGGCCTTGACGGCGGCGCCGATGATTACTTGCTCAAGCCCTTCGATATACCGGAACTGCTCGCACGCATCCGCGCCGTACTGCGGCGTAAAGGCGGCAGCGCCCAGTCGTTGCTGGGCAATGGCGTGGTGACGCTGAACCTGCTGACCAAGCAGGCGAGTGTGCAAGACCAGAGTGAAATCGCCCTTTCCAGTCGCGAATTTGCGCTGCTGCAGGCGCTGCTGATTCGCCCCGGCGCCATCCTTTCGCGCAGCGAGCTGGAAGACCGCTTGTATGGCTGGGGCAATGAGGTGGAAAGCAACGCCATTGAATTCCTGATTCACGCCCTGCGGCGCAAATTGGGCACTCACGTGATCAAGAACGTCAGGGGCATGGGATGGATGGTTTCAAAAAGCGTCTGAGTGAATCGGTGCAACTGCGCCTGTCGGTGGCGCTGTCCCTCGCTATTTTGCTGGTGGCCTTGGTGGCCAGCGTGTTCGCTTTTGTCTCGGCGTTTGAAGAAACCCACGAACAGCAGGACGCCACCTTGCGCCAGGTGGCGATGCTGTATGACCGCCAGCACATGACCCTGCAATACCCACAAGGCCCGGCGCTAAAAGGCGATGACGAAGAAACCCGGGTGATCATCCAGCACCTGAGTGACAGCCCACCGGCCACGGGCACCACGGATGAAGCCCTGCCTTTGCCGTTTCCGGCCAGCATCGCCGATGGCCTGTCTACCGTTGCGGTGGCCGGCGAAAATTTTCGTGTGCTGGTGCACACCACCGCCCGTGGTGAACGCATCGCCGTGGCCCAGGAATCCGATGCCCGCGACAAGGACGCCCGCGAAAGCGCATGGCGCAGTTTGTTGCCATTCCTGATTCTGTTTCCGGTGTTGTTACTGGTGGTTGGCGATCTGGTGCGCAAGTTGTTTCGCCCCATTGGCGTGCTTGCCGCAGAGATCGACCAACGGGCCGAGCAGGAATTGCACCCGATTGAAGAGCAGCACCTGCCCAGCGAAGTGCGCCCGTTTGTGGTCGCGATCAATCGCCTGCTGGCGCGCGTCGGGCAGTCGATGGACAGCCAGCGGCGCTTTGTCGCCGATGCCGCCCATGAACTGCGTTCACCGATGACCGCCCTGGCGCTGCAAGCCGACCGGCTGGCCGCCACCGAGCTGTCGCCCGTCAGCCGCGAGCGGTTTGAGCCGCTGTCACGCGGCATTCAACGCGGGCGCACATTGATTGATCAATTGCTGAGCCTGGCGGCGGCGCAGTCGGCGTCTGAGCGGGCGCAAACCACACTGTCGGTGCATACCGTGTACCGCCAGATACTGGAAGATTTGCTGCCGTTGGCCGAGAGCAAACAGATCGATATCGGCGTTGAAAGCACCCAGGATGTGCAGGTGACGTTCAACGAATTGGACCTGTTTACGCTGGTGAAAAACCTGGTGGATAACGCCATTCGCTATACCCCGCCGGGGGGGCGAATCGACCTGTCGGTGGCGCTGACCGCCGACGGCGCTCAACTGCAAATCAAGGACTCCGGCCCCGGCATTACGCTGGAGGAACAGGCGCGCGTGTTCGATCCGTTCTATCGCAGCCTGGGCACCGACGAGGCCGGCTCCGGGCTTGGACTCTCGATCGTCAAGGCGATTGCCGATCGCACAGGCGCACGGGTGCAACTCGCGTTTACTGACGCCCTTGCGCAACAGGGCTTGTGTGTCACGGTGTGGCTGGCGAAGTAACGCGCAGTTTTTTCTGACGTAGATATTGCCCAACAGAACTAAAAGTCCATAATGGACAAATTAGTTTATCTGCGGAGATTGCCATGTCCAGCACGCCCCTTGTCATGAATCAGGCCCAGGCCCGTGAATGGCTTGCCCAGGTCGATGTGCCCCACATCCTGCACAAGCTGTTCCGCGACCTGGCGGCCGGGCTGGCGGTGCAGCCGGCGCAGCAGCTGGTGGAGTTCCCGCACGGGGCCGGCGACTTTATCAACTACCTGGGCGTGCTGGCCGACGAGGGCGTGTATGGGGTCAAGACGTCGCCCTACATCGTGCGCGAGCAAGGCCCGCTGGTGACGGCCTGGACGTTGTTGATGTCGATGCACACCGGCCAGCCGCTGTTGTTGTGCGATGCGGCCGAGCTGACCACCGCACGCACCGCTGCCACCACCGCATTGGCGGTGGACGTGCTGGCGCCTGCTGCCGCGCGGCGCCTGGCGATAATCGGCAGTGGCAAGGTGGCCCAGGCGCACCTGCACTACGTGCGCAACCTGCGCGACTGGCAGCAGATTCGCCTGTATTCACCGAGCCTGGGCCACGCCAGCGTCGACACCCTCGCCCACCTCAAAGGCCTGGACCCGCGCCTGACCCTGGCCGACAGCTGTGACAGCGCCGTAGAAGACGCCGATGTGATCCTGCTGTGTACCTCTTCGGCCGGCCCGGTGCTCGACCCGGCGCGTTTGCGCAAGCCCGCGCTGATTACCTCCCTCAGCACCAATGCGCCACGCGCCCATGAAGTGCCACCCGCCAGCCTGCACGGTATGCACGTGTTCTGCGACTATCGCCAGACCACGCCGGGCGCGGCCGGGGAAATGCTGATCGCCGCCGAGCAACACGGTTGGGACAAGCGCGCCATGGTCGGCGACCTGCCGGAGTTGCTCTGTGACATGGCGCAGCGCCCGGAGTATGACCGCCACGTGTTTTTCCGCTCGATCGGCCTCGGCCTGGAAGATGTCGCACTGGCCAATGCCCTGTACCTAACCCAGCGCTAATCATTGTTTAAGGAGATGTTTATGAGCCATGCAGACTTCATCATCATCGGCGGCGGCATTGCCGGTGCATCCACGGGGTTCTGGTTGTCGCAGCATGGCAAAGTGTTGGTGCTGGAGCGCGAAAACCACCCGGCCTATCACTCCACCGGGCGCTCGGCGGCGCTCTACACCGCGGCCTATGGCACGCCGCAGGTGCGTGCGTTGACCCTGGCCAGCCGTGCATTTTTTGATAACCCGCCGGCAGGCTTCTGTGAGCACCCGTTGCTGACGCCACGCGGGGAGATCACCGTGGACTTCAGCGGCGACCCGGCAGAACTGGAACGCCAATACCAGAGCGCCAAGGCCACAGTGGCGCAGGTGGAACGGCTGAGTGTCGATGAGGCCTGTGCACGGCTGCCGATTTTGCGTCGCGAAAAAGTCCACGGGGCCATCTTCGACCCGACCGCCAGCGACATCGACACCGATGCGTTGCACCAGGGCTATTTGCGCGGTATCCGCCGCCACCACGGTGAAGTGCGTACCGACAGCCATGTGCTGGCCCTGAGCCGTGACGCCGACGGCCTGTGGCAGGTGCGCACCCAGGATGCGACCTACACCGCGCCGATCATCATCAACGCCGCCGGCGCCTGGGCCGATCATATCGGCGGGCTCGCCGGCGCGGCGTCCATCGGCCTGCAGCCCAAGCGGCGCTCGGCGTTTATCTTCGCCGGGCCAGAGGGCCTCGACACGCATGCGTGGCCGATGCTGGTGGCGCTGGACGAAGCCTTCTACATGAAGCCCGATGCAGGCATGTTCCTCGGCTCGCCGGCCAACGCTGACCCGGTCGAACCCCAGGATGTACAGCCCGAAGAGCTGGACATTGCCATGGGCATCTACCAGATCGAAGAAGCCACCACGTTGACCATCCGCCGCCCGACCCGCACCTGGGCCGGGCTGCGCAGTTTTGTGCCTGATGGTGATTTGCTCGCGGGCTTCGATCCGCAGGTGCCGGGGCTGTTCTGGGTGGCGGCGCAAGGCGGTTATGGCATCCAGACCTCACCGGCCATGGGCCAGGCCAGCGCGGCGCTGGTGCGTGGCGCGCCTTTGCCGGAGCCACTGACACGGTTTGGCCTGGACGCTGGTATGCTCTCGCCCGTCCGCCTGGAGCCGCATTGATGAGCATTGCCGAACAAGAAAACGTTGTGCAGAACTTCCGGGCGATCGCCGATGCGATCGCCACACTGTTCTTTCCCCACGCCGAAGTGGTGCTGCATGACTTGCGCACGCAAAAGGTCGATTACATCGCCAACAACCTGTCGAAACGGGCCATTGGTGACGACTCGTCGCTGGAGGACATGCTCAGCGATGACATCAGCGAAGTGAATATCGGCCCGTACGAAAAGCTCAACTGGGACGGTCAGAAAATCCGCAGCCTGAGCACGGTGCTGCATGATCACAAAGGTCGTCGGCTGGCGGTGCTGTGCATCAACCTGAATATCTCGTTGTTCGAAAACGCCAAGGCGGCGCTGGACCTGTTCCTGTCGCCGAGCAAGCTGATCCCGCAGCCGGATTCACTGTTTCGTGATGACTGGCAGGAGCGCATTAATACCTTTTTGCATGCCTGGATGCGTGAGCGTCAGCTGAGCCTGAACCTGCTGACCCGCGACCATAAGCGTGAACTGGTGCTGGCGTTGCATGCCGAGGGCGCGTTCAAGGGCAAGAGCGCGTCGAACTATGTGGCGAATGTGCTGGGGATGGGGCGGGCGACGGTGTACAAGCACCTTAAGGAATTGAAGGGCTGAGCAAGCCGTCTTGGCGCACTGCTGATCAAATGTGGGAGCTGGCTTGTGTGGGAGCTGGCTTGCCTGCGATGCAGACAACTCGGTCCATCCATTGCACCGAGGTGATGCTATCGCAGGCAAGCCAGCTCCCACAGTTGACCGAGTATGGCTCTACTGTTGCTGTTTCACGCTCAGTCGCCGTAGATATCGGACTTGAAATACTGCTGTGAAATCTTCTGATATTCGCCATTTGCGCGGATGCCGTCGATTGCCGTATTCAACGCGCTAACCAGTTCGGTGTTGCCCTTGCGCACCGCGATTCCGGCGCCCTCGCCCACGTATTTAGGGTCTTTGAGTTCCGGGCCGACGAAGGCGTAGCCCTTGCCACGCGGCATCGACAGGAAGTCACTCAACGGGATGGTGTCGGCAAAGATCGCATCCAGGCGCCCCGAGGCCAAATCCATGTAGATCTCTTCGTTATTGCTGTAACGCTTGACGTTGATGCCCTTGGGCTCGAACACCTCGGTGGCATAGCGGTCGGTGGTGGTGGCGCGCTGCACGCCAATGGTCTTGCCCTTGAGGCTGGCGTACTGGTCATCCACCACCGCGCCGTCCTTCATCACCAGGCGCGAAGAGGTGAAGTAATACTTGTGGGTGAAATCCACCGACTTCTTGCGATCTTCGTTGATGGTCATGGACGACAGGGCCATGTCGATTTTCTTCACTTTAAGCGAAGGAATCAGGCCGTCGAACTCACCTTCTACCCACACGCACTTGACCTTCATCTGCGCGCACAGGGCGTTACCGATATCGTAGTCGAAGCCCGTGATCTTACCCTCTTGCGTCTTGGACGCGAACGGCGGGTACGCCGCCTCGATGCCGATGCGCAGGGGTTTGTCGGCCGCCAGCACGTGGCTGGACGCAATCAGGCTCAGGCTCAGGGCCAGTGTCAGGGGCAATGCGGTGATAAGCGTGCGTTTCTTCATGATCGTTGTCTCGCAAGTTGTTGTTGGTTTGGCAAGAAGTGAAGAACGAAGGTGGCCGGAAGAACATATTCTGTACTTATAATTCCATATTGGACTTTTGTGTATTGATCGTCAATCCGCCTGTTTCATCCACGCCGGCTCCATGAAATCTCCCATGAAGCTCCATACCCATTGGGTACACTGAGCGTCCAGAGACGGCGATAAAGGCTTGAGGTTTGTATGTTTCGAACCCTAACGGCGAGCATCCTGATGATGTCCTCTTCATTGGCTGCGGCGGTGGATGCAGCAGCCCTCAGCCGCGAACAAAGCATGGCCGTTGACCGCTATGTCGCCGCCGAAATGACCCGGCAGGGCTTGCCGGGGCTGGCCTTGGGGATTTATCGAAACGGCCGCGTCGTGCTCGCCAAGGGCTATGGCCTGGCGAACGTCGAGCTCAATGTGCCGATGAGCGCAGACAGCGTGCTGCAGTCCGGCTCGGTGGGTAAGTCCTTCACCGCAACGGCGGTGATGCACATCGTCGGCACCCAGAAAAACTTCAGTGCCGGCAGCTTGCAGACCACCGGGCACCCCCTGGACCTGGCGGTCAACGGCCGGGGCTTTTTCCAGATATTGCAAGCGGATGGCACCACCGGCTATACCCGCGACGGCACCTTTCACTTGAACGCCATCGGCCAGGTCGTGACGGCCAGCGGGTTCACGCTGGAGCCGGCCATCGTGGTGCCGGACAACGCCAAGACCTTTACCGTGGGCCAGGATGGCACAGTCTCCATTACCGTGGCGGGCAACCCTGCTGCGCAAGTGATCGGCAACCTGCAAACCGCCGATTTCATCAACCCGGCCGGCCTGCAAGCGATCGGCAATAACCTGTTCCTGGAAACCGCTGCCAGCGGCGCGCCCCAGGTCGGTACGCCGGGGCTCAACGGCTTCGGCACCGCCCTGCAATGCACGCTGGAAACGTCGAACGTGAGCACCGTCGAAGAGATGGTGAATATGATCACCACACAACGCGCCTATGAAATGAACTCAAAAGTGATTTCCACGGCCAACCAGATGCTGGGCGCCCTCACGCAGAAGCTTTGATCACCCCTTGAAATGTGGCCATGGACGGCACAGAGAAAGAACCCCCAGCAACACCGTTTTTTTCAGCTAAAGTCCTACGCAACGCGTCGGCAGCGTCCGACATGACAAACATGAATCGGCTGTTTCTAATACTCCACCTTTACTGGATGAACAGGATCTTCTGCATGCCCAAGGTGAGTCGCTGCCCGGCATGCATTCCCGCCAGCGGGACAAGGCGCTGCAATTTTTAAAGCCCGAACACGAGCCAAAGGAAGGCGTTCATGGCAATCACGCAAAACACCCGGCTGGCACAGGTCGACAGCCCTCTGGGCAACGATGTCCTGCTGCTGCAGAGCATGACAGGCAGCGAAGAGCTGGGGCGCCTATTCCACTATGAGTTGGAACTGACCTGCGAAGACCGAGCTATCCAGTTCGATCAGATACTGGGCAAGCCCATCGGCCTGACCCTGGAACTGTACGGCGGCGCCCAACGCTACTTCCACGGCATTGCCAGCAGTTGCCGGCAAAAAACCGGTCACGGCCAGTTTGCGGGTTACCGCGTCAGCCTGCGGCCTTGGTTCTGGCTACTCACGCGCACCTCGGACTGCCGGATTTTCCAGAACAAAACGGTGCCGGACATCATCAAGGAGGTCTTTCGCGACCTCGGGTTCTCCGATTTTGAAGACGGCCTGAGCGGCACCTACCGCGAGTGGGAGTATTGCGTGCAGTACCGCGAAACCAGCTTCGACTTCGTCAGCCGGCTGATGGAGCAGGAAGGCATCTATTATTACTTTCGCCATGAAAAGACCCGCCATGTACTGGTGTTAGCCGACGCTTATGGTGCCCACTCCACGGCGCCGGACTACGCCTCGGTGCCCTTCTACCCTGCCGACCAGCAAATGCGCGAGCGCGATCACTTCTACGATTGGCAAATGGCGCAAGAAGTACAACCCGGTTCGCTGGCGCTGAACGACTATGACTTTCAACGCCCGCGCGCCAGCCTGGAAGTGCGCTCCATTGTGCCGCGCAGCCACAGCAACGCCGATCATGCGCTCTACGACTACCCGGGCGAATACGTCCAGTGCAACGACGGTGAGCAATATGCACGAACGCGTATTGAAGCCATACACAGCCAGTTCGAGCGTGTGCAGTTACGCGGCTGTGCCCGCGGCCTGGGCTGCGGCCATCTGTTCAACCTGACCGGCTACGACCGTACAGACCAGAACCGCGAATACCTGGCGGTGCTCGCACGTTATCAAATCCGCCAGGACCCCTATGAAAGCGGGCAGGCAACCTTGGCCGAACAGTTCATCAGTGAGCTGGACTGCATGGACGCCAGCCAAGTCTTTCGCCCTCTCCCGCTCACCCCCAAACCCATCGTGCGCGGGCCGCAGACCGCCGTGGTGGTCGGCCCCGGTGGCGAGGAGATCTGGACCGACCAATACGGCCGGGTCAAAGTGCATTTCCACTGGGATCGCCACGACCACTCCAACGAAAACAGCTCCTGCTGGATTCGCGTGTCCCAGGCGTGGGCCGGCAAAAACTGGGGGGCCATGCACATCCCGCGTATCGGACAGGAAGTGATCGTCAGCTTTCTCGAAGGTGATCCGGATCGCCCGATCATTACCGGGCGTGTCTACAACGCCGAACAGACAGTGCCCTACGCGCTGCCGGCCAATGCCACCCAAAGCGGGGTGAAAAGCCGTTCAAGCAAGGATGGCTCACCGGCCAACTTCAATGAAATCCGCATGGAAGACAAGAAAGGCGCGGAGCAACTGTTCATTCACGCCGAGAAGAACCAGGACATCGAGGTCGAGAACGACGAAACCCACTGGGTCGGCCATGACCGCAGCAAGACCGTCGACAACGACGAGACCGTGCACGTCAAACACGACCGTACTGAAACCGTGGGCAACAACGAAACCATTACCATCGGGGTGAACCGTACCGAAGAAGTGGGCAGCAACGAGACCATCACCATTGGCGTCAATCGCACCGAGCAGGTGGGTAGCAACGAGACCATCACCATAGGCGCGGACCGCACGGAAACGGTCGGCGCCAACGAAAAAATCACCATCGTCGGCAACCGCACCGAAGACGTGGGCGGCAACGAGATCCTGCACGTCACGGGCAACCGTGGCGAAACGGTCATCGGCAACGAGGGTATCGGCATCAACGGCAACCAAGGCACCCTGATCGGCCAGAACGAATTCCGCGACGTCGCCCAGAACCGCACCACTGGCATCAAGCAGAACGACAGCCTGAACGTTGGCAAGCACTTCGTACTCACCGCCGGCGATTCCATCAGCCTGACCACGGGCGCGGCCAGCATCACCCTGAAGAAGGACGGGACCATCATGATTCGCGGCAAGAACATCACCCTTAACGGTTCCGGTGCCATCAGCCTCAAGGCCATCAAGAACGTGGTGATCAAAGGGCAGAAGATCCTGCAGAACTAGGACAGTGGAGGTATGTATATGACCGTTCAGCACCCGCTACCCACCCAGGCCCGTATCGACGCTGTGGTGATCGGCACCCTGCTCGATCTTCCGCACGCCGGTGCGCCCTTGGTCACCTATCCGGGTTGCCCGAGCCGCAGCGGCATCGTCGCGCGTTGCACCGCACGGCTGAGCCCGGCGGATATCGGCAGCCAAGTGGCGCTGATGTTCGAAGGCGGCGACCCGGCTTACCCGCTGGTGATCGGTCATCTGCTCAGCGCGCAGGCCTCAACGGCGCCCGTCGCCAGCGTACGGTTGGATGACCAGTGCCTTGCATTAAGCGCCGAACGCGAGATCGTGCTGCGTTGCGGCAAAGCCAGCATCACCCTGACCCGCGCGGGCAAAGTGATTATCCAAGGCGCCTACCTTTCCAGCCGTTCCAGCGGGGTCAACCGCATCAAGGGCGGCTCGGTGCAGATCAACTAGACAGGTATTCGGCCCTATGGAACTGCTCAACGCCAGCCAACTGATTGCGGCCTATACCCTGGGGATGGAGCGCGACGGCCGCGAATCCCTGGTCGTGGTGGCCAAGGGCACGTTCAACCTGCCGATGGACGGCCGCGCCGCGACCCTGGCGGACACCCAGCAACCGCTACTGATGGCCGACACCTTCCTCGGCGAACCCGGGCTCAGCGCGCCGCGCCAGGAAATGGACTTCGCCCCGACCAAGCGATTCTGCGATGTGCTGGTGTGTGGCAAGGCCTATGCACCCGGCGGGCGGCCAGTGACGCAGTTGACGGCGGGCATTCGGGTGGGGCGAATGAGCAAGGCCTTTTCGGTCCTGGGCCCGAGGCACTGGCAACCGGGGTTATTGGGTGTTTCGCCAAGCTCACCGCAGCCTTTTACCGAACAGCGCATCACCTACGACCAGGCCTACGGTGGTTCCCATCCAACGGTGAATGCCCCCCACCTGCGTGATTGCTACCTGGACAACCCCAGCGGTTGCGGCTGGTACCCGCGTGGCATGGACAGCGCGCATATCGTCGGCAGGCCAATGCCCAACACCGAGGAAGTGGGCAAGCCGATCGACAGTCACAGCGGCACCTTCCGCCCTATGGCCTTGGGCCCCATCGGCCGTAGCTGGCCACAACGCGCCCGCTTCGCCGGTACTTACGACGATGCCTGGCTGGCCGACTGCTTTCCGTTTCTACCCGGGGATTTCGACCCGCGCTACTTTCAGGCGGCCCCTGAGGACCAGCAGATTGATCACCTGCGCGGCGGTGAAGATGTGCTGCTGCTAAACCTCACTGCTCAAGAGCACGCAGGCTTTCGTATCCCTGAAATGGAGGTGCCGGTGACCTTCTTCCTGAAAAAAGGCGGCCATCAGACGGTGTCGGCGGTGATCGACACGTTGCTGATCGACACGGACGCCGGCCAGGTGCAATTGACCTGGCGGGTGTCCCGTGTGCTACGACGTAACGTGTTCGAGATTGCCCAGGTGCTGGTCGGCACCATGCCCACCGGTTGGTGGCGCGCCCGAGCACTGGGCAAGGACTATTACCCCTCGCTTGGCGCGTTGGTAAAAGCCAAACGTTCCCCCGAGGGGGCCCACGGATGAGCGCGCTGTGCATTATCGGCTCCGGCATGGTCAGCGCAGTTGGCCTCAGTGCACCGGCGAGCTGCGCGGCGATCCGCTGCGCCATCGACAATTTTCAGGAAACCCGCTTCATTGCCCGTGGCGGCGAATGGCTGGTTGCAGCCAGCGTACCGTTGGAACAACCCTGGCGGGGCCGCACCAAGTTGATCAAGATGGCCGCCCGCGCCATCGCCGAAGCACTGCAGAGCCGCCCCGACGTCGATCCGCAAGCAACTCCGCTGCTGCTGGGGGTAGCGGAGGCCGAGCGCCCCGGTCGCCTGCCCGGGCTGGACCAGGGGCTGCTGCACGCCATCGAAGACGAGCTGGGCCTGCGCTTTCATCCTGCCTCCGAGATCATCGCCCAGGGTCGGGTCAGCGCCGCCGTGGCCCTGCTGAACGCGCGTGCGCTGATCTACCAGGGCCGCCATCGCCATGTACTGATTGCCGGCGTCGATTCTTTCCTGAACGGTGCCACCCTGACCGCCTTCGAAGCACGCGAACGCCTGCTCACCGGTAAAAACTCCAACGGTTTTATCCCCGGCGAAGGTGCCGCCGCCGTGGTGCTGGCCGCCCCCGTTGCCAGCGAAACACCGCAATTGGTCTGCATCGGCCTGGGTTTCGGCCTGGAGCACGCCACAGTTGAGGCCGACGACATTCCGCTACGCGCCGAAGGCCTGACCCAGGCGGTCCGCGCCGCCCTGCGCGAAGCCGGCTGCGGGTTGGAGCAGATGGATTATCGGCTGACGGATATTTCCGGCGAACAGTATTACTTCAAGGAAGCCTCCCTGGCCCTGAGCCGGAGCCTGCGGGTACGCAAGGAGTTCTTCCACCTCTGGCACCCGGCCGACTGCATCGGCGAAGTCGGCGCCGCCATCGGCCCGGCGATGCTTGCTGTGGCACTGGCCGCCAGCCGCAAGGGCTACGGCGAAGGGCCGAACATCTTCTGCCACCTGGGCAACGACGCCGGCCAACGCGCCGCCGCGCTGCTCAGCTACCGCACCGTGGGGGCTGCCTGATGGCTAACCAAGTCTTTGCCAACAATATGGAAGTGTCCTGCAAGGCGGCCGACGGCAAGTCGATCGCGTGCTTTCCGGATGTGTGCTTTACCCCACCCTTGGCCCCGCCCACGCCGCTGGGCGTGCCCATCCCCTACCCCAACACCGGCCTGGCCAAGGACACGACCAAGGGCAGTCGAACCGTGAAGATCAGTGGTAAGGAAGTGATGCTCAAGGACCAGAGCTACTTCAAGACCAGCTATGGGGATGAGGCTGGCAATACGCCCAAAAAAGGCATCGTCACCAGCAAGATCAAGGGCAAGGTGTATTTCACCTCGTGGTCCATGGATGTGAAGTACGAAGGCAAGAACGTGGTGCGCCACATGGACCTGACCACCCACAACCATGCCTCCCAACCAGGTAATACCGTGCCCTGGCCCTATATGGACCGGATGGCACTCGCCAACGAGACAGCCCAGTGCAAAAGCGAGAAAAAGCAGGCGCAAACGGCTTGCAAGGACACCCCACAGGACAAGTTCTGCCCGGATATCGGCGCGCTGCGCACGGCGAGCAAAGCCAGGCAAGCCGCCAAGCGTGCAGCAGGCGACGGGTTTAAAGGCGACCCTGACTACCAACGCAAACACGCCGCCGTCCAAAGCGAGTATGGGTCCTTGGCAAAAGCCATCAACGATGACCCTTGCCAGCGGGCAATGCGCTGTTTTCTCGCCCCCTACAAGCCCCGTAAATGTTGCCCGGGACAAACCGGTGACCACCTCATCGACTCGGCGTCCTTTACAGACGGGCCGGCCTCTGCGGGCCAATCCAGAAACAAGCACCCGACAAAAGCCGGGTGGAGCAATTACAAGACCGACAAAGCCCCGGTGATGTGTGCAGAGGGGCCTAACCAAACCACGGCCACCCATGGCCAGTTGCAT
Source organism: Pseudomonas sp. Leaf15 (assembly GCF_001421425.1). Classification (NCBI taxonomy): domain Bacteria; kingdom Pseudomonadati; phylum Pseudomonadota; class Gammaproteobacteria; order Pseudomonadales; family Pseudomonadaceae; genus Pseudomonas; species Pseudomonas sp. Leaf15. The sequence continues at coordinate 107,248 of NZ_LMKI01000004.1, forward strand.
ACCCGGCGCGGCGTGGTGGCGTTGCAGGAGGCGGATGCCAACGGTGAATGGCCAAGAGCCAAGGCAACGGAGACAGGGGCGCTGGCTGCCAAGAAAACCTTTCCGGACTCTGATTGTTCACAGGAGTGTTTGGAAGCTCAGTTGAACACGTATCACGACAAAGCGAAAGACCCGGGCAAGGAGCGGCCGATCAACGCCTGCGCGTCGATGACCAGTGATCAGCATGAGCGCGACAAGGCTTGGAATGAGATGCGCCCTGGTGATCTTAACCGTTAATTTACTCATATCAGGAAACCACCATGGACCCTCGAGACCCAATATTCAGCGGACTCAGCATTGGTACTGGAGTCGTTCGCTACTCAGACCTCAGCTATTTGATTACCACAAATGATCTCTCTATCAGCGAAGGTTACACGGGCTCGATACTGTTCAGCCTGGATCGTGGAAGTTGGTATACCAGCACAGTGCCATGGCTTGCTTGCTCGGGAACGGTCTGTCATGTACCGGCCGAACGTTACATGCTGCTGGGAACTGGTGGATCGGTACGATCCAGTGGCGGCGGCACCGTACAGGAAGAGGCCCCCATCGCCACCTGCGGCGTAGACCCAAAAAAACGCGGCCCTCTGCGCGAAATCCGTGGCATCGCCAAAGGCCGAGCCTACGCCGTAGGCACCTGCCGGCAAGCCTACCTTCGCGAAGGCGAAGATCAGTGGCGTTGCATTGACCAGAGCGCCCAGGTCGGTGACACGCCGATCACCGACACCAGCTTTGAATCCATCGATGGCTTCAGCGAACAGGAAATCTATACCGTCGGCTGGGAAGGCGAAATCTGGCAGTACGACGGCGCCCTCTTCACCCAGCGCAACAGCCCGACCAACCTGGCACTTTACAAAGTTCGCTGCGCGCCGGACGGTTTTGTCTACGCCTGCGGCCAGCTCGGCACCTTGCTTCGGGGCCGCAACGATCAGTGGGAAATAATCGAACATGAAAGCACCCGCGAAGACCTCTGGGGCATGGAAGTTTTCGATGGGCAGGTGTACGTGTCTTCCACCCATTTCGTCTACCGGCTTGAGGACAGCAAGCTCACGCCGGTGGATTTCGGCGATGACATTCCACAGACCTGCTATCACCTGAGCGCCGCCGACGGGATCATGTGGTCCATCGGGCCCAAGGATCTGATGCAGTTCGACGGTTCAAGCTGGACGCGGTGCCTGCGCATTGACTAACCCGACGCCAGCGGCCTGCCCCTGTACAAGGACCGGAGACAGATGAACACACTGCCCGTGGTGCTTGACCTTCACGTCGAAGAGGCCAGTTTTCTCGCGGTCCTGCGTGGCTACGCTTTACACGCGCCGCATTACGACCTGGACGACCTGCGCAAACTCGACGACCGCATCGACGCACACCTGGACGGCTTGCGTATCGCCGGACCCACCGGCTTGGACACATTAGTGGCCCAGCTCGACCCACAGGCGATTGGCGAGCTGTTCGCCAGTACGGTGCTGGCGTTCGAAGCGGCCAATGCGACCGTGCTATCGCAGCTCGGCGCGCACGTCAGAAGCGCTGTGGAAACGCAGCGAGGTTTTCTGATGGCCCTGGGGTGGCTCGACTGGGCGCACATAGCGCCCTGGATCGACCGTATGCTCGCCACCCCTGAGCCGCTGTTCCGCCGCCTCGGCTTGGCCGCCTGCGGCATGCATCGCCACGACCCCGGCCCCGCCTTGCTGAACGCGCTGGCGCATGCCGACCCCGGCGTGCTGGCACGGGCTGCCCGGACTGCCGGCGAACTGCGCCGGCACGACCTGCTGCCGAGCCTTCGTGCCCACTGCCTGCATCAGGATCCAGCCACGCGCTTCTGGGCCAATTGGGCCAGCGCACAGCTGGGCGATGAGCACGCCCTGGAGCCCCTGCGACAGTTCGCCGAGCAGCCGGGTGAGTTTCAGTACCGTGCGCTGTGTGTGCTGCTGGCCTGGCAAAAGCGCGAGTTCAGCTTCGCAGGGGTCCGCCAATGGGTGCAGCCCCCCGAGCAGCGCCGCATCGGCATCCAGGCCTTGGGGCTGCTGGGCGATCCGGTCAGCGTGCCATGGCTGATCGAGCAGATGAGCGAGCTGCCGTATGCCCGCGTCGCCGGTGAAGCCTTCAGCCTGATCACCGGCGCTGACTTGGCGCTGCTCGACCTGGAACTGCAAGACCCGCCGGATTTCGATGCCGGCCCGAACGACGACCCCGAGGACGCCAATGTGCGCATGGACCCAGATGAGAACCTGCCCTGGCCCGATCCGCAGGCAATCACTGCCTGGTGGCAGGCCCATGGCCGTAATTTTGCGCCGGGTGTCGGCCATATACTGGGGCTGGCGCACAGCGAAATCAGCTTTCACCAAGCACTTGCCCGAGGCCAACAACGCCAGCGTATTGCCGCCGCCTGTGGCCTCGCCCGCTTTCGGCCGACTGACGTGCTGTTCCCCACCAGCGCACCGGCATGGCGGCAAAAGAGGCTGTTGTGAGGCTAACCCGCCGATAAAACCTTAATTGCAACAATTATTGGCTGTCTCCATCGTCCCTCCACAAAACCTCCCATAAAAGCGCACGTTTGTTGCGCACAATGCACCGACCACGGTCGAATGGCATCACCCAGAGGCTATGATCAACGCTTGAACACGTGGCCACGGACGGCAGCCACGACACGGCAGATAACCGCGAGCACAGGAATGCGACGGCGCGCGACCTCTTCACCGAGCAGACCATGACTGATTTTCCCATTGCATCGATGCCCCGCCCGGACTGCGTCAGAGAACCCCAGGCCCTGGTGCTGATTGCCGAAGACGAGCCGCAAATCGCTGACATTCTGGTGGCTTACCTCAAGCGCAGTGGCTTTCGCACCGCCCACGCACGTGACGGCCAACAGGCGCTGGACATGCACCTGGCGCTCAAGCCGGAGCTGATGTTGCTGGATGTGCTGATGCCCAACGTGGATGGCTGGCAGGTGCTCGCGCAAGTGCGCCAGCGCGGCCATACGCCGGTGATCATGCTGACCGCGCAAGACCAGGACATGGACAAGCTGATGGGCCTGCGCATCGGTGCCAACGACTATATCGTCAAGCCGTTCAACCCGGCCGAAGTGGTGGCGCGTACCCAGGCGGTACTGCGCCGCTCCATCGCTTATCACGACCGCGCCTGCCCCACCGTACTGCGGGTGGACGCGTTTGAAATCGACCTTGAGAGCTACGAAGCCACGGTGGCGCTGGCCGGGCGCCGAGTGCCGCTGGCGTTGACCGTCACCGAATTCAGGCTGCTGGCGCAACTGGCCAAGGCACCGAAACGGGTGTTCAGCCGTGCCGAGCTGTTGGCCCAGTGTTCACCGGAAAGCGACAGCCTGGAGCGCACGGTCGACAGCCATATCAGCAAACTGCGGCGCAAGCTCGAAGACCTCGGCGTGCAGGGTGTGCCCACCTGTATCCGTGGCGTCGGCTACCGGTTCGGGAGCGTGGTGTGAAAGGGCTCAATGGCCTGAGTCGCCAGATTATCTTGTCGATGTGCGCCGTGGTGCTGTGCGTGATCGCCCTGGCGGTGATCGGCTCGTATATCTTTTATGCGTTGCTTTGGACCTACTGGCCGCTCACCGACGCCGAAGTGGATGCATGGCTGCCAGCCAAGGCTGAATGGGTATGGATGGGCCTGACCACGTGCGTGAGCCTGGCGGTGGGCTCGATTGTGGCGCTGAAACTGTCGCGGCGAATTCTGATGCCGCTCAATTCCGTGGCGGAGAACCTGCGCAAACTGGCCGACGGCGACCTGGACGTGCAGGCCGTTGCCGGTGACCAGTCGATCGGCGAAGCGGCGATCCTGGTCAATGACTTCAACAGCATGGCCAAGCGCTTGCAGCGCATGGCGCAGGAGCAAGCGTTCTGGAATGCCGCCATTGCGCATGAACTGCGCACGCCACTGACTATTCTGCGCGGGCGCCTGCAAGGGTTGGCCGAGGGTGTATTCGAACCCGACACCGCGCAGTTCTACAGCTTGCTGGGCCAGGTCGAAGGCTTGACGCGCTTGATCGAGGATATGCGCGTGGTGGGCCTGGCCGACAGTGGCTACCTGGAACTCAACCTGCAAGAAGCCGACCTGGCGACGGGTATCGAAGACGATGTGCGGTTGTTCGAACCGAGCCTGGTGGCCGCAGGCTTTGTGCTGCAACTGGACCTGCAACGCCGCACCATGCGCTGCGACCCGGCGCGCATCCGCCAGGCCTTGCTGGCCCTGCTGGATAACATTCGGCGGCACGCGACAGCGGGCAATGTCATCGTGCACCTGAGCACCCGTGACGGTTTCAACTACCTGCGCGTGCGCGATGACGGCCCCGGCATCGATGAAGGTTTTGCCGCGCGCCTGTTTGACGCCTTCCAACGCGGTGAAAACTCCCGCTCACGCGCCCAGGGCGGCAGTGGCCTGGGCCTGGCCGTGGTACGCGCCATCGCCCTCGCCCATGGCGGCGCCGTGACCTGCCGCCGCATGGAAAACGGCGGCACGCTGTTTGAACTCAGTTGGCACGTTTGATTGAGCGAGGCGCGGCGATGCGTATGTTGTTTTCGGTGTTCAAGCGCCCGCCCCGTTACCGGCACTTTGCTTTATTGGACGCGACGCAGGTGTGTATTGAGTTTAAAAGCTGCCGCACAAAACCTGCCGGCGAGCATTGGGTAGAAGTTGAACGGGTCAACCTGTCCTGGCTGGGAACCACGCTCCCAGGCTGCGCCCGTACCGTTGAGCGAGTTTAAACATGAGCAATGAGCTGTCCCGACTCGAAGCTTCGTTAAGGCTGCACACGGCCCGTTTGAAAAGGTTGCAGCGCTTCTGGGTGCCCCTGCAACGTCGTGCCCCCCAGTGGGTGCTGGCACTGTGGATTGGAGGCGTCTTCATATCGCTGGCCAGCCAGTGTTACGAGCACTGGCTGGTGACCGCCCCGATGATCTGCGCATTGATCGTGGCGGAAATTATCGTCGATGAGCGGCAAATGACGCTGTTATTGCGCGTTGATCGCGTGCGCGACCTGCTCAGGGAGGCACGCAGCCGCTACCTGTGCTGACTAGAGCAAGCGACTTTGCTGCAAGAACCCCTTGGCCACACTCTCGATAGATTCCCGCCCGACGTCGACCCGGGCGTTGAGACCGGCAATGGTTTCGTCGTCCAGCCTGGACGACAGTGCATTAAGTAATTCCCCCAGCCGAGGGTGTTGCTTGAAGACCTCGGTACGAATCACCGGGGTCAACGCGTAGCTGGGGAAAAAACCCTTGTCGTCTTTGAGTACCACAAAATCGTAGGCCGGGATCCGCCCATCGGTGGACATCACCAACGCCACATCCACCTGACCGTCCCGCAGCGCCTGGTAGGTCAGCCCACCGTCCATGCGAATGACGTTTTTACGCCCGAATTCGAACTTGTACTTCTCTTGCAGCGGTCGCAAGCCATCGGAGCGCGAGTAAAACTCGGCATTGCTGGCGAACTGGTAGGTACCGCCCGCGCCGATGTGCTTCGCCAGGTCGCTGAGCGTGACGATACCGTGCTTTTGCGCCGCGTCATTGCGCATGGCCAATGCGTAGGTCGTGTTGGCGTTTGACCGGTTTAACCAGGTGATGCCCTTCTGCGCGTCAAGGGCACTGACCCGGTTGTAGGTCTCGTCGGCATTCAGGGTGTCGGTGACCTTGTTGTACAGCACCAGGGAAGTGCCGGTGTATTCCCAATACACGTCGACCTGACCGTTTTCCAGCGCAGCGCGCAAAATGGATGAGCCCAGGTCCGGGCGTTTATCCACGCTGTACCCGTTAGCGCGCAAAAGTTGCGCAGTCATTTCCGCCACCAGTTGCTGTTCGGTGAACTTTTTGCCGCCCACAACGACCGTGCCGTTGGCAGAGACACTGCCAATACTGCCGAGCACAAGGCCCAGCACGCCGATCAGACAGATAAGTATTCGATGAATCATCCTGCACCCCCTGTAGGTCATTGGTCTTCACATTCATTCACGTGCCGCCAGCCTCAAGCCCCGAGACACCGTGACGTGCTGGATCACGCCGCACCCCAGGTCAACCGCAATGGCTAGAAAAGCCGTCGCCGTCGCACCGGCCAACATCATGGAAAAATCATTAAGGTCGATACCGGTGAAAATAAGCTCGCCCAAGCCACCGCCGCCGACGAGGAACGCCAGCGGCGCGGTGCCGACATTGATGGCGAGCGCCGTGCGTATGCCGGCGAAAATAACGTTCAGCGCGTTGGGAACTTCAACTTTCCATAACCGCTGCGCAGGCGTCATGCCCATCGCCTCGGCCGCCTCGAGCAAGTGCTCCGGCACTGCCCGCAAGCCCTCGTAGGTGTTGACCACCACCGGCAACAAGGTGGCGACCCACAAGCCAAAGATTGCCGCCCCACCGCCGACCCCGAACACACTCATGGCCAGCGCCAGCAACGCGAGCTTGGGTATCGCCTGCCCCACATTCAGCAATTGCATGCACGCCATGGCATAGCGCTGGTTCGAAGGCCGGCTCATCCACACGCCCAAGGGCAGCGCCACGACCAGCGCCAGGGCGCCGCTGACGGCGACGATGTGCAGGTGCTGAACCGTCAGGTACGTGATATCGCCCCAGTGCAATTGCATTGCCGCCCAGAATCCGAGCATCAGGTCGGGCATCGTCAACGCCCTACCGGCGTGCTGTTTTCAACCAGCCTGGCCAGGATGTCGGTCTGGTGGACATAGCCGATAAAACGCCCGTCAACGTCGTTGCACAGCGCCCAGTTCTGGCCTCGCCCCAAGAGCTGTGAGAGCACCTGGCCCAGGTCATCCTGGGGTTTGACCACCAACTGCGCTCGCGCAGACGTTTCGTTGCTGCCACCGACAGATTGCAACGGCTCAGCAGGCGGAACCTTGCTGGCGACATCCACCGAGCGCAGCAACCGCAGGCGCTTCATGATGCGGTCGCTGCCCATGAAATTGGCCACGAACTCACTGCTGGGCCTGGCCAGAAGATCATCGGAGCAGCCGAACTGTGCGATTTTGCCGTTGTGGAACAGTGCGATGCAGTCGGCCATCTTCACGGCTTCGTCGATGTCATGGCTGACAAACAGGACGGTCTTGTTAACCTGGCGCTGAATGCGCATGAACTCGTCCTGGATCACTTCCCGGTTGATCGGATCAATCGCGCCAAATGGCTCGTCCATCAACATCACGGGAGGGTCGGCGGCCAGCGCCCGGGCGACTCCGACACGCTGCTGTTGGCCGCCTGAAAGCTCGCAAGGGTAGCGTTTGAGGAACAGCGACGGGTCCAGCGCAACGACCTCCAGCAACTCGGCGGCGCGCTGGCGGCTTTTGGTTTTGTCCCACCCCAGCAGGTTTGGAACTACGCAGATGTTGTCCTCGATGGTCATGTTCGGGAACAGGCCGACTTGTTGAATCACGTAGCCAATCGAGCGCTTGAGGCTGACGCTGTCCATCTCTGAAGTATCACGCCCACCAATTTTTATGGTGCCCGAGGTGGGGGTTACCAGCCGGTTGATCATTTTCAACGTCGTGGTCTTGCCGCAGCCCGACGGGCCGAGCAGTACGCAGATCTTGCCCTCTTCCACCGTGAGCGAGACATCCTCGACGGCCGTTATCGAGCCGAACTGTTTGTTCAGGTTGTCGATCTGGATCACGTCGTCGCCTCCTTCATTCGGCCGGCAGCCACTGCGTGCCTGCTCAGCCCCTTTGGCGTCAACCTGCTCTGCAGGGCGTACAGCGCATAATCGGCGGCAATGGCAATGGCGCTGATCACCAGGGCACCGGTCAACAGCTGCCGCGGGTCCGATTGCGCGATACCGCGAATGATCAGGCTGCCCAGGCCGCCGGCGCCGATGTAGGCCGCAATCGCCGCGATACCAATATTGATCACAGTCGCCATCCTCACGCCTGCCATGATCAGCGGCACCGCAATCGGCAGTTCGACCTTGCACAACCGCTGCCAGGGGGACATGCCCATCCCTATCGCCGCCTCGCGCAAGGCCGGGTCAATGTTGGCGATCGCGGTGGTGGTATTGCGGATAATCGGCAGTTGCGAATAAAGAAACAGCGCAATAACGGCGGGCACCACGCCGATGCCATAGCCAATCAGCGACAGCACCGGGATCATCAAGCCGAACAGCGCGGCCGAAGGGATGGTCATCAGTACCGCAGCAACGGCGAGTACTCCACGGCGCGTCCGGGGATGCTCGCTGATCAAGATGCCGACAGGTACACCGGTCAGGATCGCCAGCCCCACCGCGACCGCGACGATAAACAGGTGCTGCCCCAGCAACCGGCTGATGAGGCTGCTGTTTTCCAGAATGAAACTCAACGTTTCCATGGTCCACCCTTCTTACGCCCTGGTTATTGTTATTGGCCGTGCATCGGGAAGCGGGCACCGGACTTGCCTTGAACCTTACCGCGCCCTTGAAGGCTATTTGGGCCTTGGGCTCGACGGTTTCTATCAAAAAACCGCCGTCACCTCAGGAATGTGCATCATCAAATTTCCGCCGTTCTTCCCCCGGCGTGCATCCCCACACACGCCTGTAAGCGGCACCCAGGTGTGACGCGGAAACGAACCCGCAGCTATGGGCAATGCAGGCAATCGCCTGGGTGCTTTCACGCAGCAGTCGCCGCGCCTGGTTGAGTCGCAGTTCCAGGTAGAATTTTTTCGGTGTGATCCCGAAGTGCTGGTGCCACAAACGCTCCAGCTGGCGATGTGACAGGTTGCATCTGTCGGCAATTTCTTCGATGCCGATCAGGTGCTCCAGGTTGTCTTCCATGGCGGCAATGGCGGCCGTGAGCCGCCGGTCATGAATGCCGAACCGCCACTGGATCGACATCCGTTGATGTTCTTGCGGCGCTCTTATCCGGGCGTGCAGGAATTGTTCGGCGATGTTCGCGGCCAGCTGATTGCCGTGGTCCTGTGCGATCTGCGCCAGCATGAGATCGATCGCCGCCGTGCCACCGGCACAGGTCCAGCGGTTGTCATGGTTGACGTATAGCTCTTTGGTGACTTCGAGGGTGGGAAACTCCTCGCAAAACTGGCCGATGGTTTCCCAGTGCAAGGTGCACCGTTTGCCGTCGAGCAGCCCGGCGCGGGCCAGAATGAAGGTGCCCGTGCTCAGTGCGCCCACGGTGACGCCCCGGGCGGCTGCACGCTGCAAATACCGCAGCATTTTCGGCGGCTTCTGACGCTCGATATCCAGGCTGGCCAACACAAACACCCGATCGACCGCGGGCGCTTGATCAATCGCGACGGTGTGTATCTCAATACCGCTGCTGGAGCAGACAGGCCCGCCGCTTTCCGTAAGAAGCGTCCACTCATACAGCGTTTTGCCGCTGAGCCGATTCGCCACGCGTAATGGCTCACTGGCACCCGCCAGCGCCATCATGGAAAACTGAGGAAGAATAAGCAGGCCGATTCGCTGGGTGATGTAACCCGTTGCAGGCGACGCTGCTGTGCTGGGGTTTAACATTGCCGGATCCTTATCAAGGTGAGTCCAACGCCAGCCCGACGGCTGGGTGTTAAGCACACCCCGCAGGGGCCTGACGTTGTATTCAGCCAGATTGAGTCACGGCGAGCCTGCAATGATTGCAAGCTTTCATTACAAGGCTCGCGTGCGGATGGCCTCGTCGATGCTCTGGATCATTGATTTGAACAGCGGGTTATCGGCCTGATTCTGCTGGCCGTGTTGCAGGTGCGGAATAATCAGCGCACTGGGCCCCGCATCCCCCGGATAGTGCCGATGCAGGCGCACGGACTCTGAAGGCATGTGCAGGGTATTTTCAGCGCCGTGCACAATCAGCGCCGGCGGGAAGCCTTGTGCGCCCCCAATGAACCGCTCCGGGTCATACGCCACACAGGCTTTATAGGATTTTGCCGTCACGTGAGTGCAGCCGGGCCAACGGTCCACGCCGCCGGCTTCGGTATAGCCGCTCAGTTGCTGATCAACGTAGGCCTGGGTCTGCGGATCCAGTGGGTAATAACCCAGGCGGGTCGATTCTGTACCGGTATCGAACGGCGGAATCGGCGCATCATCCGGCAGTTGGTGAATCGCGGCGTCGGTTGCCGCCGGGTCGGTACGCAACGTCTGCAGTGTACGCAGGCTGCTGTAGCTCATCGGCACCCAGAACCGCACTTGCTCACCTCCCGCAGCGGCGAGCTCAGCCACCGCACCGAGGCTGGCGACCGCCCCCATCGCCCAGGAGGCCACTACCGGGCTTTGACCGAAGGTGTCACGCGCCCATGCAACCGCGCCGAGGACTTCGTCCTTCTGGTCCTCAAGCATGACCTGGGTGACTTCGCCATCTGCTGACTGCAGGGTATTACGCACAGACTTATTGGTAAAAAAACCCGCCACGTCGTAGGTCATGACGCGATAACCCCGGGCTGCCAGGGCGTGGCCGAACAGCTGACCGTACATGCTGACGCCGCCGGTGAAACCTGAGTTGAAAACGATTGGGGGCAACTGACGCGTTGCAGCATCAAGGTGCTCGGGTTCAAACAGCGTGCCTTTGAGGTACAGGCTCGCATCGCCGTACTGCACAGCAAAGCTGATCGCTTTAGTCATGATGGTGGTCATCGCTGGATCTCTCTAGGTATGAATGTGCGCGCAGGTCAACGCAGCCATTGGCCGCACGCGCCCCGAAGCAGTTGGCTGGCAGGGATTGCGGTGGCTTTGGAAACATGCCGTGCCACGGCCTCGACAAAAGCAAAGGTGCGGGGTACATCAAACTGCTCGGCATAAGCCACGCGGTTGCTGCCGACACCCACATGAGGCGCGTCACTGGCTTCAAGCAAGAGGTTGCCGGCACCCACCGCGCGAATGATCCGGGTCACGAACCGAGCGGTTTGCTCAGGGTTGACCGAAGTGCGATAGCCCGGGCCTTTGAACCCCACGTTGCCGCGTCTTGCCGCTTCCGCGAGCAGTGCGCTGTAGGCCGGTTCTGTAGCGCCCCGTTCGTAATGGCAGCTGCCGAGATGGTCAATAAGCACAGGCACCCGGTCAGGGATCTGGCGCAATACGCGCAGGTTGGTCTGCGCCTCTTTGGCGTAGATATGCAGGTGTTGGTGCGGCAGTAGCCGTGCGTAGAACGCCTGCCATTGCTCATCGCAAAAGCTGCCCTCTGCAACGGTTTCAGGCCGGGCATCGTGCAAAACGATGCGGGCGCCGATGACCTGCGGGTGCCCGAGGCGCGCCTGGGTGGCATAGGACGGTTGCGCGTGGATCGTTCCTGCCAGCTGGATACCGCCATACCGCTGAGGGTGTGCTGCCTGCAACGCTTGCAGTTGATCAAACGATGCAAAAACGTTTTGCGAATCCGGCAGGATGCTCAGGTGCACGTTGTTGATGATCGCCGGGGGGATGCCGGCATCAATCAGTTTATCCAGGTAGGCCTTGAGCGGGTGTGGTTCAGGCAGGCCATAGGGCAGCAGGCCAGCCACGCGCTGGAGATCGTGTGCGGTGTAGAAGTGGACGTGGCTGTCGACTCGTGTTGCCAAGGGTCGTCTGGCGAAGGGTCGTCTGGCATAGGGCTCGGTGCGCGGCAGCATGATGAGTGTTTCCGTTTTTTGTACGGAAACAATAATGGTCATCCAGGTTTTTGCGCTCTCGCCAACCCGACGGGTCGTATCAAAATTTCGCCGTGCACGTTTTATCCGAAGTTTGATAGGACGCAGCGAAGGCTAACCTGTGGCGAGGGAGCAAGCTCCCTCGCCACAGAAGTGATACTGACCCTTAACGGATTACAACGCTTGCTTGCAACCAATGCGCCCCGGCAATTGCCCATGCCTGGCCTTCAACGCAGCCTGCACGGCCTGCGGCAAACCACTCCAGAATGTCAGGCCCGAGCGCTCTTCGATTTGACTCACGGGCACCTGGTAATCGCAGAAATTGGCGTTCTTGGGCGTTTCCTGGTTCATCACGAACGAGGCATACATGCCACCTTCAGGCGAGCTGCCGACGAAGATGATTTTCCAGTAGCCACTGGGAATGGTGTGCACCTTGTTCGTGCCCGGCAGCGTGCCGACAAAATGCTCATACAGCGGCCCGGTGGCGACATAAACCGCGTCGACTCCCGCCTGCTTGCTCAGGTTGCGCTCCTGGTCTTCCAGGTGGGCCCACGGCCCCTGGTTGAGGTCGGATTTCTGCGGCGTGATGTTCGACAGGTAATTGAGGCTTTGCCAATCCGCCACGCCCGCCATCGAGGCGAGGTTGGCCTGATGGCCACGGTCGACTTTGAGCGCGACATTGGCGCCGTTGTAATCCACCGGGTCGAGGGTTTCGCCGGCCGGGATGTCCGGGTCGGTCTGCCAGTCGCGCGCGCGGCCGCTGGCGGGAGTAGTCTTGGTGATTTTGTACGACACCCAGTTGGCAAACTTGGTCGAACCGTTGTTGTTCAGGGTGTACGCCTGACGGTTAAGCGTCAGCGGGCTGCCGCCGCTGGGGCAGCCGACCGAGCAGTTGTCGAACGGCCAGGCCTGTTGGGGCTGGGCTTGCGGTGTGATGGCCGACTCACGGGTTCTGTCCGGTGTGGTACAGGCGGCAATCAGCGGAATCAACAGAAACGCTAAGTGTTTGGACTTTATACTTCCTTGCATGGTGTAGCTCCTTGGGTATGGCAACTTGGGTGAATCAATGACAAAAGGTCTGTCGGCGGCTGCGATCCATCGCAAGCCGACATAAACATTAAACCACTTAAACATTTCAAATTGTGTACAGGTTTCAGGGGACGCAAAAAAGCCGGTCACGCCGCCGAAAATCAGGTTGCTGCTGTGCTTTTGATCCGCTGGGGATCACGTCAATGCAGGTGATTGGACGCGCAGGCCTTACAATGAGAGGGTCTGCTGCGGGTGCAGGCACGGGCACTTATCATGACCGCTCACTTATTCCCAGGCTGGGGCTTTAAATGGACATCAAGCAACTCAAATTCCTGATCGCGCTGGAGCAGACTCGGCACTTCGGCCAGGCGGCTGCGCGCTGCCATATCACCCAGCCGACCCTGTCGATGCGCCTGCGCAATCTGGAGGATGAGCTGGGCCTGGAGCTGGTTACCCGTGGCCAGCGCTTCGAAGGTTTCACCCAGGCCGGCGAGCGCGTGCTGGCCTGGGCGAGAACCCTGCTCGCCGCCCATGACGGTTTGTTTGCCGAAGCGGCGGCGTGTCGCGGGCAGTTGGTGGGCAGCCTGCGCCTGGGGCTGGTGCCGCTCAGCGGGTTCAACTCGATCAGCTACATCCAGGGTCTGTCCCAGACGTTTCCAGAGCTCAAGTTCAGCCTGTCGTCGATGAGCTCGGACAAGATCATCGAAGCCCTGGGCACCAACCAACTGGATTTGGGCGTGTGCTACCTGGACCACGTAAACCCCAATTACCTGGAGGTTTTCGAACTGGGCGAAACCCGCGTCGGCCTGCTGTACGACACGCGCCACTTCCAGTTCGAAGGCACCGAAATGAGTTGGGAAGACGCCGCGCAGTTGCCCCTGGGGATGATCAGCAATGGCATGCACTATCGAAAATCCATTGACTTGAGCTTCCGCAGCCGGGGCCTGGACCCGCAGCCCATTCTCGAAAGCGATTCGACCTATCAGCTGTTCCAGGCGATCCACGAAGGGTTTTGCTGCGCGATCATGCCGCTGGACAGCGGCATGGAAAACCCGATCGAGAACCTCGCCTTTATCAACCTGCCGGACGCCAGCGTGCTTGCGCCGTTGGGTTTGGTGATGCGCAAGACCGAACCGCGCTCGGCCATCGCCGAGAAGTGTTTCGCGCACGCCCAACAGGTGTTTGCCGCCCAGGGCACGCACTGATCTGCAGCACGAAAGGACGAACACATCCCGCTGTGGCGAGCAGGCTTGCCCTGCGCTGGGTGGCGAAGCCGCCCCAATTCAGGCGACTCGGTGAGTCAGTCGTAACGGGAAGGGGCTGCTGCGCAGCCCAACGCAGGGCAAGCCTGCTCGCCACAGGTTCAGCGTCGCACCACCGTTATGTCGATAACTGTGCAAGATAACGAATGGCTCAGTTCGACACTTGCTCAAGGAAGATCAGCTGCAACGGCTCGCTGAGCAAATCGTCAGCCGTGGCTGCAAATTGCTTGAAATACGGCGTGGCAAAATGTGCATTGAGGGCCGCCTGGTCCTTGAACGCTTCACGCATGTAGAAGGTGCCGGGCGCGTCGCGCAGTTCAAACAGCACATAGTCGAGGTTACCGGACTCGGTGCGCGTTGGCGCAACCAAGGCCAGCAAGCCGTGTTTGAGGGCCTGCTGTTTGCCAGGTTTGGCTTTGAGTACGGCGATGGAAACCAAGGGTTTTGGCATGGGGGTCGCTCCGTCAGGGGAATGGCTCGCACAACCTGCAATCAACAGCGCAAGCAGCGTCACACCGATCGAAGTGATGGGGGTTTTAAAGACCATGTTGATAAACGCCGCAGGTGGTTAAGGAGAACCCCAGCGTAATGAAACCCCGGTTGCGTCAGCCATCCGCACGGGGCACATAGACTTTCAATGGAATATTGAAAGTGACTGAAACAGCAGCTGACGGCACAGGGTTCTGACGCTCACACACGAAAACGCAGCGGCCTAACGTTGCTCAGCAATGGCGAAGGCACGCCGGTGATCAGTTCTTCGCTCAAGAGCCGCGCCAAGGTGGGCGCCAGGGTCAAGCCTGGATGGGCGCTCAAGATATACAGCCTGCCATCGTCGCCCGCTGGCCCCACGATAGGCAGGCCGTCGTCACACAGCGGCCGCCACCCTACCGCTACGGACTTCAGCACTATGGATTGCGCACCGTTCAACTGCCCACGAATCGCGTCGAGGGCTCTGAGCCCAATGGCAGCGGGGCCATTTTCCGGCGTATCGTCGATGTAGTCTTCGGCCGCAATCAAGGTATGCGTGTCGCCCTGACGCGCCTCCATTTCGGCGTTCGAAACAATGCCATTGAGCAGCGCCTTCGCCACTTCAAACGTCAGCAGAATCGCCGGGGACGGTCGGATGGGCAGATGCAGGTTTTGATCAGCCAAAAGATCAAGCACTCCCAGGCCCGCAGCCAGTACCGTTTTATTGCCATACCGATTGCCTGCCTGGGTATGGACGCCGACAACCTGGCCATTTTCAACCAGCAACTGGCGCACTGCGCAGTCGCGAACAACCCGTGCGCCAAAACCCTCAGCGGCCAGAACCAGGCACTCAATGGCTTCGACCGGCGAGATGACCCCTGCCGCCTGCGTATAGCGGGCTTGAAGAGGCGGAGCAGCAAGGTTGGGCTCAAGTGCGCGGATTTCACTCTGCGAAACAGTACGAGGTTGAAGGGAAGAAAGGCTCAGGCCCGCTGCTGATGCCTGGACTTTTTCCAGGCCCAGGCCATAGGTCAACTCTGCACACCAACGCAACGGAAACGCCGGCAACGCAGCCTGAAGGTGGTGGTAATCATCTATCACGCTTTGCGCCAAATGCTGCACGGGTTGGATCAATGCACTGGCATTGATCCAACCGAAGGCGTGGCCGCTGGCACCGCTGGCCGGTCGGGCCTCTTCAATAAGCATCACGCGCTGCCCGGCACGGGCGCTGTAATAGGCCAAAGCCGCACCATGAATGCCGGCGCCCACAATAATAAGATCGTATTGATTCATTAAAACGACTTCCTTGCCTGGCACTGATTACTGCTTCCCCGGGCCGCAGATCAGCCCTGCCCGCTTGCCGCATGCTGATGCCTGCGATAGCCGGGAAGTGAAAGCCCGGTTTGACGCTTTAAGTAGCGGCACAAGTATGAAGCATCGGCGAAGTCGCGCACATCAGCCGCGTCACTTACCAGCAGTGGCTGGAACAGACTCCAGCCAGATAAAGCCCCACGCCGAACACCGCATGACTGATCAGACTGCGCAGGCAGTTTTTGCCCGGCGTGGGTGTCTTGGAGGAGGCAAACCCCGCGCCCATGGCAGGCTGTATCACACACAGCGGGACAGCCACGGTGGCGATTCCCAGCACCAATGCCGGCATGAATGTGGGCGCCTGCAACCAGGCGATTCCTTCGATCCCCACCAGCAACAGCGCAAACACAACCCCCGTGACGTAGTGCGCAATCCAGCCCAGGGCCACCTCGCCCTGCACGGGCGCCGCTTGGGCAATGCTGCGGTGGGCAAACCGCCCGTGGCACGCATGCCCGACCCAGCGCCCCACGAAGGCGAAATTCAGGGTGGGCACCTTGAGCGCCTTCATCAGCAACATCCACACATCCATCACGAGCGTCGCGCCGACACCCAATAAAATCACCTGTGCAATCACGTGCAGCGATGCCATACCGACCTCTTATTCATGGACCCATTTAACCTGCGCAGGCATCATAGAAGTTGAAGTCAACTTCAAGTCAAGGGTCTGCCAATGGATATCACCGAAGTGGTCAAACGCACGGGCGTGCCGGCTCACACCTTGCGTTTTTATGCGAAGAAAGGGCTCATCACCTCCATCAGCCCGCCCGGCGCTCGCCGCCAGTTTGGCCCGGCGGTGATTGAGCAGTTGGCGGTGATTGCCCTCGGCCAGGCGGGCGGCCTGTCGCTGGACGAGATACAGGCCATGCTGTCCCCCACTGGCAAGGCCACGGTGGACAGAGCGGTGCTGCTGGCCAAGGCCGATGAGATCGACGCAACGGTCAAGCAACTGCAGGCCATGAGCCGCGGCTTGCGCCACGCTGCGGCCTGCCCTGCTCCCGACCACGCGCAATGCCCGAACTTTCGGCGGTTACTCGACATTGCCGCCGCAGGGGCCTTCAAGCGTGCCAGGCACGCGGGCGCGAGCCTGACACGTTAGTGTTCACAGGACCCATCCGATGCTCGACTGAGGTTGGCGCGTGACGTTGTTGTTTGGCTTGATTCCGGGTCTGGCTGCGATAGCAACATGCCCTACCAAAACCACGCGCTACCAAAACCATGCCCTACCAAAACCATGCCCTACCAAAACCAATAGGGCAGAAACTTGGGGGTCGGCTCATCGGCCAACTCCAGGTGGTAAGTAATCGAATTAAAGAAGAACATATCCAGGACCAGGAAGGCCGCAGCACCAAAACACAACAGCACGAACTCCCGTTGTGGATGTGCATGAAACCGTAACTGTATCCAGGGCCGAATGAAAATAAGGCCGATCAACCCTGCACACGCGCCAAGATAGTTAGGCCGCAGCGGCATGGCTGCATACAGGCCATAGATAAAAGCAAGTAACAACATGCCCAGGCCGACCACAGGCAAATTGAGGCAGAACCTCAGCAACTTGTCGCGGGTACTTGCAAAGCGCTGACTGCGATCCACGAAGATATAGGCGGCTAATAATGAAATCGCCGGCGTAATCGAAAGGATGTAACGCGCTTTCTTGGAACTTGGAAGGGTGAACAGTACGATCACCACCAACAACCAACCCGTCAGGTACAGCAGCAGTTGAGTGGCCGGAGCCGGCGAGCGTTCGAAGAAGTGTTTGCCCTTCTTGATGATCACGTTCAATGCGATAAAGGCAGTGATGCCATAGGTGAGCAAACCGGCGGAGAAGTAGAAGTAATAACGCGGGGCATGATCAGCGCCAAAGCGCCCCAAGCCTTGCATGACCAGCACCTCTTGCAGGAAAGCCTGCCCACCTTGCAGGTAGGCCGCGCCGCTCAGCACGGCAATGCCTGCGGCCAGCACCAGGCCCGCGAGCAGGCAGAACACCAGCAACAGGCGCCACTGTCGACTTAACAGATAATAGGAGGCGACCACGCCCGCCGGGCCGATCAGGCCAACAGGGCCACGAAAGGCAAAGCCCAGCGCCAGGCCCAGGAGTACCGGCAGCAAGTGAAAGCGGTGCGGGTGCAGTTGGCCCGCATAGGCCAGGTAAAAACACATCACGGTAAACAGCGCCGGATAGATGTCCAGCGCCAGGGAATTCACGCCGTCCAGGAATGACCAGGTAAACAGCGCAAAGACCACCGCAAAGGCGCCCCATTTTTTTTCATGCAAGGCGCCCAGCTTGTAAATAAACACCAGCATCAAGGCGGCCGCCACGCAAAAAGGCAGGCCCATCGACAGGATGGATACACGCCCGAACGGCAGGGAAACCAGGTACACAAGCAGTGTATTGAGCACCGTGTAATCGGGGTATGGCTGCAGGTCGTCAGCAATGGGAAACAGGGTCACGCCGTGGGCGAGCATATACTCGGCAAAGTCGACAAAGCGTGTGGTGTAGTTGAGCACGGCCGGTTTGTATTGCAGCGCAGCCAATACAATAAACGCCACTATAAATATTGATGAACAGGGCTTGTTTACAGCCAGTTCCTTTAGCCTTTTCATGCGCGCCTGCTGCCTGTTGAAAACGCGCAGGCTAGCATGTTGTTTTTTCAATCATCCAGACTGCAAAGGTAAAGAGTTGTAAAGGCTATACGCTCTGTTTATTCAGTTTAATTTGGCCTGAACAACAGCTGAATAACCATCAATAAAAGTGCAAACTGCTAACTTCAGCTGTTGATTTTTTACTTATAAACGCTCTTGCGCAGTGAAGTAACGCCCAGGCGTCACCCCAAACGTGCGGCGAAACAGTGCGATGAAAGCACTGACGTTGTCATAGCCCAACTCCAGCGCCACACGCGTGACCGACACACCCGTCGCCAGCCTCTCCAGCGCGCGCAACAAACGCACGCGCTGGCGCCACGCGGTGAAACTGAACCCCGTTTCCAGCACAAACCGACGCGTCAGTGTGCGCGGGGCGATGCCCGCCCAGGCCGCCCACTCCTGCAGGTGACGCTCGTCGTCCGGGCAATCGGACAGCGCCTGGGCGATCTTGCGCAGGCGCGCATCCTGGGGCATCGGCAAGCCCAGGGTCACACGTGGCAAGGTCCGGATCTCATCCACCATCACCCCGGCCAGGCGCAACTGCGCAGCATCCAGCTCAGGGCTCTGCCAGGCGGCAGCGCGCATCACCGCCTCGCGCAAAAGTCCGGAGATTGTCAGGACGCAAGGCGTATCCGGCAGTTCGACACAGCCCTGCGGCGACACGTAGACACTCCACCCTGCGAAGGGGCCGTGGGAGCGCGCGCCATGGGAGATATTCGGCGGGATCCACACTGCATGGGTCGCCGGCACCACCCACTGGCTGACGCCGGCGTCCACCGATAACAAGCCCTGGCGTGTGCCCAGCAACTGCCCACGCGCATGGCAATGGCGTTTGGTGATACGCGGTTCAGCGTCCACTCGGACCACCGCGACAACCAGCGGGTCATCGGCAGCCGTTAATACCGAAGAGGGAATCAGCGCAGCGGACATGAGTGGCCTTGATGGACTATTGATTGTCTTTAATAGCGTACCCAGGCCACTTTGGCGCGTCTATAGTCGCAGCCTCTACTCCCAGGAATACACAGCATGCGCGCCGAAGAACTGTTGCCCGATGACCAGAATCAGACTGAACGCCACGGCGTTGTCATCCGCAAAGGCAGTGTGGGCGCCTTTCTGGTGAATGCCCGGGCCTGGTGTGATCCAAACACCGATGCACACCAGCGAACCGTCGCCGAGCAGGACCTGCTGGCGTTGCTGCCTGCATTACGTGCCCTCGGGCTGTTCGAGGTATTTACGCTACGAGACCCGCAGTTGCAGCGCCTGGTGGATCAGTATTAAGCGCACGATTGGCGGGCTGAGTACTGCGGATATAACGTGCCGGCGGTGAACCCAGGGTCTTGCGAAACATACTGATAAACGAGCTGACCGACTCATACCCCAGCGCCTCGGCGGTGCGCTGCACCGACTCGCCTTCGGCCAGGCTCTGCAAGGCCACGATGATTTGCCATTGCTTGCGCCACTGGCCAAATGTCAGCCCGGTTTCACGCTTGATCAAACGCGCCAGCGACCGCTCACTCATCGCCACTTGATGTGCCCAATCGGCCATGGTGCGGCGATTTTCCGGGGCCTGCGCCAAGCTGCGCGCAATAGCGCGCAGTTGCGCCGAAGCCGGCAGCGGCAGGTACAGCTGTTCCGAGGGCGCCTGCTCCAATTGTTCAAGCAGGACGCTGGCCAAGCGTGCGGTCGCACTGTGCGCAGGATAATCCTGCTCCAGGCTGCCCAGGTGCTTGATCAACTCCAGGATCAAAGGCGACAACACCAGGGTGCAGCATTTTTGCGCCAGCGCGGCGGCCCCCGGTTCTATGAATAAAAATCCGACTTTGCCGTTGGCGGTGATGCGGTTGCTGTGCGCAACCTCGGCCGGAATCCATACGCCGAACCCTGTCGGCACCATCCACACGCCATCCTCGACGGTGCACACAATCGCGCCATGATAGGCCACCACCAGTTGGCCTTTACGGTGGCGGTGTACAGCGTATTCGGCGTTGTGGCGCTGGGTGCCCAGCATCATCGCGACTGCGGGCTGATGCAGCGCATCAAACTCAAACTGTTCAACCGTGTAGAGCGTGGTTTCGTCCATTAGCTGCCACTCGCGTGTCCGAATTTGATTATAGGTTGGCAGGATACTCAATATCGGCACGTTCGAGCATTCCCTACCATCGTCAGCAGGGCCTTCAGCGTGAAGGCCGATGGCGAGACTCACGCAATGCTCAGCGAAATCACGATTGCCAACCTCTACCTGCCGCCTTTTCTGCTCTACCTGGGCGCTGCCGCGCTGATTTACGCGGTGCTCGAACGCCTCCTGCGGGGCTGGCTGGATTGGACCTGGCACCCCAGCCTGACGCGGTTCTTTGTGTCCGTGATCGTCCTTTCAATACTGGTAGTGAAACTGTGAGAACCCTGCCATGACACTCGATAGAATCCTCAAGAGGCTGGTGACCCTTGGGCTTGGGCTGCTTGCTGTATTTTTCTGCACCCAGTTGTGGCGTGCCTATGTGCTGGCGCCCTGGACACGCGACGGGCGCGTCAGCGCTCAGGTCATACGCATTGCGCCCGAGGTGTCCGGCCAGGTCGAACAGTTGCAGGTGGGCGACAACCAGTGGGTGGCCAAGGGTGCCTTGCTGTATCAGATCGATCAGCGCGCCTACCTGCTGGCCCGGCAACAGCGCACGGCTGAGCTGGCCCAGGCGCGCAGCGTGTTCGAGCAGCGCACCGCGCAGTTCAGGCGGCGCCAGCAACTCGGCGACGCCATTGCGCGGGAGCAGACCGACAATGCCGCCCAAGACCTGGCCGTGGCCAAAGCGCGGGTGGACGCGGCCCAGAGCCAGTTGGCCCAGGCGCAGCTGGACCTGGCGCGCACCACCCTTCGTTCACCGGTCGATGGTTATGTGACCCAACTGCGCTTGCAGCCGGGGGATTACGCGGTGGCGGGCAGCACCAATATCTATGTGGTCGACAGCCACAGTTTCTGGGTTACCGGGTATTTCGAAGAGACCAAGCTGCCGGGCATTCGGGTGGGTGCGCCAGCCTCGATCAAGCTGATGGGGTTTGCCCCGCTGCTTTCCGGGCATGTCGCCAGTATCGGTCGCGGGATTGCCGACGGTAACGAGTTGCGCAGCGACAGCGGCTTGCCCCAAGTGGCGCCGACGTTCAGCTGGATACGCCTGGCGCAACGTGTGCCGGTGCGCATTGAGCTGGACAGCGTGCCAGCGGGTGTGGAGCTGGCGGCAGGCATGACCGCCAGCGTCGAAGTGACTGAGGCCGGGGACGAGCCGCATTGGCGACTGACTCGCTGGTTGCAGGAGTACCTGTGATGACGGGGCCGGTGGCGCGCAGGTTGGCCGTACTGCCCGGGGTGTGGACGCCCGGCTCGTCGGGTTACGTGCTTCGCAGTCTGGCGGCTGCCTCACTGGCGTTATGGCTGGGCTTGCAAATGCACTTGGACTCACCCTTCTCGGCGACGTCGACCGTGTTACTGCTGATTCATCCGCTCCAGGGCGCGGCGGTTGGCAAAGGCCTCTATCGGGCGCTGGGCACCGGGCTGGGGCTGATCGCGGCGGTGATTCTGACGGGTTTGTTTGCGCAGAAAATGTTGCTGTTCATTCTCGGAATCGGGCTGTGGCTGGGGCTGTGTGTCGCCGCCATGACCTTGCTGCGGCACTACCACGCCACTGCGGCCGTGGTCGCCGGCTACACCGTTTGCCTGGCCCTCGGCCCGGCGATCATCGCCCCGGCGCAAGCCTTCGATCATATCGTCACACGGGGATCGGCAGTGGCGCTTGGCGTGTTGAGCTTGAGCCTGGTGGCCACGCTGTTCGGACGCAAGACGGTCGAGCAGCAACTCAAGCAGGTGCTTGGGGATGTCTGCGCTCGCACGCTGCGGTTGCTGGCGGCTCACTATAGCGGTGAACGTGAGACCTCAACGGCTGAGCAAGGCCAACTCGGCATCGACATCGGCAAGGTGGATGACCTGCTCGGCATTGGTCGAGGTGAGTCACCGCTGATCCGCACCCGACTGTCGACCCTTCAAGCCGGGCTGGCGTATTTGCACGCCGCCGTCCTGCACAGCGTGCCGACCTGTGCGCCTGCTTTACCGGCGTGTATTCACACGGGCCAGGCGCTGCAGCAAATGGCCGAAGCCCGCCCGGACTTTTTCACGACCGCCGCGCAGGTCAAGGCCCTGCAAGACCGCCTTGAGGATGAACCTGAACACCCCGCGCAGCTAAGCGAGCCACTGGCGGACCTGTGCAGCGCCCTGGAGTGCTTTGCCTGCCTTGAGCGCGCCGCCTCCGCCCCTGCCCCCGCCCGCGCGGTCGGTTTCCACCGTCATTACGCAGATGCACTGCGCAATGGCATTCGGGCGTTGGTTGCAACATTGGCCACCGCCGCGGTCTGGTACCTCACGGCCTGGGACCAAGGCCCGTCGTTGCTGGCGGTTTTGGGCCCCTATTGCACCTTGCTGGCGGCCACTGCGGCGCCCACTCGCGGCGTCGCGGCGTTCTTCAAGGGCACGCTTTACGGCGTATTGGCGGCGACGGTGTGCAAGTTTTTATTACTGCCTCATATCAGTGGCGTCGCGCTGCTCATCGTCGTACTGAGCGCCTTCTGGATCATCGGTATTCAGGCCACCACCCGGCCGCGACACGCGTTTCAGGGCATTGCCTACCTGGTCACCTTTAACACGCTGGTCAGCACCGGCGGCACAGCTCAATACGACTTCATCGACTTTGCCAATCAGGCGCTCGCGTGGCTGGTGGCACTGGCGATTTGCCTGTTGGCGTTCCAGCTACTGCCAAGAAACGCCGAGCGCCACGTGCGCGCAATAAAGCGCGCCGTTCACGCCAGCACCCGACAATTATTGCGCGATGGCGCACGCCTGGACCTGCTCAAGTGGCAGGCCAGGCAACAACACCGGATCGTGTCGTTGCAGGCGCTGGCCGGTACGGATGACCCAGCGGTTCACACGGCTGGCTATCTGTCACTGCAACTGAGCCGAAGCCTGCAACGGTTGCAAGCCCAGGCCCGGCATCTGCCACCCGGCACACCCCTCGCACGCTGCGCACAAAATGGCGCCCGGCGCTTGTCCCGGTTTGCCGCTCACCCTGCGCTCAATGCGCTCCAGGCCCGACGCACAGCCCACGCATTGAAGCGTCTGGGCGCACGCGAACTGGCGGGTTGCTACCAGGATGCGGCCGAACTGCTGGCGCAATACGCCCGTGCGGATGGCGGCGTGCAATTAAGTTAAAACAACCCGGCCTTGCCACAGTTGCAAAGCGACAAAACCCGAACTACTGTTTATCCATACAGCATAAAGCGCACGCCAAGGCTGTAGAAAAACAGCGCTATGACGGCGGTCATGCGCGTCGGGCCATGTCGCCCCTACCCAAGCACGCACATTACTTAAGGATGAGTATCATGAATGACGACTTGCAGCAGTCAGGCTCTACCACAACCACCCAGGCCACCGTCTCGCAGGAGCAGATCAAAACCGGCAGGGTCCTGGATTTCACCTGGGCGCCTAACGCCAACACCACCAGCACCATCGTCTCGGCAGACTACATCGACTACCAGGTCGATACCTCCCAGGGCAGCCCTACGGGCGATAGCCACTCCATTGCCCGGTTTACCTATGCCCAGGGCAAAGGCGGCGGCCAGATCAGCACACTGTTTCTCGAAGAGCTACGCGCCGGTGTACGTGCCAACACCCGGATCGGGCTGATGGTCGGGCGCAAATGGGCGCTGGACCCCGGCACGGACGTCTCCGGCAGCATCGGCACCTATGTGCTGGAACAGTTCGATGACATGCGCGCCAGTGTCAACTATGTCGGCGCCTTCGCGCGTATCTTCGCCGACCCCAGGATGGTCAGCTACCACGCCGGCGGCCACGTGCACACCAGTGCCTCGATCACGGCCAGCAGGCCTTTGACCATGGCCGATTCAGGCAAGTCGATCCTTGTGATCAGCAACACTGACGTCACACTCACCCTGGGTGACGATGTGACTGAAGGGTTCAAGGCCACGCTGATCCAGGCGGCTGCCGGCAAGATCAACATTGCGGCATCGGGCAGCCACACGCTCTACAGCAACGCAGGGGTGCGAACACAAACACTCAATCCCCTCGATGAGCTGGAAGTCAGTACCTTCCCTGCCGGCCCGGTCTTCCTGGCATTCCGCGTCAGGCCTGGCGCTTGACACGCTGACAGCAAAGCGCTGGCCAAGGAGGCACTCACGGCCAGCGCTGGCTGTATGCTGCTGATGCACGTGCCCGCTGTTCTTTTTTTGAACACTGCAAACGCCTTCAACACTAATACCTTACCCATTCGCCCCAACGGTGATTCCAATGGCCCAAGACCGACACCCGCCGGCCCCTGAAAACCGGCTGATCCGCCAGGCCACGCCTGATGACGTACGCGCCCTGGTGGAGTTGGACGCCTACGCCACAGCCCACGCTCATCGGCGCGTGTTTATCCATGACGCGGTGATTGGCCAACGATGCCTGGTCGTCGTCACTGCCGGTGAATGTGCGGGCTACCTGGTGTTGACTGATGAGTTTTTCAGCTACGACTTTGTTGCGCTGGTGGTCGTGTCGCCGACGCATCAACGCCAGGGTCTGGCGCTGCAATTATTGGCGGGCGCAGAAGCGTTGTGCAAAACGCCCAAGTTGTTTGCGTCAACCAACGCCTCCAACCTGGCGTCCCAAGCCATGCTCGCCAAGGCCGGGTTTATACCGAGCGGGCGAATCGAGAACCTTGATGAGCATGACCCTGAGTTGGTCTATGTAAAGTTCGTGCGCTAATCAGGAGGATTTCCTTTGTCCACATTCACATTGACTTCGCGGATTTTCCACACGCCCCGCCATACCACGCACTATCTGGAGTCGGGCCCGGCCGATGGGCCGTTGATGATATTTCTGCACGGCTGGCCCGAGCTCAGCCTGATCTGGCGCGCGCAAATCGAAGCGTTCGCGGCCCAAGGCTGGCACTGCGTCGCACCCGACATGCGCGGCTATGGTGGCTCCTCTGCGCCCTCAGACACCAACGCCTACACCCTTGAACACATCGTGGCCGACATGGCAGAGCTGCATGACCATCTCGGTGGCGCACCCGCCATTTGGGTCGGCCATGATTGGGGTAGCGTGGTGGCAGGTGAACTGGCCGCCCATCAACCGCAGCGCAGCCGTGGCGTGGTGCTGGTGTCGGTGCCGTACTTCCCGAGCACCAATGCACTGCCCACGCTCGTCCCGCTGGTGGACCGCACGCTCTATCCGGTAGACCAGTACCCTGACGGTCAATGGGATTACTACCGCTACTACAACACGCACTTTGCGTCTGCCGTCGCTGATCTTGATGCGGATAAAGCCGCATCGCTGGCCTCGATTTATCGGCGCGGCGACCCGGCGAACATCACCAAGGTGGCGTCAAATGCCGAAGTGACCCGCAAAGGTGGGAGGTTTGGCGAGGCGCATCGGGCGCCGCCCACCCAACCCGACCGGGCGCTATGGCCGCAGGCGGACTTCGCTGCACTGGTACGCAGTTTCGAAGCCCATGGTTTCCGCGCGCCCTGCGCGTGGTATCTGAACGACGATGCCAATATCGACTATGCGCACCGAGCGCCCGATGGTGGCCGCCTGTCATTGCCCGTGCTGTTTGTGAACGGCGACTACGACCCGATGAATACCATCAAGGGCAACCGGTTGGGCGACCCCATGCGTGCGGCTTGCGCAGACCTCAGCGTAACCAGCTTGTCCGGCGGGCATTGGTTGCCGGTGGAGTGCAAGGCGGAACTGGTTGAGGCTATAGGCACTTGGCTGCTGGGTAGAAAACTCAGGTGACGGTCGAGAAAACGAAAAAAGACACCGAACCGTCTATTACGTAAATCGCAGGCACAAAACCACTCGTTAGACAGCCTGAGGTGATTCAGCCGATATCGACATTCATGGCGATGTCCCAGGTGTCGGCGCCGTTTTTAGCCAGGCCGATCATCATCAGACCGAGCCACTCGAGCGACTGGGCCATCTGCAGGCTGCCGACATCCAACGGACGCAGCCCGAGACTTGCGATCAATCCACCCACTCACTCACCCCTGGATAAGCCAATAACAGTGCGCCGGCCGTGCTTTCATGGGCGCGAGACGGCGGGAATCGTTTTTTGTACAGGGTGGGGCTCCCGCGCGGTGATGACGCCGATCAGTGAAATCAGCAAGGCCAGGCCGATCGTCGAAGACACCTCGAAGCGATGCTCGGGGGTTAAAAGCATCACCGCCAATGCACAACAGATAAATACAATTACCGCCCAGGTGAGCCAGGGAAACAGCCACATTTTGAACGTCAGCAGAATATTGCGCTGTTGCAATACCTTGCGCATGCGCAATTGTGAAACGGCGATCACCAGGTACACCAGCAAGGCGATGGCGCCCGAACTGGCCAGCAAAAACTGGAACAGCCCAGCCGGCATGAAGTAACTGAGCAAGGTCACGCCAGCGCCCAGAATGGTGCTGGCAATCACAGCAGCCCTGGGCACACTCTGTGCCGAGGTCTTTTTCATCAAGGCCGGCGCGTCCCCACGCTTGCCCAGTGAATACAACATGCGCGAAGCAATGTAGATGGAGGAGTTCATGCAACTGGCCACCGCAATCAACACGACGACATCCACCAGCAGCTTGGCATGGGGAATGTTCATCATCTCCAGTGCACGCTGATAAGAGCCGACCGACGCCAGCAACGGGTCATTCCATGGCACCACGGAAATAACCACGAAGATCGATAACACGTAAAACACGCCGATGCGCCACATCACCGAACGTGTCGCCCGGGCGATATTCTGCGCCGGGTTGCTGGACTCCGCAGCCGCAATGGTGACGGCTTCAGTGCCGATAAAACTGAACATGATGGTAATGAATGCGCCGACGACGGCCGACAAACCATTAGGCGCAAAGCCTCCATGCTCATCCATCAGTCGACTCAAACCGCTGGCCTCCCGTTCGGGAATCCAGCCCATCAACACCGCGCCCCCCAGGCCGATAAAACCTATGATCGCCACCACCTTGGCCATCGCGAACCAGAACTCGAATTCGCCGTACTTGGACACACTGAACAAGTTGGTCACCACCAACAAAAAGATCGACAACAAGGCAAACAGCCAAGCGTCGATCTGCGGGAACCACTGGTTGAGAATATGCCCGGCGGCCAATGCTTCGATGGGAATCACAAGCACCCAGAACCACCAGTAAAGCCAGCCGATCGTGAACCCGGCCCAGCGGCCGATGGCTTGATCGGCATAGGTGGAGAAGGAGCCTGTGTCGGGGTTGGCGACCGCCATCTCTCCCAACATTCGCATTACCAGCACCACCAGCAGGCCGGAAAACAGGTAGGCCAGCATCACCGCCGGGCCCGCCGCCGCAATGGCGTGCCCAGACCCGACAAACAACCCTGCGCCGATAATCCCTGCAATGGAGAGCATGGTGACGTGACGCGGCTTGAAACCCTGCGCCAGCTGGCCGCTTGCATCCTTCGAACTTGGGCTGTTGATCATTCTTATTGTTCTCTTTGATCGACGTTAAGACGTACTGACTAGAGGGTCAGGCGATCATCATTTTCCAATGACGGGTCACAATACGCGGCCTTCCCAGCGCCAAAATAGCCTCATAGCGGCACACAAGCGCCTGATATCGACATGCAGTGCGCCCAGTCAGGCGGGATGCCTGCAACACGCGCGAACCTCTGCTCCGCCTCTTGTGCAGAAGCAGGCCTGACGCTGCAGTCATGGGCATAGCGAATCAGGGGGAATTGCTGATCAGGCCAACAGGTATCTCTTTTCGACGCCCCAATTGTGCAATCAGGTAGGCGACGGAGTCGGCGTTGTTAAGTACCGTAAGGATGCGTTTAAGCGCATTGGTACGGAAAACTCGCCGGGCATCGGCGAGGGTTTGGGTGCCGGTAACGGCGAGCAGCCTGTCGAGCACATGCTGGGTTGACGTGCCCTGTGCAGGGTCTGTTTTAAGGCCGGTTGCAATATCGACAACCTGGAACAACTCATGGGTCGGGGTATTGAGCGACAGCCTTGAAAGATGGCGGTTTTCCAGGGTTACTTTAGTGTTACGGCCCTCAGGCGTTTGGGGATCAATCAGGTCATCAAAGGGATGGGTTGAATGCACGTAAGCCAAGTCCAGCGTCTCACATACATGATGAGTGATTTCGTGAATGAGCGTCGTCGCACGGGCGTGGACGCTGACATAGAACGGTTTTGTCAACAAATGACCGTAGTTCAGACCTGGATTGAAAAACACCTCAGTCAAGTACACCAGTTGAAGGGGGTCGGGGACAATCGTAAAGGCCATCAACGTGTGTCCGCCCTGAATAGCCGGCAACCGCGAACGGCCAATGACAAATCGCGTTGAGTCCCAGGAGGTCAGTGAGGGTTCCATCAACGCGCTGCAGACCTTATCGACGATCTCCTGAATTTTTTCCAGGTGTTCGACCTCGAGCGTCTGCAAGCTGAAAAACGTTTTGATCTGTTTGACGAGCTCAGGTGCGGCAAGGGGTGTTTGTGCGATCAGGCGCAAATTTTCCTGGGCGTTCTTTGCATAAAACGTCGCCAAGGCAAGTGCATCGGTGATAACCCAGGATTCCCGAGCGTAAAGCGCTCGTATCTCGCGCATCCCGCTGGCCAATACATTCATGCTGGAGCGCGCATAGGGCTCGGAGTAGAAGCGATTAATTAATCGTGCAATTGCCCGTCGCCCCGTCAGCACTGGGCCTGCGCTACTGAGCATCCACTGTTGTCGAGGGTTTCTCTGTACCTCGGGACCGACTTCGCCATCACCGATGATGCGCCAACCCAGCCCATGCTTGATGACTTCGAACACTTTCCCTGCCACCGCCGCGTAGTAATGGTTGGAGGTCGATCGGTAAAGGTTGAGTGAGGTGTCTTTGATCAGGTTGGCCAAGCTCGGCTCAAGGACTTCGAAACGCTGGAGCCGGGTGCGGGACGCAGCGGTAATGTCCAGCGCGGGCCAGGACACCACAGAGGTCGCAGGTGTGGAAGGCGGCGGGATCGGCTCGGGTGCCGGGGACATGCCGCCGTCTGATACGGGAAGCATGGAATCGCTCAAACCGGCCAGCAAGGCAACACCATGGATGAAATGACCCAGTGCCTCATGCCATTGGTGGCTTTGCAGCTCTTCGGCAGAAGCCTTGAACAGTTTATAGCTCTGCCAGACCACCAAGGGGTAGGCCAGTTTGCCGGCAAAAAATACAGTGGCCGCCTGCACGCCTTCAGAGAACACGGCCTTGGCCGTATCCCAGGCACTGCCTGCATCAGCGGCTTTTTGGCAACCCAGCAGCGTTGTCAGCAGCTCGACATTGTCGGTGAACAGCTGTTTGAACAACGCAGCGTTGATGGGGTTGCTTGCCAGCTGAAGGGCGGTGCTGGCCTGGGGTTGCTCCATGGCGATTGTCAGTGCTGCAAGGTCAACGGCCGGGATCACCTGCCGAACCCAACGCTGTAATGCGCCGCAGGCTGTCAACTCCGCACATAGTGCAGCCTCAACGGTATATTCCTTGAGGGTGTAGCCTGGGCTATAGGGGGCATACAGGACTTGAGGCCCCTCGTCACCGGAGGCGGAACCGATCAAATAAGCCCCGGGAATCTTGATGGTTTTCTTCCCGTCATCGACCAACAGTTCCAGAGGGCGGATCATGGCGTTGGCACCCACCACTGTCGCACGGGCGATCGCATCGGGCATGTCCATGATCTGTTGAATGAACCCGAAGGCCGTCGGTGAAAGCTGGTCTTGCAACCTCATGCCGTGAGCGTATTGCATCAATTGCCACGGCAGTTGCTTGGCGAATCGCGTAGAACGTTGCTCAAAGTCCGGGCTGGCAGGACCCAGGAAGGATTTCAGGTACGTTTGGTAAGCCGCGTTGATGTTCAACGCCTGTATCCGCGTTTTCAGCGTCTGCGCTTTCAGGGTGGATGGCAACGGCGTTGTACCGGTGCTGGCGAAGAGGGGCACCTCATCCTTCCAGTACGACTGGTGACTCAATGCATAGTCCAGCAGGGATTGGTTGCGGGCAGGCGTACTGCCCTGCGCCGGTAACCCGACTTCGACTTCATCGGGTGTGACGCTGTCCTGAACGTCAAGGTCCTTGAGTAAAGCGCTGAGCTTCTTGTGCGTGAACTGCGCCAGTGAGTCGATCCCGTGCAGGTAATCCTGATTGTCGGTGACAGTGTTTCGGTACTGCTCCAGCAATTCGACGTAGAGCTGTTGATCCACTGCACAGGCTTTGCCCAACCATTGCAAACCCTGTCGCAGGATCATGGCTTCGACCATGTCCTTGGCACGCTGCACGTTGGTGGGCGCCAGGCTTTGTATGGCTTGAACCTGCCAGAGCTTACGCAACTGTTCGGCCGACAACTGCATGGACAGGATGTGCGCCAGTTCACGGTCTTTTTGTTGAGCGTAGGTTCGTTGCAAGTGCTCGACGAGGTTGTCTTCGATCAGTTCAAGGGCGCTGAATGCATAGCTCGGTTGTGCATCCCAGTCCGGTGGCGCCAGGTTCGCCAGGAAAGCCTGTCGCTCGTTGGGGATTGCCAGGCGTCGATCCATCTCTGCTTTGAAGTCATTTAACGAGTAGAACGTTTCCAGGCCCAACGCGGGCGTCCACAGCAGGGTGCGGCCGGAATATCGAGAATCAAGCCCGCCGCGCTCGGTCAGCACGAAACAGTTATTGAGTACCAGCGGCGTATTCTGCCCAGTCGGTACGACCTGCAAAGCAAACGCATCAGGGCGGAACCCGTTGACGCCAGGGCGTAAGTCTCTGGCGTAAATACCTAACACGGTCAACAGCACTTCGTAGTCGAGGGGCAATAAAGCGTTGTTCCAAAGCCTGACTTGCACTTCCCCTGTCAAGCCCATCTCCATTGCCTTTCTCAGCAAGGGCTGCAGGTTGGGGGACACGCCGTGGGTTCTACGCAGGTACTGTTTAAACCCAGCGACTGCACTGTTGATCAGCGTATTGAAGGTGGCGGCGTCGATGCCCGAGATCCTGGTGGCAGGTTTGTCAGGCGCCGTTGAGTAAACGTGGGTGTTCAGCGAATCAATAAGTGGGCCCGCTTCGCCACATAAACGCGCCAGAAAATAGTCGACCATACTGCTCGATGACAGCAGTTCAGGCTTGCCGGTGTTACTCGACGGGTTGCGGTATTGGCGTACCGAGAGGCACGCAGCCTGCAAGTGTTGCTGCTTGATAGCGTGCAGTTTGGTATTGAGAAAGGTGATAACGGAACGCTCCAGCGAGGGGCGAAACGCCAGGTGTTGTTCGATTTCGGCAGTGACGTTTTCGAGTAAATGCACCGTTGTGCGCATTGCAGCAAGCGTGGGTGGAACCCTGGGTTCAGTCGCCGTCGCAGTCCAGGTCTCTGCCAACTGGGTACTCCAACGCCCCATGGGTTCGAAGGTCAGTATTTTTGGGTCAATCATGTCACGCACATCCAGCACATGGTCGACCAGGGCGTCGAGGTCCATCGTGCCCTGGCTCAGGCGATACTGATCGAGGGCGTATTCAAGGTTGCGACCTTGTTTCTCAATGATGCCCTCCATGATGCGTTGGAAAATAACCCCGGTGATGGGGCCTTTGGTGACGTCGCAGGCCAGCAGGTCGACTTCGTTATAGCGTTCCGGCCTGGCCAGGTGCTTTCTCCAGGCATCGGCATGCTGCCGGGAGTTGAGACCATCAAGAAGGTGGGTTTTGAGTGCTCCCAGCTCGGTAAACGATTGCAGGCCTTGTTGAGGTGTATAGAGCAGCCAGGGCGAGCCATCGTCGCTTTTGTTACTGCTGATGATCAGCGTGCCTGCCAGCTCGGCGGGGGCCTGTTCAGGCTCACTCAGCAATGCCTTTTCAACATCAACCGCAGGAGCAAGCGTTGTCGCGGGCAGCGCAGCCTTGAGCGGCAAGGCCTGCAGTTGCAGACGCTGCTCAACCGTAATCGCAGGTTGAGTGTGTTGTTGTTGCTCCAGCGCCGCCGTGGAAAAGGCATTGGCCATGGCATGGGTAAAAAGTTGTAGCCGTGAGCCCCCGGTGGCAGCCGGCAGCGCCCAAAAAGTCTTGGGCTGTTGCTTCATATAGGCTTTCAAGCCCCGGGCCAATCCTTGGACTGACACATCCCAACGCAACTGATCATCAGCCTCTTGAGCAGGCTGCTGGGGGTTGTAGTAGCGCCGGGTTTCACCCGCAGGCCAGCCATTGGCGACGAAATACCTGAGCACAGTTTCGCTCAAGGAGCGGGTGGTCGTGTGTCGGGACGTGGGTGAATCAGCATTGCCTGATTCGCTGGAGGCGTCGATGACATAACTCTGCACCTGGATTTGGCGCTGATCCACACCCGTAAAAGACTGCGCCAACTTGGAGGAAATGTATTCATCCAGCAGAGCAGTGAAACTGGGCAGCTTGAGCAGCTCCTCGCGCATCAAGCGCGCATTTTCGAGCAGGTTATTGGAGAGGGTCGTATGTTGTGCTTCGAAGACAGCGCCAGCCACGGTCTGTGCGGTAATCGTCAGGGTAGCAGTAGGCGTCAGGGTTACTTGCTGGGAGATGGAAAGGTAATCAAGCAACGCCTGGCGCTGTGACGAGTCTTTGAGCCACGACTTCAGTTGCGTCTTGAGTGTTTCATGGCTTTCCAGTTTTTCCAGACCACGAGCGGGTGTATAGAGAACAACCCCGCCTTCCGGGGCGGGGCTCATGACGAATGCGCCCGCCAATTCAATCGCCGATTGACCGAGCACCTTCAGTTTCAGGGTTTGCACGTGCATCGGCACTTTTTGTGCCCGCCGCAAAGCATCGGTGGCCAGATAGACCGAGTCGAACCAGTCAAGGTCCTTGAGGGTAAAATTGCGAGCGCGTTGGCGCTCGCTTAGCTGCGTGCGATCGGTTTGGGTTTCGCTGAAAAAATACGGTGAGGCGTCAGTGCTCATTGAGTGTTCTCCGGGCCGGATTGGCTGCTGAAGATCACTCTGGCGTTTCAAGTTTCAGCCGAGGGGCTACATATGCACCAGTGCGTCATGCTCCAGTGGAATGCTCGACGCATCGCTCGCCTGCACCCCGCAAACGCGCAAGTGCGCTCAATAACGTACCGGTATCGCCCTCAGTAAAGCCTGGCGTGCCAACCTTTATGCGTGAGTGAGGTACCAGCGCCAGTCCTGTTCTCCGATTTCAGCATTGAATTGACGGAACTCGCGCCACTTGATCGCCAGGAACACCTTCAGGAACTCAGCGCCCAGCGCCTCACGCGCCCAGGTTGAACGTTGCAGTGCCTGCAACGCTGTCAGCCAGTCGGTGGGTAGAAAATCGGTCGCCTGTTCATAGCCATTGCCCACAATCGCCGCGCCGGGATCGCTTTGATGCGTGATGCCGTAGTGAATGCCCGCCAGTAACGCGGCAGCGGCGAGATAGGGGTTGGCATCGGCGCCGCAAATGCGGTGTTCGATGTGCCGACTGATGGCAGGGCCGCCGGGCACGCGGAACGAAACGGTACGGTTGTTGACGCCCCAACTTTTAGCCAGCGGCGCGTAACTACCGGTCTGGAAGCGTCGATAGGAATTGGCGTGGGGGCAAAATATCGCCAGCGAGTCAAACAAGGTCTCCATCATCCCGCCGATGGAGTGCCGCAACAGTGGCGTGCCCTGTGGGTCTTCGCTCGCATACAGGTTATTGCCGTGCTCGTCGGCAAGGCTGACGTGCAGGTGCATACCGCTGCCGGCCTGATCGCTGAATGGCTTGGCCA
Source organism: Pseudomonas sp. Leaf15 (assembly GCF_001421425.1). Taxonomy (NCBI): domain Bacteria; kingdom Pseudomonadati; phylum Pseudomonadota; class Gammaproteobacteria; order Pseudomonadales; family Pseudomonadaceae; genus Pseudomonas; species Pseudomonas sp. Leaf15. The sequence continues at coordinate 141,391 of NZ_LMKI01000004.1, forward strand.
TAAAGCACGCTTGCAGCCCATGTTTGTTGGCCACACCCTTGACCAGGCGTTTGTAACGTACGCCTTCATCAATGGCCTGGAGTGCGTCGAACCGATGCTCCAGCGTCAACTCGACCTGGCCTGGCGCGTACTCGGATATCGCCGTACGTACCGGCAAGCCCTGCAGCGCGCACGCCGCGTAGAGGTCATCCAGAAACGGTTGCAGCTGCTCCAGCTCGTAGACGCCATAAACCTGTGGTGCAACAGGGCGTACGCCATTGGCCTGCAACGCCGGCTGCGGCCGACCGTTGACGTCGCGTTGTCGGTCCAGCAGGTAAAACTCCAACTCAACCGCCATGACCGGATGCAATCCATCGGCTTTCAGCCGCTCGATGGTGTTCACCAGTACGTGGCGCGGGTCCGCCGGTGCGGCGGGAATACCTTGGGTCGGGTGCATGCTCACCTGCACTTGACCGGTGGGGTTGGTGCGCCAGGGTTGCAAGGTCAGGCTTCCCGCCAACGGGTATGTCCAACAATCGGCGTCGGCAACCTCCCAGACCAAGCCGGTGTCTTCTACGTCTTCACCCTGCACGGTCAAGGCGAGAATGGAACTGGGCAATGGCCGACCATTTTCGTAGATCGCCAGCAGTTCGTCGCGATGCAACAGTTTGCCCCGTGGAACGCCATTCGCGTCGATAAGGAACAACTCGATGCTCAGCACTTCAGGGTGGGCGGCCAGATAATCCAGGGCCTCTTTTTTATCCGCAAATTGCATGTCAAACCTCTTGGCGCTCATTCAAGCGACTGGCAATATTTAAGAACAATGGCGTTTTCAGACGTGCCGTTATCAAGCAATAACCCGCGCGCCAGGCAGGGCAAGCAGCGTGGTCAGCGCGTTATCCAACTCAGCGATCAGCCTGTCGATATCCGCGTCACGTGTCTGCGGGCAGCACAGGGTCATGTTGTGAAAAGGCGTGATCAGAATTCCGCGATTGATCAGATAGAGATGCAGCGCCATTTGGAGGCTGTCGTGAAAAGCCGCCTCGGCTTGCGCGCCTGTTCTTGGCGGTGTGGCACAGAATTGAAATTCACAACGCGCGCCCAACTCTGTTACCGACCAGTTCAGCTGGTGCCGCTTGAACAAACCTCGAAACCCCTGGGCCAACCTTGAGGCCAGCGCCAGCATGTGCTCGTAGGCAGACTCGGTCATGACCTCTTCGAGACTGACGCGCATGCAGCGCATCGCCAGTGCGTTGGCCGACAGCGTCGTTCCCATGCCACTGTGGCCATGCCCGCCGCTCTCCTCGCTGATGGCCTTCTGGACGTCGCGCATGGCCGAGGCGATTGGCTCGCTAACGCCAAACACCGCGCAAGGCACGCCACCTGCAATGGGTTTACCCACCACAAAAAAGTCGGGTTTCAAATCCCACTGGCGCGTGCATCCACCGAGGCCGGTGGAAATAGTGTGGGTCTCATCAATGACCAACAGGCTGCCATATTTAAGGGTCAGCTCTCGACACGTTTGCATGAACCCCGGATCCGGCAGGACCATGCCAATGTTCGTCATTGCCGGCTCGCACATCAGCGCGCACACGTCACCCTGAGCTAACGCCGCCTCCAGTGCGGCGACATCGTTGAAGGGGATGGATCGACTGTATTGGCTCAAGTCGTAGGCTTGGCCCACAAGACCTGAACGGTGCACTGTTTTGCCGTCGCGGTAGCGCACCATCACGTCATCCACGGTGCCGTGGTAGCAGCCATCGAACACCAGCAAGACCTTGCGGCGGGTGATAGCGCGCGCCCAGCGCAGCACATAACGGTTGGCATCGGTCGCATTGGCGGTCACTTGCCAGTAAGGCAGCTCGAATCGCTCAGCCAGCAACTCACCGCAGACCACCGCGTCTTCGCCCGGCAGCATCGTGGTCAAGCCATTGTTCGCCTGTTCGGCTATGGCGCGGGCAACAGGATCAGGTGAATGACCAAACATCGTGCCGGTGTCGCCGAGGCAAAAGTCGATGTATTCATGCCCGTCAACGTCGGTGAAGCGCGCACCTTTGGCACGCTGGACGAAGAGCGGCGAAGGCATCGACCAATCGCTCATCCAGTGCATGGGCACACCGTTGAACAGATTCGCCTTGGCGCGCTCGGCCAGCGCCAGTGAAGTGGGGTTGTTTTGTATAAACCGGGCACGCTCGGAGGCGGTAAAAGCAGCAATCGCTGATTCACTGATTCCACTTTTCGACATGATCAATACCCCATGTTAATTATCAAATTAATTAAAAGTTCGTTGCTCAATGACAGCCGGATACGGCTCAAAGAACTCAACTGTTCCTTGATACATCGCGCTGTTATAAATCTCGGTTATAGCCCCCGCCCACTATCTTGGATTGAGCGCGCTGGAACGTATTCAAACTTAATAATCGCCGTGAGGGGCCTTGTTCTCGACCAGACAGTTCCCGCCATCCACCACAAGGACTTCCCCCGTGATGTAGCTGGCGTCAGGCGATGCCAGAAATGCAACCGCCGCCGCCACTTCGCGGGGGCTGCCTGCGCGCCCTATCGGGGTGAAGCGCCCTGCCTCGGCCTCAACGGGGGTGGTTGAGCCCGTGGTGATCCAGCCGGGGGCCACGCTGTTGACGGTAATCCCCTGCCTGGCAACTTCAAGCGCAAGCCCCATGTTCATGCCCACCATCGCGGCCTTGGCGGCGCTATACGCGGCTTCCCCCGGATTGCTCCCGCGGGTGCCCGTGGTGGAACTGATATTGACAATGCGCCCGTAACGTCTCGCCTTCATGCCGGGCAACACGGCTCGGGTCAGCAGAAAGGCAGTGGTCAGGTTTCGGGCCAGTGAAACGTTCCAGTCATGCAGTTCCATCGACGCCAATTCCGAGAAAATCTCAGGGCTGCCGTGCATGGACATACCGGCATTGTTCACCAGAATATCGACCTGCCCCCTGACTGACTCTGCCCAGAGGCTGAAGTCTCGCACCTGACTTTCATCGGTAAGATCAGTGGGCCTGCCTTCAACTTCAAACCCTTCAAGGCGCAGCTCTTTAACCCGATCCACAATGCGGTTGCTGCTGGCAGTGATGATCAACTTCGCCCCGGATGCACCCAGCCTGCGGGCAATCGCCATGCCGATCCCGGATTCACTCCCGGCACCACTGACGAGTGCAACATGCCCTCTCAATTCTTGACCCAACATGGTGTGCCCCACGTATTTAACTTGAAAGAGAGTAGAAACTAGGCGAATAAATCTGATACATAAAGACAATCATCATCAGAAAATCTGACAACCCCCATGGCGTTTACCAGTGAGTCACTTAAAATTTTCCTCTCGGTCATCGACAGCGGATCCTTTTCGGCGGCGGCGCGAAAATTAGGCCGGGTGCCCTCGGCCGTTAACATGGCGGTGTCGCAGCTTGAAGCAGAGCTGGATTTGTTGCTTTTTGACCGATCAACTCGCAAAGCTATTCCCACGGCCGCCGCCAAGGCACTTGAGCCCCAGGCACGACAGGTCGCGAGCCAGATAAACCTGCTGGATGCCCATGCCCTCCAGCTGCATCAGGGGTTGGAGGAGCGCCTGGTCTTTGCGATGGCGCCGGAGTTGCAAACAGGCGTATGGAATCGTCCGCTGGCGATTATCGCCAGGGAGTTTCCCACGCTGGAAATCGAGATTCGCTCCGCGTCCCATCCGGAGGCAATGCGCATGCTCCATGAAGGGCGTGTGCAATTGGCACTTGGATTTGAACGACCTGGGCTTGACGAGCGGGAAACATTTCTTGAAGCGGGGAGCCAGTTGTTAGTCGCGGTTGCTGCTCCAGATCACCCTGCGGCCGCCGGCAAGAAAAGCCCCTTGAGCGAGGAGCAACTGGTCAACGTTCGGCAGATCATCGTTGCCACAGGAGGGCCTGCAGACTCTGACCCACGTGTTGTGCTGTCGCGGCGGATTTGGCACAGCGACAATTATCTGGCCACGCTGGACCTGGTGCAGCAGGGGTTGGGTTGGGCTTACCTTCCAAAATCGCTGGTACACCCTCTCATCACCTCAGGCGCATTGACGGAGGTGGTGTTTGACTACATGCCGAGTCAGATGCGGCTATGGGTCGATATCATCTGGATAAAAAACCGCCCCCTGGGACTGGGCGCGCTTCGTTACCTGAGCCTGATACGCGAAATTACGCAGGGCGAGCCTCGTCGTACTTGATGAGTCAACGTGCACATTGAGGCTTGCGGCGGCGCCAACCCGCCGTCGCGAAGATCAAACAACTCATCCCTCCGTCATTATTAGCCGTCTGGCTCAGCGCTTGTGTAGCCGCTCACCAAACCGCGATATGCGAATCCGCCCGTGGTTCAGTGCCGCCGCACAACACGCCGGTGGCCGGGTCACGCAGGATGATCTGCCCTCGCCCGTAGTCGGTCAGGTCGCTGTCGGTCTGCACCTTGTGCCCGCGTCGCGCCAGCGCATTGACCAGGTCGCGGGACGCGCCGTGTTCGATGCCGACCTTCATGTCGCCCAGCCATTGCCAGCGCGGTGCGTCGAGGGCCGCCTGGGGGTTGAGGCCGAAGTCCACCAGGTTCATCACCATCTGCACATGGCCCTGGGGCTGCATATAACCGCCCATCACGCCGAACGGTCCAAGGGCCTCGCCGTCCTTGCTGAGAAAACCCGGAATGATGGTGTGGAAGGTTTTCTTGCCCGGTGCCAGGCAATTGGCATGGGACTCATCGAGGCTGAATTCCTGCCCGCGATTCTGCAAGGCGATGCCGCTGTCGGGCAGCACCACGCCGGAGCCGAAACCGTGGTAGTTGCTCTGGATGAACGAAACCATATTGCCTTCGGCGTCGGCGGTCGCCAGGTACACCGTGCCGCTGGCATGGGGGGTGCCGGGTTTGGGCGGCTGAGCCTGCTCGCCGATCTCGCCACGGCGACGGCTGCTGTAGTCGTCACTCAGCAGGTCGGCCACCGCCACGCGCATGTGCGCAGGGTCGGTGATGTAATGCAGGCCGTCGCTGTAGGCCAGCTTCATGGCTTCCAGCTGGCGATGCCAGGTTTGCTGGCTGTCACGGTGATCGAAGTTGAAGCCTTCGAGGATCTTCAGCGCCATCAGTGCAACCAGGCCCTGGCCGCTCGGCGGGATTTCCCAAACATCCACGCCCCGGTAATTGATGTGGATCGGCTCCACCCACTGCGCTCGATAACCTTCGAGGTCGCTGGCGCGCAGGTAACCACCGCCGGCGCGCGAATGCGCGTCCAGGCGCTCGGCCAGAGCGCCGCGATACAGGCTTTCGCAGCCGGTGTCGGCAAGTTCTTCCAGGGTACGGGCCTGGGCCGGGTTGCGGAAAATCTCGCCTGCCCGAGGCGCGCGCCCGTCAATGAGGAAGGTGTCGAACCAGGCTTGCAGCACGTCATCGCGGTGCGGGCTGAATTCGTTCAAGGATATCTGCCATTGATGGGCAACCACCGGCGACAACGGGAAACCGTCGCGCGCCAGGCTGATGGCCGGCTGCAGCAAATCGGCAAACGGCAATTTACCGAAGCGTTTGGACAATTCGGCCCACGCCGACGGGCAACCGGGCACCGTCACCGAGGTCCAGCCGTACAGCGGCATCTGTTGATGCCCCGCCGCCTTGACCGCCTCGATACTCAAGGCGGCGGGCGCATGGCCATTGCCGTTCAGGCCATGCAACTGCCCCTTGCACCACACCAGCGCAAAGGCATCGCCGCCCAGGCCACAACCGGTGGGCTCTACAACGGTCAGCGCAGCGGCGGTGGCGATGGCGGCATCAATGGCATTGCCGCCCTTTTGCATGATTTCGATGCCGGCCTGAGATGCCAGCGGTTGCGAGGCGGCGACCATGCCTCGACGCGCGAACACGCTCTGGCGTTGCGAGGAATAGGGGTATTCGTGAGCGGAGAATTTCAACATGGCAAAGGCTCTTCAAAAAAAGGTCATAACACGCGGCTGAGAAACGCCCGGGTACGCGGATGGCTGGGGTGGCTGAAAATCTGCTCCGGCGGCCCTTGTTCGATCAATTCACCCTGATCGAGCACCACCACGCGGTCGGCCACTTCACGGGCAAAGCCCATTTCGTGGGTGACCACCACCATCGTCATGCCCTCCTCGGCCAGTTCCTTCATCACCTGCAGCACTTCGCCGACGGTTTCCGGGTCGAGGGCGCTGGTGGGTTCGTCGAACAGCATCGCCTGGGGTTTCATCGCCAGTGCACGGGCAATCGCCACCCGCTGCTGCTGGCCGCCGGAGAGCATCGACGGATAGTGGCTGGCCTTGTCCGCCAGGCCGACCCGCGCCAGCAAGCCCCGGGCCTGCTCCAGCGCCTGGGCACGCGATACGCCGAGCACCTGGATTGGCGCTTCGATGATGTTTTCCAATGCAGTCATGTGCGGGAACAGGTTGAAGCGCTGGAACACCATGCCGATATCGCGGCGCTGGCGGGCAATGTTGCGCTCCGAATCGCGCACTAGGCTGCCATCGGCGCGTTCGCGATAGCCCATGGCGCGGCCGTTGACGCGAATGCGCCCGCCCTGGATGTCTTCAAGCAGGTTGATGCAGCGGATAAAGGTGGTCTTGCCGGAGCCGGAGGCGCCGATCAGCACCACCACTTCGCCACGCCGCACTTGCAGGGAGATGCCCTTGAGGATCTGCAACTCGCCGAACGACTTCTGGATATCCTGTGCGTCAATGATCAGCTCTTCACTTTGGTGCGCCATGGTTAACGTCCCCTCAGCAGTTTAAGGGTGCTGCGACCGAACATGCGGCTGGCGGCCGGAGGTGGCGCCGAAGGTCGATCGGACTGGCCGAAACGGTGTTCGAGCCAGCGCTGGAAAAAGCCCCACAACGTGGTCAGGGTCAGGAAGTAAATCGCGACGACCAGGTACAACTCGAATACGCGAAACGTCGCCGAGGTCACCATCTGCGTGCTGAGCAACAGCTCCTGCACGCCGATCACACTCACCAGCGTGGTGTTCTTGAGCATCACATTGAACTCATTGCCCAGCGGCGGCACGATCACCCGAAATGCCTGGGGCAACACGATGCGCCGCATCAGCTTGCCGAACCCCATGCCCAGGGAACGCCCGGCTTCGTACTGGCCCTTGTCCACCGCGCCAATGCCGGCGCGGATGATTTCGGCCATGTACGCGCCTTCATTCAGGCCCAGGGCGATGATCGCCGCCTGGATATTGCCGGGGATGATCAGCCCGAACAGCTCGATGTCCTCGAAGCGGAAGATCCCGCCCGCTGCCAGTGCGGTGTACAAAAACACGATCTGCACCAGCAACGGCGTACCGCGCATCAGCCACACATAAAGGCGTACCGGCAGGTGCAGCAGCGGGTTCTTCGACAGGCGCAACAGCGCCGCCGCCAGGCCCAGCGCACAGCCGAGCAGCATCGCCAGCACGCTGATCAGGCACGTCAGCCACAGCCCGGTGAGGTAGACCCCACTGGGCTGCAGCAGGTATTGCCAGAACACATCCCAATTGAAATTCATCGTGATAGAACCTCAGTCAAGTGAGTCGCTGCTGACATGCCATTTGTTGAGCAATTGCACATAGCTGCCGTCGCTGCGCATATCGCTGATGATCTGCTGCACGGCGGCGGTCAGTTGCGGGTCGTCCTTGCGCATGCCCAGGCCGGTGAGGATGCGGCTGAATGCAGGCACCCCTTCCTGAAACAGCTCCGGGGCCATTGCCGCGTAGTAACCGGCGGTTTCCACGGTGGTGCCATAGGCGTCGACCTGGCTGATGCGCAGCGCCTGGAATGCATCGGTGTCGGTGTTGTAGACCACCAGTTTCATCGGTGGCTTGCCGGCCTTGGCGAGGCTCTCGTTCTGGGTGTCGAGCAGGGTCTTGATGGTAGAACCGTTGAGCACCGCCACCTTGCGCGTGGACAGATCATCCAGGGTCTTGATGCCTTTGGGGTTGCCCTTGGGCACCACCACCGCCTGGCTGGAATACATGTAGTTGACGATGTCGATCACCTGGCGCCGCTCGGGTTTGTCGAACAACTGGTCGACGATCATGTCGCACTGCTGGGCAAGCAGTGCCGGCACCAGGCCGGAAAACGGAATGACCCGCCATTGCACGGTTTTATTGCCCAGGCGCTTGGCGATTTCCAGGCCCAGGTCGACGGTGAGCCCACGCGGTTTCTGGGATTCGTCGAAGGACACCAGGGGCGGTGAATCCATCCCCGAGCAATAGGTGAGTTTGTCGACGCTCTTCAGGCGCTCAGGCACCTGGACTGCGGCGCCGGCCCATTGTGTACAGAGACCCAGGGTGACAGCCACCAGCAAGGCGCGGTGTTGTTTATGCATGACCAGACACTCCACTTCGTTAAATAACGGGGCAGGAATCAACGTCTAAACATGGGCGGGTTGGGACCCGCCTCTTTTATTTTTCCAATTGCAGAAATTGAATCAGCAGCGGCACGGTGCTTTCGATGTGTTCGCGTACCACAGCTTCGGCACCGGCGGCGTCACCGGCGCGAATCGCGTCGAGGATTACCGCGTGTTCCTGGCGTGCGCTGAGGGGTTTTTCGCTGTGCTGCAGCCACAAGCGCATGGGCGCTTCCACCAGCGAATACAACGCCGAAATCTGCTTGAGCAAGCGTGGCCGGCCGCTGAGCCCGCACAGGTATTCGTGAAAGGCACGGTGGCAACGGACCCACGCGGCGCTCTCGTCGCGGTAGTCATCCATCTCGTCCAGCAGCCGCTCCAGAGCCGCCATCTGGCGCTCACCGATACGGCTGACCGCGACGCGCACCGCCAGGCCTTCCAGTGCGCTGCGCATCTCGAACACCTCGTGCAGCTCAGCGATATCCAGGCCGCTGACGATGGCACCGCGATTGGGCCGCAGCGTCACCAGGCCCTGAGCGTCCAGGCGGCGGAATGCCTCACGCACCGGCATGCGGCTCATGCCGATCTCGCTGGCGATATCCTCGGCGATCAGGCGATCGCCCTTGCGGAAACGACCGCCGCAGATGGCGTCGAGGAGGAAGTTGTAGGCCTCCTCCTCGGCAGTGAGGGGCTGGCGGTCAACGTAAGCGGGGGCAAATTGCATTGGCAGCCTCTTTGTATTTTTGTATCCAATTATCCACGAATACAAAAAAGCATAACGCGTGCCAACACCTCGCTCAGAAAGTTACTCATTGATTTAAATGAAGTCTTCCGTTCGGGTGGGGAAAATTGCGCAAAGCGGGTAAAGCGATTTGCTACCAAATGACGCAGCAACTTCCCATTTCTGCGCAAGAAAGTAGCGGATGTCCGGTGAAGGGCATGGTGACGCCTGATGATCTACACAGGGTATTTTTTGGCAGGCCTTTCTTTGCCATCAGCGCACCAAAAGCTTCCCGATCAATGGATCCAGTAAAATCGCATTGATCGATAACCGCCCAAAATAACCTTAAAAATACTGATTCATACATTGACTCCCAGCTGCTCTAGAAATTTAATGGATCCATTAAACAAAAATAATTAACCAGCCAGAGAGTTGCCATGTATCCCAAAAACACTTGGTACGTCGCCTGCACACCCGATGAAATCGCCCAAAAACCCCTGGGTCGGCAGATCTGCGGTGAAAAAATGGTGTTTTATCGTGGCCCTGAAGGCAGCGTCGTCGCCATCGAGGACTTCTGCCCCCATCGCGGCGCACCGCTTTCGCTGGGTTATGTCGAAAATGGCAACCTGGTGTGCGGCTATCACGGCCTGGTCATGGGAGCCGACGGTAAGACCGTCGAAATGCCCGGGCAGCGGGTGCGTGGTTTTCCGTGCAACAAGACCTTTGCCGCGGTTGAACGCTATGGCTTTATCTGGGTATGGCCCGGCGATCAGGCCCTCGCCGATCCGGCGCTGATTCATCACCTGGAATGGGCAGTGAGTGACCAGTGGGCGTACGGCGGCGGGCTGTTTGATATCCAGTGCGATTACCGCCTGATGATCGACAACCTGATGGACCTGACCCACGAAACCTACGTGCACGCTTCCAGCATCGGCCAAAAGGAAATCGATGAAGCGCCTCCCGTCACCACGGTTGAAGGCGACGAAGTCGTCACCGCCCGGCACATGGAAAACATCCTGGCTCCGCCGTTCTGGCGCATGGCCCTGCGCGGTAACAACCTCGCCGACGATGTGCCGGTGGACCGCTGGCAGATCTGTCGCTTCACCCCGCCCAGCCATGTGCTGATCGAAGTCGGCGTGGCCCACGCCGGCAAGGGCGGCTACCACGCAGCGCCCGAACACAAGGCGGCAAGTATCGTGGTCGACTTCATCACCCCGCAGACCGAGACGTCGATCTGGTATTTCTGGGGCATGGCGCGCAACTTCAACCCTCAGGATGAGGCGCTGACCGCCAGCATTCGCGAAGGCCAAGGGAAGATTTTCAGCGAGGACCTGGAAATGCTCGAGCGTCAGCAGCAGAACCTGCTGGCCCATCCGCAACGCAACCTGCTCAAGTTGAATATCGATGCCGGCGGCGTGCAGTCGCGCAAAATCCTGGAGCGACTGATCGCCAAGGAACGCACCCTCGAACCACAACTGATCACGACCACCACCGCCTGAACGGCGCCACAACTCTGCGAGGACCGAACATGATCGATGTGGTGGTGGTATCCCGTAATAACGAAGCCCAGGACATTTGCAGCTATGAACTGGCCAGGGTCGATGGCCAGCCGCTGCCCGCCTTCAGTGCCGGCGCGCACATTGACGTGCATCTGCCGGACGGGCTGGTGCGCCAGTATTCGCTGTGCAATCACCCCGAGGAGCGTCATCGCTATTTGATCGGCGTACTCAACGACCCGGCTTCTCGCGGCGGCTCGCGCAGCTTGCACGAGCAGGTACACGAGGGCGCCCACCTGACGATCAGCGAACCACGCAACCTATTCCCCCTGGCCCACGAAGCACGACGCAGCCTGCTGTTCGCCGGCGGCATCGGCATCACCCCGATCCTGTGCATGGCCGAGCGCCTGGCCCATGCAGGTGCCGACTTCGACCTGCATTATTGTGCCCGCGCCAGTGAACGTGCGGCGTTTGTACAGCGGCTAAAGGCGTCACCGTTTGCCGAGCGCGTGTTCCTGCATTTCGATGAGCAGCCCCACACAGCCCTCAAGACTGCCGAGGTGTTGGCTGCGCCCGCAAACGATGTGCACCTGTATGTCTGCGGCCCCGGCGGCTTCATGCAACACGTGCTCGACAGCGCGCGGGCGCAAGGCTGGCAGGAGGACTGCCTGCATCGCGAGTACTTCTCGGCGGCACCAGTGGACAACAGCCTCGACGGGAGCTTTTCAGTGAAGCTCGGCAGCAGCGGCCAGGTCTTCACGATCCCCGCCGACAAGACCGTAGTCCAGGTCCTGGAAAGCCAGGGCATCGAGATTGCCGTGTCCTGCGAACAAGGGATCTGCGGCACCTGCCTGACCCGTGTACTGGACGGCATCCCGGAGCACCGCGACCTGTTCCTCACCGAGCAGGAACAGGCGCTGAACGACCAGTTCACGCCCTGCTGCTCACGCTCGAAAACCCCACTGTTGGTGCTCGACATCTGAACTGTGTCACGACGCGGGCAAAATCACCTTCATGCGCGCGTCGGCGGTGGCTGAGCTGAAGATCTCGGCATAACGCAACGTCGCATTGGCGTGTTCGCGCATGATGGCTTCGGCGCGCGCGCCCTGGCGATTGACCAGGGCATCGAACACCGAGTGATGCTGCATGTGGGCATAGTTGAAGCGCCGATATTCACGAGCCATGTCCTCACGATCCACCGCCAGCGCGGTCACCGATGCGAAGGGCAGGTGATCATTGCGTGCCAGCGCATCGGTGATCGCCGGGTTGTGGCTGCACTCCACAATGACCTGGTGAAAGCGCATGTTCAGGTCGTGGTAAACCTCAAGGTCATCTTCGGTCACGTAGCCTTTGTCGAACAGTTGGTCGCCTTCCACCAGGCAGCGCTCCAGCGCCGCACGCGCCGCATCGGAAAGACCATGCTCGGCGGCTTGCCGCGCAGCCAGGCCTTCCAGCACACCGCGCACTTCGACGGCGCCGGCAATGTCACTGGGGCTGACCGACCGCACCTGATAGCCGCGCCCGCCAAACGGCACCAGCAGCCCTTCCTGCTCAAGGGTACGAAACGCCATGCGCACCGGCATGCGCGACACACCAAAGCGTTGCGCCGTAGGGGTTTCCATCAGGCGCTCCCCCGCCACCAACTCACCGTTGGCAATCATCTTGCGCAGTGCAACCAGCACCAATTGACCGGGCTTACTCATCCAGGCAACTTCCAGAACACGTGGCCTGCCATAGTACCGCAAGCATCCGATCCCGTCAGACGAACGCCAGCGCGGCGCGCGCGGCCTCTATGGCACCCAGGTGTTGCGCCAGCCGCGACGGCAGGTAATCGAAAAAGAACCCGGCGCTTTGCAGCTTGGCGGCACGCAATGGATCGTCTTCGGGCAATGCCCTGGAGACCCGCGCAGCCCGCGCCCAGGCAAAGGCCAGCAACGCCACGCCACAGAGCTGGAGGAAATCCGGCGCGGCCCGATAGGGGTATTCACTGTCTTCCTGCGCGCGTTCACGCACGGCGCTCACCACACTGGCCAGCGCGTCGCACAGGCTGCCCAATGCGCGGGAGAACCCTGCGCACTCGACAGACTGCACGCCCTGCCCGGCCTCGGCACGCAACTCGGCCAGCAGCAGGCCAAAGGCTCGACCTTCATCCCCCAGCACTTTGCGCAGCAACAGGTCATTGGCCTGGATCTCGTTACTGCCCTCGTAGATCATCGCGATGCGGCTGTCGCGCAGGGTTTGCTCGATGGCGAACTCGGTGACGTAGCCGTAACCGCCAAACACCTGCAACGCATTGCTGGCCTGACGAAAGCCCTGTTCGGTGAAAAACGCCTTGATGATGGGCGTCAGCAAAGGCGCCAACCGGGCGGCCGAGGCGTCCTGGCCATGCTCGGCCTGATCCAGCAGGTGCGCCGCCCAATAGCCGATGGCGCGCATGCCCTCGCTGGTGGTGCGCAGCTCCAGTAATACGCGGCGCATGGCCGGGTGATAACGGATCGGGTCAGCGGCCTGGGCCGCCACGTCTTCGGGCCTTGACGGTGCACGCATCTGCACACGCTCGGCAGCGTATTGCCGGGCATTCTGCCAAGCCGCCTCGACATGCCCCAGGCCTTGCAGGCCGACATGCAGGCGCGCCGAATTCATCATCACGAACATCGCCGTCAGGCCCTGATTGGCATCACCGATCAGCCAGCCTTGGGCGGCGTTGAATACCAGGGAGCAGGTGGCGCTGCCCTTGATGCCCATCTTGTGTTCGATACCGTCGCAATGCACACCATTGGCTCGGCCATCGTCCAGCTGCCTGGGCACCAGGAACAGTGAAATGCCGCGGCTGCCCGGCGGCGCATCGGGCAGGCGCGCCAGCACCAGGTGCAGGATATTGGCCGTGAGGTCGTGCTCACCGCCGGAGATAAACAGCTTGCTGCCGCTCAAGCGATAGCTGCCATCCGCCTGGGGTTCAGCGCGACAGCGCAGCAAACCGACATCGCTGCCAGCCTGGGACTCAGTCAGGCACATGGTGGGCAACGCCTGGCCACTGACAATCTCCGGCAAGTAGCGTGCCTGCAGCCAAGGCGCGGCGTGAGTTTTGAGGCACAGGTAGGCGCCGTGGGCGATCCCGGTGTACATGGCCCAGGCATGGTTGCTGGCATAGAGCATCTCTTGCAGCGCCGCGTCGAGCAGTTGCGGCAAGCCCTGCCCGCCCTGCTCTTGGGAGCACGCCAGCGCCGGCCAGCCACCCTCAACGTAAGCACGATAGGCCTCGACGAAGCCGTCCGGGGTGCTGACCTGACCCGCCTGCCAGCGGCAGCCCTGGCGATCACCGTGGCTGTTCAACGGCGCCAGCACGCCCTGGCTGAAGCGTGCCGCCTCCTCCAATACTTGTAATGCCAGCGGCAGGTCGAGGGCCTCGAACGCCGGGTTGCGCCGCCAGCTGTCGGGCGCCTGCAACCAGTGTTTGAGGACAAATTGCATATCGCGCAGGGGCGCCTCATAGCTCCACATCGGGACACCTCATCGACTAAAAAAGAATCACGCACTCAAGCGCGAAAAGCAGGGTTCTCGATCAGCAGCGCCATGCCCTGCCCGCCGCCCACACACGCCGCGGCAATCCCGTAGCGCAGGTTGTGCTGACGCAGTTGTCGGGCCAGGGACATGACCAGGCGCAGGCCAGTGGCAGCCAGTGGATGCCCGAGTGCCAGCGAGCCGCCCTGGACGTTGAGCCGGGTGCTGTCCAGCTCAAGTTCATGGGCCACCGCCAGCACTTGGGCGGCCTGGGCTTCGTTGATCTCGAAGCGGCCGATGTCTTCCAGATTCAACCCGCTGCGTTGCAGCAGCAGACGAATCGCCGGCGCCGGGCCGATGCCCATGAACTCTGGGGCCACGCCGACCACTGCGCTGGCCAGCAACCGCGCCAGGGCGGGCCGCGTGCAGGCCGAGGCGCGGCCCACCAACGCCGCCGCCGCGCCATCCACCACGGCACAACTGTTGCCGGCGGTTTGCACGCCGCCGAGATGCACGGCGCGCAAGCGTGTCAGGCTTGCAAGGTCGGTGGACCGAGGGTGGCTGTCCTCACTGACGGCACCGGCCCGACGCCCCAGACTGATGCCTCGGGGCTGGTATCCCTCAAGCTCGAATACCTGGTTATCGACCGCCACCACCTCGTCAACCCAAGCGCCGTCACGCTGCGCCTGCAACGCTCGCTGGTGGCTGGCGCAGGCGTAGCGGTCCACCGCCTCGCGGCTAAGGCCATAACGGCGCGCCAGGTTGTCGGCGGTGGCGATCATATCCAGGCCCGGTGCCGGGTCGTACAAGGCTTCCCACAGAAAATCCTTGAACTGGACCTCGCCGCCAAGACGAAATCCGCCCCTGTGGGTGTAAGCCGCGATGGGGTTGCGCGACATGGATTCACTGGCCACACACAAGGCCAGTTGCACGCCGTCCCGCAGTTGCCCGGCAGCCTGGCGCAACAGTTCGAAACCGGTGGCGCAGATGCGCTGCACCCCCAGTGCCGGGACCGCTTGCGCCACCCCGCTGTACAAGCCGATATGCCGTGGCAGCAAGTAGGCATCGAAACTGGCCTGGGCCATGGAGCCGGCCAGAACGCTGTCCACCGCCTGCGGTTCAATACCGGCCCGGGCCATGACCTCACGGCCAACCTTGATCCCCAGGTCGATGGGTGAAACCTGAGACAGTGCTCCACCCAGGTCAATCCAGGGGGTGCGCACGGCCTCGAGAATCGCCACATCGACAAATGCCGAATACTGCCCGTTCAAGGTTTCGGCTCGGCGCGCAGGATCGTTGCCTCTTCGCCGCGATACAACGCCTCGACCTTGGCCGCGCGCCATTGCAGCACGGCGCGCTGGTTGATCGAACCTTTGTCGGTGATTTCCCCACGGTCGATGGACGCCGGCTCGTCGAGCAGGGCAATCCATTCCAGGCGGCTGGCATTGCCGGTGGCCTCGCGATTGAGGCGCTGCAACCAGTCGCCGAACCACTGGCGCACCGGCGCGCTGCCGAGCACGTCGGCGTCGCTGGCGGCGGCGTCCAGGCCCGCCAGCCGACGGCATTCGTAGAGCCTGGGGAACACCAGTGCTCCGAGGCACTCGCGATCGGGCGCGGTAATCACCAGGTCCTGCACATAGGGCGAGCCGTCGAGCACCGCGCGATTGCGCAACGGACCCACGCTGACAAACACCCCGGAAGAGAGCTTGAAATCCTCGGCAATTCGCCCATCGAACATCAGGCCCAGTTGCGGCTGCCGAGGGTCGGCGAGCTTGATCGCGTCTCCTGAACAGTAGAACCCCTGCTCATCGAACACCTCGGCGGTTTGCTGGGGCGCCCGCCAGTAACCCGGCATGATATGCGGCCCGCGAAAGCGCCCTTCGAACTTGCCGTCCACCGGCACCAGGCGCACCTCGCAGCCCGGCGCGGGCAAACCGATATAGCCGGCCATGGACAGCGGCCCGGTGGTGAAGGTGCAGGACGGCGCGGCTTCGGTCATGCCCAGCCCGGCCATCATGCGAATGCGTTCACCGCAGTGCTGTTCGGCTACGCGATCGAGGCGATCCCAGATACTTTGGGACAGGCCGGCGGCGGCGAAGAAGAACAGTTTCATCCGCGCAAAAAAACGCTCGCGCAACTCGGCGTCCTGTTCCAGGGCGTTGACCAGCTCTTCCCAGCCCTTGGGGACCGTCAGGTAAGCCGTGGGCGAAATTTCCTTGAGGTTACGCAAGGTCTGGGCAACCCCCTGGACCGTGGGCTTGCCGTCGTCCAGATAAAAGGTGCCACCGTTGTAGAGCACAATGCCGACGTTGTGGCTGCCGCCAAAGGTGTGATTCCACGGCAGCCAGTCCACCAGCACCGGCGGTTCCTCACCGAACACCGGAAACGTCTGCAGCAGCATCTGCTGGTTGGCGCAGAGCATGCGCTGGGTGGTGATCACGGCCTTGGGCAATTTGGTCGAGCCCGAGGTGAAGAGAAACTTGGCGATGCTGTCGGGACCGGTAGCGTTGAAGGCTTGCTCGGCCTCCGCGCCCCCCGGCGTGTGCAGCAGGCTGGCGAAGCTTATCTGGCTGCGCCCGGGCACTTGGCCGCGCACGCAGATCAACGGGGTTTCGGCCGGCAATACGGCCTCGATCGCACGCTGGTAGGCCGCCGCATCGCTGACGAACACCAGCCCGGGTTGCAGCAAGTCACAGACATGCCGCAGCTTGGCGAAATCCTGGGACAACAACGCGTACGCCGGCGAGACCGGGCAGTACGGAATACCGGCGTACATGGCGCCGAGGGCAACCTGCAAATGCTCGATGTCGTTGCCGGACAGCAAGGCCAGCGGCTTGTCCGCCGACAGCCCGTAGCTGATCAGGCTCTGGGCAATCGCGCGCACGCTGTCGAGCATTTCGCGGTAGCTGACACGACGCCAATCACCACCGGCCTGGCGTGCCGCGATAAACGTCTGCTCGGGCCGCACCCGAGCCCAGTGCACCAGGCGATCGAGCAAGCGCGCCGGTAACTCGGCCAGGGGTTCCAGGGAGCGCATGTGCAACACGCCGTGTTCTTCAGTGACCGCCACCGGTGCGTGGCCGATGGAGACCTCGCGGTATCGCGGTGCGGGCTGGGGTTGCGGTCGGAATTCGGAACTCACAAGGATGTCCTCCAGCAAGGCGGATCACAGCCGCCTTGTTATTGTTATGTCGCGGCAACTGCTCAGATCGGGTAATGCCGTGGCCCGTTCTGCAAGGTCACCCAGCGCAATTGCGTGAAGTGCTCAATGGACGCCTTGCCACCAAAGCTGCCGTACCCACTGGACTTGACCCCACCAAACGGCATCTGCGCCTCGTCATGCACGGTCGGGCCGTTGATATGGCAAATGCCCGACTCGACCCTTTGCGCCAGGGCCAATGCACGCCCGGTGTCGCGACTGAAGATCGCCGCCGACAGGCCGAACTCGGAATCGTTGGCCAGGCGCAACAAGGCTTCATCACCCTCACCACGCAGCAGGACGGCCACCGGGCCGAAGGACTCTTCGCGGTACAGGCGCATGTGTTCGGTGACGCCATCGATCAGGGTCGGCTGCAGGATGCTGCCCTCCAGTTGGCCGCCCACCACCAGCCGCGCGCCCTTGGCCAGGGCATCGTCGATCAGGGCCTTGATGCGTGTGCCGGCGCTGGCGTCCACCAGGGAACCGAGCACCGAATCCGACGCCACGGGGTCACCCGCACGCAGGGTCGCGACCTTGGCCGCCAGCTTGGCGGTGAACGCATCGGCGACCCTGGCATCGACAATCAGGCGTTCGGTGGACATGCAAATCTGGCCCTGGTTGAAATAGGCGCCAAAGGCCGCCGCCGCCACAGCCGCGTCAAGATCGGCATCGTCGAGCACCAGCAACGGCGCCTTGCCACCCAGTTCCAGCAACGCCGGCTTGAGGTGACGCGCCGAGAGCTCGCCGACAATCCGCCCGACATGGGTCGAGCCGGTGAAGTTGACCCGCCGCACGGCCGGGTTGGCGATCAACCGCTCGACAATCGCGGCGGCATCCGCCGGGGCATTGCTGATGACGTTGACCACGCCATCGCCCAGGCCGGCGTCCTGCAATACCTGGCCGATCAGGCGGTGCACTGCCGGGCTCAGCTCCGAGGCCTTGAGCACCACGGTGTTTCCGCAGGCCAGCGGCATGGCGATGGCGCGCGTGGCGAGGATCACCGGAGCGTTCCACGGCGCGATGCCCAGCACCACACCGCAAGGCTGGCGCAAGGCCATGGCGAAACTGCCGGGAACATCGGAGGGGATCACCTCCCCCGTAATCTGGGTGGTCATCGACGCCGCTTCGCGCAGCATATTGGCCGCCAGACGCACGTTGAAGCCATACCAGTTGGCCATGGCGCCGGTCTCGCCGGCGGCGGCGATGAATTCGCTGCTGCGCGCCTGCAATTGCTCGGCAGCGTTGAGCAAGCGGGTGCGGCGTTCGTTGGGCGCCAGCGCCGCCCACGCGGGGAACGCGGCGTGGGCGGCGGCGACCGCGGCGTCGGCATCTTCCAGGGTCGCCGCAGCCACCCGCGAGACCACTTCACCGGTCACCGGGTTGCGACGTTCGAAGGTTCGACCGTCACGGGCGGGGCACGACTGGCCGCCGATCAACAGTGGCACGTCCAGCATGGTGATTCCTCTTTATTGTCTTTATCGGGAATACGTTCAAGCAGGGTACAACGGCGCGGCCAGGCGGCCGCGCCCTTCAGCGTTTATAGGCCTGCAAGCCAGGCTTGATGCTCTTGTCGTCAAGGAACTGTTTCATGCCCTGCTCGCGACCGCCTTCGGTGTCGAGCAGGCGCGACTGGTCGAGCTTGGCGTAGAGGTAATCCTCGTTCTGCTCCCAGGTCAGTTCGCGGCAGCGCTTGAAGCCATGCTTGGCGGCACGCAGCACCACCGGGTTTTTCTCCAGCAGGTTGCGCGCCAGTTCGATGGTCACTTCGCGCAGTTGAGCCAGGGGCACGCTTTCGTTGACCAGGCCCATTTGCGCAGCTTTCTGCCCGCCAAAGGTCTTGCCGGTCATGATGTAGTACAGCGATTGACGATGGCCCACGGTGTCGGCCATGGCCTTGCTCACCAGGTTGCCCGGCGGGATGCCCCAGTTGATTTCCGAGAGGCCGAAGGTCGCTTCGTCGGCGCAGATCGCCAGGTCGCACGCCACCAGCGGGCTGAAGCCACCGCCGAAGCACCAGCCATTGACCATGGCGATGGTCGGCTTGGCGTACATGCGCAGCAGTTTCCATTGCCATTGCGAGGCTTCGCGGCGGATTTTTTCCTGGAGGATTTCCGGGCCGGCATCCACTTCACGGAAGTACTCCTTGAGGTCCATGCCCGCCGTCCAGGCTTCGCCCGCTCCGGTGAGGACCAGCACGCCGGCGGCAGGGTCCTGCTCAAGGGTTTCCAGGACGTCGATCATTTCCCGGTTCAGGGTCGGGCTCATGGCGTTGCGTTTTTCCGGACGATTGAGAATGACCCAGGCAATGCCTTCTTCGATCTCAACCTTGACTGTGGTCCAACGGCCTTCGTAATTGCTCATGGCGGTACGCTCTTGTTCTGGGTGTGAAGATGATTCGAAATTAAACCGCGAATATAGTTATGTCAATTAACTATTAATCTGAATAACCAATATTTTTCCTGCTTAAAACCCACGCGTTGCAGGCGCTATGAAAACCCGGCATAGCCATAGCGCGCCAACACCGGCAAACTAGATAGCCTTATTAACCTGCACCTTTTGAGGATTGCACTGCCAATGGCCAAGCCTTCCAACATCGCCACCGCCAGCCAGGCCCTGCCCGACAACGACGAGGTACGGCCGCCGCTGGATTCAGCCCTGGACGATCTGATCGGTTACGCCATGCGCCGCGCCCAGCTCAAGCTGTTCCAGAACCTGATCGGCCGGTTGTCGGACCACGACTTGCGCCCGGCGCAGTTCTCGGCCCTGGCGATCATCGAGCAGAACCCCGGGCTGATGCAGGCCGACCTGGCTCGCGCCCTGGCCATCGAACCGCCCCAGGTGGTGCCGTTGCTGAACAAGCTGGAAAGCCGCGCTCTGGCCGTGCGGGTACGCTGCAAACCGGACAAGCGCTCCTACGGGATCTTCCTCAGCAAGAGCGGCGAAACCCTGCTCAAGGAACTCAAGGCGATCGCCGCCCAGAGTGACCTCGACGCCACGGCCGCCCTCGACGGCCAGGAACGTGAAGAGCTGCTGCGCTTGCTGAAGAAGGTCTACCAGGACTGATCGGCCTACCAGAGCGCCACGGTGTAGAGCACCAGGAAACGGGTCTGGTTTTCATCGCGAAAGGCCGCGCCGCTCGGGAAGTCATTGCGGTAGATCGACTTGCGCGCCATGAACCCGACGTTCTTCAGCGGACCGCTCTGAATCACATACCCGAGTTCCATCTGGAACTCGCGCTCCTTGCGATCCTCGGCGTTCAACGCGGCCAGTTCGATGTGGTCGCCACGCACATAGCGCAGCCGAGTCTTCAGCCCCGGCACACCCGATGCTGCGAAGTCATAGTCGTAGATGGCTTGCCAGGTGCGCTCCTTGGCGTTGAGAAAGTCCGAGCTCATGGTCAGTTCGCTCATGCCCATCAACTCCGTTCCCGAGATATAGGGCGTGGCCGTCTCCCCGCTTGAGTGCATGTAGCCAAGGCTGACGCGATGACCGCCCAGGCGATAGCCAAACAACGCCGAGAGGTTGCGGTTATCCACCTTGCCTGCCTTGGCACTGCCATCCTCACGGCTGAAAAAACTGCGCAGGTCGCTGCTGAGCACGCCTTCGCCCACCGGCAGGTTGTGCAGCAGCGCCAGGGTGTCCTGCTGGTAGAGGTCGGCGATCTGCGAGTGATAGGCGCGCAGGCTGAGGTCTTTGTTGACCTGGTAATCACCGCCGACGTAAGCCAGGTGCGAGGTGGTGGCGGTGGCGTTGAAGCGCCGGTTGGGCGAGGCGATGGTCATGGCCTGGTAGTCGGTGGAGTCGCGTTTGTTGATGCGGTCGATATAGCCCGTGTTGAGGGTCAGGCCATCGATGTCCTTGGAGCTCAAAGTGGTGCCGCGAAAGGTTTGCGGCAGCAGCCGCGACGGACTGGCAAAGGCAAACGGCAGGAAGATCGACACATCGCCGGCCTTGACCGTGGTTTGGGCGAACCGCAGTTTGGCGGTTGGGGCCAGCCGCGAGTACTCGTCGGCGGCGCGCTTGTCGCTGGCCGACACCGGCAACAACTCGGTACCGCTGCGGTCCGGCGAAGAGTCGAGCTTGACCCCCATCAACCCGCGTACATCCAGGCCAAAGCCCACCAGGCCAGGGGTGTAACCCGATTCCAGGTTGAGGATAAACGCCTGGGCCCATTCCCGTGCGGCGGTCTTCGCACCGTCGTCCTTGTAGTCACGGTCCAGGTAGTAATTGCGCAAGGTCAGGGTGCCGTGGCTGTCGTCGATAAAGCCAGCAGCCCACAGCGAACCGGGCAGCACGCTCAAGGCCAGCAATGCCATCAGCCGGCGTGGAGTGGTGTTCGACACACAGGCGACGGACGCCGCGGCAACGGCGTCCTCCATAGGGAGTTCTGGCATGTTCGATGTCCATTTTTGTTGTTGTTATTGGGTTGGCACACGCGCGGCCCTGTCAGCCTCGCGAGCCAAGAATGGAAACAGCCGACGGTACTCGTCAACCGCAAATGACCGATAATCGAACATTAATAAAGCTATCTATTTTTCAGACACGAACAAACAAGCATCTCAATCGATTGAATTTAATGTCTTTATTCTGTTTTTTTACTGATCTTATTCCACGATTCATTTTTTAGTTATATTTGTTATCTTAATCCTCAGCAGCCACTCAAGCTCGCCACCACAACAAAAACAACAATGAGGTTTGCCATGGACAGTCCATCGCGTCGTTCGACGCTGACTATTGCGTTGTGCTTTATCGTTGCGCTGATCGAAGGGTTCGATCTGCAAGCCGCCGGCACCGCCGCCGCCGGGTTACGTCAGACCTTCGCCCTGGATCCGAAGATGCTCGGCTGGGTGTTCAGCGTCGGCATCATCGGCCTGCTGCCGGGGGCGTTCTTCGGGGGCTGGGTTGCCGACCGGATCGGGCGCAAAAAAATCCTGGTCAGCGCCGTGCTGCTGTTCGGGTTGTTTTCCCTGAGCACCGCATTTGTCGAGAGCTACTCAAGCTTGTTGCTGGTGCGTTTTCTCACCGGCCTGGGCCTGGGCGCCGCGTTGCCCAACCTGATCGCGCTGTGCGCCGAAGCGGTGAGCGAACGCAACCGTGGCACGGCCATCAGCGTGATGTACTGCGGGGTGCCACTGGGCGGTGCATTGGCCGCGCTGGTGGCGATGTTTTCCAGTGAGCACTGGCAGACCACGTTTATTATCGGCGGCCTGGCGCCCTTGCTGGCCGTGCCGTTGATGATCCTGCTGCTGCCTGAATCCAGTGCCTTTCGCCAACAGTTCGACACCACCCACGGCGCTCGCCCTTCCACCGGCCAGGCGCTGTTCGGCGACGGTCGCGCACGTACCACGCTGGCCTTGTGGCTCAGCTACTTTTTCACCCTGACCGTGATGTACATGCTGCTTAACTGGCTGCCGTCGCTGTTGCTGGAACAGGGTTTCAGCAAACCCCAGGCGGGCATGGTGCAGATGCTCTTCAATATCGGCGGCGCTCTGGGTTCACTGCTCGGCGGCGTGCTGCTGGACCGCTGTAATGCCGTCAAA
Source organism: Pseudomonas sp. Leaf15 (assembly GCF_001421425.1). Classification (NCBI taxonomy): domain Bacteria; kingdom Pseudomonadati; phylum Pseudomonadota; class Gammaproteobacteria; order Pseudomonadales; family Pseudomonadaceae; genus Pseudomonas; species Pseudomonas sp. Leaf15. The sequence continues at coordinate 164,182 of NZ_LMKI01000004.1, forward strand.
GTGGTGCTGTCGGTGTATGCCGGATTGCTCGCGGCGTTGGCCGGGGTCGGGTTATCGGTGGGCATCGTGCCCATGGCCATCGCCGGTTTTGCCGCCGGCTTGTTCGTGATGGCTGCGCAATTGGTGCTGTACGCCTCGGCACCGCCCTCCTATCCCACCTCGGTGCGTGCCACCGGCGTCGGTGCTGCCGTGGCCGTTGGCCGCCTGGGTTCGGTGGCCGGGCCGCTGGCGGCCGGGCAACTCCTCGCGGCCGGCGCCGGCACCGCGGGGGTACTGCTGGCGACGTCCCCCGGGGTGGTGATTGCCGCACTGACCATCATCAGCGTGATGGTGCGTACCGCGCCTGCTAGAACTTATGCAGCCAGTTGAGCACCAGTTTGTTGCCCTCGGTGCGGTTCTGCGCCTGCTGTTCAAAGTAGGCGTTTACCGATAGCACCTCTTCCTTGCTGAACGCATAGACCAGGCCTGGGCCAATGGCCCAGACCTTTTCCCGGCGCCCGCTCACGGTGTGCCCATCGACCTGGGTGTCGGTGATCTGCTTCAACCAATAGCCGTTCAGCCCCACGCTCAGTTGCTGGCTCAAGGCATATTGCAGCGTCAGGTTGGCATGCAATGCCTGGCCGGCCTGGGTATCGGAAACATCCCCGAAACCTGCCTGCGGATCATCATTCTTGCCATTCCACAGGTACATGAAACGCCCGCTCGCCGACCATTTCGGGCTGAACCAGTACGTCGCCGCGTAATACGGGTTGAATGACCAGAAGTTGCTGCCGGGGTTGATCGAGCGCTTGCGGTCATAGGCGCCTACCGGGATCGAGACATCAGCCTCCACACGCTGGGTCAACAGCGGGCTGCCATCGGCGCGGTTCAGGGTTGGCAGCTGCAGGAAGGCACCCACCGTCAGGTCACCGAAGCCGGCACGGGAGCTCAGCGCCGCATTGTTCAACCCATCGTCGACATTTACATGGGCCAGGGAGGTGTTGATCAAGGTGAAGCCGGGCATCGCGCCATTGGCCAGGGGTTGGCCGACGTAGATGATCTGCGTGGTGGGCGCCACCACTTCCACATCCTGCCTGGGCAACGCCAGCTTGTTGCCGTGGGCATCGTTGAAACGGCTCGCTCGGGAGTACGTCAGGTATTCCTCCAGGTACCAGCCAGGCCCCGCCGGTGCTGGCGAGCCGTCGTAGAAACTGGTGGTGCCGAGGTTGAGTCCGGGCAGGTCGTAAGCATGTGCAGTCGATGTCAGTGCGACAAATGTCGTGGCCGCAACCGTCCGCAAGATAGGCTTGAGCATCTTGTATGTCCTGTATTTTTGTTGTTGTTCAAGACTCCCGGCACGAGGGGCCGCACCGGGATTTATCGCGGTGGCAGGCCCTACACGTAGGTGGCGGCCAAACCGCCATCCACCGGCAGATTGACCCCGTTGACCCAGCGCGCAGCATCCGAGCAGAGGAAGGCAATCACCGCCGCCACCTCATCGGCCAGGGCTGGACGGGTCATGCGCTGGCTGTCCTCGGCCACCCGCTGCGGCCCGAGCATGCTGACGAAATCGCCGAGAATCGGGGTAAACACCGGCCCTGGCGCCACGCAGTTGATACGCACCGAGTGATCGCGAAACCAGCCCTGGGATTGTTGGAAGCTCCACACGATCAGCGCCTCCTTGAAGTATTGATAACAGCTGGCCTGCTCCACCGGATTGGCCGCCAGCCACTGCTGCCCGGCCTCGAAGCTGTGTGTCGCGGCCAGCGCCTTGTGCAGCTCCAGCCGTTGCGGCCATTGCGCGCCAAGCACCGAGGCGACATTGACGATGCTGCCGCCCGCCGGCATGCGTGGCAGCAACGATTGAGTCAGGTGCCGCAGCCCCAGGTAATTGACCGTGGCCACCGCTTGCACGGGCGCCGTACCGGGCACCCCGGCGATGTTGCACAGCCCGTGGACCCGTGCGGGCAGGCGCGCCACCAGTGCATCAATGCTGGCAGGGTCACCCAGGTCAGCCTGGAAGAAGCCATCCAGGGTCAGTTGCGGTTCATGGCGATCCACACCGATCACCGTGGCACCCTGGAAACGCGCGAGCCGCGCCAGTTCGGCGCCAATGCCGGAAGCGACGCCAGTGACAACCAGGGTTTTGTTGTGCAGGTTCATGTTCAAGCCCTCTTATTTTTGTATAGGCATGGGTGTATCAAAGCGATGCGCCAGGCCCCGGAACGGCCACGGCTCAGAATGGATAGACAGGCGGCGTATTTTTCACCGTGACCCACTGCCACTGGCTGTACTCGTCCCAGTCGGCCGGCCCGCCGACGCTGCCGCCGTTGCCGGAGGCACCGCGTCCGCCGAACGGGTTGATGCATTCGTCGGCCACGGTCTGGTCGTTGATGTGCAGCAGGCCGCAGTCCAGCCGCTCACCGATGGCCATGGCGCGCCCCACCGACGGCGAGATGATGGCGGCCGAAAGGCCGTACTCCGTGCGGTTGGCCAGTTCGATCGCTTCCTCGTCGGTGGAGAAACTGACCACCGTGGCCACCGGGCCGAACAGCTCTTCCTCAAAGGCGCGCATGCCCGGACGTACGCCACTGAGCACGGTGGGCTGGTAGAACAACCGGTCATAGTCGCCGCCCGCCTCCAGCCGTGCGCCGGCCTGCAGGCTGTCACTGACGATCTCGTGCACGCGCTGCAGTTGCCGTTGGTTGATCAACGGGCCGAGCGCCGCTTCACCCTGGGCAGCATTGCCCACAGTCAGCGCCCGGGCCTTGTCCACCAGCTTGCGGGTGAGGCTTTCGGCGATGGATTGATGCACGAGAATCAGCCCGGTCGCCATGCAGATTTGCCCCTGATGCAGCCAGGCGCCCCAGGCTGCATTGCTCGCGGCCAGGTCGAGGTCAGCGTCTTCGAGAATGATCAGCGGGTTTTTCCCGCCCAGCTCCAGTGCAACCTTTTTCAGGTGTCGACCGGCCACTTCAGCGACTTTGCGCCCAGCCGCCGTGGACCCGGTGAACGCAATCATCCGCACATTCGGATCGCGGCACAGCGCTTCCCCCGCCGGCGCCGCGCCGGGCAGCACCTGCAGCAGGCCCTTGGGCAAGCCCGCCTCTTCGAACAACCGGGCAATGAGAAAGCCCCCGCTGACCGGGGTCTGTGGGTCGGGTTTGAGCACCACTGCATTGCCCGCCGCCAGCGCCGGGGCCACTGAACGCAGTGACAGCACCAGCGGGAAGTTGAACGGTGAAATCACCCCGACCACGCCGTGGGGCTGGCGCCGTGCATAGGACAGTCGGCCTGCTGCACTGGGCAGCACCACCCCGTGAGGTTGGGACAACAGCCCCGCCGCCTGATGCAGCAGCACAATCGCTTCACGCACTTCGTGCTCGCCCTTGAACAACGCGCCCCCGGTTTCCCGGGCGACATACAGCGCCAGCTCGGCGAAGGACCGCTGGGCCAGGTCCGCCGCTGTGCGAAATACCTCGGCGCGCTCCCGTGGGCCCAACGCCGCCCAGGCTGGCTGCGCCAGGGCCGCGCTGCGGCAGGCGATGGCGATGTCGGCCGCGTTGGCCATGGCGCAGCGCATCAGGGGTTCGCCGGTGGCGGGTTCAATCACGTCAATCACAGATCCCGACACGGGAATCCAGTCGCCGTTGAACAGGCATTCGGACGCGATGGCCCGCTGTAGAAAGGGGGTGGTTTCAGACACTGGCATTGGCAACTCCGGTTCTTGTAATTGTCATCGTCTGCACAGGGTGCAAACGCCGCATCAAGCCTTGAGCAAAGGCTGTGCCGCTTGCACGCAACGGCGCGTACATAAACCGGCGAGGGCTCTGGGTCGGGGCCTGCCACGCAGGGTTCACACGCCTGGGGGTGTTCACCCGCAAAAAACCCGGGCTCTGCCACTTGTTCAATTGATAAGGTTATGTTTTATAACTATCTGAGCAGTTGCTCATATCGATCACTCGCTTTGCAGGGGCATAACAATGACTAATCCCCACAGCGCGCTGCCCGACGACCGGGTGGCCACCGCGCCCAACCCTTCGCGCGGCGACAGTCGCCAACTCAGTGACAGCAGCTCGCCCACCACGGCGGAACTGGCCGACTGCCTGTTCTTTTCCCCTGAAGACGGGCGCATCTGGCTCAACGATCAACGCATGTTGTTGCTGCACAGTTCGTCGTTTGGCGCCCTGCGCGCCGAGGTTATCGAGCGCCTGGGACTGGACCAGGCCCGAGGCCTGTTCACCCGCACCGGTTATGCCTCCGGCGCACGGGATGCGCGCTTGATCCGCGAGCGCTGGCCACAGGCCGATGCCGCCGCAGTGTTTCGCGCCGGGACTCACCTGCACACGCTGGAAGGCATGACCAAGGTCGAACCGCTGCACTTCAAGTTCGATGCCGACTCGGGGTTCTATGAAGGGGAATTTCTCTGGCACCACTCGTGCGAAGCCGATGAACATGTGGGGACCTACGGCATCGGTCAGGACCCGGTGTGCTGGACCGAAACCGGCTACGCCATCGGCTTCGTCAGTGGTCTCTTCGGGCAAATGGTGATTTTCCGCGAAGTGGAATGCCGTGGCATGGGCCATCGCCGTTGCCGCGTGATTGGCAAGACGGCCGAGCAATGGGGTGATGTCGAGCAGGACCTGCGCTACCTGAATGTGTCCCAGGCCGTCACTGGCCCTGCTACCCCCGCGCTCGCAGGCCCCGTAGCCAGCAGTGGCGGAACCCGCCAGCCGCAACCGTTGGTGGGCGCCAGTGCCGCGTTCAACGCGGCGATGCAAGCGCTGCAAAGAGTGGCACTGACGCCCGCGACGGTGCTGATCAGCGGTGAGTCCGGCGTGGGCAAGGAGATGTTTGCGCGCCAGTTGCACCAGCTCAGTCGTCGCCATGACAGCCCGTTTGTGGCACTCAATTGCGCCGCCATCCCGGATAACCTGGTGGAGGCCGAACTCTTCGGTGTCGAACGCGGCGCCTATACCGGCGCGACGCACTCGCGCCCCGGGCGGTTCGAACGGGCCCAGGGTGGCACCTTGTTCCTGGATGAAATCACCAGCCTCAGCCTGCCGGGGCAAAGCAAGTTGCTGCGAGCCTTGCAGGAACGGGAAATCGAACGGGTCGGCGGGGTGCGCGGGATCAAGGTGGATGTGCGCGTAGTGGCCGCCACCAATATCGACCTGCGCAAAGCCGTGGCAGACGGAAGTTTTCGCGAAGACCTGTTCTACCGGCTGAACGTATACCCCATCGCCCTGCCCCCGCTGCGTGAACGCCGGGACGACATCCCGCTGCTGATCAATGCGTTCCTGACGCGCTTTTGCCAGGACTACGCCCGGACCCCGGCAGGCCTGACCATGCGCGCCCTGAAGACGTTGCTGCGCTACGACTTCGCGGGCAATGTGCGCGAGCTGCAAAACCTCATCGAGCGCGGCCTGATCGCCAGCGATGAAGGCCAGGCCATTGACCTGGTGCATCTGTTTCGCAACGAACCGATGCCCGCCGAGCCCTATGGCCTCGACGACCAGGGCGGCCTGTCAAATACCGCGCAGGCGCCGCGCTCCACGCTACTGGATACCCTCGACCCGTTGGACCAGGGGGTTTCCATCCAAGGCCTTGAATCGCGCCTGATCACTGAAGCGTTGCAACACAGCGCCGGCAACCTGGCCGCAGCCGCCAGGCTCGTGGGGCTCAGCCGTGCTCAATTTGCTTACCGTATGAAGAAGCACCAGCGGCAAACCCCTTGAGTGGCAATTAGTGCTTTAAAAGCTTTACCCAATTAAGTATTTTGCAGGGGTATGGGGCCGACACGCGCCCCTCTTTTTATTCGTGACAAGGATCTCCTGTGAGTGGACTGCGTGAACGTCAGAAAGCCGAGCGCCGGCAAGCTATCAGTAAAGCCGCGGTCGAACTGTTTGAGCGCCAGGGTTTCCAGAACACCACCATCGAACAGATCGCCAGCCAGGCCGGAGTGTCGCCGCCGACGGTGTTCAAGTACTTCGGCAACAAGCAGGAAATCATCCTGGAGATCCTGCACCACGCCGATCAACGCGCGATCAGCGACACCCGCAGCCTGATCCACCAAATAGACGACCCGGTCGAAGCGCTCTGCCACCTGGAACGCCTGCTCACGGGCTATGCCCTGGAAGTCATGCACCCCAGCCTGTGGCGTGAGCTGCTGCCGCTGATTCTGTTCGGCGGCAGCAATGGACTGCCCGAAGGCTACCGGGCCATGAACGATGCGCTCAGGGCCGAAATCAGCGAACTGCTGCGCGAGTTGCAACGGGCCGGCAAGCTGCGCCCGCAACTCGATGTGGAATTGGCCGCGTTCCTGTTGAATGACTATTCGCACCTGCAACTGTTCAGGCTGGTGAACCAGGAACACCCGGATATCGACGCGCACTCCCTGCAGGTCAGGCGTATCACCGAGCTGGTGTTTTACGGCATGCAGGCCTGATTGCCTCCCGAGTCGAGCCCGGCGCGCACGCACCGGGCCACACTGATCAGCGATTGCTCTTGATGGCGGTCCAGGTGCGGGTACGGATGCGCTCCGCGGCAGCCGGGATCGGCTCCAGGGCGAACAGCGTCTTGCGCGCCTCGTCCGGCACATACATGTTGGGGTCGTTGCGGATGCTGGCGTCCACCAGCGCGGTGGCGTCCTTGTTCGGGTTGGGGTAGCCGATTTTGTTGCTGATGCGCGCAATCACGTCCGGGCGCAGGATGTAATTGATGAACGCATGGGCCTCCGCCGGATCGGGGGCCTTGGCCGGGATCATCATCACGTCGGACCACATCGGCGCGCCTTCCCTGGGCAGTGCCATCCGGACCTTGACGCCCTTGCCGGCGGCATCTGCCAGTCGTGTGGCCAGGGCGACACCGCCGGACCAGCCCACGCCCACACAGATATCACCGTTGGCCAGGTCCATGCCGTAGCGCGACGAATTGAAGTAACTGACGTAAGGGCGAATCTTCATCATCACGGCCTGGGCTTGCACATAGTCCTCACGCTTCTGGCTATTGGGGTCGAGGCCCTTGTAGTGCAAGGCAATCGGCAGGATCTCGTTGCCGGCGTCGAGAAAACCCACGCCACAACTGGCGAGCTTGGCGAGGTTTTCTTCCTTGAAGATGATGTCCCAGCTGTTCATCTGCACGTCAGGGCCGAGAGCTTTGCGCACCTTGTCGACGTTGTAGCCGATCAGCGTGGTGCCCCACAGGTAAGGCACGGCGTAGCGATTGCCGGGGTCACCTGCGGTTTCCAGGGTTTGCATGAATAGCGGGTCCAGGTGCTGCCAGTTTGGCAACTGCTTGCGATCCAGCGGCTGCACGGCCCCGGCCGTGATCAAGCGTCCCAGGTTGGCGGAGCCGGGAAACACCACGTCATACCCGGAGTTGCCCGTCAGCAGCTTGGACTCCATGGTTTCGACGGTGTCGAACACATCGTAAACCGGGCGAATGCCGGTTTCCTCCTGGAAGCTCTTGAGCACCTCGGGTGGCAGGTATTCGATCCAGTTGTAGATCCGTACGGTGCGTTCTTCAGCCAGGCAAAAACCACTGATGAGCAACGAGGCGACAGTGCCCAGCACGGTGTTACGCAAAAATCTGTTCATGATCAAAATACTCCAGCGCGGCCGCGATGGCTCGCAGCACTTAATAGCGGTAGGTGAAATACAGTTCCAGCGCACTGAACATCTGGTCGTTACCGAACACCTGTTTGGCGGCGGCCAGTGGCTTGACCCAGTTGTAGGACAGCGACGTATAGAACGACGGTGTGGGTGTCCAGTCGAGGAAAACTACACTTTCGTCAGCAAAGCGCCGGTCGCTGACCGGTGCGCCCAGGTAGTTTTTCTCATCCAGCCAGAACTGGTAGTGAATCGCGCCGAGGGTCAGGGTTTCGTTGAGGTGGGTCTTGAGGGAGAACTGCTGGACGTTTTCGTTGCTGTTGAACAACAGGTAGTTGCCGACCACGTCCCCGACCAGCCACGTGCTCCAGTCGACGAAGCCTTTGCTCAGTGGATCCCAGGCTTTTTGCCGGTTGTCGGTGAGGTTGTCATCGCCGGAAAAGCTCGCGTAGCGGTAGCCAAGGACCGGCGTCAGCGGCAAGCTGTTGAAGGCATAGTCGGCCTGGGCATACCAGGCGTTGGCAGCATAGTCGACGCCCTCGCCGCTGCCGCGCTCCAGCGCGTACTCGGCATTCAGCGTCAGCGCCTGTACGCCGGGCACCTTGGCGTTGAGCGCCCGCAGGTTGTACACCTGCATCCCGTCCCGGCGGCGCGGGAGCGTGCTGCCTCTGGGGCCAAGGGCATTGACCTTCATGGCCATGGCGCCGAGCGTCACCTGGTCATCGAGGTTGTAATCGAGGTTGACGCCGGTCATGCGGAAGTCGCCCAAGTCATCATCGGTGCGCAAGGTGAAGGCCTGGGACTTCAGTGCGCCATGGTCCCAGGCGAGGATCGCCGAATCCTTGAACGCGGTTCGCGGGCCGAGCCAGTAGGCGCCATCCTTGAACTGGTCGAGGTTGCCATCCATGACGATGAACCCCGTCCCGATCATGTAGTTCTGGCGGCCGGCGGTGAGCTTCCACTCCCCGGCGCGAAAACCGCCATAGAGTTCTTCGGCTGCGGCCTTGCCATCGGAGCTGCGGCTGAAGCCACCCGCATCGCCATCGCCGAAGGTGCTGGCCGCCACCAGAGAACCGCCCGCCAACAGGCTGAAATCCGGTTGCAGCGCGTACTCGAGTTTGACCCCCGGTTTTACGTAGACCTCTTGCCAGTTGATCCTGGCGCCGCCGTTTTTACCGTTGCGCGCATCGACCTGGCCGCTGCCGAAGTTGACACCACGGGTAAACAACGTCGCTCCGCCTGCGGTCAGATTGACTTCACCCTTGAGATCGCCGTCCTCAAAGGTGTAGCCCGCGCATGCAAAGTGGGTGGTCAAGGGTAAGCCGACCGCCAACAGCGCTCGAGAGAAACGCTTGGTGAATACCATAAGAAGCTCCTGTGGAATTATTGTTGTTACAGGGCAGTCAATGGCGACGCAGGGCGCCGCCAACACCTGGGCAAGCCAGGTGAATAGAACGCAAGACTCTTATTTTTTTGGCGTGGGTCAGTGGCTCAAGTGGGCGGCGATGGCGCGCAGCATGCGCACGCTGTCGGTATCGAACGGGCTGACCGCATCGGTGAGCGAAGACTGCTTGACGATCACTACGCCGGACGGCTTGTCGATGAACAGGTACTGGCCGTGAATACCCCCGGCCATCAGGGCCTGGCTGTGGTCGTTGAACACGTACCACTGGCTGCGATAGGACGCACCCGGCGTCCAGCTGGAGAACTCGGCATTTTGCGCGTAGATCGCCGGGTCCGCACCGGCGGTGATACGGGCCACCGTCTCGGGCGACAGCAGCTCAACACCGTCGTGGCGACCGTTGTTGGCCAGCAGGCGACCGAAACGCGCCATGTCTCTCAAGGTGGCGCTCAAGCCCGCCCCAGCCACGTTACGGCCCCAGGGATCGGCCAGGAAATAGCCGTCGCGCTCGCACCCCAGGCGCCCCCAGACCTCCTCCAGCATCTGACTGCAGGCCTTGCCCGAGGCACGCTCCATGACCCAGGCCAAGGCTTCGGTGGTGGCCGTCACATAATGGAAAAAGCCCCCATGGCTGCCGCGTTTCTTGAGGGATGGCAAGTACTGGTACAACGACTCGAACTGCGCGTACTGCGCCGGTGCGGGTTGAAAGCCGCAGGCATAGCCGTACTGCGAGCTTTCTGAATTGGGGTCGTCATACACTTCGCTGTAGTCGATGCCCACCGCCATATCGAACAATTGGCGCACCGTCGCATCGCCAAATGCGCTGCCCGCCAGTTCAGGCACGTAGTAAGCGGCCGGCCGCTCGGGCTTGAGCACGCCGCGCGTCACCAACTGTTCACCCAAGGTACCGATCAGCGACTTGGTGACCGAGAACATGATGTGCCGGTCACAGGCGCGCTGACCGTTGAAGTAGCGCTCGTACAACACCGTGTCACCCTGCATCACCAAAAAGGCGTCCGTCTGGCTGGCGACGAGGTGCTCGATCACACGGATGCCCAGCCCACTCTCACTGTCGAAACACAGCTGATCCAGCGCGCGCGGGACCTCCTGCAGCTGACCGGCAGGCCCTGGCCCCGCCGACACATCAATGCTGGGGCGCAGTCGAGACAGATGACGGAACCCCCATTGATTGAAGGGCGCGCGCATCCAGTTGTTCCACGTTACCCGGTGTTCCGGCGCGGCGGGAAAACCCTGCATCAGCAGCGGCGCCACGCGAGCGGCCAATGAAGATTCATTGGCCAGGACGTAAGAAGTCGCGAGGGAGAATGGGGCTTTATGACTCATCGGGATAACCCTGAAGATGACTCTGCATGAAGCAGATGCAGAGAAATAATTACCCCATACAATCTTTTAGTCAATAAAACTTTTTATCATGAAAATTAATTTCCTTGCACATAGTGCTTGCCGAGCCTTCAGGCGATTTGGAACGACACTGTTCATACCGCACCTTTGAATTGGCAGATGTCAGTGGGTTGAGGCTGATTATTCTTATTAAAACCAACTGGCTGTCAGCTTCTCATCGCAGGATAAAAACAATTTATTTATCAATGGATTGGCGCTTCTCTTGCGTCGATAATTTGAGGGTTTCACGTCAAAAGTTTTAATAGCGCGGTCATTTGACGCACCCTAAACTGCCCACTCGAAACATTCTGAATCACCCCGCTCGTTCTTCTTGCGCCGCCCATGTTCGTGTGATTGCCGCTGGCCCCAAGCCTTGCGGGCGCTGCCGTGCGCGCATGGGAAACGTGCCTGAGCCTCTAAGGAACCCCCATGCAGCGCAGAGACTTCTTAACATCGGCCATCGCGCTGGCGGCTGCGTCGACATTACCCGTTGCACGCGCCGAAGAAATCACCGGTGGCCAACCCTGGGAACCGGGCACGGCCAGCCTGCCCGCGTTGCCCAGCGTACGTCAGGGCGGCCTGGCGTTCTTCAATCAACATGAATTCCAGACCACCGAAGCGATTGCCGAACGGTTGATCCCAACGGACGCGCTGTCCATCGGCGGCAAGGAGGCCGGCTGCGCGACGTTTATCGACCGCCAATTGGCTGGTGACTACGGCAAGGGCGCCACGTTGTATCGGCTGGGACGTTTCGTCAAAGGTACGTACGAGCAAGGCACACAGTCGGCACTCACCCCCGCCGACCGCTGGCGCAAGGGCCTGGTGGCGATTGACGAATACAGCCAGGCGCAGTTCGGCAAACCCTTCCTGCAACTGCAAGGCGAGCAACAGGACCAGGTGCTGCGCAGCTTCGAAAAAAACGCGGTCAAGGTGGGTCCGGAGTTTGACGACGGCGCCAGGGAGATCTTCGAACAAGTACTGGCCAACGTGCGTGAAGGCTTCTTGTCCGACCCGATCTACGGCGGCAACAAAGGCATGGCGAGTTGGAAAATGCTCGGTTTCCCAGGTGCGCGCTATGACTTCCGTGACGTTATCGCCAAGAAGGGCCAGAAGCTCAACATCATCCCCACCAGCCTGATCGATAACACGCTCTGATCCACCCGAACACTTGAGTGATGAGGCCTTGCCATCATCGCCGACTGACCGTGATTTGCTGTAACGAAGAGGAATTCCCGAATGGCCAATGTACGCCCCAAAGTCGACGCAGTGATTGTCGGCCTCGGCTGGTGCGGCTCGCTGATTGCCGAAGAACTGACCCGCGCCGGGCTGAATGTGGTCGCCATCGAGCGTGGCCCGTGGTTCGAGACCGCCACTGACTTCCCGCCCTCGGTAGACACCGACGAACTGCGCTGGGACACCCGCCGCAGCATGCTGCTGCCGCCCGCCATCGAGACCACCACGTTCCGCAACAACCGTTCGCAAACCGCCCTGCCGACCCGCGACTGGAGCATGAACGAACTGGGCTATAACGTCGGCGGCTCGGGGACACACTGGGCCGGCATGGCGTGGCGCTTCCTGCCGTTCGACTTCGAGCCATACAGCTTTACCCTCAAGCGTTACGGCAAGCAGCAGATTGAAAAAGGCCTGATCGTGCAGGACTGGGGCGTCACCTACGACGACCTGGAACCCTTCTACGAGCGCTTCGAACGGATCGCCGGCGTATCGGGCAAAGCCGGCGTGTTGAATGGCGAGAAGATCGACGGCGCGAATATCTTCGAAGGCAACCGCAGGAGTGAATTCCCGCTACCGCCGCTGGCCACCACGCGTCTGACCGACCTGTTTACCGACGGCACCAAAAAGCTCGGACTGCATCCGTTCATGGTGCCTGCCGGCCAGGCGTCGCAGGCCTATACCAACCCGTTGGGTGTGCGCATGGGGCCCTGCACCTATTGCGGTTACTGCCTGTATTACGGCTGCGGCAATTTTTCCAAGTCGAGCCCCAATGCCTGCGTGATCCCTGCATTGATGCAACGCAGCAACTTTACCGTGCTCACCGAGTCGGCCGTGCTGCGTGCCAACCTCGCCGAAGACGGCAAGACCGCCACCGGCGTGAGCTACCTGGACCGCAATAAAATGGAATGGGAGCAACCGGCAGACATTGTGATTTTCTCGGCATTCCAGATGCAAAACGTGCGTTTGCTGCTGCTGTCGAAAATCGGCAAGCCCTACAACCCCGAAACCCGCACCGGGGTTGTGGGACGAGCCTACAGCTTCCAGACCGTGTCCGGCGCCAATCTGTTTTTCGAGGACGAACAGCTCAATCAGTACATTGGTGCAGGTGCCCTCTCCGCCCAGGTAGACGACTATAACGGTGACAACTTCGACCACACCGGCAAGGACTTTATCGGCGGCGCAGGGATCCTCGTGGTCGCCCGTGGCGCGCGCCCCATCGGTAACGCCGATGCCGTACCGCCAGGCACGCCACGCTGGGGCAGCGAGTGGAAAAAGGCCTATAACCATGCGTTCCAGAACGGCACGTTCATCTTCAACCAGGGCACCAGTTTTTCCCACGACGAGTGCTACCTGGACCTGGACCCGGAATACCACGACGCCAATGGCGACCCGTTGATTCGCGTGACCTTCGACTACAACGAGAACGACCGGCGCATGGCCCGGTTCACCGAAGAAAAGGCCGTTGAAATCGGCAAGGCCATGGGCGCAAAAATCGTCAATGGCTTTGATGCCGCTGCCGTCAACTACGGGCCGTATTTGCCGTCCAGCGACCACACCATCGGTGGCGCGGTCATGGGCCTGGACCCAAAAACCAGCGTGCTCAACCGCTATCAGCAGAGCTGGGATGTACACAACGTATTCGTGCTGGGCGCCTCGTCGTTCCCCAACAACGCCGGCTACAACCCCACCTCGACCATCGGTGCGCTGAGCCTGTGGACGGCCAAGGCGATCATCGATCAGTACCTGGCCAAACCCGGGCCACTGGTGGAGATGCCAGCATGAGCCCACGCCTTCGCATGGCCCTGACGGCCACCGCCGTATTGTCTCTGGGTTCAGCCATCGGTTTGTACGGTACATCAGGTGTTGCCGATGCAGCCGACAGCATTGCTCAGCCCGGCCAGCAGTCCGACAGCAGTGCAGGTATCAAGGCCCCCGCTACCCAGGCCCAGGAGGACCCGGCGGTGACGCGCGGTCGCTATGTGGCCATCGTCGGTGACTGTGCGGCCTGCCATACCGACCCGCACCACGGAAAACCGTTTGCCGGTGGTTACGCACTGCAAACCCCGTTCGGCACATTGCTCGCCAGCAACATCACCTCCGACAAAAACACGGGCATTGGCGCCTGGACTGAACAGGAGTTCACCCGTGCAGTGCGCGAAGGCAAAGGCCGGCACGGTGAAAACCTGTATCCGGCGATGCCCTACAACGCCTACGTCAAAGTCAGCGACCAGGACATGCACGACCTGTGGGCCTACATGCAGACAGTGCCGGCGGTGGACAACGAAGTCGTGTCCAACCAACTGCCGTTTCCGTTCAACATCCGCCTGATGATGATGGGCTGGAACCTGCTGTTCTTTGATAACACGCCGTTCGAACCGGTGGCAGGTGCTACCGGGCAAATCAATCGCGGGGCCTACCTGGTCGACGGCCTGGGGCACTGTGCAGCTTGCCATACGCCGAAGAATTTCCTCGGCGGTGACAAGGGCGGCGCGTACCTGCAAGGTGGCGAACTGGCCGGCTGGCATGCACCGCAAATCACTGGCAACCCCTACGTCGGTATCGGCGGCTGGAGTGATGCGCAAGTGGTGCAATACCTCAAGACCGGCAGCAACCACGTGGCTGTAGCATCAGGGCCGATGGCCGAAGCGGTCACCAACTCGACCCAACATATGCGCGACGAAGACCTGTACGCCATCGCCGCTTACCTTAAAACCCTGCCCGGCTCGGATACCCGCAGCCCGCGCCCACTCAACGCCAGCGATAAGACCCTGCAGCAAGGCGCCAATGTGTATTCAGCCAACTGCTCCGCGTGCCACAACAGCGATGGCAAAGGCATCAATCAACTGGCTTCGAGCCTGGCCGCCAACCCCGGCGTTCAGGCTGAAAATCCACAGAGTTTGATCACCACCGTGCTGGAAGGCGGCCGTGGCGCGGTGACGCTCGACAACCCCACCAGTGGCGCCATGCCCAGCTTCGCGTGGAAACTGTCGGACCAGCAGATTGCAGCAACGCTCACTTACATCCGCAACAGCTGGGGGAATGCCGCGCCGCAGGTGAGCGCCAAACAAGTTGCCGAGGTGCGCGAGGCGCGCAAATTGCCGGCGCAATTGAGCGCGGACGGCACCTCTCACTGACACCGTATCGGGCCTGCCGGTACACTCACAGGCCCACCCCTCACAGGAAGCGTGCCTGGCATGAGCAGCACCCTCAAGCGTCACGGTCTGATGAAGGTCGCAGAATTGGCGGGCGTCAGCCTGAGCACCGTAGACCGAGTGCTCAATGACCGTGGCAAGGTGTCCGATGTCAAACGGCGCAAGGTCCTTACCGTCGCACGCGCCCTGGGGATCCGCCCGGGCCTGCCTGCGCCATTTACCGGCCCAATGATTGTCGATGTGTTGCTGAGCGACAGCGCAACCGACCACTTCAAGCGCCTGGCTGCAGCCTTCGAGCGCCAAGCCCAACGCCTCAGCGCCCACCTTACCCTGCGCCATCAACGCTGGGCGGAGGGAGCACCGCAACAACTGCTCGACGCCCTGCGCAAACCGCGCTCCAGACGCCACGGCATGATCGTGATCGCCCCTGACACACCTTCCGTGCAGCAGGCGTTGAATGCCATTGTGCAGGGCGGCACGCCCACGGTTTTGCTCACCAGCAACCTCACCGATGTGCAAGGCGCTGTGTATGTCGGCATCGACAACCACGCCGCCGGGCGCAGTGCCGGGCGGTTGATGAGCCAGTGGGTCGGCCAGCGGCCAGGGGTGGTAGTGCTGGTGGTCAACTCACTGGCTTTTTTTGCTCACCAGGAGCGCGCCAAAGGCTTTCTCGACGTGATGGCTCAGCATGCCCCCGACACGCGCGTCATCGGCCCGGTGGAGTGCTTCGACGACGATGAACTCACTCGCGCAGCCGTCGCGCAATGCCTTGCAGATCAACCTTTGGCGGGGCTATACGACACCGGCAGCGGCTCGCTGGGGATTCAGGCGGCCCTCGCCCAGGCCAATATCCACCCCGTGTGGATCGGTCATGAGGCCAGCCCATTGCATGCAAGCCTGCTGCGCCAGGGCGTGATGTCGCTGGTACTGGATCAAGACCCCGAAGGCCAGGTGCAAGCCTGTATCGATTACCTGTTGCATCAGCAGGGGATAATCGATGCGCCACCGGTACTGCCGCTGGCGATGAAGATCGTTATCGACGAAAACCTCTGACCTCCCAATCTCCCCGCTCTGCCAACCCGTCTCAATCAATACGCCTGCCGGGTGCCGCTCACGTTGAGACGTCCTGATCGTCGGCAGACAACTTTCAATAAACCCCTATAACCAAATGGCCGCCAGAAAGCAGCCGTGCGGCTCCCCCCGAGGGCGGCTTCGCCCATCGCCGCCCCGTTAATGGCAAATGCCTTGACACTTAACATAGTGATCACTATAGAATGAGTTAAATATGTAGCGACCACTATGCAAAGGAGTTTGACCATGAGCAAAAACATCAAAGCAGTACCGACCCAGGACTACAACGCCGTTGTCGCTGTAGCCCAGCAATACGCAGACGGCCTGCGTGCCGGCAGCCCGGACGTACTGGAACAGGCCTTCCACAAGGAAGCGGTGATGTACGGCTTCACCAACGGCAAACTGTTGGGCGGTCCGATCAGCAACCTGTTCGACTTCGTCCGCACCCATGGCAAGGCCCCGGATATCAGCACACGCCTGGATGTGCTGGCGATCACCCCGACCACTGCCGTGGTGCGTGTGGACATGGAAAAGGACGCGATTGGCGCCGACTACAACGACTACCTGACCCTGATCAAAATCGACGGCACCTGGAAGGTGATCGCCAAGGTGTATCACCAGTTCGAAGGCTGAGCCGAACGGCCTGAACGCAACGATGTTTCTCAAGGTGATGAATCATGGCAAAAGTTGAATACAGCGCCGTTGTCGACGGCGGCGCCGAACGCGTTTGGGATGTACTCAAGGGCTTCGGGAAAATCAGCCAGTGGCACCCGGCGATTCCCCAGAGCGTCATCGAAGACGGTCAGCCGGACGGTCTGGTTGGCTGCATTCGTCGGCTGACGTTGCAGGACGGCGCCATTCTGCGCGAGCAGTTGTTGTCGGTAGACGCGGTGAATCTGCAGTTTTCCTATCGCTTCGTTGAAGCGCCACTGCCCGTCGACAATTACGTGTTGAGCGTGCGATTGATCCCGCTGACCGGCGAGCAGAAAACCGTGATCCTGTGGTCTGCGACCTTCGACACGCGAGAGCCTGATCCTCAGGGGCAATGGACCTCAACCATCGAGTCGCTCATCGTCGGCGGTCATGAAAGCCTTCAGGTTTACCTGAACCCTACCGCCACCGCGTGAATGTGCCTTACCCCGCTCCAGCAATGGGTGCGGGGTTTGATTTTTCTCGATTCACGATGCACGAACACATTGCCGAAGTGCCGCTTGAAACAGCCTGTCGACGGCTACTGCAGCGCCCAGGCAGACGGCGTTGCGCCAGTGCCTGAGCCGGGTGATTTCAACGCTTGTGGCTTACCAATCCTGACGGGTCGGCGAGATGATCAGGTCGTTGACGGTGACGTTTTCAGGCTGATTCAGTGCATACACCACTGCGCGGCCAATATCGTCCGGCGAGATCGCGATTTTATTCAGCTCTTGAGCCGCTTTACGGCCTGCCGGGTCGGTGACTTTATCGGCCCAACCGGTGTTGATCACACCTGGGCTGACCGTGTTGACACGGATGCCGTGCTGCACGCCCAGCTCTTTGCGCATTGACTCCGTCATGGCCTGTACAAAGAATTTGGTGGCGCTGTAGATACCCGCAGCAGGCCCGACCTGATGACCGGCGACCGAGTCCATATTCAGGATCTGGCCTGACTTCTGTTTCAGCATGAACGGCAACACCGCGGCGATACCATGCAGGTAGCCCTTGATGTTCACGTTGATCATCTTTTCCCAATCATCGGTGGCCAGGTCGACCCAGTTGGAAAACAGCATCAAGCCTGCGTTGTTGATCAGGATATCCACCGAACCGAACGTGTCCTGGGCGAATTGCGCGAGCGCTTTCATATCCTCAGGGTTGGTCACGTCGCTGACGCGACCTACCGCTTCACCGCCCGTGCCTTTCAGCTCGCTGACGATGGCATCCAGGCCTTGCTGGTCCAGGGCTGCTGCGACAATTCGAACGCCTTTCTCGGACAAGGCACGTGCCGATGCAGCACCCAGGCCAGACGATGCGCCAGTGATGATCGCGGTTTTATTCTGCAGATAGTTCATGGGCGTTACTCTCGTTGGTGACTGCCCGTCTGTGCGGGCAGTTTTTGCGGTTCTCGCGGATATACAGCGCGGATCAATAATTGCCGACGGGCCAGTCGGTGTAGCCCTTCGCGCCGCCGCCGTAATAGGACTCGCGCGGTGCGATGGTCAGTTCGGCGCCACGACGCAAGCGCTCAACCAGGTCCGGGTTGGAGATAAACAGGCGGCCAAACGCTACGGCGTCGATCTTGCCTTGGGCGCGGCGCTCAATAGCCATGTCCAGGTCGTAGTTGTTGTTGCCGATGAAAGGCCCGTTGAACTGCGCGCTCAATGCGTCCATGTCCACGCCTTCCGGCACTTCACGCGAGGTGGCGGTAGCGCCTTCGACGAAGTGCAGGTAAGCCAGGTCGAAGGCGTTCAACTGCTGGATCAGGTAGCCGTACATCGCCATCACGTTGCTGTCGGGCGGCGTGTTGCCGGCGTCAGGCGTGACCGGCGACAGGCGGATGCCAACACGGTCATTGCCCCATATCTTGACGATTGCTTCGGTGACTTCCAGGGTCAGGCGCGCACGGTTCTCGATGGAGCCGCCGTACTGGTCGGTACGGTGGTTGGTCGAGTCCCGCAGGAACTGGTCCAGCAGGTAGCTGTTGGCCGAGTGAACCTCTACCCCGTCAAAACCAGCCCGCTTGGCATTCTCGGCAGCACGTTTGTACTGCTCGATGATCCCGGGGATTTCAGCGGTTTCAAGCGCCCGCGGCATCGACACCGGAACGAAGCCGTGGGTGGTATAGGTGTCGCCTTCAGCCTTGATCGCGGAAGGTGCGACTGGTGCGGCACCGTCAGGTTGCAACTCGACACTGGAGAAGCGTCCCACATGCCATAGCTGGCTGACGATCTTGCCGCCGGCGGCATGCACGGCGTCCGTGACTTTCTTCCAGCCGGCAACCTGTTCTTCGCTCCAGATGCCAGGTGTGGCCGCGTAACCGCGACCTTGCGCGGAAATATTGGTGGCCTCGGCGACAATCAAGCCCGCCGTGGCGCGTTGAGCGTAATACTCGGCGTGCAGCTCGTTGGGGATGCCATCTTCGGCATAGCGGCTACGGGTTACAGGCGCCATCAAAATGCGGTTGGCGAGTTTCATCGCGCCCAGGTTGATAGGCGTGAATAAGTCAGTACGCGTGGCGTTGTCTGTCATGATAGACCTCGATTAAATAGACCGGTCGTCTAGTAGATTGATAAAAAATAGTTACGACAAAAGTCGCTTTGCCAGAGTCAGGGAGGTTTCGAAGGCGTCGTCGCGCTTGCCGATCTTCATCATCAACGAAGCGCCGAGCCAAACTTGATAGAGCGATTGCGCAAGCGTCGCGCTGGGCGCTGTGGACGTGATCGAACCATCGACAAGCCCCTGCTCGATACAGCGCTCAAGCTTGGCGTGGATGGCCTGCGTACCTCGATCGAGCACCAGGCGCATGCCCTCCGAGAGGTCACAGACCTCGGCGCCCAATTTGACCACCAGGCACTTGTCGGTAGGCAAATCGGAGCACTGGGTGTGCGCCCAATACTGGAAGTAGCTCAACAACCTTTGTGCGGCAGGTGCAGAGCCCATCAACAGCGTGTCAACCGTTTCCAGGTAGTCGGAAAAATACTGCTCAAGCAACGCCTGACCAAACTCTTCCTTGGATTTGAAGTAATGGTAGAACGATCCTTTCGGCACGCTCGCCGCTGCCACCACCTCAGCCAAACCTACGCTGGTATAGCCTTTGTGCGTCATCAATGTCCTGGCGACATCCAGGATATGTTGGCGTGTTTCAGAATGATGCTTTTTCATAATGCCGTTACCCTAATCAAAAATAGACCGGTCGTCTAGTAAATTTTAGAATAGCATCACGTTCCAAGACCAACGGCGAACATTGAGCGATACAACGTACCGCCCTGTGTGCAGGCGTCAGGGTCGATCTGAACTCTCAAAATTGCGCTGCGCAATCGCAAAGTTCATTTTGTGTATCATTAGGGCAGAAATCTCTCCCAGGCATGTTCGTCTGGCGATACGCCCCAAGGTGCTACGCTCAATGACTGATTCCACCCTAATCCCTGTTCCTCGTGCAAAAGGACGCCCGCGTGCATTCGACCGCGACGAGGCTCTGCTGCGTGCACTGGCGGTGTTTTGGAAGCGTGGCTATGAGCCGGCCTCTGTGGCGGAATTGTGTTCAGCGATGAGCATCAGCCCTCCCAGCCTGTATGCGGCGTTTGGCAACAAAGCCAAATTGTTTCTGGAAGCGGTTGCCTACTACGAAGCGACCTTCTGGGATGCCACGTGGGATCGCATGGACACCGAGCCGGACATCGTGCGCGCCATCAGCGACTTCTTTCACACCTCAGCCTCGATCCTGACCGAACCCGAAGCACCCTGCGGATGCATGGTGGTACTCGCGGCGGTCAATGTTTCCGACGATGCAGGTGAAGTCACCGCTACCCTCAAGGCCCTGCGTCAGGAAGGCCGCGATTATTTGCAGCAGCGCCTGGATCGCGCGGTGGAGCAAGGTCAGCTCAAACCGAACACCAACACTCGCTTGCTCGCCGCGGCCTTGAATACATTGCTCGAAGGCATGTCTCTGCAGGCGCATGACGCGGCCAGCCGGGAAGATCTGCAAGGCATCGGCGCAACAGCCGTCGCGATGCTGAGCCCTTCCCTCTCAACGTGACCAAACCCGGCGCTGCATTCAAACAAGCTGTTCACACGCGGCCTTGATGCGCGCGCACGCCTGCTCCAGCAGTACGGTGGAAGCCGCAAAGAAGATGCGCACATACTCCTCCAACCCAAACGCACTGCCCGGCGCTTGACACATTCTGTAGTGACCAATATAAAATGCAGCTCAACATGCATTCGTCAATACCGTTTGCAGGTTCGCTTGAGCGGGCCAATTTGAAACATCGCCTGATCCGGAGGAGCTATGCACTCAGTTTTTATCGTCGGTGGTTCGGGTAAAGTGGCCCGAAGCCTTGCTCAACAACTGGCAGAACAAGGCCATCAACCACGTTCGTTGTACCGGCATGCGGAACAGGCCGAGGCGCTCGAAGCGCTCGGCGCCAGCCCCGTTGCCGGTAACTTGCTTGAGCTCGACACCACGTCTCTGGCCAAGTTGATGGCGGGCAGCGATACGGTGGTCTTCGCGGCCGGTGCCGGCGGTAAGGGCGGCGCGCAGATGACAAATGCCATCGACGGTCACGGCCTGGAGCTGTCTGTGGCCGCGGCTCGGTTGGCGGGCATTCAGCGCTTCATTCTTGTGTCGGCGTTTCCAGAGGCATCACGTGGCAAATCGGTTTCCGAGACCTTCGAAAATTACATGGCCGTGAAAAAACGCGCCGACGTGCACTTGGCCGCAACCGATCTCGACTGGGTCATCCTGCGCCCAGGCACCTTGCTGGACTCACCCGGAACGGGCAAGGTGCATGCTGGCCTGGCTATCCCTTATGGTGACGTACCGCGCGACGATGTCGCCGCAGCGCTGTTGCAGATCATCGAACAGCCCGGCGTGAGTCGCGTGATCATCGAACTGACCCAAGGCACCACGCCGGTCACCGAGGCTATCCGGAGCTTTACGCGCAATTGCTCTCAGGCATGAGCGAACCCGTGACATTCATGTGGCGCCATCGAGCAGCATGACCCAGCCGGCCGAGCGACACTAAGCCAACAAGCGCCGGCTCATATCAAGCGCAGCGTCAAAAGGCTCGCGTGTTCTATTGACCTTGACCAGCAATGAAGCGCCCAACCACATCTGGTAGAGCGCTTCAGCCAATGTTGCTGAGTCAACGGATGCACTTATGGAGCCATCCGCTTTACCCTGCTCAACACAACGACTCATCCGCTCAATGATCAGGGCCGTACCCTTCTCAAGCACGCCACGCATGTTTTCGGACAGGTCACACACTTCCGCACCCAGTTTGACCACCAGGCATTTTTGATCAGTGTGATCAAACGCCTGCGTCTCGGCCCAATAGCGTAGATAGCTCAGCAGCCGTTCGGCGCCGCAGCCCTCGCTCGCCAATTGCACATCGACCCTGGTGAGGTACTCCTCGAAGTACTCTTCGAGCAGCGCTTGCCCGAATTCATCCTTGGAACGGAAGTAATGGTAGAACGACCCTTTTGGCACACCCGCGGCCGCGAGCAACTCGGTAAGGCCGACGGCGGTGTAACCTTTTTGGGTCATAAGCGACCTGGCGACATCAATGATGTGCTGGCGCATATCTTGGGTGGGCTTCTTCATAATGCGGCGCATGCTAGCAAAAAAAACGCTCAAGCGGCAGGCGCCTGATGAAGCCCCTGTCGCTTGTACACCTGTGTCGCAAGCAGATGTACGCAATGTTTAAGCGACAAAAATATAAATATATTTACCCGCAAAACATAATTATTATTTGGGAATGATCAAAGAACTGAAAACACTTATCGCCGTGGCGAGAGAAGGTACGTTTGCGGCTGCCGGCAGCAAAATCGGCCTCACTCAAGCCGCCGTCAGCGCCCAGATGCAGCGCCTTGAAGCAGAACTGGGCGTGGAGTTGTTCGACCGTATTGGACGCTCCGCCCAGCTCAACCAAATGGGCCGACAAGTTTTGTTGCAGGGCCAGGAACTGGTGCGCCAGTTCAAGGATCTGGGCACGACATCAGTGGACCTTCCCGCCAATGTTTTGGTGACCATTGGCGCGATTGCCTCGGTTCAGCGCTCCTTCTTACCGGATGCCCTGGCAGAATTTCACCAACGATCCCCACAGTGCAGGACGCGAGTCCTTCCAGGGCTGTCAATGGAATTGGTAAACCAGGTCGATTCAGGTGAAATCGACATGGCGGCGATCATCCGTCCACCCTTCTCTCTTCACAGCGATCTACGCTGGACAACCCTGGCACGCGAACCGTATCGGCTGATTGTCCCGATTGATATGCCAGGCGAGGATTGGGCTGAATTGGTATCAACCCAACCCTTTATCCGCTATGACCGTTCATCCTTCGGCGGACGTCAAGTCGATCGGTTTCTGCGACAAACTCATTTTTCATTACATGAAGTCTGCGAACTCGACGAACTGGATGCAATCGTCAAACTGGTTGCAAACGGCGTCGGAGTCGCTCTGGTGCCAGAAACAGCCACCCGTAAAAAATGGCCTGCGCAGATACGTGCAATCGATCTGAAACAACGTACATTCCATCGCGATATTGGTTTGGTGCACCGCGCACGCCGCGGTCTGACTGAGCCAGTGAAACTACTGGCTCAACTGATTACCGAGCATGCAGTAAAGAAGAACTAGTTGAGTGCTGACGCGGACTTCATGACGTTCATCTTTGATTTCGAACTTGAATTCAGCGCTGCCCTTACTCGCCAGGCGCTTCATGGGTTTGGAAAATCTTGCTAACGACCGTCCACTTGCCTTCCACTTTCAGCAGCTGGAAGAAGTCGGTGAAAGAGAGGCCGGACATGCCGTTGGCGTCAATGCGAGCACTCGCGGCATTACCGACGATTTCAATACGGGTAATTGCAGCCTGCGCATCCGGAGATGGGCGAAAACCCTTGTCAATCCCCTCGAACAGGATTGGAATCGCGCCGCCTTCCAGCTTGCCGTCGGCACCGACGCTGTACATCGTCGCCTGTTCATTGAAAGCAGGTTTCATGATACTGCTCTTGGCCTGCTTGCAACCCTCAATATACGCGTCAAGCACCCTGGTGATCGCTTGATAGTCTTCTACATAAGTAGCTTTGCTGACTGTTTTACTACTGACCAATTGCGGACTGCTCGGTGAGTTGTCTGCGTGAGCCAGCGCGCCGACGCTCGAAATCAAGCCGACAAAAAACAACTGCTTAATAGATATAACTTTCATTTAGTCGCTCTTCACAAGGAGTGTAATTATTGAACTGTGCTCATGTTTTTTTAAATTACTTGCTCAGGCGGGTCTTGAGTTCCTCAGATGCCTGCGCAACTGCGCTGCGCGGCGTCGGCAGCTGGCTGAACGCGTTCGACAGCCCAAAGTCGTGAATCATGCCGTTGTAGCGAACGGTCTTCACAGGTACACCCGCAGCGTCGAGCTTGCGGCCGTAAGCTTCAGCTTCATCGCGCAGGACATCGAATTCGGCAGTCTGGATCAGCGTCGGCGGCAAGCCCTTCAACTGTTCGGTCTTCGCCTGCAGCGGCGAAGCGTAAATCTGCTCGCGTGCCTCGGCGTCGCGCGTGTAATTGTCCCAAAACCACACCATCAAGTCCTTCGTCAGGTAATAGCCGCTGGCAAATTCCTTGTACGACGGCGTGTCGAAGTTGGCATCCGTCACCGGGCACAGCAACACTTGCGAACGCAGTGTGGGCCCACCCTTCTCGTTGGCCATCAAGGCAACCACGGCGGCAATGTTCCCACCTGCGCTGTTGCCCGCTACGGCGAGGCGCGTGCCGTCTACCTTGATCTGTTCGCCATGCTCGGCAACCCATTTTGTCGCGGCATAGGCTTGTTCGGTGGCCACGCCATAGGCTGCCTCTGGCGAGAGGCTGTAGTTGACGAAGACCGCCACCGCACCCGAACCTGCCACCAGGTCACGCACCAGCCGTTCATGAGTTGGGAAGTCGCCCAACACCCAGCCGCCGCCATGGAAATACATGAACGCGGGCAGGGTCTTCTGTTGGCTACCGACCGGGCGCACGATGGTCAACTTCAGATCGCTGCCGTTGACGCGTATCGTCTTCTCGCTGACTTCAGCTGCTGGCAAGGCCACTTGGGCAGCAGCCTGGGCACCCGCCAGCGCGGCACGAGCATCGACCGGCGTCATGGAGTCGAGCGTCGGGACACCTTCAAGGGATTGCAGGAGTTTCGCCGTGTTGTGCTCAACGCCAGGGTACGAGGCGGCAGAGGCACTACCGGGCGCAAGTGTAACGACGGTAAGAGCGAAAGCAGAGGTTAGGGTTTTCATGACGTTTCCATTTGTATGGCTGAGTGCCGTAAAGCAATCAGCTACGAAGACTCAAGGACGACAGCCGTTCAAGGCGCGACGTGGGTATGAAAGATCTTGCTGACGACCGTCCACTTGCCTTCAACTTTCAATAAATGGAAAAAGTCCGTGAAGGAAATACCCGACATGTCATTGGCGTCGATGCGTGCGCTAGCCGCCGTACCGACGATCTCAATGCGCACGATGGCTGCCGGTGCGTCGGGAGAAGGGCGAAAGCCCTCATCAATCCCCTTGAACAGGATTGGAATTGCGCCGCCGGCCAGCTTACCGTCGCCATCGACGCTGAACATGGTCGCTTGCTCATTGAATGCAGGCTTCATGATGCTGCTTTTGGCTTGCTTGCAGCCCTTGATGTACTTGTTCAGCACTTCGGTGATGGCTTGGTATTCGTGTACGTAAGTAGGTTTGCTCATGGTTTTGCTCCTGCATCTTTTTTGGAGTGGATTGAGGATTGGCACCGTCCCGCTGCCCGCTCGGGGCGCGGACTCATTCAGGCTTTGGTATCAAGCCAAACAGAACCGTAACGCGTGTAGGCAGCAGGAATCTCAATGACTTCTTTCAAATCATCTGCTGCAGTGCGCACCCAGAATGGGTCACGCAGCATTTGCCGCCCGACAAACACCAGGTCTGCGCGGCCGTTGTGCAGGATTTCTTCGGCCTGACGACCACTCTGAATAACGCCCACCGCACCCGTCGCAATATGCAGTTCCTTGCGCAGCAACTCAGCGGCCGGCACTTGGTAACCTGGGTAGGTCTGAACCTTGATCATCTTGATGCCGCCGGAGCTGCAGTCGATCAGGTCCACGCCCTGCTCTTTCATCCAGCGACCGTATTCAAGGAATGACTCGGGGGTGTTTCCGCCTTCGGCGTAATCAGAGCTGGAGATACGAACAAACAGAGGACGATCGCCCCAATGGGTTTTGACTTCCTCCAGCACTTCGCGCAGGAAGCGGTAGCGACGCTTGGCATCACCGCCATATTCGTCGTCGCGGGTATTGGCGAGTGGCGAGAGGAACTCATTCAGCAAATAACCGTGCGCGGCATGGATCTCAAGCACATCAAAGCCTGCTTCACTGGCGCGTCGTGCGGCATCACCATAGAGCTTCACCAAACCCGGAATTTCGTCAGCTGCGAGCGCGCGAGGCACTGGGCTGGTTTCCGTGAACGGGATAGCCGACGGCGCAATGTGAATAAGGTTGGGCAGGTCAGCATTGCGCCCCGCATGGCCGATCTGAGCACCGGCTTTGGCACCAAAGCTGTGAAGCAGTTCGGTCAGCGCCTTCAAGCCGACGACGTGCGCGTCACTCCAGATACCGAGGTCGCCGGCTCCGATACGACCATCGGCGTGCACTGCCAGCGTCTCGGGGAAAATCAGTGCCGCCTGACCCAGGGCGCGAGCGCCGTAATGCACTCGGTGCCACTCGGTCACAAAGCCATCATCCGCAGCCATGTGCATGCACATAGGCGACATGACCACGCGGTTTTTCAGTTTCATGCCTTTTATTTCATGAGGGGAAAGCAACAAGCTCATATTCAGTATTTCCGTAGTGGTCGATACGGAATGATGTTAGCCTACGCACAACATATGCGTAAGTACGCACATTTTTGTGCGGTAGGCACATTTTTTATACCAAGGGAGCTCCTGTGAAAAAATGCATCCCACAGAATGAAGTTGAAGCATTCGCTTGCCCTGTCTCCTTTACCGTCGATGTCATTGGCGGGAAATGGAAATCGCTGATCCTGTTCCATCTGATGTCCGGAACGAAGCGCTTCAACGAGTTGCGCCGGCTGATCCCCGATGTGACGCAGCGTATGCTCACCTTGCAACTCAGAGAGCTGGAGACTGACCGGGTTATCCATCGCGAAATCTACCGTGAGGTGCCGCCCAAGGTTGAATATTCGCTCACAGAATTAGGCAACACGCTGGCTCCATTGATCAGTGCGATGCGTGAATGGGGAGCGGTGCATGAGGATGCAATCCTGGCGTTCAGGCGCGCCGAGGCCGATGCCAATCCACTTGAATCACTCGCCCAGCTTTAAGCTTTTTGCCAATGGACGTCACGCCCCTGCCCCTGGGATCAGACACGGGCTCAGGCACGCCATGCTCAACGCGGATTGCCTGAATATCACCGTTGAAGCCCTGGTTAGCCAGGTAGAAGCCAGCGACGCCAAGGTCCGCCGCCAGCTGCCCGAAAATCGGCGCACAGGGCTCCCAGAAGATGGTATTGGCCGGTAGCAACTGGTGGTGAAAACGCATCGCCCCCACCGCATCTTTCAGCCCCAGGTGGAAGTCAAACACGTTACTGACAACCTGGAAGATGGATGTGAAAATCCGCGAGCCACCCGGTGTACCAATGACCAGGGCGACCTTGCCATCCTTCAGGAAAATCGTCGGTGTCATTGACGACAATGGCCGCTTTCCGGGTTCAATGCCATTGGTGTCGGTGCCGACGACGCCAGAGCCGAAAAAGCCGTTGAGCGTGTAGGTGCCGGACACCGCGTTGCCCCACTTGTCGACGATTGAAAAGTGCGTGGTCTGGGGTTTTTCCGGTGATTCAATATTGAGGCCGGCGACGACCTTATCGGTGTCCGAAGGCACCGACAAATTGACCTGCGACGCACGGCCTGCCAGGTAGTGTTCGTCGATCAATTCATGCACCGGCACGGCGTAAAAATCCGGATCTCCCAGGTACTGCGCCCGATCAGCAAACACCCGCTTCTCGATCTCCGCCACCAGATGGATGTATCAACATCATCCATAGCAAGACGCAGCGACGCGTGCGGTAAAACACCGATTTCTTGTACATAGACCACCTGTTTTTTTATAAATAATGGCAGCACAGTGGCAACTGACAGGGCGTGATTCGCTATATGAACCGCACACCCAAGTGCCTGAAAAGAATCAACACGCAACAACTTTTTATTGATTTACGAGCCAAAAAAAAGCCCTCGACGCGATTAACGTAGAAGGCTCTTGTGTGTCACTGATCAAGCATTAGGTTCGACCCCGACAGAGCATTTGCGCTCCAGGGGCGTTTTCTCCCACTTGGCGATAACCAGGGGTGCAATTGCATTACCCAGCACGTTCAAGGTGGTAGTGCCGCTGTCGATGATCCGGAAGATCCCGGCGATCAACGCAACCCCTTCCAGCGGCAGCCCGGCAGATGCCAGGGTGGCCGACAGAATGATGATGGCAAACCCAGGCACACCCGCGGCGCCCTTCGACGTCAGCACCATGGTGACCACCAGCAAAATCTGCTGAGTCAACGACAGATCAATGCCATAGAGTTGGGCAATGAAGATTGTCGCCACACCAAGGAAGATCGAAGCACCGTCCAGGTTAAACGCATACCCCACCGGCACCACGAAGCTGACGATGCGCCGAGGCACGCCGTAGGCTTCCAGCTTGGTCATCAACTGCGGCATTACCGCCGCAGAGGCTGCGCTGGAGAAAGCCAGAATCAGTTCGTCACGGAAGTACTTGATCAACTTGAAAACGTTTTCGCCGATCAGGTAGCAAATGCCGCCGAGCATCACCAGTGCAAAGGTAATCAGCGCCAGGTACACCACCCCGATCAACTTGAGCAACGGCAGCAACGACGCAAATCCGAAGGTCGCCACCGTAGCGCCGATCATGCCGAATACACCGATCGGTGCGTAGGCCATGACAAACGACACGACCTTGAACATGGCATCGGAGAAGCCCTGCACCACCGCAATAACCGGTGCGCTCTTCGCTTTAGGCAAGGTGTTCAACGCCATACCCAGCAACACGGCAAAGAACAGCACCGACAGCAACTTCGCTTCCGACATCGCGACAATCACGTTATCGGGCACGATGTTTTGCAGGATGATCAGCGCGCCTTTCGACGGTTCCATGTGCACGGCAGCCGCGTTATGGGCGATCCCCGCGATTTCGGTGCCTTTACCCGGCTCGAACAGGTTGGCGAAGCACAAGCCAAGCACGATGGCGAGACTGGTGATTGCAAAGAAGTAGATCAACGACTTTGCGCCCATGCGCCCAAACGATTTGTTATCTCCGCCCCCGGCAATGCCGAGGATCATGCAGCAGAAAACAATCGGCACGACGACCATCTTCATCATCTTGATGAAGATATCACCGAGCGGTTTAAGAATTTCGGTACTGACCCACACTTGATTTTCCGGGTGGGTATTGAAATACCAACCCACGAGCACGCCAAGCAACAGCCCGGCAACGATTTGCCAAACTAAGGGGATACGTTTCATGTCTAGCCTTTTTGTTGGAATGAAAGGACTGCTTTAAGCAGTAGCTAGATTCATGAGCTTCCAGCTCATTTATGTTTGCCCGGCGCACTCTATTGCGTGCGCCAGTTTTTATTATTTAGCGAAGAGCTGACTCATATCCTTGAACGCCTTGAACTCCAGTGCATTGCCGCACGGGTCGAACAGGAACATCGTGGCTTGCTCGCCGACCTGGCCCTGGAAGCGAATGTAGGGTTCGATCACAAACTGGGTCGCGCGCGCTTTCAAACGCTCGGCCAGGGCTTCCCATTGCGCCCACTCCAGGATGATGCCGAAGTGCGGAACCGGTACGTCGTGGCCGTCTACCGGATTGCTGTGCACGCTTTCCTGCGAAGCAGTTTTTGGGTGCTCATGGATGACCAACTGATGGCCGTAGAAATCGAAGTCGACCCACTGGTTGCTGGAACGACCTTCGGAAAGACCGAACACCTCACCGTAGAAGTGACGTGTGGCGGCCAGGTCATACACAGGGATTGCGAGGTGGAAAGGAGAAAGACTCATCAGGACTCCGATAACAATTTTTATTGGTTTGTGATGCCGGACACCGTGGTCGCTGCCCGACGACTTTTTTGAAGGTGGATTTATGCTAAAGCCGCACCAGCTTAAAAAAAATCAATATAAATTTTTCACAAGCACAATTTTATTTTGTTAATAGAAGGGTTCTGCTCACTGCTCCCTACCTGCCATCGCGCACCGCCGCGCCAGCCCTGCAACCACAACCTTGACGTCAACATCGGTTGGGAGCTGCACAGCCAGAAAGCGTCGAACTGGACGGCTGAGGTCGGCGTTTAATTCAACTCGCGATCCTTGATATGGGCAAGCGGCGCCAGCAGCGATGGGTCGAAGGGGTCCGGCGCACGGCCATCGAGTAACCGTTGCAGCAGGTCAGGATTGGCCAAGGCAGCTTTGCCAACGGCGATAACATCTGCGCCCGCCTGCAGGGTTTGTTCAACGCTGGGCGAGTCCTGCACGCCGCCGTTGGCGATCAACGCGACACCCGGCGCATAGCGGCGAGCCAGCGTTGCAAGGCTTGCCTCGTTACCGGGGAAGGCCGGCTGCCAGGCTCGATGCTCCGTGACATGGATGAAGTCGACACCAGCGTCAGCCAGGCTGCCGAAGATCACCTGCGCATCGCGCTCGCCACCCGCCCATTTGTGCTGAAAATCATTGACCTTGCCCTGGGATATACGCACACCCACCGGCGAGTGCCCCACCACCCCTTTCACTGCGGCGATGACCTCAAGCGTCAGGTTCAAGCGCTGGCGAACATCACCGCCCCATCGATCTTCGCGTTGATTGGAGTAGTCGGTCATGAATTGATCCAGCAAATAGCCATTGGCGCCATGGATCTCGATACCGTCGAACCCCGCGATCTCAACCGCCCGTTTAGCCGCCTGGGCAAATCCCTCGATGGCATCAGCAATAGCTTCATCGCTCATGGCCTGTGGAACCCGGTACACACCCTCGCCGTGATAGAACTTCATCTGCTCGCCTTTGGGGCGAATGGCCGAAGGCCCGGCAGACTGCTCGACAAAACGGTTGGCCTGGCTCAAGGCGCCGGCATGCATGATCTGTGCGATGGCCGCGCTTTCATGGCGATGAATCGCCTCGACCACCGCGCGCCAGGCCAACGCCTGCTCGCTGTCGGTGATACCGGGTTGGTTCAGGTAGCCCTGGGCATACTGCCGATCGGTGTAGATCCCTTCCGTGATGATCAAGCCAAAACCGCCACGGGCAAAACGTTCGTAATATCGGGCCATTGCAGGCGTGGCATTGCCGTTCTCATTGGCACTGACGCGTGTCATGGGTGCAAGCGCCATGCGATTTTTCAGTTTAAGAGCGCCCATATCGAATGGAGTTACACTGCGCAGGTTTGGTGCTGTCATGATTTGCCCTCACTTATTTGCCAGCCATGACGATAAGCGCGGCAATAGCCCATTAGAAGCGCACACTTGCAATAAGGCGCCTTAACGGAAACGGTTATAAGCATGCAAATTCCCGAGATAGAGGTGTTCGCCAACGTCGCCATCAGCAGCAGCTTGTCCGAGGCCGCGCGACGGCTCGGGTTGTCGGCGATGACCGTCTCACGACGCCTGGCGGCCCTGGAAAAAGACTTGGGTGTGCGCCTGGTACACCGCACTACACGCTCCGTCGCACTCACGCCGGAAGGCGAAATGTACCTGCCTTACGCAAAGACCATGCTCGAGGCGAACGAAGCGGCACGGGCCACGTTGAAATCCAGCACAGGCAGTGCCAGCGGCACATTGAGGGTCACCGCGCCCAGCGTCTTTGGCCAAACCGTTATCATGCCGCTGCTGCCAGCGCTGCTGGCTGACAACCCAACCCTCAAGGTCGACCTGACATTATCGGACAGCATCATCGACATCGTCGGGCTCGGCATTGATGTGGCCATCCGCATCGCCACGTTGCGCGACTCAACATTGGTGGCGACCAGCCTGGCACCCAACCCGCGCGTCGTCTGCGCAAGCCCGACTTACCTGGCGCAATGGGGCACACCGGCGGTGCTGGATGACCTCAACCATCATCAGTGCATCGCGTTGCACGGCATGCCCTACTGGCCGTTCACCCAAAACGGTGACGCTGTCACTCATCGCGCTCACGGCAGTTTCTCAGCCAACAGCGTCGAGGCGGTGCGCACGGCGAGCAAGCAGAACTTGGGCTTGGCGATGTTGACATACTGGGACATCAGAAACGAACTTGCCGAAGGCTCCCTGGCCCTTGTCACATTGGCGGATGCGGTACCCGAGCAACTTTCCATCACTGCGGTGCTTGCGACACGTCAGCATGTTCCGCGCAGAGTGCGGGTGTTCGTTGAGCACCTGGAACAAGCGCTCAACAAATGAAAGGAGCCGCGACAGCATCGCGGCGTATGACTCAGCGGCGCAGGAGACGGTCCAGCACCAGCAGCGCGACTGCACCGATTGCAAGTGCAGCAACGGGTTTCTCTTTTACGAACGTAGACACGCTGTCCAGTGCGTCGCCATAACTCTGGGTGAGCTGACCAGCAACCTGCCGACCCGCACCTTCAGCTTCCAGCTTCGAATCACCGAACAATTTCCCAACGGCGCCCTGGGCTTTGCCGGCAAGTTTTTCCGCAACACCTTCGACTTGTTCACTCTTCATCATTCACCACACCTTAGCGCGTAATAGGTAGATAACTCAGGTCGACCTGAGCCACGGCAATCTGCACAGCGTTAGGGGGATGGGCATTATGATTAGTTCAAAATTGATGAGGTTGCGAATCTGCGCGCACTGCGCCTGCTTTGCGCATGTTGCAGGAAGACGAGGTGCTCTCACTCGTGGACTTCAATGGTTTTGCGCATAGGCGAAAAAAGATGCCGAAGCATCTATTCAGTAAATCGAAGGCAAAAAAAAGCCACTCGTTAGAGTGGCTTTTTCTTTGTATTTGGAGCGGGAAACGAGACTCGAACTCGCGACCCCGACCTTGGCAAGGTCGTGCTCTACCAACTGAGCTATTCCCGCGTCTTGGTGGTGTGCATTCTATAGAATCCACAACCCCCGTCAACCCCTTGATTCAAAAAAGTTTTATTTCTTTTCAACGGTGGTGCGCAGGTGCGGCCAGGCCGCGCGCAAATACTGAAGCATGGACCACAAGGTGAGGCCGGCGGCGATCAGCAGCAAGGCGTAACCAATCAGCACCCACATCGAGAAGTCCGACGGGTTGGCCAGCAAAATGACCAGCGCAAGCATTTGCGCGGCGGTTTTCCATTTGCCCATGTTGGAGACGGCCACGTGGGCGCGGGCGCCGATTTCGGCCATCCATTCGCGCAGGGCCGAGACGACGATCTCGCGGCCGATGATCACGGCGGCCGGCAGGGTCAGCCACAGGTTGCCATGTTCCTGCACCAGCAGGACCAGGGCCACGGCGACCATCAGCTTGTCGGCCACAGGGTCGAGGAACGCGCCGAATGGCGTGCTTTGCTCCAGGCGGCGTGCCAGGTAGCCGTCAAGCCAGTCGGTGGCGGCAGCGAAGGCAAACACCGAACTGGAGGCGGCGTAGCTCCATTCGTAGGGCAAATAGAACAACAAAATGAAAATCGGGATAAGCAGGACGCGTAGAACGGTGATCAGATTAGGGATATTCATCGGCACAACTGGCTACGAGGTGAGAAGGCATTCTATTCGCTGTGCAGACTTGCATAAATCAATTCTGCGAGCTTTTTACTGATACCGGGTGCTTTGGCTATTTCGTCAATGCTGGCACGGGACAGCTCCTGCAAGCCACCAAAATGTTTAAGCAGGTCGCGACGGCGGGTCGGGCCAACACCTGCCACCCCTTCCAGGGTTGAGGTTCGCCGGGTTTTGCCACGGCGGGCACGGTGGCCGGTAATTGCAAAGCGGTGAGCTTCGTCGCGAATCTGTTGAATCAGGTGCAATGCAGGCGAGTCGCCCTTCAAAGTGAACTCATGGGCGGCATCATTCAAGTACAACGTCTCGAAACCGGCCTTGCGCGTGGCGCCCTTGGCCACGCCGAGCAGGATCAGGTCAGGCACCGCCAGTTCGTTGAGCACGTCACGGGCCATGGACAACTGGCCCTTGCCGCCATCTACCAACAGGATATCGGGGAGCTTGCCCTCGCCGTCCTTGAGTTTGCTGAAGCGCCGCGTCAGGGCCTGATGCATGGCAGCGTAGTCATCGCCGGCGGTGACGCCTTCGATGTTGTAGCGCCGGTAATCGGACTTGATCGGCCCTTCCGGCCCGAATACCACGCAGGAAGCCACGGTGGCTTCGCCGCTGGAGTGGCTGATGTCGTAGCACTCCAGGCGCTGTGGCGGTTCATCCAGGTTAAGCACTTCGGCCAGGGCATCGAAACGTGCGGCAACGTGCTGACGATTGGCCAGGCGCGCGCCCAGGGCCTGTTCGGCATTGGTCACGGCCAATTGTTGCCAGCGCGCGCGGGTGCCGCGTACACGGTGACTGATGTCCAGCTCACGGCCGCGCAATTCGTGGATCGCCTCGATGAGCGTGGGGAAGTCCTCATGCACCACGTTGACGATCAGTTCGGACGGCAAGTCGCGCTCAGGGCTACTCACGTAGTACTGGCCAAGGAAGGCGGCCATGACTTCGGCCACTTCCTCGTCGATACCGGTCTGCGGGAAGAAGTTCTTGCTGCCCAGCACTCGCCCGCCGCGCACGCTGATCAGGTGCACACAGGCGCCGCCGGGGTTGACGAAGGCAGCGATCACATCGACGTCGCCAGTGCCGCCCTCCATGCTTTGCTGGTCCTGCACGCGGCGCAACAGCGAGATCTGGTCGCGCAGCTCGGCCGCCCGTTCGAAATCCAGGGTGCTGGCGGCCTGCTCCATGGCGCCGGAGAGTTCGTCGGTGAGGGCATTGCTGCGCCCTTCGAGGAACATCACCGAATGGCGCACATCTTCGGCGTATTCCGCCGGTTCAACCAAGCCGACACAGGGCGCCTTGCAACGCTTGATCTGGTATTGCAGGCACGGCCGCGTGCGGTTCCTGTAGAAGCTGTCTTCGCACTGGCGCACAAAAAAAGTCTTTTGCAGCAGGCTCAGGCTTTCGCGGATCGCGCCGGCGCTCGGGTACGGGCCGAAATACTTGCCCTTGGCCTTCTTCGCGCCTCGGTGAATGCTCAGGCGTGGGAAGTCACCGTCGGACAAATACACATAGGGGTAGGATTTGTCGTCACGCAGCAGGATGTTGTAGGGCGGCCGCCATTCCTTGATCAGCGTCTGCTCCAGCAGCAGCGCCTCGGTTTCATTGGCAGTGATGGTGGTTTCAACCTGGGCGATACGCGCCACCAGGGCGGCGGTTTTCGGCGCCAGCCCGGTCTTGCGAAAGTAGCTCGCCAGGCGGTTTTTCAGGTTCTTGGCTTTGCCCACGTAAAGCAGGCGTGCCTCGCTGTCGAACATGCGGTACACGCCAGGGCGGCCACTGCAGGTTGAGAGAAAGGCACTCGGATCAAACGGTGTGGTCATGTCAGGCGCTGGCGTCCACCATGCCGTGGCGTACCGCGAGCAGGGTCAATTCAACATCACTGCTGATGGCGAGCTTCTCGAAAATACGATAGCGGTAGGTGTTGACGGTTTTAGGCGACAGGCACAGCTTGTCGGAGATCGTCTGCACCTTCTGGCAGCCGACGATCATCAAGGCGATCTGTATTTCCCGCTCCGACAACGCATCAAACGGCGAGTCGCTGGTAGGTTGGAACGACTTGATCGCCAACTGCTGGGCAATCTGCGGGCTGATATAGCGCTGGCCGGCAAATACCAGGCGTATGGCTTGCACCATCTCGGCCAGGCCTGCGCCCTTGGTCAGGTAACCGGCGGCTCCCGCTTGCAGAAGGCGTGTAGGAAATGGATCTTCCTCGCACACGGTGACCACCACGACTTTAATGTCCGGATGGCTGCGCAGCAATTTGGTCGTGGCGCCAAGACCGCCAATCCCGGGCATCTTGACGTCCATCAATACCACATCGGGTTTCAACTCCCGGGCCTTGATCAGGGATTCCTCACCCGATTCGGCCTGGCCGACTACTTGCAGGCCATCGATGTCAGCCAGCATTCGTGTAATGCCCGTACGAACGAGATCATGGTCATCGACTACTAGCACCCTAATCAAGCAGACACCTCGCGATATGGTCTTATAGGTTGCTGAACACCTTAGCAAAAAACCAAGGCGCAGACCTAGCTGCAAGCGTCATATATATAGAGTTTCAACGTGGTGAAGCTGCCCATCGGATGATGAGCAGCGCTGTTTCCTGGGTAAAAGGTCAGGAATCCTGGGCTTGCGGTTTGATTTTCCCACTCAACGCGACGGAATGTTCGGCCAGGGTGGACGTGAGGCGGCGGATTGCATCCTGGTCTTCCTTGAACATGGCGCGATAATCGCCCAACACCTTCTCTTCGATCCGGCTGAGGTTTTCCAATTGAATCGGTGTGGCAACGCCGGTCAACACGTACAGGATATCAACACCTTTTTCGGCTACCCGTGACAGATAGTCGGCTTTAGGCGCCCGCCCTCCGTTTTCATATTTGCCCTGGGCATTGGCCTCAACCCCTCCAATTTCACCAAACACTTTTTGCGACAGGCCAAGTCGCTCTCTTTCCTGCCTTAAACGCGAACCGATTCCACTCATTTGGATGTATGATCCTATCTGGCACACCCCAAGAGGTGACACACTCATCTCGGTTTACACAAACTTGAACGGTTTTGAACTATGCCCGGAATCCTTACTGCCGCACAAGCCAAGGCTTGGCTGGAACATCAAGGAAAGTCAGTTCAAGCGTTCGCACGTGAACATGGCGTTGATCCGGCCACCACGTATCAAGTGCTCGCTGGGCGTAAAAAGGGACGGCGTGGGGAAGCCCATAAAGTAGCGGTTCTGCTGGGAATGAAAGAAGGGATTATCGTGGATGAGCCCGTGGCTCAACACCGCGATCCAAGCAGCGTGTCCTGAGCGCAGTATGCGCTTATTCCTACGCTGTGCTTGATTTAGTCCACAGCGCCAGCCTGACACTCGCGCTCCATGCGCCAAAAGCAATCTTCCTCCCCGACAATGCTTAAACCCTGGCGCTGATACAGGCGCTTCGCCGGATTGGTCTTGAACACGGTCAAGCGTAAAAGGCCCAAGCCCTGCGCGCGCGCCTTGAGTACCATCTGCTGCAACACCCAACTGCCTGCGCCCCGTTTACGACAGCGCTCAAGCAGGTGCAATTCGCGAATATAAAGCGCCCGGCTGTCACGGCTGACGCTGATAAACCCCATCACGGTTTC
The DNA here is from genome assembly GCF_001421425.1 of Pseudomonas sp. Leaf15. Taxonomy (NCBI): domain Bacteria; kingdom Pseudomonadati; phylum Pseudomonadota; class Gammaproteobacteria; order Pseudomonadales; family Pseudomonadaceae; genus Pseudomonas; species Pseudomonas sp. Leaf15. The sequence continues at coordinate 201,097 of NZ_LMKI01000004.1, forward strand.
ACCCTGGCAAATCAGCCAGTTTTCACGCGAAGCCCAGGCGACATCAAAACCATGGTCAGACCACAATAAATCGTACTGCAGGTAGTAGCGATTCATGGCTTCATGGGTCAGCGTTCGCGCGAATGGCAGGTCGCGGTCCGTCGCCGCGCGCAGGTGAAAAACCATTTCAGAGGGCTACGACTTGGCCAGTCCAGTGCTGGCCGTCGCGACGCCCAATCACCAAGGCCTCGCCAATGCCCGGTGCGCCGGCAAGCAGGCGCCCGTCCGCAGCCCAGATAGCGCTGCGCCCTGCACAGGTATAGTCGCCGGACGGACCACCATGGTTGGCCATCAGGACCAGCATGCGATGCTCGGCGGCATACCCCTGAAGCAGCGCGCTGTCGGTTGCGTACCCGCCTTCGCTGATCAGCACACCGGCGGCGTACACCGTAGCGCCGGCCTCTGCGGCCAGATGCGGATGGCTGGCGTGGGAAAAGTCCGCACAGACCGCCAGTGCAATCCGGTCATCCGCCCATTCGAGTGCTGGGCCGCCCTGCCCTGCGACAAACGCCACCTCTTCGCCCGGGTGCAGATGTTGCTTGGTGTAGACCGCCAACGAACCGTCCGCGCCCAGCACCAGGGCTGCGACAAACACACCCGTCTCGGGTGACAGGCGAATCGGCATGCCCACCACTGCGGTCATTCGCAGTTCCTGCGCCATCTCGCGCAGCGGTGCCAGCAACGCGTCCTCGGGAGCAATCGCCAGTTGGGCTGCCAGGGCCGGCTCATAGCCGGTCAACGACAGTTCCGGAAACACCAGCAATTGCACGCCCTGCTCCGCCGCCGCCTGCATAAACGCCAAATGCTGCTGAAGGTTGGTCCGCACGTCGCCGGCGATGGAAGTGGTTTGAGCAGCGGCAAGGGTCAAGGCAGTCATGGTCGCGTCCTGGCAATCATTATTAACGTGTGAACAGCATATCGGTACTCACCCCATAGCCGTAAGTAGGTCACGCGATAGAAATTACTGATTGAACCCACACCGGTGGCTCTAGTAAGCTCCCCCCATCATTTGGAGACACACCATGTTGCAACTCACCCACACTCAGGTTTGCCCTGCTGCCAGCGCCCCGCGCTCGGTGTCGGCTACCCGTGTGAGCGGTTTGAGCGCACTGGTCAGCTTTTATTTTGGGTATTGGTTTAGCCACTGGCGCGCCTGATACCTGAAATCGGCGCCCACTACTCAAGGGGTCGCCTACCAGAGAAATCTAACCCCCGGTCGGCTCCCCGACCGGGGGTTTTGTTTTTTCAAGGCCCCAATAATTCTGCTTCACACCGAACACTAAAGGACTCACGACATGAACTACGCCACCTATTACCGTTACGACACTTCGACTGCATGGCGATTTAGCAAGCTCCGTTCGGGACAGCCTGCCGCCTCCGATCGGTCACCTATTGGTGGCAAGCCAACACACGTAGCCAATACGGCCAATTGTCGAACACCCCAGTAGGGCAGAGCGTGCGGGAACAACCCGCCGCTTGCCCAGGAAGCCTTGAATATGAACTCTGCCACCGCCGCCTTGCCTGTTGCCAACCTGTCCAGCGCCAATGAAGCCCTGACCCAGCGCCTGCCCAGCTCGCTTGAACTCAAGCACCAGTTGCCCCTCAGCCCGTTCCTGAATGAACAGATCCACGCCCATCGCCAAGCCGTGCGCGCCATCCTCAATGGCGAAGACTCGCGTTTGCTGGTGATTGTCGGCCCGTGCTCGATCCACGACCCCGAATCAGCCATGGAATACGCGCGCAACTTGAAGAAGCTCGCGCTGGAAGTCAGCGACCAGATGCTGCTGGTAATCCGCGCCTACGTCGAAAAACCGCGCACCACCATCGGCTGGAAAGGCCTGGCCTACGACCCGCACCTGGATGGCAGCGACGACATGGCCGCCGGCCTCACGCTGTCGCGCGAACTGATGCGCGAGATGCTGCGCCTGGGCTTGCCGGTCGCCACCGAGCTGCTGCAACCCATGGCCGCCGGCTACTTCGATGACCTGCTCAGCTGGGTCGCCATCGGCGCACGCACCACCGAATCGCAGATCCACCGCGAAATGGCCAGCGGCCTGGGCATGCCGGTCGGCTTCAAGAATGGCACCGACGGCGGCGTCGCGATTGCCTGTGATGCGATGCGCTCAGCGTCCCACCCGCACCGCCACTTCGGGGTGGACAGCCAAGGCCATCCGGCGATCATCCAGACACCGGGCAACCCCGACACGCACCTGGTATTGCGCGGCGGTCATCGTGGGCCGAACTACGATGCGCAAAGCGTGGCGCAGGTGAAGCACGACCTGGCCAAGTCCAAGGTCGCGGCGCGCATCATGGTCGATTGCAGCCACGCCAACAGCGGCAAAGACCCATTGCGTCAGCCGGCAGTGTTCAACGACGTGCTGCAACAGCGCCTGCAGGGCGACACGTCGCTGATCGGCATGATGCTCGAAAGCCACCTGTTCGAAGGCTGCCAACCATTGAGCGCGTCGATGAAATACGGGGTGTCGGTGACCGATGGTTGCCTGGGTTGGAGCGGCACCGAGCAATTGCTGCGCAGTGCGGCAGAGCGCCTTCGCCAGCAGCACACAGCCAACTGATCCATGCAGATCAAAATGTGGGAGCTGGCTTGCCTGCGATGCAGACACCTCGGTGTGTCAGGTACACCGAGTTGATGCTATCGCAGGCAAGCCAGCTCCCACATTTGAATATCGTTGCGTTCAGGACAGTGGATACAACGCCTCATCAAACTGCGCCAGCTTCGGAAACACCAAGGGCTGCTCATCCGCCAGCCCTTGCAGCCGCAACCCGTACTCCTCCAAAAACGCCTGCCGCGCCTCGGCACTGATATACGGCACATGCCAGGCCACAAACGGCGCCAGCACTTCGTACCCTACATACGCCAAGGTGCCGCGCAGAATCGGCCGCAGCATCTCCTCCAATGGCCCGTGAATCGCACCTTCACCAAACATATGCTCGCGCCCGCCCAAGGTCACCGTGACCAGCGCGCGCTTGCCCGCCAGCCCGCCCTGATCGTAAAAACGCTTGCCGCCGTAACACACGCCGGACACCAGCACCCGGTCGATCCAGCCCTTGAGCATGGCCGGTGCCGAGAACCAGAAGATCGGGAAGTTGAGGATCAGCAGGTCGGCCCACAGCAGCTTGTCCAGTTCGCCCTGGATGTCCGCCGCAATCGACTGATTTTTCACGCCCAGGCGCTGCTCCAGGGCATACACCAGATAATCCGCGTTCTCCCGCGTGGCAAAGTCAGCGGCCGATGCCACCGGGTTCCACTGCATGGCGTACAGGTCGCTGACCTGCACTTCGTGGCCCTGGCTTTGCAACGTGCCGAGCGCCTGATCGCGCAGCGCCGCGGTAAACGACTGCGGCTCAGGGTGAGCGTGAACAATCAACACCTTCATGTGCATTCCTCAAACAGTGGGCGCTGCCCGTTGGGCCAGCAAATGGTCGAGCCAGTCCGGATCCATTTCCGGCTCCGATGAAAACAACAGGTCGGTGTAAGCCTGGTACGGCGGGGTAAAAATCGCGCCGCGGCTGCCGTGGTCGACCACCCTGCCCCGCTGCATCACCAGCACCTGTCAGCAATCGCCCGCACGGTGGCCACGTCGTGGGTGATGGTGATTGATCGACGCCACCACGTCCTCGGCGCTGTGTTTGAGAAAGTCCCGTCGGTGCATCGCTTGAGTCATTTTGTTGTTGTTTTCGCTCATGGTTTTGCTCCTCTAAAGGTCAACAGGCACAGGCATGTTTGAGCTCGATCAGGGTCACGCCATTGCGTTTGAAACCGTTGCGCAAGTCCGTCTGCAACTCATCCAGGTTCTTGGGTTGGTTCACGGTGCAGCCGAACGCCTGGGCAAACAACGCAAAATCCGGGTTGCGCGGCAGCACGCCGATGGGCTCGATATCCAGGTGGAGCATGTCGTCGCGGATCTGACCTAGGGCGTCGTTGTTCCACAGCAGCACCACCAGCGGGCTGTGCAACTCCTCGACAGCCGTGGCGAGTTCCTGGGCGGTGTAGAGAAAGCCGCCATCGCCCACCAGCACCAGGCCCGGACGCAGCGGCGCGCCGAACTTGGCGCCAATGCCAGCGGGCAAGCCATAGCCCAAGGTGCCGTAGCCAGTGGGGTGCAGCCAACTGCGCGGGGCGCGGCTGCGGTAGGCGTAGTTGCCGGTGTAGGCCAACTGGGTCATGTCGCTGCTGATAAAGGCGTTAGCGGGCAGCTCGGCCTCGATGCGGTCAAGAATGGCCTGGTGAATGGCCTGCAAAGGGCCGTGCCCCAACTCCACCGCCTCAAGTAATCTCGCGACCTGGTGGCGTGCCGCATCGGTATTTCGCGGTGCCGGCGGCAGACATTCGAGCAAGGCCAGCAAGGTCTGTTGGGCATCGCCTTTGAGCGCCACGGCGCAGGGGTAGAAATCGTTGAACTTGCTCGGGTCGAGATCGATGCGCAGCAGTTCGCCGCTGATGGGCAAGCGTTCGCGCCAGTAATCGGTGTCGGCCATTTCCGTGCCCACGGCCAGCACCACATCCGCCTGGCTGATCAGCTGCCAACCGGGTTCCACACACAGGGTGGCACCGGCATTCAGCGGGTCATTCACCGGCAGTAAACCCTTGCCGGCCACACTGCAGAAAAACGGCGCCGCCAACAACGTGCTCAAGCGCTGCAAGGCCTCACCCGCCGCCAGCGCGCCGCCACCGGCAATGATCATGGGGCGCTTGGCCGCCGCGAGCTTGGCCACCGCCTGCTCCAGCGCGTCGGCCGATGGCAGTCCGCGCCCCGGACGCCGCACGACTTCATGGCTCCAGTCGCGCTTGATCGGCGCTGCCAGCACATCCAGCGGCACCGAAATATGCACCGGCCGTGGGCGCTCGCTGTCGAACACCGCATAGGCGCGGGCGATCAATTCGGGCAAATCCTCGGCACTCAAGGCCAGCGCCGAAAACGCGGTGATCGGCGCGGTGATGGCGCGCTGGTCCTGGGTTTCGTGCAGGCTGCCCCAGCCTTTGCCGAGGCTGGCGGTGTGATTTACGCTGGAGATCACCAGCATCGGGATCGAATCGGCGTAGGCCTGGCCAATCGCTGTAGCGGCATTGGTCACGCCGGGCCCGGTGATCACAAAACACACCCCCGGTTTGCCGCTGACCCGCGCATAGCCGTCGGCCATAAAACCGGCGCCCTGCTCGTGGCGCGTCAGCACGTGGCGAATGCCGCTGCCGGGCAAGCCGCGATACAACTCAAGCGTGTGTACGCCGGGAATGCCGAACACGGTGTCGACGCCATAGTTGGCCACCAACCGCACCAAGGCCTGGCCGCCGGTCAGGGTCTTATCTTGCATGTTCATCTCCTAGGCGAATCAACGCATCCACCGCGAGCGTGCCGTGGGCATTGACCAACAATGGGTTCACATCCAGCTCCAGCAACTGCCCGGCGTTGGCGCAGGCGTAGTCGGCCACCGCGCGAATGGCCGCCACCAACGCATCCATATCCACCACTTCACGCCCGCGAAAACCTTGCAGCAAGGCCGCGCTGCGCAGGCTGAGCACGGCGTTGCGAATCGCCTCATCGGTGGTCGGCAGCAGCAGGCTGCGGCTGTCTTTGAGCAACTCCACGAGGATCCCGCCAGCGCCAATCACCAGGGCCAGGCCAAAGTTATTTTCCCGCTTGATGCCCACGATCAACTCGGCCAAAGGCTTGGTAGCCATGGCCTCCAGCAGCAGTTGGTCGAAGACCACGCCCGGCGCATAGGCGGCAATCTGCCCGCGCATTTGCACAAGCGCGGCGGTCAGGGCGAACCCATCCTGCAGGTTGAGCGCGACAGCCCCGGCTTCGGTTTTGTGCGGCAGGTCGGTGCTGACGGCCTTGAGCACCAACGGGTAACCCAACAGTTTGGCGTCGGCGATGGCGCGCCCTGGGGTGCTCAGCACCGCCGCAGGCGTGCTCAAACCAAAGGCGCGCAAGGCCTGTTTGGACGCCCACTCATCCAGCGCCAGGCCAGGGCCCGCAAGCGGCTGCGGGCACAGCGGCGCAAGGATCGATTCGCCGCGTTCCAGCAACACACGACGATGGTTTTGATAGTCGGCAATCCGCCCCCAGGCAGCCAGTGCATCTTCCACGCCTTGCAGCGCGGCAATGCCGTGGGCATGCAGGCGTTCGCGAGCATGGGCCGGCAGTAATTCGGGAAAGGCCGAGGTGACAAAACCGGTTTTGCCATGGCGGTTGAGCGCGGCGCAAAACAACTCCAGCAACAGGTCGCATTCCTTGCGCTCGCCGGTGAATTCGGCCGGGTAATCCAGCACCAGCATCGCCGCATCGGCGTCGGTGCGCAGGGCCGTTTCGAGCATGCGTTCGAGCGCCTCGCGATCGCCCCAGATGGCGGTGGTAAAGTCCAATGGGTTGACCAGGTTGGCGTAGCTGGGCAGCACCTGCGCCAGCTCGGCGCACTGGCCTGCGTCGAGTGTCGGCAAGGCCAGTTGGTTGCGCTCGGCGTAGTCGGCAATCAGCCCGGCGTCGCCACCGGAACAGGCCAGTGCGATCAGGCAATTACCGGCCGGCAGATTGCCGCAGGCCGCGGCCTTCAAGGTTTCGACAAAACTCACCGGCCCGCTCACGCGGATCACGCCAAGCCGCGCAAACAGGCTGTCGTACAGCGCATCGGAACCGGACAGTGAACTGGTGTGACTCAAGGCCAACTCGGCGCCGATCTGCGACACGCCGGTTTTCAGCGCGATAATCGGGATGCCTTTTTCCAGCGCCTTGTGCGCCGCACGGGCAAACCCCGGCACATTCTTCAAGCCTTCCAGGTGCAGGCCGATGGCGGTCACGCGCGGCTCATCAAGCAGCACGTCCATCAACTCGGCAACCCCCAACTGTGCCTGGTTGCCTACCGACGCCATATAGGCAATGGGTAGCGAGCGGTCGCTCATCGACAGGTTGTAGGCGAAGTTGCCGCTTTGGGTGAGCACCGCCACGCCCTTCTCTACCGCCTTGCCGCCGTGGGCCACCGGCCACAGCGCGGCGCTGTGCAAGTAGTCCAGCAGGCCGTAGCAGTTGGGGCCGAGCAAGGCCATGTCACCCGCCGCTGAAACAAGCTGCTGTTGCAAGGCCGCACCACTGACGCCCGTTTCGGCAAACCCGGAGGCGTAGCAAATGGCGCCGCCGGTGCCGATGGCGGCGAGTTCGGCCACACAGGCCAAGGTCAGCTCACGGTTAGTCGCGATAAACACCGCATCCGGGCCGCAAGGCAAATCGGCAACCCGACGTACACACGGGATGCCGTCGAGGCTGTCATGCTGCGGGTTGACCAGCCACATTTGCCCGGTAAAACCGCCGTCCGCGCAGCGCTTAAGGGCGCGGGCCATGCTGCGCCCGCCGACAAAAGCCAGGTGCCGGGGCGCCAGCAGGCGCTTGAGGTTGTCGCCAATAGCCTGGGACATAAGCATTCTCCGCGCCGATCAGCGCAACAACGGCCGCAACAGTTCACGGGCAATAATGTGCCGCTGGATTTCCGACGTGCCTTCCCAGATCCGTTCGATCCGCGCGTTACGCCAGATGCGCTCCACCGGCCCTTCGTCCATCAAGCCCATACCGCCGAAAATCTGCACGGCTTCATCGGCCACCTTGCCCAGGGTCTCACTGGCAAACAGCTTGGCCATGCCGGCCTCGCCATCGGTCATGCTGCCCTGGTCCATCTTCCAGGCGGTGTGCAGGGTCAGAAGCTCGGCGGCGCGAATCTGCGTGGCCATGTCGGCCAGCTTGAAACTCACGCCCTGGTAGGTGCCGATGGGCTGGCCGAACTGCTTGCGGTCCGCCGCCCATTGCAGCGACACGTCAAGCGCACGCTGGGCCTGGCCGACGCAGTTGGCAGCCACCATCACCCGGCCGGCGGTGAGCCAGGCGTTGGCCACGTCCCAACCCTTGCCGACTTCGCCGAGCACTTTGGAGGCGGGCACACGGCAGTCGTCGAAGAACATTTCATAGGTGTGATAACCGCGGTTACTCACACACTTGGGGCCACGACGGATGGTCATGCCGGGCGTATCGCGATCGACCAGGAATGACGTCACCGCATTGCGCTGGCGGCCGTTGTGTTCGTAGGTGTCGGTCACGGCAAACACGATGGCAAAATCGGCGTGGCCGGCGTGGCTGATGAAGTGCTTGCTGCCGTTGATCACAAAGTCATCGCCGCTGCGCACGGCGCGGGTCTTGATCGCGTTGGCGTCGGAGCCGGCGCCGGGTTCGGTCAGCGCAAAGCAGTCGATTTTTTTGCCTTGCACGCACGGCAACAGGTAGTCCTCGACCTGCGCGCCGGTACAGGCCATCAGGATCTTCGACGGGCGCGCGACAAACACATGCAGCGCCCACGAGACCTTGGACAGCTCGCGTTCGATCAACGCCTGGGACAGGTAATCCAGGCCGCCACCGCCCACCTCTTCGGGCATGTTGAACGCATAGAAACCGGCCGCGACAGCCTTGTCGCGAATCTGCGCGGCCAGCTCGGGCGACACCGCGTCGGCGCGGTCCACCGCGTCCTCATGGGGCAGCAATTCCCTGGCAACAAAGCTGCGTACCGCGTCCACCAACATGTCTTGTTCTTGGCTGAGTTGGAAATTCATGGCGCTACCTGTGTGGGCTTCCTGTGTGGGCTTAGCGACCGGAGAAAACCGGCAGGCGTTTTTCCATCGAGGCACGCAGCGCCTCGGCGCCGTCGCCGCTGCGCCCGCACAACAGTCCGGCGGCCAGTTCGGCCTCAAGCTGTTCAGGCAGGCTGCGCCCGGCGCCTTCGCGGATCAGGGTTTTGGTCTGGGCGAAGGCGAAGGTCGGGCCGTTGGCCAGGCGCGTGGCCAGCTCGCCCGTGTGAGCGTGCAGATGCTCATCGGCGACCACTTCGCCCACCAGCCCGGCAGCCAGTGCGCGCTCGGCGCTCCACAGCTCATCAAGGAACAGCAGGCGCTTGGCTTGCTCGCTGCCGATCAGGCGTGGCAAGTGCCAGCTGGCGCCAGCGTCCGGCGAATACGCCATGCGGGTGTAGCCGGCCTTGAAGCGCGCCGATTGGGCGGCGATACGCAGGTCGCAGCACAGGGTCAGGTCCATGCCGGCGCCGACGGCGGTGCCGTTGATCGCAGCAATCGTAGGTTTGTCGAGGGTATGCAGGCGGGTCATCAGGGCGTGAGCGGTTTCGGTCCAGCCGTAGGTTTCCAGGGCGCCACGGGACTCGGCGTCGGCCCACTCAGTCAGGTCGGCACCAGCGCAAAAACTGCGGCCGCTGCCGGTAAGCACCACCACGCGCACACTGGGGTCGGTGTTGAACGCTTCGAGCATGGCATGCAGGTGCTTAAGCGTTGGGATGTCGAGTGCATTGCGCTGCGGGCCACGGTTGAGCGTGATCCAGGCAACGCCTGCTTGCACCAGCGTGAGCACGGGCGAATCGGTAGTCATGGCTTCCTCGAATTATTTTAATTGGCGTGAGGGGTGCGACATGGCGAGATACTAAACGAGTGTTCAGCAAGGAGGCAATCGGCAAACTGCAAATATTTTCAGGCCGAAAAAAAACGCTCGAAAAGAGCGTTCAGGCGCTGAAAGGAAGGTTCAGGCTTTGAGCTGGTAGCGCGCGCGACCACCGCCTTGCAGGCCGTCGACCCAGGCTTCGCAGATCTGGATGCCCTGCTGCGGCGTGAATGTGCCGGGGTTGAGCCCCGACTCCAGCCACAACCCATCGAGCAACGCGCTCAAGCCGATGGCGGCCAAATCAGCATCGAATTGCTCCCAGCCTTCCTCGTTGGCCATGTCCGCCAACGCCGATCGCATGATGGTGCGGTACTCGCCGTAGGAATGCTCGTGGGCCTGGTTGATGGCCGGCGCGGTCTTGACCGCGCCCCAGAACACCAGCCAGGCATCCAGCAATTGCGGATCTAGCAGCTCAGCCGAAAAGGAGCCACGAAACAGCGCCGACAAACGCTCGCGCGGCTGCGGCGGCGCCTTGGCCATGGTCTCGCGCAACAGGCTCATGACTTGGGCGGTGATGGTGCGATAGGCCTCGGCCACCAGCTCATCCTTGCCCGAATAGTGATGGCTGATCAGCCCGACCGACACCCCGGCCTCGGCGCTGATCTTGCGGATCGAAGCGCCCTGGAAACCGTCACGCTTGAGGCACGTCAGCGTCGCCTGGACCAGGTTGGCCTTGCGCAATTGCGGCTCCATGCGGGAGAAACGCGATTCCTGGGTCATGGGGCGGTGTCCTTCGGTTGAGTCGGCTGCACGACTCTACCTCAGTCGCGGTAACCGGGCGACACCCGATCCAGCCTCCGCAGCAACGCCGCCCATGCCAGTTGCATGGCATTCACATCGGTCAGCTCGCCCGCCTCCAACGCTCGGTTGGGGTGATTGAATTGCTGCTCGGTGTAAGCGCAGACCTCAGCCGACGGCAGGACCAGCTTGCCGCAGGCCTGGGCGGCGATCTGAATATCGCAGGCCTTGTCCAGGTTAGTCGTGGTAAGCCACCTTGCCGTAGAACTCCATCGAGATCTGATTGACCGGCAACAAACCGCACTCCAGCGCCGCCACCACGCAGCCGGCACGGGTGTGGGTATGCAGCACGCACTGGGCATCTTCGCGCAGGTGCTGCTCGGTGGAGTGAGTCATTTTTATTCTCCAGGCACGGGGTGGGGGAAGGCGACGCTAATCCAGCCTCCAGTAAAAAAACAAGTTGATTTTTTACTGGCGCTCGCCTCTTACTGGAAAAATAACAATAACAGCGCCTGGAGTATCCGCACCATGTCGCCACCTGCCTTCGCGCACCTGTTCGAACCCTTGGTACTGCGCGGCAAACGCCTGAAGAACCGCATCATGTCCAGCGGGCATGACACTTCGATGCCGACGGATAACCGGGTCAATGCGCAGTTGATCGCCTATCACCGTGCGCGCGCCGAAGGTGGTGTGGGGCTGATTGTGCTGCAGGTGGCGGGCGTGCATGCCAGTGCGCGGTACACCTCCCATGTGCTGATGGCCACCGACGACGCATGCATCGACGGCTATCGCGAGCTGGCCGATATTTGCCATGCTCAGGGCACCGTGGTGCTGTCGCAAATCTTCCATCCGGGCCGCGAGATCATGGAGTCGGCAGACGGGTTGCTGGCAGTAGCGTACTCGGCGTCGGGAGTGCCCAATGAACGGTTTCGGGTGATGCCACGGGCACGTGACCAGGCGATGATCGACGAGATCGTCAGCGGTTACGCAGCGGCGGCCAGGCGCTTGCATCAGGCGGGAATTGACGGCGTGGAAGTGGTCGCCAGCCACGGCTACCTGCCCGCGCAGTTTCTTAACCCGCGGGTTAACCGGCGCACCGATGGCTACAACGGCGTGCTTGAACAGCGCCTGAGGTTCCTGCGGGAAATTATTGCCGCCGTGCGGGCCGCGACCGACGCGCAGTTCATCATCGGCCTGCGCATTTCAGCCGATGAGCGCGACAGCGAAGGACTCAAGGTAGCGTGGAAACTCTGAACGACGAACCGCAGCCACTGTTTCTCGGCACCCGCATTCGCGGCCTGCGCAAGGCGCGCGGCCTGACGCTGACCGAACTGGCGCAACTGAGTGAACTGACCGCCGGCTATCTCAGCCAGTTGGAGCGCAACCTGGCGTACCCATCGATCCCGGCGCTGTTCAATATCGCCCGCAGCCTGGGCGTGACTATCCAGTGGTTTTTTGCCAGCGAGGCCGCCCCTGCCCCAGCGGATGAAGGCTATGTAGTACGCAAGAACAATCGTCAAAGCATCCGTTATGAAGATGGCATCGTCGACCAATTGCTGACGCCGTTGCCCAACCACCAACTGGAGATGCTGCACGCATGCTTTCCACCCGGCGCCTACAGCCAGCAAAGCTACAGCCATGAAGGCGAAGAAGCAGGCTATGTGTTGAGCGGCACGTTTGAGCTGTGGGTTGGTGAACGGCATTTCCGGCTGGCAGCAGGCGACAGCTTCAGCTTTGCCAGCAGCGAGCCGCACCGGTATGGCAACCCGGGCAAGGTGAATACAGTGGTGATCTGGGTGATTACCCCCCCGACATTTTAGGCCGCCTGCGCAAATGCAGACGTTTCCTACGGGAACCGACGACAGTGGCGCGGCTTGCCATCAGTGGTGAGGCGCCCTCTCGCTTGCTATAAAAATGGCTACTTCTTTTCGAGGTTGTCGCCATGTCTTTATTGCATTTGTTGTTTGGGAAACCGACTCAGGATGATTGGGATCGAGTAAGGGATGTCAAATCCCGTAAAACCTGGAAGCTCGTACGTGGAGGCATCGGCCTGGACATCGATGAGGTTATTGCGTCAGAGGGTTACAAGGATGCTGTGCGCCAAGTACAAAAAATGGAGTCCGATCATTCATGGGCCTGCTGATCATTGTGCCGTTACTGGTCAGTGGCTATCTGGTCTGCCTCAGGCACCCGTTTTTCTACTTGCGCCTGCACCGTTTCCAGGGACAACTGCTTTACCTGCAGGTAGCCAGGCTCGGAATGCTCTGCCTGATCGCTGCCACGTTTTTAAGTGCTGCCCTGCTGACGTTGTCAAAACAAACGGCCTTTATCGCAGGGCATGAAGTTGCCGCGGACTACAGCCAAAAACTGGGTACGCTGTTAGTACAACTCGACATTGCCAATGAGAAAAACTGCACGCTTTGGGTTTTCATGTTGCAGGCGGGTATGACCGCTCTGGCGATTCCCTTTTTCTGGGCAAGGCTTTATGTACGCATGAAGAGGAGAATGCTGAAGCTGGAAACCGACACGCAGCTCTACCACGTGCTTTCGCTGGGTATTCTTGAGGGCACGCCATTCAAGCTTTTATTGAGAGAATCCATCGTCAAGTGCGTGCCGTGCATGTTCAGTTTGAGCGACAGGAAGGTCTACGTCGGGATTGTATTGTTCGCAGGCACCCCCACGGAGTCCGAGGGCGTTGGCCAGGGGTTCAGCCTGGTGCCCATACTCAGTGGTTACCGGGACAAGGACACATTGGAGGTCACGCTCCACGCTCACTATTCCCCTACAAACCGCCCCAGGCCGATACTGCTGGTTCAGGAAAACGTCGTGTCGGCCACTCGCTTTGACTTCACCACATGGACCCGTTCCCAGTCCCGCAGAAGCCGTAAGGCGCAGCAGGGGCAGTTCCATCTCCACCGCCCTGCGCGCCGCCCGGTAGAAGCCTCGCGCATCTGCGCATGAGGCTGGGTATCACGGCCACTTGAACATATCGTCCACCGGCACACGGTAGCCGGTCGCCAGGCGGTTGGTCTCGTTGGCCATGCCGACCACGGCCTGCAACTCGCCAAACATCTCGTCGGTCATGCCGGCCTTGCGTGCCGCGGCGGTGTGGGAGGCGATGCAATACGGGCAATTGTTGGTCACGCTGACCGCCACATACAGCAACTCCTTGGTCAGCGGGTCGAGTGCTCCCGGAGCCATGATTTCCTTGAGGCTATCCCAGGTGCGGCGCAATGTCGGCGGGTGGGCAGCCAGGCATTTCCAGAAGTTGTTCACCTGGTCGACCTTGCGTGTTTGCATGATGTCGTCGTAGACCGCGCGCACTTCAGGGCTGGCATCGGCGTATTCGGTGAGGTGTTGGGTCATGGTCTTTCCAAGGCTGGCATAGAGCATTCTGGAATACCGCGCCGCACCCATTGCTGGCAAGTGAAGCCGATCAGCGTCGGGTAACAAAGTTGACCAACGGTCATGGGAACCCATGCTGCAGTGAACGAGCGTGCAAGGCTCCGCCCCCTCGCCACAGCAGGGCCATGGGTATTCGTGATTTGTGGTTAAGAGTCCTTTTCGCAATGGGCGGTTTTTCCGAGTGAACGACGGGCGGATACTAGACTCCATTGTTCACACCTCTTCTGGAGTTACTGATGTCTACCCCAACCCCAAACGTCCCCGCCTTCGGCCTCGGCACCTTCCGCCTGCAAGGCCAGGTGGTGATCGATTCTGTGAGCACCGGCCTGGAACTGGGCTACCGCGTCATCGACACCGCACAGATCTACGAGAACGAAGCCGATGTCGGCCAAGCCATTGCCGACAGCGGCGTAGCGCGTGATGAACTGTTTATCACCAGCAAGATCTGGATCGCCAATTTCGCCGAAGGCCAGTTGATTGCGAGCCTGCGCGAAAGCCTGCGCAAACTCAAAACCGATTATCTCGACCTGACGCTGATCCATTGGCCATCACCGGAAAACCAGGTGCCGGTCGCCGAATTCATGGGCCAGTTGCTGGAAGCCAAGCGCCTGGGCCTGACCCGCCAGATCGGCATTTCCAACTTCACCATTGACCTGATGAAGCAGGCAATCGCTGCGGTGGGTGCCGAGAACATCGCCACCAACCAGATCGAGCTGCACCCCTACCTGCAAAACCGGAAGGTTGTGGATTTCGCCACCGCCCAGGGTATCCAGATCACTTCGTACATGACCCTGGCCTACGGCGAAGTGCTCAAAGACCCGGTGATCCAGCAGATCGCCGAGCGCCATCAAGCCACACCGGCGCAGGTCACGCTGGCCTGGGCCATGCAATTGGGTTACGCGGTGATCCCGTCGTCGACCAAACGCGTCAACCTGCAAAGCAATCTCAAGGCCCTGCACCTGACCTTGAGCGCAGCCGACATGGCGCAGATTGCAACCCTGGAGCGTGGCCACCGTTTGACCAGCCCCAAGGGCATTGCGCCGAAGTGGGACTAAACCCCGGCCAGCGGTTTGCGCGATAACTCCCGCAGCCATGGCAACACCCGCAGGCCCGTGGTGGCCTCGGGTGGGTCGATGATGTCCATGAAGTGTTCAAGATTGACGTTGTCCGGCACACCCGGCAACCGCACCAGCACGGCAGACTTTGTACCCGTCGACCTGCCCAGGTCCTGATGGTCATAGAGCAGCACATGCCGCACCTGCGGCTGCGGCCCGCAAGCCTGCTGCGCCAGCCCCGCATTAATGATCAACACGTCGAAGGGTTCGGCCGGGATCGCGGTGAGTATCTGGACTTCCTGGTAGGTCTGCACCGGCACAATCCGGTGGTAACCCAATTGATTGAGCATTTTTTCGATATACAGTCGTTGCAGGTGTTGTTCATCGGCAATCAGGATGGTCAGTGCTTTGTTCGGCATGGCGAACCCCTGGGCTGGCAGCGCTCGTCAGTGAGCGTCACCCATTTTCCAGACATATACCGAAGACAAAATCAGGCATATTCCCCCTTCATGTAGGAGTTCTCCCAAATCTACCGAATGCCCCTCAACGGCGGTCAGAGCTGCTTGCAATAAGCATCCATGCGCTGGTGCAAATCAGCAATCGCCGCGTCTATCGCTTTAACCGCCGCACCCAATTCACTGCGCTTGTGCCGCTCACACACCGCCTCCAATGTTTCGCAACAGGCGATCAACGTCTCAGCCTTGACCATTCGCGCCCCTCCTTTTACGCGATGCGCAAGTTCGTGCAGCTCGCCAAAACTGTGCTGGCGTAGCGGCAACGCCAATATCGCACGGTCCACCTTCAGGCTGTCGAGCAAGGCGCTCAAAAGCTCCTTGAGCGCGGCGCTATCGTCCCCTGTCACCACGGTCAAAGCCTTCAAATCAAACGCCGGCTCAACATCGGGTGACTCAGGCCCGAGCGCATAGGCGCTCAGCGCCGAGCGCAAGTCCTCAAGCCCGGCAGGCTTGAACAGGCAACCATCCATGCCCGCCTGCCGGCAGCGCTCGGTTTCTTCGGGCTGGGCATTGGCGGTAAACCCCAGCAGCAGGCAGGCGTGCAAGCCTTGCTCATGCTCTTGCGCACGGATTTCACGCGCCAAGGCATAGCCATCCTTGAGGGGCATGTTGCAATCGGTGATCACCACATCGGGCCGCTGGGTTTGCCAGCGCTCCAAGCCCTGGACGCCGTCTTCGGCAGTGCTGATGCGGTGCCCCAGAAAGCTCAGCTGCCGGGCCAGCAGCAGGCGATTGGCCGGGTAGTCATCCACCACCAGAATGTCCAACACACGCACGGGCCGGGTGGGTGCCGGCGTTGCCGAAACCTCATGTGTTATTGCCGCGGTGGTAGCCAATGTGAGTGCCACGTCCACCCGCGTCCCCTGCCCCAACGTACTGCTCAACTGCAGCTTGCCCGCCATCATTTCGCACAGCGTGCGGCTGATCACCAACCCCAGGCCCGAGCCGCTGCGCGCCGATTGCTCGGTGTTGCTGCCCTGGATAAACGGGTTGAACAGCCGCTGCTGATCCTCGGCACTGATGCCTATGCCGGTGTCTTCTACCCACAAGGTGAGGTCCAATTGGCCGGGGTCCGATGCCAACCCGCAGCGCCCGCCCAAGCGCACCCGGCCCTGGTCGGTAAACTTGATGGCATTGCTCAGCAGGTTGGACACCACCTGCTTGAATCGCAACGGGTCGATCAACACCGCGCGATCCATTTGCGGGTCAAGCTCGACGTGCAGCGCCAGGCCCTTCGCGCGCGCCAACCCTTCAAATACCCGTGCCACCGACGTCAACAGTTCATGCAGGTTGGCCGGTTCAAGGGCCAAAGACAGATGGCCGGATTCGATTCGGGCAATATCCAGAATGTCGCCGATCAGCTCCAGCATGCCATGGGAGGCCACCGAGGCCACTTCCAGGGCATCGCGGTCGGCGCGCCCTTGTTCGGCGTTGGCCAGCGCCAGCTCAATCATGCCGATCACCGCATTCATGGGGGTTCGGATTTCGTGGCTCATGGTCGCCAGGAACGTGGTCTTGGCACGGTTGGCGGCGTCAGCGTCCTCCTTGGCCTCCTGCAACTGGCCCAGCAAGCGCTGGCGCTCGCTCACATCGACCCAGCCGGCAATCATGCCCACGACATTTTCGTCGCCATCACGGTACGGCAGCATCCAGTGGTAAATGGTCAACACCTTGCCCGCAGGCAACCTGAGCACCCGATCATGAATCTGCGGCTCGCCCCGCTCCATCAAGCGCAGATAGTCCTCATGGAATGACTGGGCCTGCGGCGGGTTGCCGGTGTCGGTTTCGATCACTGTCTTGCCGATCACCGCTTCAAGCTTGAAGCCAAACACATCCAGGTAAGCGCTGTTGCACGCCATCAGCCGGCCCTGGCGATCACGCACGTAGATGGGGTGAGGCGTACCGTCAATCAGCACGCCCATAAAGCGCATCTGGTCGCTCAACGCCCGTTCGGCCTGAGCGCGCTTGCGTATCAGGCTGCGCAGGTAAATCGCCCACCCCAGGGTGATCAGCAGCAATACCGCCGCCAGGCCGAACCCTTGGATAATCGTGCTGCGGTGGCGCAGCCAATGGTCTTCGATGATCACATCGGTGCGCCATTGGCTGATCAGTTCATCCATTTCCTGGGGCGGGATGCTCAGCAACGCCTTGTCCAGTATCGAGTACAGCTCCAGCTGACCCCGGTTGACCCCGAACGTCATGCGCACGGGTTCAGAGCCGACGGTGCTGGTGACGTGCAAGCGGTCGCGGTACTCAAAGGCGATCAGGTAACGCGCATAGATCAGCGAACTGACGGCGCCCTCGGCACTGCCGCTGGCCACCAGGGCCATGGCATCCTTAGGGTTCTTCGCCTCCACAAACTGGATACCGGGATAGTCGCGATTGATGACTTCACGCAGCGCATTGCCGCTGGGGATTGCCAGGCGTTTACCCAGCATATTCTCCAGGGTCATGGTGCCAGGCGTGTCGGTGCGGGTGACCAGCACCAGCGGATTGGTCAAATAGGGCCGGGTAAAGCGCACCTGGTCAGAACCTTCGATGCTGGGCGTGACCACCGCCATCATGTCCGCCCGGCCCGAACGAACCGCCTCGATTTGCTGGGGCATCGCGCCGCCCGGGACCACATCGAACTTCAAGCCGGTGCGCAGGCTGATCCGGGATAGAACGTCTGCACTCAAGCCCTCTGATTGCCCTTGTGCCGTGAAGGATGCCAACGGCAGCATCTGGTCGGAGGCCACCACCCTCACCCGTGGGTGCTTTTCCAGCCAGCGTTGCTCGCGGGTACTCAGGTGCAGTCGCTCAGCCCCCAGGACACCAAGATTGCCAGCACTCCAACGTCGCACGATATCCATCTGCTGGTTGGTCGGGATCGACCTCAGCGCGCTGTTGATAATGCGCAGCAGGCGGATATTGTCCCGGCTCACCGCAAACGCAAAGGCGTTGGACTCCAAGGTAGAAAAGTCCGCCAGTTGCACATTGTTGAGGTGGTTGCGGTTGATCTGGTAGTGCGCAGTGATGGCATCTCCGAGGTAGACATCGGCGCGGCCAAAGGCCACGGCGCCGATGGCTTCGAAGACCGACGCAAACAGCTCCACATGGGCCTTGGGGTAAAACGCCTCGACCACATCGGGCGGCATGTAGTGATAAAGCATCGCCACACGCTTGCCGGCCAGGTCGACACTCAGGGACTGGGTGTCTCCGGTACGGGTGACCAGGACGGGCTGATCATTGGCATAGGAGCGCGACAGGACGAGTTGCGGGTCCCCCGCCTCAAACCCGTTGGCCGAACCCAGGAAGTCGATGGAGCCCTGCTTGAGCGCCTCGATCACCTCATCCCGCGTGTCATAGCGGCGCACTTCAACGCTGACGTTGAGTGCCTGGGCAAGCAACTGGGCATAGTCGGCGGTGATACCTTCCAGTTCATCGTTGTTGTTGGTCAGTTCGAAAGGCCCGTAATCGGGCGCGGAAACCCCCATCCACAGGGTGCGCCGCTCACGCAGCCAGTGCCAGTCAGCGTCCCCCAGTACCACGGGCGCGTCATGCCCGTCGAGGCTGGAATGCCCCAGCAACCGCAAGGTGTGCGGCTCATCAAGGGCAACAGCGAGCAGCGGCAGCAGGCTCAGCGACACCGTCAGGATGAACCGTCGAACCAGGGCCAGGATCATGTCGAATCAGATCAGATGATTGCGCTGGGCAAACTTGGCCATGTGCACCACAGACGTCATCCGCAACTTCTCCTTGAGTCGGGTCTTGTAGGTACTGATGGTCTTGTGGCTCAGCAGCATATCCAGGGCAATCTTGTTGTTGGTGTAACCCAACGCCAACATTCTCAACACGGCCAGTTCGCGATCCGAAAGCGAATGCACCAGTTCTTGCTCGGTGGCCTGCAAATCGTCACGGCGCACCGAACTGCTTGGCAGGCTGGGGAAACAGTTGTAGTTGGACATCACCGCCTTGATTGCTTTTTGCAGCTCTTCCAGCTCTCCGGTCTTGGCGACAAACCCCATGGCGCCGGCACGCATGCACCGGGTGGAAAAAAACTCCGGCGGATACGACGTCAATACCAGGATCTTGCAGGGCGCCCCCAGCGCCTTGACGCGGGCGATCACCTCCAGCCCACCCAGTTTTGGAATGGCCAAGTCGAGAATAATCAAGACGGGGCACCATTCTCTAACCTTCTGAAGCGCGTCCGCCCCCGTGCCGGCTTCCTCAATGTCAGTGAAGCCTTCGCACTTGAGCAAATACCTGACAGTTGCCCGTATAAACGGATGGTCGTCCACGATTAATACTTTGTTCCCACTAACTGACGCTTTGCTCATATCACTACCCTGAGAAGAATAAGTACCCTTACACATCACGTGCGACACAGGTACCTGTGAGAAATGACAGTGCCGACCAGTGGCACTGCCTTCACTCAGGTGGCCCCTTCGATCGAAGTCATGCCGAGCACATGTAGCCCAACCGTGACCACCGGCTAGCTGCAAGTGCGCAACCTTAACAACGAAATAACGTATTGACCGAAGGGGGAATCCCAATCACATGTAGGACTTTTCCTCGCAAAACAGCCTTTGCGCACGCTTCTCAGTCGGTGGTGCTCGGGCTCCAGAACGCCTGCACGACCAGGCTCGATGTGGAAATACGCGCCACCAGCGCGTCCAGTTCGTCACCGTCTACCGAGGTCGCGGCCAGGGTGGCCTCGATTTCCACTTCTTCGCTGCCGAACGGCCGCACATCAACGTCGCTGGCCGGGTAGTTGCAGCGCGCCAATTCGGCTTCCAGCAGCACCATCACCGCCTGTTGCTGGCTGCGCCGGGCGATGACATAGAGGATGTTGGTGACCTCCGCCGACACCACGTCCAGTGGCTGGCGGTTGATGTTATTGACGATCGGCCGCAGCAAGGTGTTGGCCGCCAGCACAAACAGGGTGCCCAACAGCGCTTCAAGGATCAGGTCGGCCCCCGCACACGCCCCTACCGCCGCCGAAGCCCAGAGAGTGGCGGCCGTGTTGAGCCCGCGCACATTGCCTTCTTCGCGCATGATCACGCCAGCGCCCAAAAAGCCGATGCCCGACACCACGTATGCGACCACTCGCACCGCGCCCTCCGCGCCGCCCAGGCGGTTGGCCATGTCGACGAAGATCGCCGCGCCCACCGCCACCAGCACGTTGGTGCGCAAGCCCGCCGTACGCTGGCGGTACTGGCGCTCGAAGCCGATCAAGCCACCGAGGATAAACGCCGCGGTGAGGCTGACCACGGTATCGACCAAGGAGTTGAGGTTGATGTTGTTGATTGCCTGCATAAGAAAAATCTCCATGACTGCTGCGCATGCCGGAAACCTTCGTGCAGGTACGACCGACTGCACCGCGCCCGTTGTAAAGGCACAGTCAGCTTGGCCCGCCCGCCGTAAAAGGCAGGCGCGTGCGTAGCATCCCAAGTGATTTGAGGTGCTGGTCAGCGTCGATGAGAGGGATGCAGGCAGGTGCCAGGACTGGCCGCTGCCGGAATGCCGCTTCTCGCTTTTTGAGGCGAGACAACGGCATCAGGAAAAATGCGCGTTACCTTGCCAAGTAGGTGCCGGTTACCGAAACCGGCCGACGACTGTCGCTCGAACAAGTACCCACTGAGGGTCTCCGCTATTGATGAAAACGCGCGGAGTTTACCCCGCGTTTTCGAGGGAGTAAACCGTAGGAGAATTTACCGATGGCGTTTGGATGGATTGTTCAGGGTGAGTTCAGGAACTGTTTTTTTGGCCACGCCGAAGACCAAATGAGGGAGCTGGCTTGCCTGCGATGGCGCAGTGTCAGGCAATAAAACTCCAGCAGACATACCGCTTTCGCAGGCAAGCCAGCTCCCACAGGAACTGTGTATGTCTGTTATGACGGCATATCGGGCCGATCCCGCTCAACCCGTTTCAGGTAATCATGCAGTTGCCCGCCGGCGACGGGCTTGACCTGAATCGACACCCTGTTCACCTGCCGTCCCATGCTGATGCCTTCGCGCGTGCGCACCTGCACATACCCAAGCTTGGGCCAGAAGCGCTCAGCCTTGGTATTGCCGACCACCACCGTCAACCGCAGCCACTGGGCACCGTTGCTCACCGCCCAGGCTTCAAGATCGGCATGCAATTGCCGCGCAAACCCGGTGCCATGCAGGCGCGTATGCACCAGTAGCAAACCGATATGCCATACGCCGACGGCCAGCAAATCTGCGGCGATGTTCACCACGGCAACCAGTTGGTCCTGCGCATCGCGATAACCCAGCCAGTACATCCGGCTGCAATGCCAACCTGCAGGCAAATAGCCCTGCAACTCTTCGTGCGCTTCGGTCGGTGATGCCGGTTCACCATTGACCGCGATGAAATACTCGGGTGCCTGGTCAAAAAAACACTGCAGTTCACCCGCGTCGCCGTCGTGCAGCTCAACCACCCGAATGCCTTCGAGTGAGCAACCAACTTCCATGTTTATTTCCCCTTTAATCGTCGCGCGTCAGCACTTCCAGCAACTCGATTTCAAAACGCAGATTACTGTTGGGCTTGATATGCGCCCCAATCGAACGCTCGCCATAAGCCAGGTGTGCCGGCACAAAAAGCGTGCGCACGCCGCCGACCTGCATGCCCATCAAACCCAGGTCCCAGCCCTTGATCACGCGCCCGGTGCCGATCACGCACTGGAACGGCTTGCCGCGCGCCCAGGACGAATCGAACACGCTGCCGTCTTCGAGGGTGCCGGTGTATTGGGTGGTGATCAGCGCACCCTTGACCACGGCTTTGCCGGTGCCCTGGCGGGTGTCGGTGATCTGGAGTTCATCGTTGCTCATGGGGCTCTCGTTGGATGAGTCAGGGCTGGGGTTTTCCCAGAATCGAGTGAGCTTGGCAAGTGCGCCCTCGCCACACCCTTATGCCGATCGTTCCCACGCTCTGCGTGGGAATGCCGCCTGTGACGCTCCGCGTCACCCTTGTGCAAGGCTTGAGCCTTACGCTGGCAGCTGGACGCAGAGCGTCTCGGGATGCATTACCACGCGGAGCGTGGGAACGTGATCGTTCCCACGCTCTGCGTGGGAATGCCGCCTGTGACGCTCCGCGTCACCCTTGTGCAAGGCTTGAGCCTTACGCTGGCAGCTGGACGCAGAGCGTCTCGGGATGCATTACCACGCGGAGCGTGGGAACGATCAGGATTGCACTTGGTGGACATGGCCAGTGTGATGGTCGACCGATCATTGGAGTGCATGCAGCCACACTGAGTAACTCTTGTGGCGAGTGACCTCTGATCGTTCCCACGCTCTAGGATTGCACTTGGTGGACATGGCCAGTGTGATGGTCGACCGATCATTGGAGTGCATGCAGCCACACTGAGTAACTCTTGTGGCGAGTGACCTCTGATCGTTCCCAYGCTCTGCGTGGGAATGCCGCCTGTGACGCTCCGCGTCACCCTTGTGCAAGGCTTGAGCCTTACGCTGGCAGCCGGACGCGGAGCGTCTCTGGATGCATTACCACGCGGAGCGTGGGAACGATCAGCCGAGCGTTCATTACAACCAATGCCAGAACCGGCTCCAGAACCCGCGGCCCAGATCATCCTTGCAACGCGCATATTGCGCCGCGTACATCTGCGAGCGCGCCTGCACCTTGCTCGCCACCGGCGGCAGCCAGGCTTTGGCCGCATAGGTGCGCTGGCGATAGCCGCCCCAGCCTTCGTGGTAGTTCAGGTACTGGCCGTAGGCGTCGTATTTGTACACGCCGTTGATGGTGTAGGTCTTGTCCATGTACCACCCCACAAAGTCGATGGAGTCGTCGAAATCCTGACGGCTCGCACCACTGCGGCCGGTGCTCTTGCGGTAGTCGTTCCACACCTCATCCTTGGCCTGGGAATAGCCTTCGGCGGTGGACACGCGCCCCCAGGGGATAATCCATAGCAGGTATTTGCGCGGGGTCTTGGCATCCTGGCGGAAGCCCGACTCTTGATACATGATCGCGAACGGCACCTGAATCGGCACGCCCCAGCGCTTTTGCGTGACCTTGGCGGCGTCGTACCAGTCGTCTTTTTCACGAAAGATGCCGCAGATGTCGTTTGGCGTGCGTGGCGGTGAAGTACCGCACGCCGCCAACAGGGAGGTGAGTAATAACAGCCCGACAGCTTTGCCTGCGCTCAAAGTGCACCTTTGCGTGATACGCGTAAAAAGCCGGTATTTTACGCATTCATTCGGGCGCAGGGGTGAGCGAGTTATCACCTGCGCCCACAGGCGGCATCCATGCCGCCCATGCTCAGCTTAAGCCAACGGCACGCGACGCGTGGTCAGTGCGGTACGACCCACAAAGAAGCTCAACGCCACACCCAACAGCAACATGGCCAAGGTGCTCCAGGCTGCGCGGGACAGCTGTTTAGCCGCTACTTCACCGGCTTCACGGGCTTTCTGCTCGGCTTGCTGCTTCAGCTCATCAACCTTCTGCATGGCTTGCTGATAAGCCTGGGCATAGTTGTCCACGATCTGGGTGGCTTCGGCTTTGCTCTTGCCGGTACGAGCCGCCACGATGTTGACCAGCGCGTCTTTATCCGCTGCATTCAACGCAGGTTCGCCGGAGGCTTTGACGCGTTCGAACCACTGCTTCAACTCATCACCGGCCTGGGCAGGGTTGGTCGCGGCGTCCTTGGCCGATTGCTTGCCGTCGGCGGCGGCCTGGTCGGTTTTCTGCTCGACGTTGGCCGGGTCCAGCTCAGGCTTGCCGCTCTGCTTGAGCAAGGTGTCGAGTTGGCCTTGCAGGCTGTTCCAATCGAGTTGGATGCCTTGCTCGTTCAACTGCTGCTTGATGCTATTGCCGATCCCAGGCGCAGCAGCGGCGATACCACTGCCGGCGGCGGACAAGCCTTTGCCCACCACATTACCGGCGGTGCCGACCACACTGGCAGCTAGACCAGCCAGCAGCCAGGTGGTGAGCAAGGTGGTGAAGGTCCAGGTCAATACGCCGTGCAAGCCGCCACGGTCCGGTGCAGTGCGCCCGGCCACAAAGGCGCCGAGGCCGACAGCCACCAGGGTGGAAACAAACAGCCAGATCCCGGCGCCCGTGCCGAAGCCGCTCAGCGGGTTGCCCGCTTCCATCGGGTTGACGGCACTTGCGCCAATGGCCGTGCCCAGTACGCTGAGCACCAGGTAGGTCACCAGGGCAATTGCACTGCCGGCCAGCACAGAGCTCCAGGACACGCGAAACGGTGAACGGTTGGTTTCATAGACAGTTGTCATGATTAATCCTTTGAGTGGTTGACCGTTGCAGTCTGGCAAGCGCGTTGCCGGTCGTCCCCGCGCAAATGCACCAGAGCCTCTGGTGCATTCGCACCCCGCAATGGGCACTTTGTGTGCACTATCCTGATGCCTGGGTGTCGTACCCTTCATGCGCCCATCCCCGGAGAGACCATGACCCAGGACGTTCTTGCCAAAGAAACCAACCGCCGCCAATTGCAGCTGATCATCTCCGGGTTATCGGACGGTGTGATCCTGGCCGAAGTCGACCAGACCATCCTGTGGGCCAACGAAGCCGCGCTGGCCATGCACGGAGTCAGTGAGGTCGAGCAGCTCGGCGCCAATACCGAGCAGTACGCCAAGCGCTTTGCCTTGCGCTATCGCAACAACCATCCCTTGCCGCTGGACAGCTACCCGCTCAGCCGAGTAGCAGCCGGTGAAGAATTCAGCGATGTGGTGGTGGAAGTCACCCCCGCCGACGACGAAGGCCGCAGTTGGGTGCACCGCTTGCGCAGCCTGGTGCTGACGGACGCCCACGGCGAACCGGAGCTGTTGGTGCTGATCCTCAGCGACGCCACCGAGTGGGCCAGCGCAGAACAACGCTTCGAGAAAACCTTCAACGCCAACCCGGCACCTGCGGTGATCTGCCGTCTCAGCGACCTGCGTTACATCAAGGTCAACCAGGGTTTCCTGGAGATGACCGGTTACAACCGTGATCAGGTCATCGGCAAATCCGTCTATGAACTGGATGTACTGGAACACGCCGATCGCAAGGACCTCGCCATTCAGCGCTTGGGCGATGGTGCGACCATCCCGCAGATGCAGGCTGAACTGCGCCTGCCCGAAGGCGGCAGCAAACTGGTGATCGTCGCCGGCCAGCCGTTGGACATGAACGAAGAAGACTGCATGCTGTTTTCCTTCACCGACCTGGAGCCACGGCGCAAGGCAGAAATCGCCCTGCGCCAGAGCGAAGAGCGTTTCGCCAAATCTTTCCGCCTGACGCCGGTCCCCACCCTGGTGTGCAACGCCGCCAACCGGCAAGTGGTGGATATCAACGAAGCGTTCATGAATATCACCGGCTACACCAGTGAAGAACTGATCGGCAAGAACGTTGAGGACATCAACTTCATCGACAGCGCCCCGGCTGGAGCGCAATTGTTCACTACCCTGGAAAAGGCCGGCAACCTCGAAGGCCAGGACCTCAAGGTGCGCAAGAAAGGCAACGAGGTGATCGACTGCGTGGTCTCCGCCGACACGGTGGTTATCGAGGACGTGCCCTGCTACCTGCTGGTGCTGATGAACATCACCGAACGCAAACGCTCGGAGCTTGAGCTGGTGGCGGCCATTGAGGAAGTGATGCAGGACGCCTCCTGGTTCAGCCAGACCCTGATCGAGAAGTTGGCCAACGCCAAGAGCGTCAACAGCCCCAACCTGCCGAATGTGGCCTTCACCGACCTCACCGCCCGTGAGCGTGATGTGCTGGGTCTGATCTGCGAAGGCCTGGCCGACAAAGAGATTGCCTCGCGCCTGAAACTTGCGCCCAACACCGTGCGTAACCATGTGGCCACGGTGTACTCCAAACTCGGCGTGCACAGCCGCAGCGCGGCTATTGTGTGGGCCAGGGAGCGTGGCTTGTTTGCCGGCGAACTGCGCATCAAAAGCAAACCATAGAGTGCAAATGCACTAGTGCGACCAGTGCAAATTCGCCTTATTCCATCGCAGCACGCTGCTTAACCTTGAAGAGTGGGCACAGGGCCTATGGCCCCGTGCCGAAATGGTTTGATCTCTTCCGAAGGAAAGCACGATGAAAAGCGAACAAGTCAAAGGCGCTGTAGAGAAAGTTGCCGGCAAGGCCCAGGGCTTTATCGGCGACCTCACCGGTGATGAACAATTGCAGGCTGGAGGTGTGGCGCGTCAGGCGGCAGGTCAACTGCAGCAAACGTACGGCGACGCGCTGGAGACCGTCGGTGACTTCGCCAAAAACAAACCCCTGACGACCGTGGCTGTCGTTGCCGGTATCGGTTTGCTCGTGGGCCTGTTGCTGCGTCGCCGTTGAGGAGGCCGAGGCCCATGTTTACCCTCTCTCAATTGCGCAACTGCATCGAAGAAGGTTTGTCGCCGCTGACCTGCGAGTTCACCCTGTGCCGGGACGCGTCACTGACCCTCAAGGTATACGACGCCGAGACCGGCCGGGTTGACCTGGTAGTCACCGGCATCAGCACCAACCGACTGCAGACCCCGCAAGAAGTAGCCAAGATGGTTGAAGAGTTGCGCTACGAACTGCAGAGCAACAACGTCGGCAAGCTCACGCTGGATGATTTTGCTTCAACGACGACCCAATAAAAATGCAGGCAGGCTGATATCCAGGCCGACCTGGGTGAGGTCGAGGCTAACGTGATGGGTGAGGTAACGCGACCGGGATGGCCGGTTACCTTAGTGCGTTAACGAGGAAAACACACTGATCAGCGCTTGACGGGGGTGATCTCGAGAATGGTGCCGTTGGTGGTTTTAAGCAGCACAAACTTGTCCCCCACCCGTGCCCATTGGCTGTCTGCCTCCGGCTGCTTGAGGCCACGTTTTTTCCAGTCGCTGACCGCCGATTCCTTGCGCATCAGGATATCCGGGGCGCGGTCGCCCTCTTTCAAATCCCGCGTATTGATGCTCGAAGGCTGCACGGTTTCCTGAGGTGTATCACCGGCCTGCACGACAAAGCTGGCGGTGGACAGCCCGGCGGTGAGCAGCAGGCAAGCGGCTAGGGTCTTGGACTTCATGGGTGCTCCTTCAATGAATGATGCGTACCCAGGTTCCGACCGCAGGCGCATGGAATCATTCAAGTTGTCACCCTCGCCACAAAAGCTGTGCCACATTCATTGCCAGCGTGAAATAAATCCTGTAATTTTTCATGAAATTTCTCGACATTAATTTCATGAATCAACAACAAGAACTCGACACACTGGCCGTCCTCATCCACGACCTGCGCAAGCACAAGAAACTCACCCTCGCCCAACTCGCGCAAAAAATCGAGCGTTCGGTGGGCTTTGTGTCTCAAGTCGAACGCGGCCTGTCGCGCCCTACCGTGGCCGATCTCACCGCCATCAGCCATGCCCTCGATGTGCCCACCACCTACTTCTACAGCCTGCCCAAACCCAAGGCGGTGGATTGGGTCACGCGCCCCAACGAGCGGCGCACGGTGTATTACGCCAATGGCATCACCGACATTCTGGTGTCGCCCAGCATGCACGGCGCATTTTCGATGCTCGACAGCCTGTTGGCGCCCGGTGCCAACAGTGGCGAGCAGACCATGAGCGACCGCGCCGAGCAGGCCGGTTTTGTGCTGGAGGGCGAGTTGACGCTGTGGGTGGAAGGTGAGACTGACCCGGTCACCCTCGGCCCTGGCGACAGCTTCCACCTGGCCAGCTTTGCCCATTGCCGCTACGCCAACCTGACTGATCTGCCCGCCCGCGTATTGTGGGTTTACAACTAGGAGCAACACCCGTGAAAAGCCAAACCTCCACGTTGCTGGCCGAAGTACGGACCTTTCGCCAGAACCACCCCGAGGTGCGTTACGTCGACCTGATCGCCCTGGACATTCCGGGGCATTTCTACGGCAAGCGCTACCCGGTGGAGATGCTTGAAAAAGTCGCCGCCGGCAGCCCGCTGAAGCTGCCGCAAAACGCCGTGCTGCTGGGCGCTCAGGGCGGGCTGTTCAAGATCGGTGATTATTGCTTTCACGACGGCGACCCGGATGCCAACCGCCGCCTGGTGCCAGGCACCCTCAAGCCGGTGAGCTGGGAAGCGCAGCCGCTGGGGCAGATGTTGATCACCTCGGATGGCACCGAAGCGCCGATTGAGTTCGAACCACGTGAAGTGCTGGCCAAGGTGCTGGAACGCCTGCAGCACAAGGGCATTCACCCGGTAGTGGCGTTTGAGCTGGAATTTTACCTGTTCGATAAAAAACTCGACGACGGCCTGCCGCAATTTGCCCGCGACCCGTTGAGTGGCGACGCTGACGACCAGCCCAACCTGCATATCGAGCGACTGTCGCGCTTCAGTGAAGTGCTCGACGACATGGCGCAAACCGCCCAGGCCCAAGGCATCGACATCACGGTGATCACCGCCGAACTCGGCCCCGGCCAGTTCGAGATCAACTTCGGCCACTGCGACGACGGCCTGCGCGCCGCCGACTGGGCCGCGCTGTTCTGCCGCAGCACGCGTGGCGTGGCACTCAAGCACGGCTACCGCGCCAGCTTTATGGCCAAGCCTTACCTGCAATTTCCCGGCAGCGGCATGCATGTGCATGTCAGCCTGTATGACGGCGCGGGCAATAATTTACTCGCGGCGCACCAGCAGCAACCGCTGCGCCACGCGGTGGCCGGTTGCCTGCAATTGCTGCCGCACTGCATGCCGATCTTCTCGCCCAACCACAACGCCTTCCGCCGCTTGGGTGGCACCGTGAACGCGGCCACTCGCGCCAGCTGGGGCTTTGAGGACCGCGACGCGTGCGTGCGCATTCCCGAATCCGACCCGCGCAACCTGCGCATCGAACACCGCCTGGCCAGCGCCGATGCCAACCCGTACCTGGTGCTGGCAGCGATCCTGGCAGGCTTGGAGCATGGCCTTGAAACCGGGCAAGAACCCATCGCGCCGCTGAACGAGGACCGTAACAGCGGCGCCGACTTCCCCCTGGAAATGCTCGAGGCCGTGCGCGCCATGCAGCATCAAGCGGTAGTGCGCGATAAGCTGGGCGCCGAATTTATCGACGTGTACTGCGAAAACAAACGCCAGGACCACCTGGCCTTTCAACAAGAGATCAACGCGCGGGAATACCGCTGGTTTCTCTAGCCCTGGAATCACCGATGACCGACCAAAGCGCCCCGGCCCTCAAGGAAATCTTCAACGTCGAACGCCTGCAACACATCGCCAGTGAAATGACGGCGGTGTATCCGGCGTTCGACGCCAAAGGCTTTCTAAAGCACGCCAAAGCCGGGCTGGCCGAGTTGTCGGTGATGCAGCGCATGGCGCGGGTCAGTGAGAGCCTGCATGCGGTCATCCCATTGGATTACGCGCACACCCTCAAGCTCCTGTATGCGCTGGCCCCGCGCTTGAACAGTGCATTTGTGTGCCTGTTCCTGCCGCACTACGTGGCCAGTTACGGCCTGAATGACTTCAAGCGCTCCATGGCCGCGCTCAAATACTTCACCGTGTTTGGCTCGGCCGAGTTCGCCATTCGCCCGTTCTTGTTGAACGACCTTGAGCGCACCCTGGCCGTGATGCAGCAGTGGTCGCTGGACGCCAACGAACATGTGCGGCGCCTTGCCAGTGAAGGCTCGCGACCTCGCCTGCCCTGGTCCTTTCGCTTGGCGGCGGTGCAGGCCAACCCGCAGCTGTGCGCCTCGATCCTGGATAACCTCAAGGCCGACAGCAGCCTGTATGTGCGCAAGTCGGTGGCCAACCACCTCAACGACATCACCAAGGACCAGCCGGACTGGGTGCTCAGCCTGATCGAAGGCTGGAACCTGGACAACCCGCACACCGCCTGGATCGCCCGGCACGCCTTGCGCAGCCTGATCAAGCAAGGCAATCCCCGCGCACTGACGATCATGGGTGCCGGCGCCAGGGCCGAGGTCAACATTCACCACCTGAAAGTCACACCGGCGGTGATCAACCTGGGCGAGCGGATCAACCTGTCGTTCAGTCTGGAATCCACCGCCACCGCCGCGCAGAAGCTGGTGGTCGACTACGCCATCGACTACGTAAAAAGTGCCGGCCACAGCGCGCAGAAAGTGTTCAAGCTCAAGGCCTTTACCCTGGGTGCAGGCGAACATCACCCCATTCGCCGCGAACAACATATCCGTGAGTTGACCACGCGCAAGCATTACGCGGGCAAGCATTGGGTGCATGTGCTGGTGAACGGCGAAAAGCTCGCCAGTGCCGAATTTGAATTGCTAAAACCTGACACAAAATCAAACAAAAGGCTCTAGCACGGGCCTTTCAGACACATTTATTGTCAGACAATCCTGGCTTTTGTTGTTGCGATCCATTATCATCCGGCGCCTTCTCACTACCCATCGGGTAGTTGTTTCACTGTGTCACCCGAGGCGCCCATGTACAGTTCGCACCGTTTGTACCGTTTTTCGTTTCACTGCCCCTTGCTTGCCCTGAGCCTGGGGCTGGTTTCCCACGGTGTCAGTGCCGCCCTGCAACCCATGGCCGAAGCCCCGCTGGCCAGCGACACCGAGCTGCACTGCCACTTCAACCGCGACGCCAGCACCGACTGCACTACAACCCAGCACTACACCATCCTCAAGCCCAGCGGCCGCGAAATGCTCTCGCGCATCGACTTCGATTACTCCGAAGGCGACACCTTTGAAGTGATCAGCGCGCAATCCACCCAGCCGGGCGCCAAGCCGGTCGCACTGGACGCAGCGCAAATCGACACGCGCACCGCGCCCAACCCGGACCAGGGCTTCAGCCGCGACAAGCAAACTTCGCTGGCCTTCCCGAACCTGCGCGTAGGCACGCAAATTCGCTACACCGTGCGCGAACATCGCGCCGCCAAACCGCTGGTGACCCAGTTTCACTACGCAATCATGTTTGGCCCCAGCGCATTCCGTCGCGACCACGTGAAGGTGCGCTTTACCGCCGAACGCCCGATCCAGTGGCGCAGTGAGTTGTTCGACGGTTTCAAAGTAACGGCATCCGCCAACGGCAAGACCCTGGACGTGGTGCAAAAAAAGCCGACCTATCTCAATTACATCAACGAATCCTCCAGCGCAGCGCTGCAACGCATCCCGCGCCTGGAAGTGGGCAGCGCCCTGGACCGCCAGGCGTATTTCGGTGATTTTGCCCAGCGTTATAACCAGATCCTCGGCGCCAACCTGCCGGCGCAAGCGGCCGCTGCCGTAGCCGCCGCACGCAACCTGGCGCCGGCACAACAGGTCGAAGCGCTGATGCAGCACATCAACGACCACTACCGCTACCTGGGCGACTGGCGCGCTACCGAGCGCGGTTATGTGCCGTTCAACCTGGCGGAAATCGAGCAGCATGGTTATGGCGACTGCAAAGACCTGGCGATCCTGCTGACCGCAATGCTCAAAGCCAGCGGCATCAAGGCCGAGACCGCCTGGGTCAGCCGTGGTGACGTAGCGTTCTCATTGCTGATCCCTGGCACCAACGCGGCGAACCACGCCATCGTGCGTGCCGAAGTCGATGGCCAGGTCTGGTGGCTCGACCCGACCAACCCGGTGTTCGCACCCGGCCAGACCATGCCCGACATTCAGGACCGCTGGGTGCTGGTCAATGATGCTCAGGGCCAGGTACGCGAAGAACAGATCCCGCTGGAACGCCCGGAAACCACCCTGCGCCTGGACAAAAAAGTGCACTTCGACAAGCAAGGCAATGGCGCCACCCAGGCCACCATCACCTTCAGCCGCCTGCCGCTGATGCAAATGAGCGTCGCCGATCGCCAACAAGGCACCACCGCCACCGACCAGAACATCTGCGGCAACTTCGGCAACGAAATCAGCGACTGCACAATCACCCGCCCACCCACCGCCTTCGTGGTGCACGACGGCTACACCGTCAACGCCAGCATGAACGACCAGCGCGCGCTGGAAAAGCTCGCAAACGACTACGTCTACACCGACGAGTCACTCAGAGGCCGCTGGGATGGCTTCATCAACTACCGCCGCCATGATCAACAAGCCGACCTTTACCTGGGCAACCCCGAAACCTACGACTACCGCTTCACGCTGACCGGTGGGCAGATGGAAAAAGCCATCCCCGGCTGCCAGGTGCGCTCGCCGTGGTATGACCTGGATCTGGACGGCAAGCGCACGGATAACGGCCTGCAGTATCACTATCGCCTGAGCCAGAAAATACGCTGGCTGACCCATGGGGAAGTCGCCAGTGAAGCGTTTGGCAAGATGATAAAAGAAGCGCGGGCGTGTGCCGAGCAGGTGCATCAGGTGGTGAAGCTCTAATAACTCACTGACACAACACAAACCCAATGTGGGAGCTGGCTTGCCTGCGATTGCAGTGTGTCATTCAACAAATAAGTTGACTGACAGGGACTCATCGCAGGCAAGCCAGCTCCCACATTTTTTTATCCGGTTTCTTCAGTGGGTTTCGCCGAGCAGCAAGCCTTGCTCCCGCGCGCACAACTCCACCACATAATCCCACAACACCCGCAACCGCACCGACTTGTGCAGTTCCCGGCGCGAGCTGATCCAGTAGCTGCGCTGGATGCTTTCTGCCGGCAGCAAAGGCACCAGGTCCGGGTCGCCGGCGGCCATGAAGCACGGCAACACCGCAATGCCTAATCCCGAACGCGCCGCCTGGTGTTGAGCAATCACGCTGGTGCTGTGAAACACCACCTTGGGGTTGCGGCAAAAGCTGCTGAGGAACTTGAGTTCCTGGCTGAACAGCAGGTCATCCACGTAATCAATCCAGGCATGGGCGGCGAGGTCTTCACGTTTTTCGATCGGCGGGTGGCGCGCAAGGTAGGCACGGCTGGCGTAGAGCGCCAGGCGGTAGTCGGTGAGTTTGCGCGTGACGAGTTGGTCGACGCTGGGGCGCTCGAGGTGGATGCTGATTTCCGCTTCACGGTTGAGAATGCTCACAAAGCGCGGCACCGCCACCAGCTCCACTTCCAGCCCCGGATAACGCTCGAACAGCCCACCCATGCGGCTGGCGAGGAACATCACGCCCAACCCCTCGGCCACGCCAAGGCGGATCTTGCCCAGCGGCGCAGCGGAATGGGTGAGTTCGTCTTCGGCCAGCAACGCGACGTTTTCCATGGCCTCGGCGTGCTTGAGCAGCGCTTCTCCGGAAGGCGTCAGTTCGTAGCCTTGGGCATGCTGCACGAACAGCGCGGTGCCAAGGCTCTTCTCGATGGCCTCGATATGCCGGGCCACGGTGGCGTGCGTGGTTTTCAGGCGCTGCGCAGCGGTGAGCAGGCGGCCACTGCGTTGCAGCTCAAGAAAAAACCGCAGGTCATTCCAGTCGAACATGTCGCCTCCAATGCGAGAGCCTGAGCCGCGCTGTTTAAAAACGCACAGCAGCTGGGTAAAAACTAACATTTTTAAGACGAAAACTAACAACTAGGATGGGGCCAATAAGAAAAACAAGCGAGACCTCAGATGCCCATTGCAACTGCTGAATACGATTACATCGTCGTAGGCGCCGGCCCCGCAGGCTGCCTGCTGGCTAATCGATTGTCCGCCAACCCCGCCCACCGCGTGCTGCTGCTCGAAGCCGGTGGCCGCGACAATTACCCCTGGATCCACATTCCCGTCGGCTACTTGTTCTGCATCGGCAACCCGCGCACCGACTGGTGCTTCAAGACCGAAGCCCAGGAAGGCCTGCAAGGCCGTGCGCTGAGTTACCCACGCGGCAAGGTGCTGGGCGGCTGCTCGTCCATCAACGGCATGATCTATATGCGTGGCCAAGCCCAGGATTACGACGGCTGGGCCGCCGCAGGCAACCCCGGCTGGGCCTGGAAAGACGTGCTGCCGCTGTTCAAACAGAGCGAAAACCATTTTGCCGGAGGCTCGGAATTTCACAGTGACGGCGGTGAATGGCGCGTGGAGCAACAGCGCTTGCACTGGCCGATCCTCGATGCCTTTCGCGATGCGGCGGCGCAAAGTGGCATCGCGCCGATCAGCGATTTCAACCAGGGCGACAATGAAGGCTGCGGCTACTTCCAGGTCAACCAGAAGGCCGGGGTGCGCTGGAACGCGGCGAAGGCGTTTCTCAAACCGATCCGCCAGCGCCCCAACCTCACCGTGCTGACCGAAGTGGAAGTCGATCGCGTGGTGCTGGAAAACGGTCGCGCTTCGGCCGTGGTCGGGCGTCAACATGGGCAACAACTGAGCTGGAAGGCACGCAAGGAAATCGTCCTGTGCGCCGGTTCCGTCGGCTCGCCGGGTATCCTGCAACGCTCGGGGATTGGCCCGTCCCATGTGCTCAAGCCATTGGGCATCAACGTGCTGCATGAACTGCCGGGTGTCGGTGGCAACCTGCAGGACCACCTGCAACTGCGGCTGATCTACAAGCTGGAAAACGCACGCACCTTGAACCAGATCGCCGGCACGCTGTTGGGCAAAATGGGCATGGGCCTGCGCTACCTGTATGACCGCAGCGGCCCATTGTCGATGGCGCCCAGCCAGCTCGGCGCCTTCGCCCGCTCCGGCCCGGAACAGGCGTCGGCCAACCTTGAATACCATGTGCAGCCACTGTCCCTGGAGCGTTTTGGCGAGCCGCTGCATGCGTTCCCGGCGTTTACCGCGTCGGTCTGCGACCTGCGCCCGCAAAGCCGTGGCCGCATTGATATCCGTTCGGCCAACCCTGCGGATGCCCCCCTGATACGGCCCAACTACCTCAGCCATCCCGAAGATTTGCGCGTGGCCGCCGACGCGATCCGCCTGACCCGCCGCATTGTCGCCGCACCGGCCCTGAGCCAGTTCAAGCCGGTGGAATACCTGCCGGGCGACGCGCTGCAAACCGAAGAACAGCTGCATGAAGCCGCTGCACGCATCGGCACGACGATTTTCCACCCGGTGGGCACTTGCCGCATGGGCAATGACAACGATGCAGTGGTCGATGCCCAACTGCGCGTGCATGGCGTGCCGGGCCTGCGCATTGCCGATGCCTCGGTGATGCCACGCATCACATCCGGCAACACGTGCTCACCTACACTGATGATTGCGGAAAAGGCAGCGCAGCTGATGCTTTCGCCGAACACAAGGAGTCTCGCCCCGCAGAGAGAAACGGTTCATGCAATCTGAATAGCGGCGCCGCACCCGGCGCCGACAGTGGAACAACAATAAATAATCACTGTGAGGGATACCCGATGTCAGAACATGCTCAACCCCTGGGCTCGGCCGTCAAGGCGAGCACCGGCAGCGAATCAAGGAAAGTCATCTTCGCCTCGTCTTTAGGGACGGTGTTCGAGTGGTATGACTTTTTCCTCTACGGCGCCCTGGCGGCGGTGATCAGCAAGCAATTCTTTGCCGGGGTGAATGACACCACGGCGTTTATTTTTGCCTTGATGGCCTTTGCCGCAGGCTTTGTGGTGCGGCCGTTCGGCGCGTTGGTGTTCGGCCGCCTGGGCGACATGATCGGGCGCAAGTACACGTTTTTGGTCACCATCATCCTCATGGGCGTGGCGACCTTCTGTGTCGGGCTGTTGCCGACCTATGCCAGCATCGGCATTGCGGCGCCGATCATTCTGATCGTGCTGCGCATGCTGCAAGGCCTGGCGTTGGGCGGCGAATATGGCGGTGCAGCCACTTATGTGGCCGAGCACGCACCGGCCGGCAAACGCGGCCTGCACACCAGCTGGATTCAATCCACCGCCACTTTGGGCCTGCTGCTGTCGCTGCTGGTGGTGCTGGCTTGCCGTTACTTCACCGGCGACCAGTTCGAAGTGTGGGGCTGGCGCATCCCGTTCCTGTTCTCGATTGTGCTGCTGGGCATTTCCACCTGGATCCGCATGAGCCTGCATGAGTCGCCGGCATTCCTGAAAATGAAAGAGGAAGGCAAGGCGAGCAAGTCGCCGATCCGCGAATCCTTCGGCAAATGGGAAAACCTCAAGGTGGTGCTGATTGCGCTGTTCAGCATCAACGGCGGGCAGGCAGTGACCTTCTACGCCGCGCAGTTCTACGTGTTGTTCTTCCTCACGCAATTCCTGAAGATGGACCCGGCCCTGGCCAATATGCTGCTGATCATCAGCGTGGTAATCGGCGCACCGTTCTTCATCCTCTTTGGATGGCTGTCGGACAAGGTTGGGCGCAAACCGGTGCTGATGCTCGGCTTGCTGCTGGCCACCGCGCTGTACTTCCCGATCTTCAAGGGGCTGGCGCACTACACCAACCCGGCGATGGACCAGGCCAGCCACCAGGCGCCGATCACCGTATTGGCCGACCCGGCCACCTGCACCTTCCAGTTCGACCCGGTCGGCAAGGCGCGTTTTGACAGCCCGTGCGACAAGGTCAAGACCTTCCTGGTCAAGCAAGGTCTGCCCTACAGCAGCGCCGCCGCGCCAGCCGGCAGCCCGGTGCAGGTGAGCGTCGGTGATGTGCGCATCGACGGTTACGACGAAGCGGCCCTGCGCGGCGCGGTGACCCTGGCCGGCTACCCGACCTCGGCGGATGTGGCGCAGGTCAACAAGGTGATGGTGGTGGTGCTGATCGTGGTGCTGATCCTCATCGCCGCCATGTGCTACGGCCCGCTGGCGGCGCTGATGGTGGAACTGTTCCCGACGCGTATCCGCTACACCTCGATGTCCCTGCCCTACCACATCGGTAACGGCTGGTTTGGCGGGTTCCTGCCGACCGTGTCGTTTGCCTTGGTGGTGTACACCGGCGATATCTTCTACGGCCTGTGGTACCCGGTGGTGGTGACCGGGGTGAGCTTGATTGTGGGGTTGTTCTGCCTGAAAGAAACCAAGAACGTGGATATCAATAACAATTGAGTCAGCTGCAAGCTGCAAGCGCCAAGTAAAAGCTGATCGGCTTCTACTTGCAGCTTGCAGCTTGAAACTTACAGCTGTACATCCATACAGATAAAGGTTGCTCAATTGCCTTTGACTGAGCATCCTGCAAGGCATCGACCCGATTTGATGTGATGACCATGCGGCTGTACCTCTGTGAAAAACCCTCCCAGGCCAAGGATATCGCGGCCGTGCTCGGCGCCAGCCGGCGTGGCGACGGCTGCTGGCTGGGTAATGGGGTCACAGTCACCTGGTGCATCGGCCACCTGCTGGAAACCGCCCCGCCCGACGCCTACGACGCCAAATACAAGCGCTGGGTGCTGGCCGACCTGCCGATCGTGCCGGAAAAATGGAAGATGCTGGTCAAGCCCAAGACCGCCAGCCAGTTCAAGGCCGTCAAGCGTTTGCTCGGGGAAGCCCAGGAACTGGTGATCGCCACCGACGCCGACCGCGAAGGCGAGATGATCGCCCGGGAGCTGGTGGAGCATTGCCGCTATCGTGGGCCGATCCAGCGCTTATGGTTATCGGCGCTGGATGAAGCCTCCATCCGCAAGGCCTTGGCTGCCCTCAAACCCGGCGCCGAAACCTTCAGCCTGTACCACTCGGCCCTGGGCCGCTCGCGCGCCGACTGGCTGATCGGCATGAACATGAGTCGCCTGTTTACCCTGCTCGGGCGTCAATCCGGCTATCAAGGCGTATTGCCGGTGGGCCGCGTGCAAACCCCGACCTTGCGTCTGGTGGTAGACCGCGACCGCAGCATCGCCGACTTTGTGCCGGTGGCTTACTGGGCCATTGATGTCGACCTGCGCCACGGCCCCATGACCTTCACGGCTCAATGGCGCGCCGCTGAGGATGCCTGCGACGATCAAGGCCGCTGTCTTGACCCGCAACTGGCCCGCGCTGCCGCCGATGCGATGGCCCACGCCGCCAGCGCCAGGCTGGTCAAACTGCGTACCGAGCGCGTGCGCGAGGTGGCGCCCCTGCCCTTCGACCTCGGCACGTTGCAGGAAATCTGTTCCAAGAAGCTCGGCCTCGGCGCCCAGGAAACCCTGGACATCGCGCAGTCCCTTTACGAAACCCACAAAGTCATCACCTACCCTCGCAGTGATTGCGGCTATCTGCCGCTCAGCCAACACAGTGATGCGCCGAAGATCTTGGCCGCGCTGGCCCGCGCGGATGCGGCGGTGAATGAGTTGATGGCGCATATCGACCCGCAACGCCGCTCGCGGGCCTGGAACGACGCCAAGGTCAGCGCGCACCACGGCATCATTCCTACGGGTGCCGGTAAGGACGTCGCGCAACTGACCGGCAAGCACCGTGCGGTCTACACGCTGATTCGCGCACGTTACCTGGCGCAGTTCCT
This sequence comes from Pseudomonas sp. Leaf15, assembly GCF_001421425.1. Classification (NCBI taxonomy): domain Bacteria; kingdom Pseudomonadati; phylum Pseudomonadota; class Gammaproteobacteria; order Pseudomonadales; family Pseudomonadaceae; genus Pseudomonas; species Pseudomonas sp. Leaf15. Next base: position 239,435 of record NZ_LMKI01000004.1, read on the forward strand.
GCCCAACCATGAATACGATCGCACCCAGGCGGATTTCGACTGCGCAGGCCAGGCCTTGCGCGCGGTAGGTAAAGTCATCATCGAGCCGGGCTGGAAGCGCGCCCTGCCCGAGGCGCTCGCGCCCGCCAAAGGCCGTGAAGCCCCCGCACCGCAGGCCTTGCCGACCTTGGTGCAAGGTCAGGATTATGCGGTGGCCAAGGTCAACCTCAAGGACCTGTGGACCCAGCCGCCCAAGCCCTTCACCGAGGGTGACCTGATCAAGGCGATGAAAAACGTCGCCAAACTGGTGCAAGACCCGCTGCTCAAGCAAAAGCTCAAGGACACCACCGGTATCGGCACCGAAGCCACCCGCGCCGGGATTATCCAGGGTTTGCTCGACCGGGGTTATCTGGTCAAAAACGGCAAGGCACTGTCGGCCACTGCGGCGGCGTTCAGCCTGATCGACGCGGTGCCGCGGGCGATTGCCGACCCAGGTACCACTGCGATCTGGGAGCAGGCGCTGGACATGGTGCAAAGCGGAGAGATGAGCCTGGAAGAATTCGTCGCCAAGCAGGCGGCCTGGATGAGCAAACAAGTGGCACGCTGCAATGGCATGCGCATGACCATCACCGGTCCGGCCAGCCCGGCGGGCCGAGGCGCCACGCCGTGGAAAAACAAACGCAAGGCCGCACCGCGCAAGACGACAGGCGCTCCAAAGCGGGCGAAAAAACCGAAAAGTGCCGGCTAAAACGCGAAATAAACCAGTGAATGACGTTTTTCGACGGGTTTAACGCCGCTTTGGGCCTTGCAGCGCTGTAGCCCGTCTAGGATTCTGTAGGGGACTCGCTGACTTCCTAACAACAACACCGGAGTGGCCGCCATGAAAACCGTTGCACAAGTGCTCAAAGCCAAGGACCAGAAGAATCAGGACGTGCATACCATCCAATGGGATCACACGGTGTTTGAGGCGCTGGTGCGGATGTCAGAAAAAAACGTAGGGGCCTTGCCGGTGGTCAAGGAAGGCGCAGTTGTCGGCATCCTCAGTGAACGTGATTACGCGCGCAAAATCATGCTCAAAGGCCTTTCGTCGGTCACCACAAAGGTCCATGAGGTAATGAGTTCACCTGTCATCACCGTAGATACCCATAAGAGTGTCGAAGAATGCATGAACATCATGACCGACAGTCACCTGCGCCACCTGCCCGTGGTCGAAGACGGCAAACTGCTGGGCCTGCTGTCCATCGGTGACTTGGTAAAAGAGGCCATTGCCGAACAGGCCGATCTGATCAAACAGCTGGAGCAGTACATCCGCGGCGAATAGGGGAACCCATGCTCGATACGCTGGACCATCAAGAAAATCACCTCGACACCCTGTACCGGGCCATGGCTGAACGACGCTTTTTGGTCTTGACCGGTGCAGGTATCAGCACGTCATCGGGCATCCCGGATTACCGCGACAGCGAAGGCGTGCGCCGTGGCAGGGCGCCGATGATGTACCAGGAATTCCTCGCCACCGCGCAAGCGCGCCGCCGCTATTGGGCACGCGCCATGCTGGGTTGGCCACGGGTGCGTATTGCGCAGCCGAACCAGGCTCATCTGGCGCTGGCAACACTGCAGCAACGCGAGCGTATCAGCGGGCTGATCACGCAAAACGTCGACACCCTGCATGATCAGGCCGGCAGCCATGATGTGATCGAACTGCATGGCAGCCTGCATCGTGTGCTCTGCCTGGACTGCCAGCAGCGCAGTACCCGCGACGTGATCCAGCGGCAGATGGAAATCGACAATCCTTACCTGGCCGAGGTCCACGCGGTGCAGGCGCCTGACGGTGACACCCTGCTCGATCCTACGTTTGAAGAACGCTTCCAGGTGCCGCGCTGCCCCCATTGCAATGGCGAGCGCTTGAAGCCAGACGTTGTATTTTTTGGCGAGAACGTGGCACCGGCGACGGCAGCCAGGGCCATGGCCGCCGTTGAGCATGCCGACGGGCTGCTGGTGGTGGGTTCTTCGCTGATGGCCTATTCCGCGTTTCGCCTGTGCAAGGCGATGGTGGAGCAAGGCAAGCCGGTGATAGCCATCAACCTGGGCAAGACCCGAGGGGATGAGCTGTTGCAGGTGAAGATCGAGGCGTCATGCGAGCGATTGTTGCCCCTGCTGGCCGAACGATTGGGACAGTAGGCACACTTCAAATCAAAAATGTGGGAGTAGGCACACTTCAAATCAAAAATGTGGGAGTAGGCACACTTCAAATCAAAAATGTGGGAGGCCCCGCCACCTCTTCGATGTAGCGCTGTCGCGCATCAAACTGGTTCATCGTAAGGTTGAAGAACGCGGGCGGGGCAAAGGCCGT